>DATBGH010000001.1:0-58460 GCA_036558085.1 Hyphomicrobiaceae bacterium
CCAGCCCCCTCCACCACCCTGCCCAAGGATGCTTCCCCAGCCTCTTCGTGGGGTCCGCGGGGCTCGCACCCCGAGACGCTCATACTCCGCGGGTCGAATTGACCCGCGCCCTCAAACAGAAGAGCTCGGAGCCACCATCAGCGTGTCGATCGCCCTCATGCCAGGGCGCCGGCGCCAACGGACTTCCGCCGTCGGGGTGGCAAGCACGAGGTGCGGCCACCGCTTGAAGAGGGCTTCCAGCGCACACTTGGCCTCGATGCGGGCAAGCTGATGTCCAAGGCAAAAATGTATCCCCGTCCCGAACGCCAGATGGCGATTTGGCCGTCTCGCGAGATCCAGCTTCTCCGGGTCGACGTGGGTTTCGGGATCCATGTTGGCTGCGCCCAGCATGGCCATGATCCGGTCGCCCCTCCTCAAGCGCACACCGGCGAGCTCAACCTCCCCATTCACGAAGCGCGGCTTGGTGAACTGCACAGGCGAAACGAAGCGCAGGAACTCCTCAACCGCCAGGTTCGCACGGCTCCAGTCCTGCTCGAGCCAATCGCGCAAGCCGGGTGCTCTCGTCAGCTCGTAGATTGAACCGCTGATGAGGTGGGTGGTGGTTTCCGACCCGGCCCCGAGCAGCAGAAAGACCATGGCCACCATCTCCTCTGCGCTGATACGACCCTCCTCTCCGATGCGAACGAGTTCGGCGATCAAACCCTCGCCGCCTGTCTCGCGAGCTCGCTGCAATTGCCCCTCGAGGTAGCGCCGCATCGGGCCGATTCCGCCCAGCATGCGCAGGAAGCCGACCACGCCCGTGAGGCGGGTGAGTGTCTGCGCCCAGGCGATGAACCGTGACCGGTCTGCGCTGGGGAGGCCGAGCAGCTCACAGATCACCGACAACGGCAGCCTACGGGCATAGCGCTCAACCAAATCGACGGGGCTTCCGTCGGCGAACAGTTCAGCCGCGAGCGCATGGGCAAGCGCGAGGATCCGTGGCTCCATGTCGAGGATCGCCCGCCGACGGAAGGCCTCCTCCACTGTGCTGCGCAGACGCGTGTGAGCCGGTTCATCCATGGTCAGCATGCTTGCTGCGAACGAGCGTAACCAGCGCGGCATCCACCAGCGCATGCCCGCAACCCTGCCATCCTTGCGCATCCTGAAAGTTGCGTGGTCCTTCAGGACGCGGCCCGCCATTTCGTTGGTCGTCGTAATCCAGGTTCTACCAATAATGGGGAAGCGCACCTCCACGACAGGGCCCGCAGCCCTCAGCTTGGCCAGTCCCGCGGCAGGGTCGCGCAGGTAGTCTGGACTGGTGAAATCAAAACGGAACACGGCAGCAATGCTCCTTGCAGGCGACCGAGGTGGCGATCAGCGCACGCCTCACCGGCCCCAACACATGTGAAACACCTAACCATTAGAGCCGAGTGATGTCCGTATCGTGATTTGCCAGATCTTATCGCTGGCAGCACTGCGCCGGGCATTGGGCAAAGTTTGTAGGCGCCGCCATTCACGGGCAAAATCGTGCAGACGATCGCGTCGGGGCAGATACCCGGAATGGGCCACGCGCAGACGCGTGACATACCCAACGTCGGCCAACCGGTCGATGAGTGTCGGGCTCACGACCATCAACACGAGCCGGCCGACCTGGTCGTGTAGCGATGTCCCGTCATGGTTGTGTTCTCTGTAAGCGGCGAACCCAAACAGCGTTTCGTCGTTCTGCGTCGGGCGAGCGTTCACGAAATTCATGTTTGCCCGCGGATCCAACCCCGTAATGGCGTCCTTGCCCTCGTCCATCATCATGCGATGGGCCACCGGATTGGCGAGCTGCAGCAGTCCTGGGTGCTTTACCGCCTCGCGTTTGACATGCCTGACCAAATCAGGGGCCAAGAAGAAGTCCTCCAAGCCCAACGGACTGCCCTGCGTGATGATGTGCAGCATGTCGCCGCCATCAGATTGGGCGACAATCCCGTACAATTCGATGACGATGGAGCTGGCAACGAGGTCTTCGCGCCAGAAATGGACGCGTGCTTTGTGCCTCGACCACCGACCGGCAACGAAGCCACTGAGCGCGAGCGCGCCTCCCATTGCCGGGAGGATGAGGCGAGCGTGATCGCCAGTGATGTCAAGGCCGAAGAGGTGCATTGGGTTATCTCTCTTCTCGGGCCCGTGGCGCATCCGGGAGGTGAACCCCCCACAGATGCCAGCCGGAACGCCCTGTTTATCCCTTTTCTTCGAGCTGCACCGGCAGGATGAGCGCAACGGAGCCAACGCTCGCTCCCATGATCTGAGCTGCCTGAGCAGCTGGCGGGCATAACCATCGATGCCGCCAGCGGCCTCGATTTTGGCACGCATGGCACTGGCGTCGGCCTCACCGCATAGCCTCGTTGCTTCGACCTTCGCCCGTGCCTGTGCCAACTGCGCCCGGGCTTGACCCTCGGCTCTCGCTTTGACGACGACTGTCTCCGCCTCGACCCTGGCGCGTTCGCGGTCTTGCTCGGCCTCAACACGTTGCGCCCGCGCCAGGGTGGCGCGGTTCACGGCGTCCTTGCTGCACCGAAAAATCCAGGGCGGGAATTTTCACGTCTTGCACCTCGATCTTGAACAAGCGCTTGAGCTCAGACGCGATGGTCACCTCGATGTCATCAACGATCGTCTCGCGGCCCCCACCAGCGAGCGCTGTGACGTCCTGGCGGCTGACGCGGACGCGATCGTTGGCGACCGATTCAAGATTGTGAGAAATGTCGACGTTGCCCGCGCGACCGCCGCGGTTGGCGGCACATGTAGGTGAGCGATAACTGCAGCGAGACCTCCTGCGTGTCGCGCGTGAACGCTGTCATCACCGGCATCTTCACCGTGTCGGTGGAAATGCAGATGGTGTCGGCGGCAACCGCCATCGGCAGCTTGAAGTGCAGGACCGGCTGACGCGGGTCGGCTTGAGCGTTCAGGACCTGGCCGAAGCGGGTCACGTAGGCGACCTCGTTCTGCCGCACGCGCAACCAGCTGCCGCTTGCTAGCGCAGCGAGCGTGACGACGGGCGCACCCCAGCAGCAAACTGCGGCTGCCGATGCGCACCGATGGCGCGGGCATGGTCATGAGAAATCCAGCTCGATGAGCCGTCCTCTCCGTGACTAGCGGATGCTGAAGGGGGGCTTGCGCGACCTAGACGTCGTTGAAGCCGTGGAATGGGGCGTGCACCATGAACGTGCTCCTACCACCGATTGAGAGCGGCACGTAACACCGCGGGCTCAGCCAATATGTGGGATGTTGCAATCGCGCTTCAAGTCGCGGGAGCTTGGGGCGTTCTCCCGCGGGCCTCTCGACCCAGCGGTGCGCAACCGACATTTCCAGCCTCCTGCCCGGTTGCAAGCCAATGACCACAGGTCCTGATGGATGTATCGGCGGCTAGCCGCGCGACCGCGCCAGCACATCGATGAGTTCCTGGATAGTGCGATCCTGCTTGCGCAGGTCCTCGCTCTGCATCGCCTCGCGCACACAGTGGCCGATGTGATCGCGCAAAACTTCGTGTTCGACGCGCCGAAGCGCCGCCCGCGCCGCTGAGAGCTGGGTTACGATGTCGATGCAGTAGCGGCCCTCTTGGACCATGCGCGTTAGGCCCCGTACCTGTCCCTCGATGCGGTTGAGACGTTGAATGCAGGCGCTCTTGGTCAGGTCATGCATGGCTTGACCTCATATACCATACAGGGGTATAGTAGTCAAGTAGAACGGAGATGAGCATGAGCGTCGACACACATGGGGGTGGTCGCGACGGGCACGGGGCGCAATCTGCAGAGAAGCCTGCCGCGGCCATCGCCCAGGCGGCCAAGGATCCTGTGTGCGGAATGGATGTCGATGCCCACGCGACGCCACACCGCGCGACCCTCGATGGTCGCGGTTACTATTTCTGTTCGAGCGGCTGCCGCGAGAGGTTCTTGGCTTCTCCTGTCACATTCCTCGACCGCGAGGGTCGAGCCGCAGCGCCGGTTCGGGAAGGCGCGATCTACACCTGTCCCATGCATCCCGAGGTCCGGCAGGTTGGGCCGGGCACCTGCCCGATCTGCGGGATGGCATTGGAGTCCATCGAGGTGGAGGCCGAGGCCGGGCCAAACCCGGAGCTCATCGACATGGCACGCCGGCTTCGCATCGCGCTGGTGCCCACCGCTCTTGTCGCCATGCTGGCGATGGGTGGGCACTTAACCAATCTTCACACCCTGGCCGGGCCGCGTCTGTCGAACTGGGTGGAGCTGTTGCTCGCAACCCCCGTCGTACTCTGGGCGGGCTGGCCCTTCTTCGCGCGCGGGTGGGCCTCCGTCAAAACGCTGCGCCTCAACATGTTCACCCTGATCGCAATGGGTACGGGCGTGGCCTGGATCTACAGCGTCGTGGGAACGGTCTCGCCCGGTCTCTTCCCGGCGACGTTGCGCGGCAGCGATGGCTCCGTGGCGGTCTATTTTGAGGCCGCCTCGGTGATCATCCTATTGGTGCTCCTGGGACAGGTGCTCGAACTCAAAGCGAGGGAGCAGACCAGCGGCGCGATCAAGGCACTGTTAAACCTGGCGCCGAAGCGTGCGCGGCGCATTCGCGCCGATGCCAGCGAGGAGGATGTGGCATTGGACGCCGTCGTCGCTGGCGACCTGCTGCGTGTACGTCCGGGTGAAGCCGTGCCCGTCGACGGCGAGATCGTCGAGGGGCGCAGCACCCTCGATGAATCGCTGATCACCGGTGAATCGATGCCGGCCAGCAAGGAAGCCGGCGCCGGCGTCATCGGCGGTACCATGAACCAATCGGGTAGCTTCATCATGCGCGCCCAAAAAGTCGGCCGCGACACCATGCTTGCGCAGATCGTGCGCATGGTTGCCCAAGCGCAGCGCAGTCGTGCGCCAATCCAGCGACTGGCAGACCAGGTATCGGCGTGGTTCGTCCCGCTGGTGATTGCGGCCGCGGTCGTGGCCTTCTTGGCGTGGGCGCTGTGGGGACCCGAACCGCGTCTGACCTACGGCCTGGTCGCCGCGGTTTCCGTGCTCATCATCGCCTGTCCGTGCGCATTGGGTCTCGCAACGCCAATGTCGATCATGGTGGGCGTGGGGCGCGGTGCGCAGGCGGGCGTCCTTATCAAAAACGCCGAGGCGCTCGAGCGCATGGAGCGGGTCGATACGCTCGTCATCGACAAGACGGGGACGTTGACCGAAGGCAAGCCGCGCGTGATAGCGGTGCGCCTGGCCCCGGGATTTGCGCAAGAGGAAGTGTTGCGGCTTGCTGCGAGCCTCGAGCGCAACAGCGAGCATCCCCTCGGGGCGGCCGTGGTGCAAGCGGCGCAAGAGCGCAGTATTGCTCTCGCCGAGGTTCACGACTTCGATGCACCGATTGGCAAAGGTGTGACCGGTTTGATTGACGGGCACCGCCTCGTGATCGGCAACGCGCGCATGTTGCGCGAGGCACACGTTGAACTCGGCCCCCTTGTCAGCGATGCAGATGTGCTCCGCCGAGATGGCGCGACGGTCATCTTCATTGCAATTGATGGATCGGCGGCAGGGGTGCTCGCCATTTCTGATCCCATCAAACCTACGACGCCCGGCGCGGTCGCTGCCCTGAAGGGGGCCGGCGTACGCCTGCTCATGCTTACCGGCGACAACGTGACAACCGCGCGCGCGGTAGCTTCGAAGCTTGGCATCGGGGACGTCGAGGCTGAGGTGCTGCCAGAGGACAAGATCGCGGTGGTGGAGCGGCTTCGGCACGAGGGTCGGATCGTGGCGATGGCTGGCGATGGCGTGAACGATGCTCCGGCGCTGGCCGCGGCCGAGGTTGGGATTGCCATGGGTACCGGGAGCGACGTGGCCATGCAGAGCGCCGGCGTCACGCTGGTAAAAGGGGACCTCAATGGCATCATGCGTGCCCGCCGATTATCGGCGGCGACAATGTCCAACATCCGCCAAAACCTCTTCCTCGCCTTCATCTACAACGCAGCTGGCATCCCGGTCGCCGCCGGGGTGCTCTATCCGATCCTCGGCGTCATCCTCTCCCCTATGCTTGCCGCGGCCGCGATGGCGCTCTCCTCGGTGAGCGTCATCGCCAACGCCTTGCGGCTGCGGCGCGTTGCGCTTTGAGCCGAAGCTCTCGAAGCTCGAAATATCTGGAGGAGGGGCAAAATTGGGCTTCACGCAGCTCGTAGTGTGCGCTGTGCCTTGGCTGCCAAGCCAGCGCCCCACAGAACCTGAACCTTGCCCAGTGCGCGCGCAGTGACAGGAGGACTTGAAGCAGTGTAAGGAGGCACTGGCACGGCTTGTGGACGGGAAACGCGGGTGTAGCTCAATGGTAGAGCAACAGCCTTCCAAGCTGATGACGAGGGTTCGATTCCCTTCACCCGCTCCAGTCGCGCCCCCGGGGACCTGCCCCGGCGATGCTCCGAAGCCCGCCGCGATGTCCGATCCTCCCTTGCGTTTCCAGGAAGGGGCGTCAAGGAGCCACTGGGGACTTCCGTTACAAACTCTAACCCCTTGTAATTTAATGAGAAATATCCAAGATTCCCACGGCTTTGAGCTACCGACTCTCGCCCCGAGCATTTGTCAAGAAAAAAATGTGACAAGGGGAACGAACTGCGTTATGTAAGCGCTCCCGCGCGGATCGGCCGAGCCTCAAGGGGTGTAGCTCAATTGGCAGAGCGTCGGTCTCCAAAACCGAAGGTTGGGGGTTCGAGACCCTCCGCCCCTGCCAAGCATTGCTTGCACTCGCTGGGTCGCAGTCCGGCAACAGGCAGGCCGGCAACAGGCAGGCCGGCGTCGAGGCAGGCCGGCGTCGAGGCAGGCCGGCATACAGGGCGTACAGATTGAGGCAAACCGATTGGCGCAAATTGGGGCAACAACTTGAGGGCACAAGCGAGGCGAGTGGCGGTAACGCAAGACGACCCAAGCAAGCAAACTAACAAGCCAACAATAAGCCGATACGCGCAAGTGAGAGGCAGTGAGCCGCACGCGCATGCGGCTCGTGAGGATCGTGGGCTGATGGTGAAGATCCCGTGGTGAAGAACCCGTTTCACTTCATCGAAGAGGTGCGTCAGGAGACATCGAAGGTCACGTGGCCGACCTGGAAAGAGGTCTGGATCACGACGACCATGGTGCTCGTCATGGTGGCGCTGACCTCGGTGTTCTTCCTGCTTACCGACATGGTCATCAGCAACGTAGTGCAGTTCGTGCTGAGGCTGGGCCGCTAGGCCGCAACGATGCAAAGTGCTCGCGGCAGGCGGCGGAGCGGGGGCGAGAGACGAGACGAAGAAATAATGAGCAAGCGCTGGTACATCGTGCACGCCTACTCGAACTTCGAGCGCAAGGTGGCCGAGGACATAAAGAAGCGGGCCCTTGCGGCCGGCCTGTCCGACCTGTTTGAGGAAGTGTTGGTGCCGACCGAAGAGATCGTGGAGGTGCGACGCGGACGCAAGGTGTCCTCCGAGCGGAAGTTCTTTCCAGGTTATGTGCTGGTCAAGATGCAGATGACGGATCCGGCCTATCATCTGATCAAGAATACGCCGAAGGTCACGGGCTTTTTGGGAGCCGATAATAAGGCCATCCCCATCAGCGAGGCCGAGGCCATGCGCATCCTGCACCAGGTGAAGGAAGGCGTGGAGCGCCCCAAGCCGATGGTCACTTTCGAGATCGGAGAGAAGGTGCGGGTGGCCGACGGTCCCTTCGCCACCTTCGAGGGCCATGTGGAAGAGGTGGACGAGCAGCGCGCACGGCTCAAAGTGGGTGTGTCGATCTTCGGCAGGCCGACGCCGGTCGAGCTGGAGTTCGGTCAAGTGGAGAAGGTTGCCTGAGCGCGGGCGCGATCGCCTGGTTTGGCGCGCAGGATTAGGAGAGGGTTCAAGAGGCAATGGCCAAGAAGATCGATGGCTACATCAACTTGCAGGTGCCGGCGGGGCAGGCGAACCCCTCGCCGCCCATCGGTCCGGCATTGGGCCAGCGTGGTCTCTCCATCATGGAGTTCTGCAAGCAGTTCAACGCCAAGACCAAGGATCTGGAGCAAGGTGCGCCGATCCCTGTCAAGATCACGGTGTTCTCCGACCGCTCATTTGCGTTCGAGATGCGTACCCCACCGGCGTCCTACCTGCTCAAGAAGGCGGCCAAGATTGGTGACGGCTCCAAAGAGCCCGGGCGCACCATGGTTGGCACCATCGGCCTTGCCCAGGTGCGCGAGGTGGCAAAGATGAAGATGAAGGATCTCAATACCGACGATTTGGATGCGGCCACCAAGACCATCGCGGGCACCGCGCGCTCGATGGGCTTGCAGGTGGTGGAGTGAGGCAATGGTAAAGCTCGGCAAACGTCTGAAGACCGCCCGCCAAGGCGTCGATCGCGAGAAGTTCTATGCAATCGACGAGGCCATCAAGCTCGTCAAGGATCGCGCCAAGGCGAAGTTCGATGAAACCGTCGAGGTCGCGATGAATTTGGGGGTTGACCCCAAGCATGCTGACCAGATGGTGCGCGGGGTATGCAACCTGCCCAACGGCTCGGGCCGGACCCAGCGGGTGGCCGTGTTTGCCCGCGGCCCAAAGGCCGAGGAGGCCAAGGCGGCCGGCGCGGATGTCGTGGGGGCGGAGGACCTTGTGGAACAAGTGTCGAAGGGCAATATTAACTTCGACAGGTGCATTGCCACCCCCGACATGATGGGTCTTGTAGGCCGCCTCGGCAAGGTGTTGGGTCCGCGCGGCCTGATGCCCAATCCGCGCGTTGGCACGGTCACCATGGATGTTACCAGCGCCGTGCGCGGCGCCAAGGGCGGTGCAGTCGAATTCCGGGTCGAAAAAGCTGGCATCGTCCAGGCCGGCGTCGGCAAGGCGAGTTTCTCGGATAAGGCGTTGGCCGAGAACATAAGGGCGTTCGTGGAGGCGGTGGTCAGGTCCAAGCCGGCCGGAGCCAAGGGGACCTACGTCAAGAAGATATCCCTAAGCTCGAGCCAGGGTGTGGGCGTCAAGATTGAGGCCGGCAGCGTTGGCGCTGCTGGCACGACGGCATGAAGAAGGAGGGATCGGGGCGAAGTATGGGTTAGACAACAACGCCGGGCGCAACGCCCGGATGGCGGGGGCGGCCACACGGCTCCCCCCGGGACCTGTCCGAGATTGCCGGTGCCGGATATCCGGCTTAAGCCTCGCCAGAGGGCCAGCATGAGACGGGGTATGGGTTGGCGAAGCTGCGAGCTTCGCCGGTCCGGCCTGTTGGGTCTGCACCGAGCGTCGCCGACGCGCGGCAAGGGACGGGTGGAAGCGTCGTCGCGAACCGACGGCAAGGTGCAACCCGCGGAAGAACCAGCGAAGGTTATTTCCGCGAGATGGAGTGAGCAGACAGTGGATAGAGCACAAAAGCGCGAGCTCGTTTCCACCCTCAACGAGGCATGGAAAGACAGCGGCGTGCTGGTCGTTGCCCACTACGCGGGCATGACTGTCGCGCAGATGACCGAGTTTCGCAAGCGCATGAAAGAAGCCGGTGGCTCCGTCAAGGTCGCCAAGAACAGTCTTGCCATGCTGGCGCTGAAAGGCACCGCTTCGGAGGGCGCCAGTGGTCTCCTCAAGGGCCAGACCTGTGTGGCCTACTCGCACGACCCGGTGAGCGCGGCAAGGATCTCGGTCAAGTATTCCCGGGAGAACGACAAGCTCGTGATCCTGGGCGGGACGATGGGGTCGACGGTGATGGATGCCAACGCCGTCAAGGCGCTGGCCGACCTGCCGTCGCTCGACGAGCTGAGGGCCAAACTCATCGGCCTGGTGCAGGCGCCGGCAACCAAGATCGCGCGCGTGCTCAAGGAGCCGGCCGCCAAGCTGGCGCGCGTGCTCCAGGCGCAGGGCGCCAAGGGTACCGAGGGAGCCGCAGCCGGCAGCACCTGAGTGAGGCAAGCCATGCACGTGCGCCCGAGCCAACCCTGAGGGTGCACCACGAGCAACTGAGTTCAAAGCAAAGGAAGTTCCAGTCATGACCGATCTTGGAAGAATCGTCGACGATCTCTCAAAGCTGACCGTTTTGGAGGCGGCGGAGCTCGCCAAACTTCTGGAAGAGAAGTGGGGCGTCTCCGCTGCTGCGCCGGTGGCGGTAGCCGCCGCTCCAGCCGGGGGCGCCGCGCCGGCGGCGGAGGAGAAGACGGAGTTTGCCGTCATTCTCAAGTCAAGCGGCGAAAAGAAGATCAACGTCATCAAGGAGGTGCGCGCGATTACAGGCCTCGGCCTCAAGGAGGCGAAGGACCTGGTCGAAGCCGGCGGTAAGACCGTCAAGGACGGCGTCAACAAGGAAGAAGCCGCCAAGCTCAAGAAGCAGCTCGAGGATCAGGGCGCGGTGGTCGAGATCAAATAGCGTTGAGAGGTTCCGAGCCGAACGGGAATGGCAGCTTCCCGCGTCGCGTCGGGTCGCCTGAAAGACAGCGACAATTGCAAGCTCAGGGTCGAGCTTTGCGGGCATGACTGTAGGAAAACCGGCGGGGCACATGCTCCGCCGGGGATATCAACGTCTTCCTTCGCACGACGAAGGACGAGGAGCGGAAATGGCTGACACCTATAACGGCCGCAAGCGCATCAGAAGGCAGTTCGGTTCGATCGGCGAAGTGGCCGAGATGCCGAACCTCATCGAGGTGCAGAAGAGTTCCTATGACGACTTCCTCATGGTCAGGGAGCCGCCGGGTGGCCGGCCGGACCAGGGACTGCAGGCCGTGTTCAAGTCGGTGTTCCCGATCTCCGACTTTTCCGGTCGGGCGACCCTCGATTTCGAGCGCTATGAGTTTGAACCACCCAAATACGACGTCGACGAATGCCAGCAGCGCGACATGACCTATGCCGCGCCGCTCAAGGTGAAGCTGCGCCTCATCGTGTTTGACGTGAATGAGGAGACCGGCGCCAGGTCGGTCAAAGACGTCAAGGAGCAGGACGTCTACATGGGCGACATGCCGTTCATGACGCCCAACGGGACCTTCATCATCAATGGCACCGAACGCGTGATCGTGAGCCAGATGCACCGCTCCCCCGGTGTCTTCTTCGACCACGACCGCGGACGCACCCACGCTTCCGGCAAGCTGCTGTTTGCGGCTCGTATCATCCCCTATCGCGGGTCCTGGCTCGACTTCGAATTCGATGCCAAGGACATCGTCTACGTGCGCATCGATCGGCGCCGCAAGCTACCGGTCACCACGCTCCTCTACGCGTTGGGCATGGATGACGAGGAGATCCTGGCGGCGTTCTACAAAACCATTGCCGTCAAGGAGAGCAAGCGCGGCTGGAAAGTGCCGTTCGTGGCCGAGAAGATGCGCGGCATGACGCCCTCCGCCGATCTTGTCGATGCCCGGTCCGGCGAGGTCGTCGCGAAGGCCGGCGAGAAGATGACGGCCAAGCGCGCGCGCGAGTTGGCCGAGGAAGGCCTCAAAGAGGTGCTGTTCAACGCCGAGGACTTGGCCGGCAAGTATCTGGCAGAGGACATCGTCAATATGGCGACCGGCCAGATTTACGGCGAGGCCGGCGAGGAGCTCAACCTCAAGCTGCTCGAGACGCTGCACGCGGCGAAGATCAAGGAGTTCCCGATCCTCGACATCGACCATGTCACGGTCGGTGCCTTCATCCGCAACACGCTCAACATCGACAAGAACTCAAACCACGAGGAAGCGTTGATGGATGTCTACCGGGTCATGCGCCCGGGCGAGCCGCCGACGCTGGACGCCGCGCAGGCCCTATTCCACGGTCTCTTCTTCGACCCGGAGCGCTACGACCTCTCGGCGGTCGGCCGCGTCAAAATGAACATGCGGCTGGATCTCAAAACCGAGGATACCGTCCGCACGCTGCTCAAGGAGGATATCCTTGCCGTCATCAAGACGCTCGTTGATCTGCGCGACGGCAAAGGCGAGATCGATGACATCGACCATCTCGGCAACCGGCGAGTGCGGTCGGTCGGCGAGCTCATGGAGAACCAGTATCGCCTCGGTCTGTTGCGCATGGAACGCGCCATCAAGGAGCGTATGAGCTCCGTCGATATCGACACCGTGATGCCGCAGGACCTCATCAATGCCAAGCCAGCGGCGGCGGCGGTGCGCGAATTCTTCGGCTCCTCGCAGCTGTCCCAGTTCATGGACCAGACCAACCCCCTGTCCGAGATCACCCACAAGCGGCGGCTCTCGGCTCTTGGGCCCGGTGGGCTCACGCGCGAGCGGGCTGGTTTCGAGGTGCGCGACGTGCACCCGACGCACTACGGCCGCATCTGCCCGATCGAGACGCCCGAGGGTCCCAACATCGGCCTCATCAACTCGCTTGCCACCTTCGCGCGCGTCAATAAGTACGGCTTCATTGAGAGCCCGTATCGCAAGGTGGACAAGGGCAAGGTGACCGATGAGGTGGCCTACCTTTCGGCCATGGAGGAAGCGCGCTACCACGTGGCGCAGGCCAATGCCGAGATCGATCCCAGAGGGCGATTGACCGGCGATCTCATCACCTGCCGCTATCAGGGCGATGTGCTGCTGGTGGCGCCTGACAAGGTCGATTACATCGACGTGTCGCCCAAGCAACTCGTCTCCGTCGCGGCGGCGCTGATCCCGTTCCTGGAGAATGACGATGCCAATCGAGCGCTGATGGGCTCCAACATGCAGCGCCAGGCCGTGCCGCTCATCAAGGCTGAGGCGCCGCTGGTCGGCACCGGCATGGAGGAGGTAGTGGCACGCGACTCCGGCGCCGCCATCGCCGCGCGTCGCACCGGCATCATCGATCAAGTGGATGCTACCCGCATCGTCATTCGGGCAACCGAGGAGACCGATCCTTCCAAGCCTGGCGTCGACATCTACCGGCTGCGCAAGTTCCAGCGCTCAAACCAAAACACCTGTATCAACCAGCGACCGTTGGTGACGGTCGGCGATCAGGTGAAGGTCGGCGAGATCATCGCCGACGGCCCGTCAACGGACCTCGGCGACCTGGCGCTCGGCAAGAATGTGCTCGTCGCCTTCATGCCCTGGATGGGCTACAACTTCGAGGATAGCATCCTGCTCTCCGAGCGCGTGGTGTTCGACGACGTCTTCACCTCGATCCACATCGAGGAATTCGAGGTGATGGCGCGCGACACCAAGCTTGGCCCCGAAGAGATCACCCGCGACATTCCCAACGTGTCGGAGGAGGCGTTGAGGAATCTCGACGAGGCAGGCATCGTCTTCATCGGCGCGGAGGTCAATCCCGGCGACATCCTCGTTGGTAAGATCACGCCGAAGGGCGAGAGCCCGATGACGCCGGAGGAGAAGCTTCTGCGCGCCATCTTCGGCGAGAAGGCCTCCGACGTGCGCGACACGTCACTGCGACTGCCCCCGGGCGTCAATGGCACGGTGGTGGAAGTGCGCGTGTTCAATCGCCATGGGGTCGAGAAGGACGAGCGCGCGATGGCCATCGAGCGCGAGGAGATCGAGCGGCTGGCCAAAGACCGCGACGACGAGCTGCAGATCCTTGACCGCAACGTCTATGCGCGCCTGAAGTCGGCGCTCTTGGGCAAGGAAGCGGCCAAGGGTCCAAAGAACGCACGCAAGGGCACCATCATCTCCGAGCAGGTGCTGACCGAACTCCCGCGCAGCCAATGGTGGGAGATCGGGCTCGCCGACGAGGCCGCCATGGCCGAAGTTGAGGCCATCAACAAGCAGTATGAAGACGCCAAGAAGAGCCTCGAGCGACGCTTCGTCGACAAGGTCGACAAGCTGCAGCGTGGCGACGAACTGCCCCCCGGCGTCATGAAGATGGTCAAGGTGTTCGTGGCCGTTAAGCGCAAGATCCAGCCGGGCGATAAGATGGCCGGTCGCCACGGCAACAAGGGGGTGGTGTCGATGATCGTGCCGGTCGAGGACATGCCCTATCTTGAGGACGGCACCCACGTTGACGTGGTGCTCAATCCATTGGGGGTGCCGAGCCGCATGAACGTCGGGCAGATCTTGGAGACGCATTTGGGCTGGGCCTGCCGCGGTCTCGGCCGTGCGATCGACGAGGCGCTGCAGAAGTTCCATGAGGAAGGTCACGCCAAGGTGCTGCGCGAGGCGATATCCGACATCTACGGCAAGGACGGCGGCGTCAGTCGCATGAAAGATACCGATCTCGTGGCCCTGAGCGAGAAGTTGAAGGACGGAGTTCCCGTGGCGACGCCGGTGTTCGATGGGGCCCGCGAACCTGACATCGTGGCCCTGCTGCAGAAGGCGGGCTTCGATACGACCGGCCAGGTGACGCTCTACGATGGGCGCACCGGCGAGCCGTTCGATCGCAAGGTGACGGTCGGCTACAAGTACCTACTCAAGCTCCACCACCTCGTCGACGACAAGATCCATGCCCGCTCGATCGGACCCTATAGCCTCGTCACCCAGCAACCGCTCGGGGGCAAGGCCCAATTCGGCGGGCAGCGCTTCGGAGAGATGGAGGTGTGGGCGCTCGAGGCCTACGGCGCCGCCTATACGCTGCAGGAAATGTTGACCGTCAAGTCCGATGACGTGGCCGGCCGCACCAAGGTGTATGAAGCCATCGTGCGTGGTGACGATGCCTTCGAAGCCGGCATTCCCGAGAGCTTCAACGTGCTCGTCAAGGAGATGCGCGCTCTCGGTCTCAATGTCGAACTGGTGAATACCGAAACCTCCGCCGCGGCCGAAGAGCCGCCGAAGGAACCGGCAGTGGAGCGGCCGCGACTTCCGCCGGCAGCCGCCGAGTAGCGCCACATCTTGCCCTCTTCCCGGCTCGGGGGAGGGCTGCCATCCCCGCAGGGGGTTGGCGATGAACAATGCAATCGAAGGGACGTCGTTGCCCCGCGCCCTTCCAGGAGAGAGAGCCGATGAACGAGATCACCAACCTCTTCAAGCAGCAGGTGCAGGTCCCGGCCTTCGACCAGATCCGTATCTCGATCGCGAGCCCGGACGATATCGGTTCATGGTCGTTCGGTGAGATCAAGAAGCCAGAGACGATCAACTACCGCACCTTCAAGCCCGAGCGTGACGGTCTTTTCTGTGCGCGGATCTTTGGTCCCATCAAGGACTACGAGTGCTTGTGCGGCAAGTACAAGCGCATGAAGTACAAGGGCCTCATTTGTGAGAAATGCGGTGTGGAGGTGACGCTGGCCAAGGTGCGCCGCGAGCGTATGGGCCACATCCAACTGGCGGCGCCGGTCGCCCATATCTGGTTTTTGAAATCGCTGCCCTCGCGCATCGGCCTCTTGCTCGATATGACGCTCAAGGATCTCGAGCGCGTGCTCTACTTTGAGAACTACATCGTCACCGAGCCAGGGACGACCACGCTGCAGGAAAAGCAACTCCTGACCGAGGAGGCCTATAACCAAGCCATCGAAGAATACGGTCAGGACAGCTTCACCGCTGGCATCGGTGCAGAGGCCATCCGCGATCTGCTGTCGGGGATGGATCTGCCGAAATTGCGCGACCAGTTGCGCCAAGAGATTGCCGAGGCAACCACCGAGCTCAAGCCCAAGAAGCTTGGCAAGCGGCTCAAAGTCATCGAGGCCTTCTTGGAGTCCGGCAATCGACCCGAGTGGATGGTCATGACGGTTATTCCGGTGATCCCCCCGGAGCTGAGGCCGCTCGTACCCCTTGACGGCGGTCGCTTCGCCACCTCCGACCTCAATGACCTCTACCGTCGCGTGATCAACCGCAACAACCGCCTGAAGCGGCTGATGGAGCTGAGAGCACCCGACATCATCATTCGTAACGAAAAGCGCATGCTTCAGGAATCGGTGGACGCGCTGTTCGATAATGGTCGGCGCGGACGCGTCATCACGGGTGCCAACAAGCGGCCGCTCAAATCGTTGGCTGACATGCTGAAGGGCAAGCAGGGCCGCTTCCGGCAGAACCTGCTCGGCAAGCGCGTCGATTACTCAGGCCGCTCGGTCATCGTGGTTGGCCCCGAGATGAAGCTGCACCAGTGCGGGCTGCCGAAGAAGATGGCACTCGAACTGTTCAAGCCGTTCATCTACGCGCGCCTGCAGGCCCTAGGACAGGCCGCCACCGTCAAGCAGGCCAAGAAACTCGTTGAGAAGGAGAAGCCGGAGGTCTGGGATGTCCTCGACGAGGTCATCCGCGAGCATCCGGTGCTGTTGAACCGCGCGCCGACGCTGCACCGCCTCGGCATCCAAGCTTTCGAGCCAGTGCTGATCGAGGGTAAGGCCATCCAGCTGCATCCCCTGGTATGCGCCGCCTTCAACGCAGACTTCGACGGCGATCAAATGGCCGTCCACGTGCCGCTGTCGCTCGAGGCCCAGCTCGAGGCGCGCGTGCTGATGATGTCGACCAACAACATCCTGCACCCCGCCAACGGCTCTCCCATCATCGTGCCAAGCCAGGATATCGTGCTTGGCCTCTACTACGTGTCGATGCTGCGCGACAAGGAGCCCGGAGAAGGCATGATGTTGGGCTCGATCGCCGAGGTGGAGCATGCCCTGGCGGCGGGGCTCGCCACACTCCACGCCAAGGTGAAGGGGCGCTTCCATGCCGTCGACGACGACGGCAACGAGGTGGTCGAGGTGCACGATACAACTCCCGGCCGGATGCTGCTCGGCGAGCTCTTGCCGCGCAAGGCCGGGGTCAAGTTCGCGCTGGTCAACCAGCTCCTTACCAAGAAGGCCATCTCCGGTCTGATCGATGCCGTCTACCGCAACTGCGGTCAGAAGGAGACGGTGATCTTCTGCGACCGCGTGATGGGGCTTGGCTTCTATCACGCCTTCAAGGCGGGCATCTCGTTCGGCAAGGACGACATGGTGATCCCTGAGACGAAGGCGAAGTTCGTCGAGCAGACCCATGAACTCGTGCGCGAGTACGAGCAGCAGTACAACGATGGCCTCATCACTCAGCTGGAGAAGTACAACAAGGTGGTGGATGCCTGGTCGAAGTGCACCGATCAGGTTGCCAGGGAGATGATGCAGCGCATTTCTTCGGTGCAGATGGAGAAGGGAACCGGACGGTCGCGACCGGTCAATTCGGTGTACATGATGGCGCATTCTGGAGCGCGCGGATCTGAAAAACAGATGCGCCAGCTTGCGGGCATGCGTGGTCTTATGACCAAGCCGTCCGGAGAGATCATCGAGACGCCGATCATCTCCAATTTCAAGGAAGGCCTATCGGTGCTCGAGTACTTCAACTCGACGCATGGTGCCCGCAAAGGCCTTGCCGATACGGCGCTGAAGACGGCCAACTCTGGCTACCTGACGCGCCGCCTCGTCGACGTGGCGCAAGACGCCATCATCGCCGAGGAGGACTGTGGCACCGATGCCGGCATCAACGTCCAGGCTGTGGTTGACGCAGGCCAAGTGATCGTGTCGCTTGCCCAGCGGGTGCTCGGGCGCACGGCGGCCGAGGACATCAAGGATCCTGCCACCAAGGCGGTGCTCGTCAACACTGGCACGCTGCTGGAGGAGAAGGAGGTCGAGGCGATCGAGAAGGCGCAGATCCAGGAAGTGCGCATCCGCTCCGTGCTGACCTGCGAGACCACCAACGGCGTGTGTGCCAAGTGCTACGGTCGCGATCTGGCGCGTGGCACGCCCGTCAATATCGGCGAGGCGGTGGGCGTCATTGCCGCCCAGTCGATCGGTGAGCCGGGCACTCAGCTCACCATGCGCACCTTCCATTTGGGGGGTGTGGCGCAAACGGTCGACCAGTCGTTCCTGGAGTCCAACTTCAACGGCAAGGTGAAGATCAAGAACCGAGCCGTGGTGAAGGACAGCCAGGGGCGCCTCATCGCCATGGGTCGCAACATGGCCTTCGTCATCAGCGATCAGTCGGGCAAGGAGCTCGCCGTACAGAAGATCCCGTACGGGGCGCAAATGCATGTCGACGACGGCGACGAGGTGAAGCGCGGCGCCCGCCTTGCGCAGTGGGATCCATACATGCGTCCCATCCTGACCGAAGTCGACGGCATTGCCGATTTCGTTGATCTGGTCGAAGGCGTGTCTATGAAGGAGCAGACGGATGAAATGCAGGGCACGACCAACCGAGTGATCACCGATTGGCGCGCCACGCCACGCGGCTCGGATCTGAAGCCGGCCATCCTCATTCGCGAGTCAAAGGGCGGCAAGCCCGTGCGCGTCGCACGCGGCGTGGATGCCCGCTACTCGCTGCCTGTGGACGCGATCCTGCAGGTGGAGCCCAACGCCAAGGTGAAGGCCGGTGACGTGCTCTCGCGCATCCCGATCGCTTCTGCCAAGACTGGAGACATCACGGGCGGCCTGCCGCGCGTGGCGGAGCTGTTCGAAGCGCGGCGCCCCAAGGACAACGCGATCATCGCCGAGATTACGGGTACCGTCGAGTTCGGCAAGGATTACAAGAACAAGCAGCGCATCCTCATCAAACCCGACGATGAGAACGCCGAGCCCAAGGAGTACCTGATCCCGCGCGGCAAGAACCTGGCTGTGCAACACGGCGACCGCATCGAGAAGGGCGACTTTGTCTATGATGGCCATCCGGCCCCCCACGACATCCTCGCCATCAAAGGAGTGGAGGAGCTTGCCAACTACTTGATCAACGAGATCCAGGACGTCTATCGGCTGCAGGGCGTGACCATCAACGACAAGCACATCGAGGTCATCGTCCGCCAGATGTTGCAGAAGGTGGAGGTGGAGGACCCCGGCGAGACCGAGTTCCTCAAGGGCGAACAGCTCGACCGGATCGAGTTCAACGAGCAGAACTTGGCCGCGGAAAAAGCCGGCAAGCGGCCAGCCAGCGCAAAGCCCGTGCTGCTCGGGATCACCAAGGCTTCGCTGCAGACCCGCAGCTTCATCTCGGCTGCCTCCTTCCAGGAGACCACTCGCGTGTTGACCGACGCCGCTGTCAACGGCAAGGCCGACACCCTCGAGGGGCTCAAGGAGAATGTGATCGTCGGGCGGCTCATTCCGGCGGGCACGGGCGGCATGCTGCGCCGCCTGCGCAAGGAGGCTGCCAAGCGGGACGAGCTGATCGCCAAGGAGAAGGCGAAGTTCGAGGCCGAAAAGGCCGCGCTGGCCGGGCCAGAGGAGGGCGGCGCCCTGCGTCCACCCGAGCGCCGGCGCCGTCGCACCGAGGCCGCGGCGGAGTAAGAGCGATCACGATCCCGGTGCGCGATGAGCGCGCCGGGACCTGGCGAGGCCCAACAGCCGACGACGGGCAGCCGACGACGGGCAGCCAATGACCGGCACCCGACGACCCGCCGAGGTCCGACGGGAGGGTCCGGGGCCGGCTTGGGGCTAGCCCACCTCCAGCACGACCTTGCCAATGGTCGTTCCACTCTCGAGCTGGGCGTGGGCGCGCCGCAGGCGGCCTGCGCTGAGCGGCCCCAAGTTGGCCGCCATCGTCGTGCGCAAGAGGCCGCTGTCCACGAGGTCCGCAGCCTCATCAAGCAGCCGGTGCTGCTCGATCATGTCCGGGGTGGCGAAGCTGGAGCGGGTGAACATCAGCTCCGGATGGATGCTGATCGACTTGGTCCACAGGGCCGCCGCGTCAAAGGCCCTAAGCGTGTCGACGCCCTCGATCACGCCGAGGCGACCTAGCGGCGATACGACATCGATGATCTGGGCGGCGTTACGCTGGGTGCCGGTGAGCGCAAGCACGATGTCGACGCTGACAAAGCCCACAGCCTTCAGCTGTGGGCCGAACGGCTGGGTGTGATCGATCACGTGCTGGGCGCCGAGGTCCTTGACCCAGTCTCGCGTTTGCGGGCGCGATGCGGTGGCGATGACGGTGAGGCTCGTCAGCTTGCGCGCAAGCTGGATGGCGATCGAGCCGACGCCGCCCGCGCCACCAACGACCAGCAGCGAGCGGTGTTCGGCTCCAGCACCGCGCTTTACGCCGATCCGGTCGAATAGCAACTCCCAGGCCGTGATGGTGGTGAGCGGCAGCGCGGCGGCTTGCGCAAAGCCGATCGACGTCGGCTTGCGACCGACGATGCGCTCATCCACCAAATGGAATGGGGCGTTGGTGCCGGGCCGGTTGATATTGCCAGCATAGTAGACATGGTCGCCCGGCCTAAACAGGCTGCAATCCCGGCCAACCGCCTCGACGATGCCGGCAGCGTCCCATCCCAGGATGACGGGTTTGGCTTCGGTGCCCTGCTTGCGCATTCGCACCTTGACGTCGACGGGGTTGACGGAAACGGCCTTGACGCGCACCAGCAGGTCGCGCCCGCCGGGGCGCGGCATGAGTGTCTCAAACTCGAAGAGGGATCGCTCCTCTGTTATCGGCAGACTGGCCGCATAGCCAACCGCCACCATCTTCGCTTCCATGGCTGCTCGCCCCATTGCTGACGTTTGCGACAAGCTGCGCACTGAGGCACGTCTCGGCGCAGTTGCAAATTAAGTCGCGGCTTGAGCCGCGCAAGGTATACGAGGGACCATTGCCCCAAGAACACCCGGCAGCGTTAGTGAATGGCCTTGCCAACCTCGGGGGGCAAACCGTGCCAGGGCCCGCCCAGCAGCTCTTGGGAGCGCCGGGGGAGCCCCGCCATTGAACGTGCGTTGAAATATTTCTCAGACGCCGGCCAGCCGGGTGTTGACCGGGCGAGATCGGCTCGTATATAACCCCGCCACTCTCACGGCAGGCGGTAGGCCGTTGCTGTGGTGCGGGCTCGAACCCGCCCTGGCCTAGACGCTGTCGTCGTCAAGCAGAGGACATTTTCGGGCCAAGATCCGCAAGGTCGCGTCGGCGATCCGAGTGGATCCTCTGGAATTGGAGCCGGGGGCTATTGTCGCGCCTCGGCGGCAGGTTTTGGCGCACGGTCTTGAGCTTTGCGCCTGACGAACAGGTGGATGCGGCGGATGCCGACGATACAACAGTTAGTCCGCAAACCGCGGATGCAGAAAGTCTACCGCGAGAAGGCACGGCACATGCAGTCGTGTCCGCAAAAGCGTGGCGTGTGCACGCGCGTCTATACAACGACGCCGAAGAAGCCCAATTCGGCGCTGCGCAAGGTTGCCAAGGTACGGCTCACCAACGGCTTTGAGGTGATCGGCTACATCCCCGGTGAAGGCCATAACCTGCAAGAGCACTCGGTGGTGATGATCCGCGGCGGCCGCGTCAAGGACCTGCCGGGGGTGCGCTACCACATCATCCGCGGCGTGCTCGACACGCAAGGTGTGGCCGACCGCAAGCAGAGGCGCTCAAAATACGGAGCAAAACGACCCAAGTAGTGGGTCGTTTGTGTTTTGCGGACGGTCAGTTGGCATCGAGGTTAGAGGTAGAAACACATGTCGCGCCGGCACAGAGCTGAGAGACGCGAGGTCAACCCGGACCCGAAATTCTCCGACGTCGTGGTCTCCAAATTCATGAATTCGATCATGCGCCAGGGCAAGAAGTCGGTGGCGGAAAACATCGTCTACGGGGCGCTCGATCGCATGCAGAGCCGTGCCAAGTCGGACCCGATTCAGCTCTTCCACTCGGCGCTTGAGAATGTCATGCCGGCCGTGGAGGTCCGCTCGCGCCGGGTCGGCGGCGCCACCTATCAAGTGCCGGTTGAGGTGCGCCCCGAGCGGCGCCAGGCTTTGGCCATCCGCTGGCTGATCGCGGCCGCGCGGGGTCGCAACGAAAACACCATGGAGGAGCGGCTCTCGGCCGAGCTCCTCGATGCTGCAAACAACCGCGGGACAGCGGTGAAGAAACGGGAGGATACGCACAAGATGGCGGAGGCAAACCGCGCCTTCTCCCATTACCGCTGGTGAACGGAACTGCACTCATGCCGCGCGCACACAAGATCGAGGACTACCGCAATTTCGGCATCATGGCCCACATCGATGCCGGCAAGACCACCACCACGGAGCGGATCCTCTATTACACGGGCAAGACCTACAAGATCGGCGAGGTGCACGACGGCGCTGCAACCATGGATTACATGGAGCAGGAGCAGGAGCGCGGGATCACCATCACCTCGGCCGCCACGACCTGCTTCTGGACCGGCAAACGCCTCAACATCATCGACACACCCGGCCACGTCGATTTCACCATCGAGGTGGAGCGCTCGCTGCGCGTGCTGGACGGCGCCGTGTGCGTGCTCGACGGTAACCAGGGTGTTGAGCCCCAGACCGAGACCGTCTGGCGACAGGGTGACAAGTATGGCGTGCCGCGCATCATCTTCGCCAACAAGATGGATAAGACCGGCGCCGACTTCTTCATGTGTGTCGCCGATATCAAGGAGAAGCTTGGCGCCAAACCTGTGCCGCTGCAGCTGCCCGTTGGTTCGGAGTCAAGTTTCAGGGGCGTGGTCGACCTTCTCAAGATGATGGCCACCATCTGGCATGGCGACGACAAGGATTCGAAATTCACCGAGGAAGCCATTCCCGCCGACCTGGCGGAAAGGGCGGCCGAGTACCGCGCCCAGATGATCGAGGCGGCGGTCGAAATGGACGACGACGTCATGGCGGCCTATCTCGACGGCAAGGAGCCCGACGTCGCCACACTCAAGCGACTGATCCGCAAGGCGACGGTGAAGGGTGCCTTTTATCCAATGCTGTGCGGTTCGGCCTTCAAATATAAGGGCGTGCAGCCGCTGCTCGATGCGGTGGTGGATTATCTGCCCTCGCCTGCCGATCGCGAGGCGTTCGAGGCGATCGATGTCAAGACCGGACAGCCAGCCGTGCGCCGCCCGCTGGACAGCGATCCGCTGTCGATGCTTGCCTTCAAGATCATGGACGACCCGCACGTGGGGTCTATCACGTTCGCCCGCGTCTATTCGGGCACCGTGAAGAGCGGGATGGGTCTCACCAACACCACGCGCGAGAAGAAGGAGCGGGTCGGGCGCATGTATCTGATGCATGCCAACGACCGTGAACAGATCGACGAGGCTTATGCCGGCGATATCATCGCTTTGGCCGGCCTTAAGGATACGCGCACTGGCGAGACCCTGTCCGATCCCAATAGACCGGTGCTGCTCGAGAAGATGGAGTTCCCCAATCCTGTCATCGAGATGAAGATCGAGCCCAGGACCAAGGCCGATGTCGAGAAGATGGGCCTGGCGCTGTCCAAGCTGGCAGCCGAGGACCCCTCTTTCCGGGTGGCAACCGACCAGGAGAGTGGGGAGACCATCATCAAGGGCATGGGCGAATTGCACCTCGACATCAAGGTCGACATCTTGAAGCGCACGCACAAGGTGGAGGTGAACGTCGGCGCGCCGCAGGTGGCCTACCGCGAGACCTTGGCGCGCACCACCGAGATCGACTACACGCACAAAAAGCAGACCGGAGGCACGGGCCAGTTCGCGCGCGTCAAGCTGCGTCTTGAGCCCAACGAACCCGGCGCCGGCAACGAGTTCCTAAGTGAAATCGTCGGCGGTGTCGTACCCAAGGAGTACATCCCGGGTGTGGAGAAGGGCGTGCAGAGCGTCTGGGATTCGGGCGTGCTCATCGGTTTCCCGATGGTGGACACCAAGGTTACGCTGTTCGACGGCGACTATCACGAGGTGGATTCGAGCACCATCGCCTTCGAGATCGCGGCGCGCACGGCTATGCGCGAGGGCGCGGCCAAGGCCGGGGTCAAACTGCTCGAGCCGATCATGGACGTGGAAGTGGTGTCGCCCGGCGATTTCGTCGGCAGCGTGATCGGAGATCTCAACAGCCGCCGCGGCCAGATCCGCAGTCAGGAGATGCGCGGCAACGCCACGGTGATCCGTGCCCATGTGCCGCTCGCCAATATGTTCGGCTACGTGAGCCAGCTCAGATCCATGAGCCAGGGTCGGGCCATGTATACGATGCAGTTTGCCCATTACGCGGAGGTTCCACGCAACGTGGCGGAAGAGGTGAAGGCCAAGTACGCCTGAGTGTGGCAACCGTGCACAGGGGACTGGGAAGCCTGCGGGGCAAAGAACATGAGGCGCAAGCGTAAGGCGCAGGAGGCAGTGGAGCCGCAGGATAAGTGAGGCAGAAGGGGCGGAGGCAAGGGCGTGAGGCGCAAGTAAGAGCCGCGCAGCGCAGAGAGGCGCAACGAAGAAGACGACTAGGTCCCGGCAATGGGTCGGGCGTTCGAGGACTGAAGGAGAGCCGCAATGGCCAAGGCGAAATTTGATCGTACGAAGCCGCACTGCAACGTTGGCACGATTGGTCACGTGGACCACGGCAAGACCACGTTGACGGCCGCGCTGACGCGCGTAAGCGCGGACCGCGGCTGGACGACCACAGCTGTGTCCTACGACCAGGTGGCCAAGGCTTCGGAGAGCCAGGGGCGGCGCGATCCGACCAAGATCCTGACCATTGCCACCAGTCATGTGGAGTATTCGACCGACAAGCGGCACTATGCGCACGTGGATTGTCCGGGTCACGCTGACTACGTGAAGAACATGATCACCGGCGCGGCGCAGATGGACGGCGCCATCCTGGTGGTGAGCGCAGTGGACGGGCCCATGCCGCAGACGCGCGAGCACATCCTGCTCGCTCGGCAGGTGGGCGTTCCCTATATCGTCGTGTTCCTCAACAAGTGCGACGCGGTGGACGATCCCGAGCTAGTCGAGCTGGTCGAGATGGAAGTGCGTGAACTGCTCTCCAAGTATCAATTCCCCGGCGACGACGTGCCGATCATCCGCGGCGCAGCAATCAAGGCGCTGAACGGGGAGAAGGGGCCGTTGGCCGATGAGGCGATCTTGAAGCTGTTTGAGGCGCTCGACACCTATATCCCGCTGCCCGAACGTCCAAAGGACCAGCCCTTCCTGATGCCCATCGAGGACGTGTTCTCCATCTCGGGGCGAGGCACGGTGGTGACCGGTCGCATCGAGCGCGGCACCATCAAGGTCGGCGAGGAAGTGGAAATCGTCGGCATTCGCGATACGCAAAAGAGCGTGGTGACCGGCGTCGAGATGTTTCGCAAGCTGCTCGATGCCGGCGAAGCGGGCGACAACGTCGGCTGCTTGTTGCGCGGCATCGACAAGACGGCGGTGGAGCGGGGTCAGGTGTTGTGCAAGCCCGGCTCCATCAAGCCACACAAGAAGTTCAAGGCCGAAGCCTATATTCTCACCAAGGAGGAAGGTGGGCGGCACACGCCGTTCTTCACCAACTATCGTCCGCAGTTCTATTTCCGCACGACGGACGTCACCGGTGTGGTGGCCCTGCCGGAAGGCACGGAGATGGTGATGCCTGGCGACAACGTGGCCGTGACGATTGAGCTTATTACGCCCATCGCCATGGAGGAGAAGCTTCGCTTTGCCATCCGCGAGGGTGGCCGAACCGTGGGTGCCGGGGTCGTCACCTCGATCATCGAGTAAAGGGAGAACGAAGAGGAGCGCTCGGACCAGGAGCGCTCCTTGACTTTCAAGAGGGCACGTCGATGCAAAGCCAGAACATAAGAATAAGGCTCAAGGCCTTTGACCATCGCGTGCTCGACGCGTCCACGCGCGAGATCGTCAATACGGCAAAGCGCACGGGGGCTGAGGTGCGCGGGCCAATCCCGCTGCCGACCCGCATCGAACGCTTTACCGTGAACCGCTCGCCGCACATCGACAAGAAGAGCCGGGAGCAGTTCGAAATGCGCACACACAAGCGCTTGCTCGACATCGTCGACCCGACACCACAGACCGTCGATGCGCTGATGAAGCTCGACCTGGCAGCCGGCGTGGATGTCGAAATCAAGCTCTGAACAAGTTGCGGGACGCGGTAGCGAATAGGCTCTTTGCATCCCCGACGCACGAGAGGATACGGAACATGCGTTCCGGAGTGATAGCGCAGAAGGTGGGCATGACCCGCGTCTTCACGGAAGCCGGCGAACATGTGCCGGTCACCGTGCTGAGGCTGGACAATGTCCAGGTACTGGCGCACCGCACCGACGAGAAAAACGGCTATACCGCGCTGCAGCTGGGCGCCGGCAGCCGCAAGGTGAGCCGCGTCACACGCGCCGAGCGGGGCAGCTTTGCCGTGTCAAAGGTGGAGCCCAAGCGCACGCTCGCCGAATTCCGCGTGAGCCCAGACAATCTGATCGAGGTGGGTGCCGAGATCACGGCCGACCACTTCGTCAAAGGCCAACACGTCGACGTGACGGGGACCAATCAGGGCAAGGGCTTTCAAGGCCCGATGAAGCGGTGGAACTTCGGCGGCTTGCGCGCCACGCACGGCGTGTCGATCACCCATCGCAGCCACGGCTCCACCGGTCAGCGCCAGGACCCGGGCAAAGTCTTCAAGGGCAAGAAGATGGCCGGCCATATGGGTAATATGCGGGTCACCACGCTCAATCTGGAGGTGGTGGAAACGGATAAGGAGCGCGGACTGGTGCTGGTGCGGGGTGCCGTGCCGGGCACCAAGGGGGGCTGGGTATTGGTGCGCGATGCGGTCAAGCGAGCGTTGCCCAAGGAGGCGCCGAAGCCGGGCTCGTTCCGCAAGGCCGAGGCCGCCCACGCGGGCCCCCCGCCGACGCCGGCCGCCCCAGAGCCAGCGGAGCAGAAGCCATGAAGGCAGCCGTCAAGACGCTCGATGCCGAGAGCGCCGGTGTGGTGGAGCTCGCCGATTCCATCTTCGGACTCGAGCCGCGCAGGGATCTTATCCACCGCATGGTGCGCTATCAGCTTTTGAAGCGCATGGCCGGCACCCATCATGTGCAAGACCGGTCGGAGGTTACCGTCACCGGCAAGAAGATGTACAGACAGAAGGGCACGGGCAATGCCCGTCATGGTGACAAGTCGGTGCCGCAATGGCGCGGCGGCGGCAAGGTATTCGGCCCAAAACCCAGAAGCCATGCCATCGAGTTGCCCAAGAAGGTGCGCTCGCTGGCATTGAAGCATGCGCTCTCCGCCAAGGCCAAGGCCGGCGAGATCGTGGTGCTCGACCGGGCGGTATCGAGCGACGGCAAGACCAAGGGCCTCAAAGAGCGCTTCGGCAAGCTCGCGCTCACCAACGCGCTCATCATCGATGGCAGCGAAATTGAGCCGGCCTTCGCCATGGCGGCTCGCAACATCCCCAACATCGACGTGCTGCCGGTGCAGGGCATCAACGTCTATGACATTCTCCGCCGCAAAAGCCTGGTGCTCACCAAGGCGGCCGTGGAGGCGCTGGAGGCGCGCTTCAAATGAGCAAGAAGAAGAAGGATGCGCACGATATCATCCGGGCGCCCATCATCACCGAGAAGTCGACGCTGCTCTCGGAGCACAACCAAGTGATTTTCAAGGTGGCGCGCGATGCCTCCAAGCCCGAGATCAAGGCGGCGGTGGAGCGGCTGTTCAATGTGAAGGTGAGGGCCATCAATACCCACGTGCGCAAGGGCAAGAAGAAGACGTTCAAGAATATTCGAGCGCTTCTGAGCGACACCAAACGCGCGATCGTGACCCTCGAAGAGGGTCATTCCATCGACGTGACGACCGGGCTGTGACGGGGAGGCGGCGATGGCACTAAAGACATTCCGTCCGACCACCCCGAGCCTGCGTCAATTGGTGCAGGTGGACCGCAGCCATCTGTGGAAGGGCGGGCCGATCAAGCTATTGACCGAGGGCAAGACCAAGTCTGGCGGCCGCAATAACTACGGCCGCATCACCATGCGCCATGTCGGGGGCGGCCACAAGCAGGCCTACCGCCATGTCGACTTCCGCCGCACCAAGCATGACATGCCCGCGAGGGTCGAGCGGCTCGAATACGATCCCAACCGCACGGCATTCATCGCGCTCTTGAAGTATAGCGACGGAATGCTTGCCTACATACTGGCGCCGCAGCGCCTGGCGGCAGGCGACCAGGTGGTCTCCGGCATCAAGGCCGATGTGAAGCCCGGCAATGCCATGCAACTCGCCTCCATGCCGATTGGCACCATCGTGCACAACATCGAACTCAAGGCAGGTGGTGGCGGCAAGATTGCGCGTTCCGCAGGCGCCTATGCGCAGCTCGTGGGCCGTGACGCCGGCTGGGCGATCCTGCGCCTCAATTCGGGCGAGACCCGGCGCGTGCGCCAGGAGTGCATGGCGACGGTGGGAGCGGTCTCCAACCCCGACCACATGAACGAGGTTACCGGCAAGGCTGGGCGAACCCGCTGGCGCGGCACACGGCCCACGGTGCGCTCGATCGCCATGAACCCCATCGACCATCCCAATGGCGGCCGGACCAAGGGTGGCAAGCACTGGGCCACTCCCTGGGGCAAGCCGACCAAGGGTTACAAGACGCGCAAGAACAAGGCGACGGACAGGTTCATCATCCGCGTCCGTCACGGCTCGAAGTAGGGAGCAGGCACGTGGCACGCTCAGTTTCCAAGGGTCCATTCGTCGATGGCTATCTTTTGAAGAAGGCCGAGACCGTGCGCAATTCGGGCCGCAATGAGATCATCCGCATCTGGAGCAGGCGGTCGACCATACTGCCGCAGTTTGTCGGGCTGACCTTCGGGGTGCACAACGGGCAGAAGCATATTCCCGTGAGCGTGACCGAAGACATGATCGGCCACAAGTTCGGCGAATTCGCGCCGACCAGAACCTTCCACGGCCACAGCGGCGACAAGAAGGCCGTGAGGGCGAAGACCACGACGGCATGAGCAGGAAGCCAGCGAGCTGAAGGCGGCAAAGATGGGCAAACCCAAGCGAGAGCGAGCGCTCGCCGACGACGAGGCGAAGGCCGTGGCCAAGAACCTGCGCATCTCGCCGCAGAAGCTCAATCTGCTGGCGCAGATGATCCGCGGCAAAAAGGTGGATACGGCGCTGGCGGATCTGGAGTTCTCCAGGAAGCGCATCGCCAAGGACGTGAGGAAATGCGTCATGTCGGCGGTAGCCAACGCCGAGAACAATCACGGGCTCGACGTCAACGACCTGGTGGTGAAGGAAGCCTACGTGGGCAAGAATTTGGTGCTCACTCGCTTCCATGCCCGCGGACGTGGGCGGATGAGCCCGATCGAGAAGCCGTTTGCGCAGCTCACGGTCGTGGTGAAGGCGCAAGAGGAAGAAGCACAAGCCGAAGGCGGTGCCTAATGGGACACAAGGTCAACCCGATCGGCCTGCGGGTCGGCATCAACCGCACGTGGGACAGCCGCTGGTTCGCCAATCGCGGTGAGTACGGACGCCTGCTGCACGAAGACATGGAAATCCGCGACCACATCCTGCAGCAGCAACGGCAGGCAGGGATTTCCAAAGTCGTCATCGAGCGCCCGCACAAGAAGTGTCGCGTGACGGTGCACACGGCGAGGCCCGGCGTGCTGATCGGCAAGAAGGGGGCCGATATCGAAAAGCTGAGGTCTGAGCTCGCCAAGCTCACCTCCTCGGAGGTACACCTCAACATCGTCGAGGTGAGAAAGCCCGAGATCGACGCGACGCTGGTGGCCGAGACCATTGCCCAGCAGCTCGAGCGACGCGTGGCGTTCCGCCGTGCCATGAAGCGCGCGGTACAGTCGGCGATCAGGCTGGGTGCCCTCGGCATTCGTATCAACTGCTCGGGGCGGCTCGGGGGCGCGGAGATCGCGCGCGTCGAATGGTACCGTGAAGGGCGCGTGCCGCTGCATACCCTGCGCGCCGACATCGATTTCGGCTATGGCCTCGCCAAGACCGCCTATGGAGTGATCGGCGTGAAGGTCTGGATCTTCAAGGGCGAGATCATGGAGCACGACCCGATGGCCGCAGAGAAGCGCGCCATCGAGGCGCAGGAAGGCGGCGGCGGCGGCCGGCGTCGCGGTGGCGGTGGCGGCGGCGATCGCGACGGCGGCTGGGCCGGCGGCGAGCGTCAGGCCGAGCCGGCCAAGGCGTGAGGTGAAGGGGCGATGCTGCAGCCAACGCGCACCAAATTCCGCAAGGCCTTCAAGGGCCGCATCCATGGCCAGGCCAAGGGCGGGACGGAGCTCAATTTCGGGTCGCACGGTCTCAAGGCGGTGGAGCCCGACCGCCTCACTGCGCGCCAGATCGAGGCGGCGCGGCGAGCCATCACGCGCGCCATGAAGCGCACCGGCCGGGTGTGGATCCGGGTGTTCCCGGACGTGCCCGTCACCAAGAAGCCGGCCGAGGTGCGCATGGGCTCCGGCAAGGGTGCGCCGGAGCTGTGGATCTGCCGCGTCAAGCCGGGCCGCATCATGTTCGAGCTCGATGGTGTCAACGACGCCACCGCGCGCGAGGCCCTTTCGCTCGGCGCGGCAAAGCTCCCCATCAAAACGCGGATCGTCCGGCGACAGGCCTGAAGTGTAAAAGACGAGGCGATCATGAAGGCGCAAGAGTTCAGGGCGATGACGGCAGACCAGCTCGACGAACAGCTGGCAAAGCTCAAGAAGGAGCAGTTTAACCTGCGCTTCCAGCGGGCCTCTGGACAGCTTGAGAACACCTCGCGCGTGCGCGAGGTGCGGCGTGACATCGCCAGACTCAAGACGGTGCAGGTTGCGAGGCGCAACGGCCAGGGCGCGGCCGCGGACAAGAGCTGAGGATAGAAGGCAATGCCGAAGCGCGTTTTGCAGGGCGTAGTGGTCTCTGACAAAAATACCAAGACGGTCGTGGTCGAGGTGGAGCGCCGCTATACGCATCCGCTGTTCAAGAAGACGGTGCGCCGCTCCAAGAAATTCCATGCCCACGATGAGGACGAGACGTTCAAGGTCGGCGACCTCGTGTTCATCGAAGAGAGCCGCCCGATCTCAAAGAACAAGCGCTGGGTGGTGCTGAAGGATAGGAGGCCCTGAGCGGCGGGTGTGCCACTCGGGTTGCTCCTGGAGAGACACGCAAGGAGCCGGACGATCCGGCAAAAGCGGACGAGGACGGGTCGCGATGATCCAGATGGAGACCAATCTCGACGTGGCCGATAATTCTGGCGCACGCCGACTGCAATGCATCAAGGTGCTGGGCGGCTCCAAGCGCCGATATGCCACGATCGGCGATACGATCGTCGTGACCGTCAAGGAGGCGATCCCACGCGGCCGCGTCAAGAAAGGCGAGGTCATGAAGGCGGTGGTGGTACGTACCGCCAAAGGTGTGCGCCGCCCGGACGGCTCGCTCATCCGCTTCGACCGCAACGCTGCGGTGCTGATCAACCCGCAGGGTGAGCCGATCGGGACGCGTATCTTTGGACCGGTGACGCGCGAGCTCAGGGCCAAGAACCACATGAAAATCGTGAGCCTTGCCCCGGAGGTGCTGTGATGTCGGCGGCCAAGATCAAGAAGGGCGATCAGGTGATCGTGCTCGCCGGCCGCGACAAGGGCAAAAAGGGCGAGGTCTTTCAAGTCATGCCCAAGGACGGCCGGGCCCTGGTCCGCGGTGTCAACGTGGTGCGCAGGCACCAGCGCCAGTCGGCGCAGCAGGAGGGCGGGATCGTCGCCAAGGAGGCGCCCATTCACGTCTCCAATCTGGCGCTGGAGGACCCCAAGGACGGCAAACCGACCCGCATCGGCTTCAGGCGGCTGGAGGATGGGCGCAAGGTGCGCTTCGCCAAGCGCTCCGGCGAAGTCATTGAGGACAAGCGATAACCATGGCCGAAGACGACAAGCCGGCAAGGCCGGCCAAGCCCGAGCGGCCCGCCAAGGGCCCCGACGGCGACAAGCCCGCAAGGCAGGCCAAACCAGGCAAAGAGGCAGCGGCCAAGGGGGGCCAGAAAGGCGCACCCCGAGACGGCAAGGGTGCGCCCAAGGACAAGGCTGCACCCAAGGAGAAGGTGGCGCGCTCGCCGCGGCCCAAGGATTACAAGCCGCGCATGAAGGCCCTTTACGAGAGGGTGGTGCGCGAGGAGATGGCCAAGCAGTTTGGCTACCAGAACCGCATGCAGATACCCCGCATCGACAAGGTCGTGCTCAACATGGGGGTCGGCGAGGCGGTCAACGACCGCAAGAAGGTGGAATCGGCCGCCAAGGATCTGGGGCTGATCGCCGGACAGAAACCGGTCATCACACGGGCGCGCAAATCGGTCGCCACCTATAAGGTGCGCGACGGCATGGCGATCGGCTGCAAGGTGACGTTGCGGGGCGATCGCATGTACGAATTCGTCGACCGGCTGGTGACCATTGCGCTGCCGCGGGTCAAGGACTTTAGGGGCCTGAACCCCAAGAGCTTCGACGGGCGCGGCAACTTCGCCCTCGGCCTTAAGGAACACATCGTCTTCCCGGAGATCAACTACGACCAAGTGGACGAGGTCTGGGGCATGGATGTGGTCGTGTGCACGACCGCGCGCAACGACGAGGAGGCACGCGCGCTGTTGCGCGGCTTCAATTTCCCGTTCCGCAGCTAGGGCCCGCTAAGGGGTCCGGAGGATAGAATGGCAAAGCAGAGTTCGGTCAATAAGAATGCCCACCGCAAGAAGCTGGTGACGCGCTATGCGGCCAAACGTAAGGCCCTGAAGGCGGTGGCTGCGGACCTCAGCAAGCCAGCTGAGGTGCGTTTTGCGGCTCGCCTGAAGCTGGCCCAGCTGCCGCGTAACTCGTCGGCCACCCGCGTTCGCAACCGCTGCGAGCTGACCGGGCGGGCGCGCGGCTACTACCGCAAGCTGCGCGTGTGCCGCAACATGCTGCGAGAGCTGGCAAGCCAAGGCCAGATCCCCGGCATGGTGAAGTCGAGCTGGTAAGGAGGCCAGGCGATGAACGATCCGCTCGGCGACATGCTCACCCGCATCCGCAATGCGCAGCAACGGCGGCGCCCCAAGGTGTCCTCGCCCGCTTCCAAGCTGCGCGAGCGGGTGCTCGACGTGCTGGTGGACGAAGGCTACATCCGCGGCTACGCCCGCGTCGACCATAAGAACGGTCTCTCCGAGTTCGAGATCGAACTGAAATACGCCAATGGTCAGCCGGCCATTCGCGAAATCAGCCGCGTGTCCACCCCGGGTCGGCGCGTCTATAAGGCGGTGCGCGATCTGACGAGCGTGGCCAACGGGCTCGGCGTAGCCATCCTATCGACGCCCAAGGGCGTGATGTCGGATGCTCGGGCGCGCGAGGAGAACGTTGGCGGCGAGATCCTTTGCAACGTGTTCTGAGGTGGGCGAGACAGGGCAGACCGGGGGCCCAGGCGAGGGGTTCCAGGCCAGGGGACTCGAGATCAAGGAGTAGAGCGATGTCGCGCATTGGTAGGAACCCGGTGGTCGTCCCCGCCGGCGTAACTGCGACTGTCGAGGGGCGCACGGTGAAGGTAAAGGGGCCCAAGGGCGAGCTCTCCTTCACCTGCCCCGAGCAGGTCGAGGTAGACAAGAGCGCCGCCGGCGTTGAGGTGAAGCCGCGCGAGGAGACGCAGATGGCGCGCGCGCTCTGGGGCATGTCGCGCTCGCAAATCGCCAATCTCGTCGAGGGCGTGACCAAGGGCTATTCGCACACGCTGGAGATCCATGGCGTAGGCTTCCGCGCAGCGCTCAAGGGCAAGGATACCCTGCAGCTGCAGGTCGGATTCAGCCACGACGTGATCCACACGATCCCGGCGGGCGTCGACGTGAAGGTGGCCGGTGCCAAGCAGGAGATCATCGAGGTCTCCGGCATCGACAAACAGAAGGTGGGACAAATGGCGGCCGTCATCCGCGCCTCGCGACCGCCCGAGCCCTATCAGGGTAAAGGCATTCGCTACCGCGGCGAGTACATCCATATGAAGGAAGGCAAGAAGAAGTGAGGCGTCCATGCTGAGCAAGCTGAGCCAGTTCGACCGCCGCGCGCAGCGCGTGCGCCGCTCGCTCGCCAAGGGCGCCGGCGGGCGGCCGCGCCTGTCGGTGTTTCGCTCCTCCAAGCACATCTACGCGCAGGTGATCGACGACGCCAAGGGCCATACGCTGGCCGCGGCCTCCAGCCTTGAGAAGGAGTTGAGGGCCCAACTCAAGACGGGAGCGGACAAGGCCGCCGCCACCGCCGTTGGCAAGCTGCTGGCTGATCGGGCAAAACAGGCCGGCGTAGACAAGGTTGTGTTCGACCGCGGCGGTTATCGCTATCACGGGCGCATCAAGGCGCTTGCAGACGGGGCCCGCGAAGGCGGCCTCAGCCTATAACGAGGAGAAGGACTCAAGTGGCGCGCAATCCCAGGGACAGAGACCGCGGGCGCGATCGCGAAGACCGCGAGAGCGAGTTTGCCGACAAGCTCGTGCACATCAACCGCGTGGCCAAGGTGGTCAAGGGCGGCAAGCGTTTCGGCTTTGCCGCACTGGTGGTGGTCGGCGACCAGAAGGGCCGCGTCGGCTTCGGCCATGGCAAGGCCCGCGAGGTTCCGGAGGCGATCCGCAAGGCGACCGACGCGGCGCGCCGGGGCCTCATTCGCGTGCCGCTGCGAGAAGGGCGCACCCTGCATCACGATTCGGAAGGCCGGCACGGCGCCGGCAAGGTGGTGTTGCGTTCGGCCCCGCCCGGCACCGGCATCATCGCCGGCGGTCCCACGCGCGCCGTATTTGAGATGCTGGGCGTGCATGACGTGGTGGCCAAATCACTAGGCTCCACCAATCCCTACAATATGGTGCGCGCCACCTTCGACGCCCTCAAGGGCCAGGAGAACCCGCGCGCGGTGGCGGCACGCCGCGGCAAGAAGGTGAGCGAAATCGTGGCCCGCCGACGTGACGGTTCGGCCGGCGACGCCGAGGCGGCTGGCGATGCGGCTTGAGCGGGATGACGTGGCATGACTGCTGAACGAACGGTTGGCAAGGGCGGCACCAAAGTGAGTGCGAAGTCGGGCAAGACGCTCACGGTCGAGCAGATCGCGAGCCCGGCGCGCCGGCCCAAGACCCAGGAGCAGACGCTGATCGGTCTTGGCCTCAATAAGCTGCGCCGGCGTCGCACACTGGAAGACACGCCCGCCGTGCGCGGTATGATCGAGAAAATTCGGCACCTGGTTCGGGTCGTCGACGAGCAGGCCTAAGAGAGCGGGAGCAGCGACGCTAATGCGCCTCAACGAGCTCAAGGATAATCCCGGATCGCGCAAAATGCGCATCCGCATCGGCCGCGGCATCGGCTCCGGCATGGGCAAGATGGGCGGTCGCGGCGGCAAAGGTCAAACCGCCCGCTCCGGCGTTCGCCTCGCCGGCTTCGAGGGTGGCCAGATGCCACTGCACCGCCGGTTGCCCAAGCGCGGCTTCAACAAGCGCAATCGCAAAGTCTTCAATGAAGTCCCGCTCGGGCGCTTGCAGGCAGCTATCGATGCCAGCTTGATCGATCCAGCCAAGCCCGTCGACGCCGCCGTGCTGGTGGCGGCGGGGGTGATCCGGCGCCAGCTCGACGGTGTGCGCCTCCTGGGCGGCGGCGAGCTCAAGGCCAAGCTGGCGCTGACCGTCAATCACGCCACCGCCGGGGCCAGGGCGGCGATTGAAAGCGCGGGTGGGTCGATCGCGCTCATCGCAACGAAGGTTCTGCCGGCCGACGAGGAAAAGCGCAAAAAGTCTGCCGCCAAGAAGGCCAAGACGACAAAGCCCAAGGCGGCAACCAGCGAGGAGTAGTCCGCGACGGCGGCAGGCGGCAGGGTCCGCGGCCGCGGCGGAGTAGTCCCTGTACCCTGGATGGGGTCGGGACCCCCGTGTGCTTGCGGGGATCGGTAGCCGGCCCCATGTTGGTGAGAGCCCGCGGGGCACGCGGGGGATGGGGCCCAAGGAGGAGGCAAATGGTTTCCGCCGCCGAGCAACTTGCCGCCAATCTGAATTTTGGCGCCTTTGCCAAGGCCGAAGAACTCAAGAAGCGCATCTGGTTCACGCTTGCCGCGCTCGTGGTCTACCGGCTCGGCACCTATATTCCGATCCCCGGCATCAATCCCGCCGCCTTCGCCGAGTCCTTCAGGGCCCAGTCCTCAGGCATTCTCGGCATGTTCAACATGTTCGCCGGGGGTGCCGTGGAGCGCATGGCGATCTTTGCGCTCAACATCATGCCTTACATCTCCGCCTCCATCATCATGCAGCTGATGACGAGCGTCGTGCCAACACTTGAGCAGCTGAAGAAAGAAGGCGAGCAGGGCCGCAAGCAAATCAACCAGTACACCCGCTACATGACCGTGGGATTGGCGGCCTTTCAGGCCTACGGCATCGCCTTCGGCCTCGAAGGGTCCCGTGGCGCATCGGGCCCGGTGGTGATCGATCCGGGCTGGTTCTTCCGCATTTCCACGGTCGTGACGCTGGTCGGCGGGACCCTGTTCCTGATGTGGCTCGGCGAGCAGATCACCGCGCGCGGCGTGGGCAATGGGACATCGCTCATCATCATGTCGGGGATCGTCGCCGGCCTGCCCACGGCACTGGCGGGCCTGCTCGAGCTGTCACGGCAAGGCGCCATTTCCTGGCCACTGCTCATCGCTCTCGTGGCGCTGATGCTGGCGGTGGTAGGGGCCATCGTGTTCATCGAGCGCGCGCAGCGGCGCCTGTTGGTGCAATACCCCAAGCGGCAAATGGGCAACCGCATGTTTCAGGGCGATGCCTCCCATCTCCCCTTGAAGCTCAATTCGTCGGGCGTCATCCCGCCGATCTTTGCCTCCTCCCTGCTGCTCTTGCCCATCACGGTGGCGCAGTTCAGCGCCGGTTCGGGACCAGAGTGGCTCGGCACCATCGTCGCGTCGCTGGGGCGCGGGCAGCCCCTCTACCTCGTCATCTACGTGGCGCTCATCGTGTTCTTCGCCTTCTTTTACACGGCCATCGTCTTCAACCCGCAGGAGACGGCCGACAACTTGCGCAAGTACGGCGGCTTCCTGCCGGGCATCCGGCCGGGCACCAAGACGGCCGAATACATCGATTACGTGCTCACGCGCATCACGGTGATCGGCGCGATCTATCTTTCATGCGTATGCGTGCTGCCGGAGCTGCTCATCGCCTATGCGGCCGTGCCATTCTACTTTGGCGGCACCTCGCTGCTCATCGCCGTAAGCGTGACCATGGATACCGTGGCGCAGGTGCAAGGTCATCTCCTCGCCCATCAGTATGAGGGCCTCATCAAGAAGGCGAAGCTCAGAGGAGCGACGCGGCGATGAGGATCCTGATCCTGTTGGGGCCACCGGGAGCGGGCAAAGGAACACAAGCCAAGGAAATCGCCGCCAGGCACGGGCTGATCCAGCTCTCGACCGGCGATATGTTGCGGGCGGCGGTCAAGGCGGGCAGCGCGGTCGGCCGCAAGGCCAAGGCGATCATGGACAAGGGCGAGCTCGTCCCGGACGCGATCGTGATCAAAATCATCGCCGATCGCCTGGAGCAGCCGGACTGTGGCGCAGGGGCAATCTTGGATGGTTTCCCGCGCAACTTGGCGCAGGCCGCGGCACTCGACCATGTGCTCACCGAGAAGAACAAGAGGGTGAATGTCGTCATCGAGCTCAAGGTCGAGGATGAAGAGCTGATCAAGCGTATCGCCGGCAGGTTCACCTGCGCCAAGTGCGGCGAGGGCTACAACGACGCATCCAAGCGCCCCAAGGCCGAAGGTAGATGCGACGTGTGTGGGTCGACAGCCTTCACGCGGCGCCCGGACGACAACGCGCAGACCATGCGCACGCGGCTCATGGTTTACTACCGGGAGACCTCCCCGCTCATCGGTTACTACTTTTGCAAGGGCAACTTGCGCTCAGTGGACGGCATGGCGCCGATCGCCAAAGTGGTCGGCGAGATCGACAAGGTGCTGGGGGGGATCAAATGAGGCATGCGCCGGGGAGCCCCGAATTGGCAGCAGGCGCGTTGACGCGGCGCGGCCCCTCGGGTAAAAGGGCCCCACTTTCGCGACTTAGAACCCAGCGATCGGGCCTGGCGAGCAATGGCGCCGGGGCCGATTTGTGCGCGTTATCAAGGCTTTAGGCTGGCATCGCAACGGCGGGCGTTGTCGGCACTGGCAGGGCCGCCGTTTCCGGGAGACCGACGTGGCTCGCATCGCAGGCGTCAACATTCCAACGCAAAAGCGCGTGGTCATTGCGCTTCAGTACATTCACGGCATTGGATCGAAACTCGCCAAGGAGGTGTGCGAGAAGGCGGGCATTCCCGAACAGCGCCGGGTCAACCAGCTGACCGACGCGGAGGTGCTGCAGATCCGCGAGGCGATCGACCGCGACTATGTCGTGGAGGGCGACCTGCGGCGAGACGTCGCCATGAATATCAAGCGGCTGATGGACCTTGGCTGCTACCGCGGCCTGCGGCATCGGCGCGGCTTGCCTGTCAGAGGTCAGCGGACACACACCAACGCGCGCACGCGCAAGGGCAAGGCGAGGCCGATCGCCGGCAAGAAGAAGGCCACCGCCTAAGCGCGCAGACCCGACCAGGAGAGAGCGAACCGAATGGCCAAAGAGCAGCAAGCCGCAGCCGGCCGCGCCAAGCCGCGCCGGCGCGAACGCAAGAATATCACGTCTGGCGTGGCGCACGTGAGCGCCTCCTTCAACAACACGATGATCACCATCACCGATGCGCAGGGCAACACCATCGCCTGGTCCTCCTCCGGCACCATGGGCTTTAAAGGTTCGCGCAAGTCGACGCCTTATGCCGCCCAGATGGCGGCCGAGGACGCCGGCAAAAAGGCAATGGAGCACGGCATGAAGGTGCTCGAGGTGGAAGTGATGGGTCCGGGCTCGGGCCGCGAATCGGCGCTGCGGGCGCTCCAGGCGGTCGGATTTCAGATCACATCGATCCGGGATGTGACCTCCATTCCGCACAATGGCTGCCGGCCGCGCAAGCGCCGCAGGGTCTAGTGCAGGGCCTCCACAGACAATCGGCGGGCCCGGCTCGCCACCGAAGAACGGGGGTTTGCGCCCCGCTCCACAATCCGCTCTACAAGATGAACGCGAGGTAACCCGTGGCCAACGTTTTGCAGAAGAATTGGCAGGACCTGATCAAGCCGAACAAGCTGGAGATCGTACCAGGCCGCGCCAAGAACAAAGTTGCTACCATCGTCGCCGAACCCCTCGAACGCGGCTTCGGCATGACGCTTGGGAATGCACTGCGGCGCGTTTTGTTGTCGTCCCTGCAGGGAGCGGCCATCACGACGGTGCATATCGACGGCGTGCTGCACGAGTTCTCATCGATCCCCGGGGTGCGCGAGGACGTGACCAATATCGTGCTCAACATCAAGGAGATCGCGCTTCGCGTCCATTCCGAGGGCGTCAAGCGCATGGTGGTGAAGAAGGAGGGCCCTGGCCAGGTCAAGGCTGCCGACATCGAGACGAGCTCGGAGGTTGAGCTCCTCAATCCCGACCACGTGATCTGCACGCTCGACCAGGGCGCCTCCATCCGCATGGAGTTCACCGCCTCCATGGGCAAGGGTTACGTGCCGGCCGAGCGCAACCGGCCTGACGATGCACCGATCGGCTTAATCCCGGTCGACAGCCTCTACAGCCCTGTCAAGAAGGTCTCCTACAAGGTGGAGAATACGCGCGAGGGCCAGATCCTCGACTATGACAAGCTCACCATGATGGTAGAGACCGACGGTTCGGTCACCGCCGAAGACGCCGTGGCCTTGGCCGCGCGCATCCTGCAGGATCAGCTCGCCGTCTTCATTAACTTCGAGGAGCCCAAGAAGGCCATCGAGGAGGCCGCCAAGCATCCCGAGCTCGCCTTCAACGCTGCGCTGCTCAAGAAGGTCGACGAGCTCGAGCTTTCGGTGCGTTCGGCAAACTGCTTGAAGAACGACAACATCGTCTACATCGGCGACCTCATTCAGAAGACGGAAGCTGAGATGCTGCGCACGCCGAACTTCGGGCGCAAGTCCCTGAACGAGATCAAGGAGGTGCTTGCCAGTATGGGTCTGCATCTCGGTATGGAGGTGCCAAACTGGCCACCCGACAACATCGAGGACCTCGCCAAGCGGTTTGAGGACCAGTATTGAGAGAGACGCGAGGTGAAGATCCTCGCTGCAAACGACAAAGGGTTAGCCAGATGCAACACCGCAGGTTGGGGCGACGGTTTAGCCGCGACAGCGGTCATCGCCAGGCGATGTTCTCCAACTTGGCGGCGTCCCTCGTCCGCCACGAGCAGATCGTCACCACGCTGGCCAAGGCCAAGGATCTCAAGCGCGTGATGGACAAGTACATCACGCTTGCCAAGCGCGGGGACTTGAACTCGCGCCGCCTTGCCGCATCGCGCATGCGCGACGAGGCGATGGTCAAGAAGCTCTTCGAGACCCTGGGACCGCGGTACAAGAGCCGCTCCGGCGGCTATACGCGCGTGCTCAAGGCGGGATATCGCCATGGCGATTCTGCCCCCGTCGCCGTCATCGAACTCGTCGAACGCGATGAGAGCGTGAAGGGCGTTGAGGACAAGGCTCGTGCCGAGGCGATGAAGGAAGCGGCGGCCGGCGCCTGACACCCCGATCACGTTCGCCGACAGTCGAGCGCGACCTTGGCGTGCATTGCTGAGCCCTCTGGGGTTGCTGAGCCTTCGAGGGGATTGCCCAAAGACGTGCAAACCCCTCATGCGGCAACGATCGCAACCACGCCCTTGTCGGCCATGACCTTGGTTCGCGCCGTGGTCAGCTCCTGGGCCAACGCTGTTGCGGCCATGTAGTCGGGTTTGCCGGAGCCCAAGAGGGGCAAGCTCGCGACGGTTAAAACCTCCCCAGGCACCATGATATCCGCCGCCCCCCGCGCCTTGGCGCGGCGCACCAGCGCGTCGCGTTCGACCGCTCCATCTGTGGTCAGCAGCACCAGCCGCTCTCCCTTGCGCGCGTCGGGCAGGGAGACGACGATCAGAGGCGTGCTTGGCAATGCTTCGGCCGCGAGCGCCTCGACGGCGGTAAGCGACACCATCTCACCGCCGATCTTGGCAAAGCGTTTGGCCCGGCCCTTGATGGTGATGAAGCCCTGCGCATCGATGGCGACGATATCGCCGGTATCGTGCCAGCCTTCTGGCGGCGCCTCAAGCACGCTCGGGTTGCCGGGCCGGTAATAGCCCAACATGACGTTAGGACCTGAAACCCATAGTCGGCCGCCCTCAGCGATGCCCGCCGCCGGTTCGAGACGGGCACGCATCAGTGGCGACAGGCGGCCCACGGTGCCGGCCCTATTGGCAATGGGCGTGTTCATGGCGAGCACCGGCGCAGTCTCGGTGATGCCGTAGCCTTCAAGGATGCGCACGCCAAAGCGCTCCATGTAGGTCTGGCGCGTGCTGTCCTTCACTGCCTCTGCCCCGGCTACGATGAGACGGAGGCTGCGGAAGTCGTAGGGGTGGGCCGTGCGCGCATATCCACGCAGGAACGTGTCGGTGCCGAAGAAGATAGTGGCGCACGTGTCGTAAACGAGCTCCGGCACGATGCGGTAATGCAGCGGGGAGGGATAAAGATAGGTCGGCACGCCTCCGAGCACGGGCATCAGGAGCCCCCCGGTGAGGCCAAACGAATGGAACACGGGCAACACGTTAAACACCGTGTCCTCGCCATTGGCGGCGAGCCGGGAGAGGCACTGCGCGCTATTGGCCAGAATGTTGCGGTGAGAGAGCACCACACCCTTAGGCGCGCCCTCGGAGCCTGATGTAAAGAGGATGACGGCTGGGTCGGTTGCTTGACGGGCCACGCGCTGGCGCGCGCCGGCCAGTAGGCCAGCAAACCTATCACTGAGACCGACGCTGGCGCGAACGTCCTCGACGTAAACGATGCGCAGATCCATTGCGAGCTCGCCGACGAGCGCCGTCAGTCGCGCCTTATCCACAAAGGTGCGTGACGTGACGATCACCCCAACCCCCGCGGCACGGCACGCCGCCTTGATGTTGGCAGAACCGCTCGTGAAGTTGATCATGGCCGGCACGCGGCCGACGACCTGCAGGGCAAAGAAGACGACTCCCACGCCGGCCGAATTGGGCAGCATGACACCGACCCCTCCCCCCGGAAGCGCCAGTGGTTCGAGCTTCAGGCCCAGCACCTGCGCGGCCAAGATCAGCTTGCGGTAGCTCAATTTCGTGCCCAGCGGATCGCTGAGCACGGGCCTGCCGGTATCGCGGGTCTTGCGCGCCTCGGCGAGCGCCTGAAACAGCGTGCGGTCCAAGCGTGCCGTCTCAACGGCGGCGTCTACCAGGATATCCTGCAATGCCAGCCCGGCCGCCTGTCGTCGCGCCTTACCTCTGAGGTGAGGATCCACGCAAAGCCGGCGCGGCGGCAGGAACGTCACCTTGCATTTGGGGAAAAGGGCTTTCTTGGTCTGCGTCCGCCGCAGGTAGCCAAACGCAGAGCGCTCGGGTCCTTCGATGCGCACGGGCACGAGCCACGCATCGGCACGGTCGACAATCATGGCGGCGCCATCGTAGGCCTTCATCAAACCGCCCGTGACGGTGATGCGGCCTTCGGGGAAGATGACGATCGGGGTTCCACCCTTCACCGTGTTGACGAGGGCGCGCGCGGCCAGTGGCTTGGTGGGCTCCAGCAGATGGGCGTTGATGACGCGCAGGAAGGGACGCACCCACCAGGCCTGTGCGATCTGGTTGTTGACGGCAAAACCCGTCCGTGCCGGCAGGATCGTATGCAGCAGTGGCCCATCGAGCAGGCTCACGTGGTTGGGTGTGAGAACGACGCGCTCGCCCCGCGGGGGAATGTTCTCAAGTCCGTCCACTTCGAGGCGAAAAAAAAAGCGGAAGACCGTGCGACCTGCGTCGCGCATCACCTCCGCACCCCAAGCACGCACGATATAGGCCACGGCGGCAATGCTGAGCATGCCCGCTGCGGCAAACAGGAGGGGTATGCCGACACCCGCCGCCTGCAGCCCGCCGACGAGAGTGCCCGCGCCAACCATGTATGCAGCGTTGAGGACGTTGACTGCGGCGATGACGCGGGCGCGCCGCTCTACCGGTGCCCATGCCTGCACGGCCGCAAACGAGGGGACAATAAAGAGCCCGCCGGCGATGGCGAGGCCACACAGGGACACGACGAGGGTGAGACCCGAAGCGGAGGCGACGAGCTCAGCGGGTCCGATGGGCTGGGGTCCGGGTGTGAGCACGCTGGCGGCCCAGGCGATGGCGAGCGCGAAAAGGCCCATCAAGGCTGCGCCCAATGGCACAAGCCCCAGGTTTGGCTGACCGTGGCTGGCGCGGGCTGCCAGCCCCGAGCCAACGGCAATGCCGACGGTGAACACGGCAAGGCACATGGTCACCACGTCCTCGCTGCCGTTCACCCGGGTCTTGATCAGCGTCGGCAGCAGCGCCAGCGCCACAAAGCCGACGAGCCAGAACCACGACACGATGTGTGCGCCACCCCACAGGCGGCGATCCGCATTGAGCTCGCGCACCAGCGCCAGCGTCGACACCCACGGATTGGCGCTGATGCTAAGCCCGGGTGCGGCGGGGCCGGCGGCCGGAATGGTCCGCGCAAACGACCATGAGGCCAGGGCGAGCGCGAGGATGACGCCGACCACGATCTGGGCGCTACCGGCGGCAGCGACCGCTACATTGCCGGCGATGGTCCCCACCAGGATGGCCAGAAAGGTGGCACCTTCCACCAAGGCGTTGCCTGCCGGCAGTTCTGCCGTCTTAAGTTTCTCCGGCAGGATGCCGTATTTCACGGGGCCAAAGAGGGCCGCCACCACCCCAAAGAGGCCCAGGGCCACAAACAAGATCGGCACCGAGTGCAGAAAAAAGCCCACCGCCGCCAGCGTGGCGATGGGAATCTCGGCAAGCCGGATGCGGCGGGCTACAAAGGCCTTGTCGTAGCGGTCGGCGATCTCCCCGCCGAGCGCCGAAAGGATGAAAAAGGGGGCGATGAAGACGACGCCCGAGATCGTGATGAGCGTGCTGGCGTGCTCGCCGGCGGCCCCGCCCGCCCCACCGAAGCCGAATAGGATCAGCATCACCAGCGCGTTCTTCAGGAAGTTGTCGTTGAGCGCCGAACAAAGTTGGCACCAGAACAGCGGCGCGAACCGGCGCGACGTCATCAGGCTCTTGAACATGCGTGCCTCGACCCAAGGAAATGGTGCAGGGAACGCGCGGGGGCGCCGCCTAGCTTAACCCGCACAGTCTCAAGGAATCGTGGCAGCAAGATGAACATCGTTCAGGACATCGTTCAGCAGGGCCGCTTGCCGAGACCCTTGGGCGCACCTGGAACCGCGGTGAGAGGTGGGGGGGACGGGGCTGCCACCCTGCCCGCCGGGCCCGTGCCCATCACGGCGCAATCGCAATTTCTCTTGAATCGGTTCGCGCCGCGTCGCAGATAACGTCTTGGCAGGGAACGAGGCTCGCATGCCGCATCGAACAGAGCCGCCGACCGGGGTGCTCGTCAATGGCGAACGCACCGCGACCGGCGCTGCGTCGTTAGCCGAGCTGGTGGCGCAGCTGGGCCACGGGCAAGAGGCCGTGGCAACCGCGCTCAACGGCGATTTCGTGCCGCGGCAGGCGCGGGCGAGCACGCCCCTCCAGCCCGGCGACAGGGTGGAGATCCTCGCTCCGCGCCAGGGCGGATGAAGGGCTTGCAACAGATAGGGAAAGAGGAATGAACGCGATCGAGCGCGGATTTGGTAACCCAAGACCGCTCACCCTCTATGGCCAGGAAATTTCATCGCGGCTGCTGCTGGGCACCGCGCGCTATCCCTCGCCGCAGATCATGAGCGATGCCTTGAGGGCGGCGCGCGTCGGCATTCTGACCGTCTCGCTACGTCGCGAGCAGGCTCGCGGCAACACCGGTGCGCGTTTCTTCGATCTCATCAAGACGCTTGGGTTGCGCGTGATGCCCAACACCGCGGGCTGCCGAACGCCGAAGGAAGCGATTGCCACCGCGCAAATGGCGCGAGAGATTTTTGCCACCGACTGGGTGAAGCTCGAAGTGATCGGCAACGACGATACGCTGCAGCCTGACCTGTTCGGCCTTCTGGCAGCGGCCGAGGCGCTCACCAAAGACGGGTTTAAGGTCTTTCCATATACGACCGAGGACCTCGTCGCCGCCGAGCGCTTGATCGCGGCAGGCTGCGAGGTCTTGATGCCCTGGGGGGCACCGATCGGCACGGGCCGCGGACTTGCCAATCCTTACGCATTAAAGTCGCTTCGCCAGTACTTCCCGGGCGTTCCGCTCATCATCGATGCCGGTATCGGCGCGCCGTCGCATGCGGCCGCGGCCATGGAGCTGGGTTTCGACGCGGTCATGCTCAACACCGCGGTGGCCACGGCGGCCGATCCCGTTCGCATGGCCCGAGCATTCGCAGCCGCCATCGATGCCGGGCGCACCGCTTACGAGGCGGGTCTGATGGAAATGCGCGACATGGCGGCGCCTTCGACCCCGGTCGCTGGGACGCCCTTCTTCGATCTGGAACGGTCCTGATGGTTGTGAAGGCTGCCGCAGACGGCCTCGATGTCTTTTACCCCATCGTGCCCGACCTCGCTTGGTTGGAACGCCTCGTACCGCTTGGGGTCAAGACCGTCCAGCTTCGCCTCAAAGACGCTGCAGGCGAGCGCATCCGGCGTGAGATCGGCGGCAGCCTTGAGGTCTGCGCCCGCTTCGGTTGTCAGTTGATCGTCAATGACTATTGGCGCGAGGCGCAATCGCTCGGCGCCGACTACATTCATCTGGGTCAGGAGGATCTGGCCGACGCCGACGTGCCAACGATCCAGGCCAAGGGCATTCGCCTTGGCATCAGCACGCACAGCGAGGAGGAACTCGACATCGCTCTTGCTGCTGCGCCCGATTACGTTGCCCTGGGACCCATCTATGAGACGCGATTGAAGGCGATGAAATGGGGTCCGCAAGGGCTCGAGCGGCTGACGCAATGGAAGCGACGCATAGGCAGGTTGCCCCTGGTAGCGATCGGCGGCCTAACGCCTGACAGGGCCGACGGCGTGCGGGCGGCTGGCGCCGACAGTTTGGCGGTGATTACCGATATCTTTGCCCACTCCGATCCGCAGGCCCGCACCTGTGAATGGCTTGTCTGGGCAGAACGCTGCAGGCCTTGAGCAAGGTCGGTGAGGCCATATGCGTCCGCGCAGCGCAGGTGCAGTAAAGTGTGACCGGGGCGGATATTTGATCGGGCGTTGTGCGACGGGCGTGAAGCTGTCGCGCGAACGGTGCCTGGGCTGCAGCATCTCGGCTCAACGATGACCTACAGGTTCAAACTGCAAGAGCCCATCGGTCAGGCTGTGCGACGTGTCGGGCTTCAACAGATCGAGATCGCCACAGCCAAGCTTGCCGGCACCGACGACATTGCCACTGCCATCCATGACGCCAGACGCTGCCTCAAGCGGTTGCGCGCCTTATTGCGGCTGATTGAACCGGGGCTCACGGAGGCGCAATACCGGCGAGAGGCCGCGCGCCTGGCCGGCATCGGCAGACTGCTGGCGGGAGCGCGTGATCTCGATGTGATGCGCCAGACCTTGGGTAAGCTCGAAAGCCGGTTCCAGGCCTTGCCGGCGGGTGCCACCGATCGGCTCGCCACGTTCCTAGCGCAGAGCCACGGTCAAGCCGCAGGCGGCGATGGTCGGCGGCAGGCGCTTTCGCGGCTCGAACAGTCGAAGCGGTTCTTCGCCGCCAACGCGATCGCTGGCATCGAGCTCGGTCACGTGATCGAAGGGCTCGGTGGCGCCTATCGCAGGGCGCGCAAGGCATTCCGACATGCCTATCGGGAGCCGCATGAGGAGGCCTTTCACGCCTGTCGAAAGCGCGTGCAGCTGCATTGGCGGCATATGGCATTGCTCTCACGCGGTTGGCCGGAAGCCTTATCGGCGCGCGCGAGCGAGGCAAAGGAGATGTCGCGGCTGCTGGGCGAGGACCACGACTACGCGGTCCTGCTCGCCTTGGCGCGGGATCGCGGCAAGTCGGTCCTTGAGCCTGGGGACCTCGAAGCGCTGACGGCGCTCTGCACATCCTGTCAAGCCAAGCTCAGGGCCGCCGCCAGGCCCCGAGGCGATCGGCTGTTCGCCGAGCCCGTCAAAAACCTAAAGTCACGCGTGGCCCTTTATTGGAGTTCGGCCCAATGCCTTGCCAACTTCGCAACGAGCGAGGGTCGACCAGGCGCCCTGCCTGAGCCGAGCGCCAAGGCCAAGAGCGTGCACAATCGCAAGCGGTGATGTGGGCGGCCCAAGCCTCAGCCAAGCAGGGACCTGCGGCCCGCGCGGATGGCGCATTTGGCACCGCCCAAGCGCAGCCTAGCTGCGCTCTGGGCTTAGCCGCCGTTGCGCCGCTCTCCTGCCACAGGGCCGTTGCCCGATGGTCCGCAACCCAGGTGACGCAGCTCCGGGCAATAGCCTTCGACGGCCCGCATCAGCGCGGCGTGGATTGCCGGCACATCGTTGGCGTCCATGGCCGCTCGCAAGGCGTCCATCACCCTGGCCAGTTCCTCCGCGGGCATCCACGGCTCATGGCTGCGCAGGATGTGAGCATGTTCGGTGGGTGTGATGTTCTCGCCTAGCAGCAGCTCCTCGTGCAGCTTTTCCCCGTGCCGCAGACCGATGTACTCGATGGCGATATCACCGTCGGGATGCTGTTCGTCGCGCACCTCAAGGCCCATCAGACGGATCATGGATTTGGCCAGATCGTCAATCTTCACGGGCTCGTCCATGTCCAGCACGAATACGTCCCCACCCGTTGCCATGGCCCCAGCCTGAATAACGAGCGCTGCCGCTTCGGGGATCGACATGAAATAGCGAATGGCATCACGGTGGGTAACAGTAACCGGGCCTCCCGCCTCGATCTGTCGCCGGAACATGCGCACGACCGAGCCCGAACTGTCGAGCACGTTACCGAAGCGGACCATGGTGAAGACCGTGCGTTTGCCATTGCGGGAGCGCGCCTGCAGCACCATCTCCGCCAAGCGCTTGCTGGCCCCCATGATGCTCGTCGGGCGGACGGCCTTGTCGGTGGACACCAAGACGAAGCGCTCGACGCCCGAGGCTTGCGCGGCGTCTGCCAGGGCCGCGGTGCCGAAGGTGTTGTTGGAGAGCCCCGCAACCGCGTTGTGCTCGACGATCGGCACGTGCTTGTAGGCTGCCGCGTGATAGATCGTCTCGACGGCGTTGCTCTCAATCGTGCGCCGCACCAGTGCATTGTTCTGGATGGAGCCCAGCACGGCCACGACCTCAGGCGCGCTGGACGGATTGGATCTCGCCGCCTCGCGTGCTCGCAGGCTCTCCAGGGCCTCCCGCTCGATCTCGTAGAGCGCTCCCTCACCGGCATCGAGCAAGACCAGCCGCCGGGGATCTTGTCGCAGGATCTGGCGCACGAGCTCGGAACCGATCGAGCCGCCCGCACCCGTCACCATGACCGATTTGCCCTGGATGTTGCGCGCCAACAGTGTGGCATTGGGGGGCACCGGATCGCGGCCCAATAGATCCTCGGCCCCGACCGGGCGCAGATCGCTCACCATCACGCGCCCCGACGCGAGGTCTTCGATGGCCGGCAGGGTGCGCACGCTGACGGCAAGTGTTTCGAGCTGTCGCAGCGCGGCGCTTCGCTCGCGTCGCCTGGCCATCGGCATCGCCAGCAACACTTCGCGCACATCCTTGCGTTGGACGATGCTCGGCAGCCGTTCGGGTCGGTACACCTTGAGCCCGCCGACGTACATGCCCCACAGGGTGGGGCTCGTGTCGATGAAGCCGATGGGCTCGTAGGCGCCCGAGCGCCGCAGCTCATCGAGCAGTTGCACGCCGGTTGTGCCGGCGCCGTAGATCAGCACCGTCTTGATGCTCTCCCGCGAGCGCACGGGTAGTTCGACGCCGACGCTGCGCAGCATGAAGCCCCCCACCTGCCGCGTCCCCCAAACGAAGGCGGAACCCAGGAGCGGATAGAGAATGATGACGGAGCGCGGTATGACCAGGATGTTTTGCCCGCTCGCCGCCTGGGTTCCAGACGTTTGCACCCCAGAGAGGAGGACGAGCAGGGCCCAGACCAGTGCGGAGAGGCCGACCGCGACCGGGATGAGGACCGCCCCTTCACCGCTGATGTAGCGGGTCACCAGACGATAGAGGCCAAGTCGGAAGAATGTAGCCACGCCGATCGCTGGCGCGGCACAGAAGATGAGGAAGAGCCCCCAGGACGGCCACACGTAGAGTTCGCCGAGCCGAGCCGACATGGCGATCCACAATGCCAGCCCCAACGCAAGCAAGTCGCTGACGGCAAGAATGACGCGCTTGGGATAGCGCCCGAGGCCAATCAGCCGCAGGAGCCATGGGTGGAGCAGGCTCTCAAGCGTTTCCCTCACCAAGAGACCGTTAAGCTATAGCTATTCTGCCCAACTGCGCCGCACACAAGAGGCAACGAAGTCGTTCTGAAAAGACGCGCAGGCTTCACTTTCCCTCTTTGAGCTCGATTTTCAATCCGCGGTCGGCGCCGGGCGCCGCCTCCCCTTGCTTGCAACCATACCCGGCGGCATAAAGGCTGTGAACCGCGCTCGGGGTCCCACGTTGGCGCACTCATGCCACCGCGGGGATCCGCGCACTTGGCCATAGGGCGATGCGCGCACGGGCTGGCAACGGATCGCCGCGAGGGGTGGGGCTGGGGCTGCGATGGCTCCCGTGGAGGGGTGCGCCGCGGATGGGCCACGTGCCGACGTTTATCGCAGGAAGAGCTTAAATGCATATTGTCATGATCGGGGCGGGGTACGTGGGCCTGGTGTCAGGCGCGTGTTTTGCTGATTTCGGGCACATCGTCACGTGCCTCGACAAGGACGGCGATCGCATCGCCCGTCTGCAGCAGGGTGAGATGCCGATCTTCGAGCCTGGATTGGCGGAATTGGTGGTCAAGAACATGCGCGAGGAGCGACTGCTCTTCAGCACCAAGCTGGGGCCCGCCATGGCCGCGGCACAGGCCGTGTTCATCGCCGTCGGGACCCCGTCCCGTCGCGGTGACGGCCATGCCGACCTCACCTACGTCTTTCAGGCGGCCCGCGAAATAGCCACGCATCTCGACGGGTACAAGGTGATCGTGACCAAGTCGACAGTGCCCGTCGGCACGGGCGACGAGGTGGCGCGCATTGTCGCCGAGGCACGCCCAGATGCCACCTTCGCCGTCGTCTCTAATCCGGAGTTTTTGCGCGAGGGCGCAGCCATCAGCGATTTTAAGCGCCCGGACCGCATCGTCGTTGGCACCGATGACGAGCGGGCGCGTCAGATCATGGCAGACATCTATCGCCCTTTGTCGCTCAACCGTCCACCGCTACTCTTCACCGGCCGGCGCACGGCCGAGCTCATCAAGTATGCGGCCAATGCGTTTCTTGCCACGAAGATCACCTTCATCAACGAGATGGCGGATCTGTGCGAGCGGGCCGGTGCCGATGTGCAAGAGGTCGCTCTGGGTATCGGCCTCGACAACCGCATCGGGCGCAAGTTCCTCAACGCGGGTCCCGGCTTTGGCGGCTCGTGCTTCCCCAAGGATCTGACCGCGCTCATGCAGACGGCGCACGACTACGGCGCACCGTGCCGCATCCTGGAAACGGTGGCCAGCGTCAACGACCAGCGCAAGCGTGCCATGGCACGCAAAGTGATCGCCGCGTGCGGTGGCAGCATACGTGGGGCGACGATTGCCGTGCTCGGTCTGACGTTCAAGCCCAACACGGACGACATGCGCGAGGCGCCTTCGATCTCTCTAATAACGGCTCTGCTCGACGCCGGTGCACATGTGCGCGCCTATGATCCAGAAGGCATGAAGCAGGCGCGCGCGGTACTGGAGAACGTCGCCTACGCCGACCACGCCTACAGCTGCATGGAGGGCGCCGATGCGCTGGTGATCGCCACGGAATGGGACGAGTTCCGCGCACTCGATCTTGCGCGCGTTAAGTCCCTGCTCAAGCGACCCGTACTCGTCGACCTGCGCAACATCTACCGCCCGCAGGACTTGACACCACTGGGATTTCTTTATGTCGGCGTCGGCCGTGCTGGCGCGAAGGCGCAGGGCTGGGCATGAGCGGCGCAAGAGCCTGCGCGCGGGAGCACGAGCACCTAACTGGAAACCAGGCGGCAACCGGCGCGGGCAACGCCAACTCCCAAATGCCGCCGGGCCATCCGGCGATCAGAAGCGGACGCATCGGCGTGCTGCTCTTGAACCTAGGCACGCCCGATGGCACCGGCTATTGGGCAATGCGGCGCTATCTCAAGGAATTCCTTTCCGACCGACGTGTCATCGATCTGCCTAGATGGAAGTGGTGGCCGATACTCAACTTATTCGTGCTCTCGGTGCGGCCGGCGCGCAAGGGCAGAGACTACGCCAAGATCTGGAACCGAGCGCAGGACGAGGGTCCGCTCAAGACCATTACGCGCGCGCAAGCCGAGAAGCTCGCTGCGGCCTTGGTGGATCATCCCATCGTAACGGACTGGGCTATGCGCTACGCCAGTCCGAGCACAGAGAGCCGCGTTTCGCGCCTTCGCGGCGAGGGCTGCGACCGCCTCCTCATCGTTCCGCTCTATCCCCAGTATGCCGCTGCAACGACGGCTTCGGCCGCCGATGCCGTTTTTGGCGCGCTGATGCGCCTGCGCTGGCAACCCTCGCTGCGGGTAGCGCCGCCCTATTACGATGATCCCGTCTACATCGACGCGCTGGCCGCATCGATCCGCGCCTATCTGGCCGCGCTCGACTTCGAGCCGGAAGCGCTGATCGCCTCCTTTCACGGCATGCCGCAGCGCTGCTTGGAGGCCGGTGATCCCTACCACTGCCACGTGCAGAAGACCTCGCGCCTGCTGCGCGACCGTTTGGGATGGCCCGACGCGCGCTGGCACACAACGTTCCAGTCGCGTTTCGGCAGCGAAGCATGGCTGCAGCCCTACACCAACGACACGCTGGTGCGCTTGGCGCAATCCGGACTGAAGCGGCTGGTGATCGTGACGCCCGGGTTTGCCGCCGATTGCCTCGAAACGCTCGAGGAACTGAATATCGAGAACCGCCGGATTTTCCTGGCCAATGGCGGCGAGAAGTTTGCTTGTGTGCCCTGTCTAAACGACAGCGAGCACGGCATGCGTGTCATCGAGCACATCGTCCGGCGCGAGTTGATGGGTTGGGTGGAGTAGGCGCAACTCTTTGCCTTAAACCGCGAAATTTAGCCTGCGTATTGTATGCCAGTTTATTTTCCATCAACTTATGACTTATCGAGAATTTCATACTTCGCATACTAAAACTCGCCTAATTCGCTGCTTACATAACAGCGAAACTTCTGCGATCAGGTGAAATCCCATGAATCCCTTCGGCTTCGAGACCTTCGCGGTGCTGCTGATCGTGCTGGCTGTGGCGGCGTTGTGGTCCACCGTCAAGATGGTGCCGCAAGGCTTCGCCTATACAGTCGAGAACTTCGGTCGCTACACGCGCACCCTCAACCCGGGGCTGCACATCCTCGTACCGGTGATGGAGCGCGTTGGTGCGAAAATGAATATGAAGGAACAGGTGATGGACATCCCCTCGCAGGACATCATCACCCGCGACAACGCCATGGTCACTGTGGACGGCGTTACCTTCTACCAAGTACTCAACGCGGCCAAGGCAGCCTACGAGGTCGATCGGCTTGAGGGCGCGATCATCAATCTGACGATGACCAACATCCGCACGGTAATGGGCTCGATGGACCTTGACGAGCTGCTCGCCAACCGCGATCAGATCAACGCGCGCCTGCTGCAAGTGGTAGACGCGGCGACCGAACCATGGGGCGTGAAGGTCACGCGCATTGAGATCAAGGACATCGCACCGCCGCGCGATCTCGTCGACAGCATGGCGCGGCAGATGAAGGCCGAGCGTGACAAGCGCGCACAAATTCTGGAATCGGAAGGTCTCCGCCAAGCCGCCATCCTGAAGGCCGAGGGCGAGAAGCAGGCCGTCGTGTTGGCCGCCGAAGCGCGCAGGGAGGCGGCGTTCCGTGATGCGGAGGCGCGCGAGCGCGCCGCCCAGGCAGAAGCCAAGGCCACGGAGGTGGTGAGCCAGGCCATTGCCGGTGGCAGCGTGCAGGCCATCAACTACTTCGTTGCCACCAATTACATGAAAGCGCTCGAGGGCATCGCCAGGTCGCCTAATCAGAAAATCCTGATGCTACCTCTCGAGGCGTCGTCTGTGATCGGATCGCTGGCCGGATTGGCCGAGATCACCAAGGAGGCCTTTGCCAATGGCGCGGCCGGTCATCCGGCGCCGTCGGCCCGCAGCATTCGCCAGGGCAGCGTGCCGCAGACGTGAAGACGTGATCTGACTAGGCTAGATTTGCTGGCGTTCTGGGGAGACGGACAGCATGCAGGGGCTGTTGGCATACTTCGTCGGCTTTAGCGTCTGGAACTGGTTCATTCTGGCCGTGCTGCTGTTCGTGCTGGAGTTTGCGCTTCCCGGCGTTCACTCGCTGTGGTTTGGGATGGCGGCCGTGGTTGTCGGCCTGCTGGCGTTGGCCACGGGTCTAACCTGGCCCTACCAGGTTATTGCCTTTGGCATCATTGCGGTGCTGACCGTGTTCGCCGTGCGCCGCTACGTCCGACCCGACGTGAGCAAAAGTGATCTTCCCGATCTCAACGAGCGAGCGCTGCAGTACGTCGGCCGCTCACTGGTTGTGGAGGCGGCGATTGAGAACGGTCGCGGCAAGGTACGCGTGGGCGATTCCGTCTGGCAGGCCGAGGGTCCCGATGTTCCGGCGGGGAGCCGCGTGAAGGTTACTGGCGCGCGCGGCACCGTGCTGGTGGTGGTGGCAGAGCGCGCGACGGTGTGAAGGGGCCGGCGTGACTGGTGTGAAGGGCCTGGCGAGAAGGGCTTGGGGCCTCACAAATAAAGCTCGAAATCGGTGCTCGACCTGGTGGCGAGGTGCTGGAAATTGCCCGCCAGCCACTCCGTCGCCCGCGCCCGCCCAGCGTCGCGCAGGTGGGTGAGGAACTCCCAGTCGGCATTCATCTTGCTGTTGACGCCGAGCTTTAGCATGAACTCGTCGGCGGCAATGGAGTGGATTAGCATGCGTTTCATGCTGTCGTCCTTGATGGTGCCCTCGTCGATCAGTCTGGTGACGTAGGCGATCGCGCGCATCTCGCGCATCAGCGAGGAATTGAACGAGATTTCATCGATGCGATTGAGGATCTCGGCCGCGGTCTTGGGCACGTCTGGGCGCGCGATCGGATTGATGTGGACGACGACGACGTCGCAGGATTTGCACTCGTAGATGAGCGGGAAGATGGCGGGGTTGCCCATGTAACCACCGTCCCAATAGGCCTCTCCATCGATTTCCACGGCCTGGAACAGCAAGGGCAAACAGGCCGATGCCATTACCGCGTCCGGTGTGATCTCGGCATTGCGGAAGAGCCGCACCTTCCCGGTGCGCACGTTGGTGGCATTGAGGAAGAGCTTGATTGCGGAGCTCTCGCGCAGACATTGGAAGTCCACCGACTGCTCGAGGATGTGGCGCAGTGGATTGAAGTTCATGGGATTGAATTGGTAGGGCGAGAATACGCGCACCAGCAGATCGAAGGTTTGGAACGCTGGGCTGAAGTCGAGCCCATGGTTCTGGGTCATGCGGTCGAGCAGAGAGGGTTGCAGGGGTGATGTGGAGGCTGCGTGCGCGATGCGGCGCCAGAAGCCGGCGAGCGCCTTGCGCGCGCCTTCTCGCCCACCCGCGGCGAAACCATAGGCCAGCACCGTGGCGTTCATGGCACCGGCGCTGGTCGCCGAGATGCCCTCGATGCCGATGCGAGCATCCTCCATCAGCTTGTCGAGCACACCCCAGGCAAACGCACCGTGCGCACCTCCACCCTGCAGGGCCAAGTTGACGACTTTGGTCTCCCCAGCACCCGACGTGGGCCACGCAGCGCGGGGCTCTGCGGTCCCGTTGGGCCGAGCGCGCCGCTCCTCGCCATGGCGTCCCATGCGTATCTCCCGTCTACCCAGGGGTGGCCGCCGGTCCGCCCAACGGCTGGCCGAAGGTGGGCCGGAAGGACCGCGCATGCACCGGCCAACCCCGGGGACTACCGCGCACGGAGAGGTGCGGCGTCGGCGTGGCTTGTCCCCCCAAGGCATCGGCCACCACAGCCTTGGCAGGGATGGCGCCGCGGCACGCCGCGCCGAGGAAAGCGAAAGGCCGCATGTCACCGAGCTTGAGTGGGATCATGGTACGGAAGATGCGCTTCGCGTTCACGGGCATCGGGCGGCAGGGCTCTCAGGATCGGGAAATGCACCTGGGGGTGGGTCGATGATGAACTATGCCCACAGCCAGGCGAACGTGCAAACGAGGCGCTGGTTGATTTGCCTCAATGCCGGTTGACCCCTATGTCCCCGTCCTATGGGTACTACAACACGAGCGGAACACCTTCAGGAAGGCGGTTCGCACTTGATCTTGATTGCCGGCGGGGGCGCGTGCACGTCCTGCAAAATGAGGGTCCGGGTAAAAGGACTGCCGGCAGTCGACGGCCGCGCATGGCAGGGCGACCATGCCGCTACCCACGAACGCATGACTGACCGAGCGGGCCGTGCTTTAGGTCGACGGGACCGGCCCGCTCAGCCCTCGAGCCCCATTCCGACCCACACAGGCAGCTGAAGAGAGCCTCGATTGGCCGATGCGCTTGCGGAGGGATGGCGCGACAGGGCCTACGACCGGCTCATCCTTGTCGCTACGCCATCTACCTTCGCGATCGCTCTCCCCCGAAGTTCGGGCCACAAGGTGATGGCGGAGGTTCCCGCGCACCTGGCAGTGGTCGAGCAACTTAGGGACGTTCTAGCGGCGCAAACGGACTGTCAATAGCCGATGCCGAGCATCAGGCTGTAGCGATGGACCGGTCGAAAGTAGCCGATCCGAGCGCGATTGCTGGCGTACCGTTTGCCCGCGGTTAGAGTGCCGTGCGCCCGTGTGGGCTGGGACTGGGCCACCTCCACTGTTCTCTGGGCAGTGGCGCCAACGGCCGACGGCTCGTCGACTGCGCCTGGATCTGCGGGCGAGGCCGTTGCCATGGACACCGGCGGTTCCGGTCCGATCGCCTTGGGCCTGATTGCATTGGTGTCCGCTGACCAGGCGGTCGCGGAAAGACCCGCAACGAGCACTCCGGTAAACAGGATCGACCGACTAAGCAGCGTGAACATGGGCATCTCTCTGCGCGCTGTTGTTGAATTGTATCTGTCGTGGTTGCTCATTGGATTCCCTGGATTGGTCCGATCCTACCGCCACCGCCACCACCGCCGCCACCGCCACCAGAACTCGGCCGTGCTCTCGGCTCGGCCGCATGCGTCCGCCGCGGCTCCTCGCGGTGCTGCGGCTTGGACACGGCGGGCCTCTTCTCTCGCGGAAGCGAGCACAACCCGCCTTTGATGTCATCGGCTTCCCTCAGCCAAGAGTCGAAGTCGCCCGCGCTCGCCTTCGCCAACTCGATGCGCGCCGGTCGATCCTTGCCCTGCGACCGGACGCTCTTGATGTATCGGTCGAGGCTCTTCTGGGCGTCGTCGCTGCTGCCGTTGATGGCGCCCTCGTAGCACCTGCTCTGCTTGAGAACTTCCTGGATTCGCTTGACGAATGTAGCGCGTTCCTCCGCATTAAGCACGCTGGAGCCTACCCGCTGCGGGTCTTCAAGCTTGGATTTATCGGCTTCTTCGGCGGCGATTTTCGCGGCGGCAATCCGAGCCTGCTCGCGTTTGGCCTCGGTCTCCTGGCGGGCGCGCTCCTCATCGGCGCGTTTTTGCGCCGCGGCGGCCTCGGCGATGCGCTTGGCCTCGGCCTCCTGGCGAGCGCGTTCCTCGTCGGCCTTTTTCTTGGCGGCGGCCTCGGCGATGCGCTTGGCATCGGCCTCCTGGAGAGCGCGTTCCTCGTCGGCCTTTTTCCTGGCGGCGGCCTCGGCGATGCGCTTGGCCTCGGCCTCCTGGTAGGCGCGTTCCTCGTCGGCCCTCTTCTTGGCGGCGGCCTCGGCGATACGCTTGGCTTCGGCCTCCTGGCGAGTGCGCTCCTCCTCGGCCTTTTTGGCCGCGATCGCTTGCGCGGTGCGCCGTTGCGCATCGGCTCCATCAATCGGCTGCCAGCGCGTGTACTCATAGCCTCCGTATGCGCCACCAAGAATCGCGAGCGTCGCGGCGGCGACGGCGGGCCAACGCCTAGTCGGCTGTCCCCCGGGAGGCGCTGTTCGTCGAGTTGGAGCTGGCTGCCCGGCCCGTCCTGGTGGCCGCGGCGGCCCCTTGAGTGAAGGCGTCTTGCCCGGCGTTTTGAAGGCCTCCACAAACCGCAGCCCGGGCCTCGGCTGCGATTGGCGCCCGAGCATCAATGGCCGCAGCTGCGCCACGGATCTAGGCCGTTCGGAGTGTCGGACCCTGAGACAGCCGTCGATCGCCGACAGAAAGCCCGGCCGGTAACCGCTCTTGCGTGCAACCTGCGACGCCGGCGGCATGTGGTCCTCGTCCACGCGCAGCGTGGCCTCCTCGGGGGCATTTCCCGTTACTGCGCGATAGAGCGTGCCGCCAAGCGCGTAGAGATCTGACCAGGGGCCCTGCAGGCGGCTATCGGACGAATATTGCTCATGGGGGGAGTAACCGGCCTTGACAATACCGGTCATGGTGCGGCTCATCTCGGCCACCGCCCGCCGCGCCGCACCAAAGTCGAGCAAGACCGGAGAGCCATCGGCACGCACGATGATGTTGTCTGGAGCGATGTCGCGGTGCAGGAAGTTCTCGGCATGCATCATCTGCAACGCGTCAAGCAACGGTGCGACGACAGAATCGAGCTCCCCCTGTGTCGGCAGCCTTCCGAGGTTGTTGAGCCAGGCTTCGAAGCTGTGCCCCTGCTCGAATCGCATCACCATGTAAGCGGTGGAATTGGCTTCGAACACGCGCGTCACGCGAACCACGCTTGGGTGCTCGAACCTGGCGAGGGTGCGCGCTTCCTGAAGGAAGTTGGAGCGGCCCCAGTCGAAAGTCTGCTTGTGGCGATCGGACTTGGGCTTGACGCTCATCGTGGCGTCGCGATCGCCGAAATCAAAGGGATAGTATTCCTTGATGGCGACCGCGGTACCGAGATTGATATCCTCGGCCTCATAGGTAATGCCAAACCCGCCGGAGCCGACGACGCGCGCGATGCGGTAGCTGCCGTCGAGGACCGTATTGACCGGCAGACCCAGGCGGCTGTCCAAAATAGTCCCCTCCAGTCAAGCCCACGGACCCCAGCATGTTACCAAAAGACCACGGTACCGGGAACACTCGCCTTCCCCTGCCGACCAGCCTCTCCCTGCGCAATGGGTTAACGTGGCGGGGCTTACGTGGCCCCAGTGAGGCTAATTGATCGGGCCGAGAAAGACAGTTCCGTCAGGAACATGAATAGTCCGGCCACGTTCTGGAGGCGACTATCCCGGGCGTGCCTTGAAGAAGCGCAAATCGGGGTCGCTCGCAACGCGCCAAGCCCTGGTGAATCCGGTCTGTGTGGCGTGGTGCGACCGCCGCCGCTGACCGAGGATGCGAACCAAAACCCGGAGCTGCAGACCCGATCCATGGGCATTGATGATCTCGACAGCGGGATGAAAACAACAATGCCAAATGCCGGTCGTCGCATCCGAGAGCTTGCTTGCCGCAAAACCAGCGGGTTGGTCCTCATTTTCAGCGGCTTGGCGATCGCCGGCCACGGGGCACTGTCGGACTTCGACAGCGGCTGGGCTCCCTCGGTCGCCTCCCCCAACGTGCAATCGCAAGGATTGGTGGTTGGGACGAGCCTCGGTGCGGTTGCCTCACCTATGCCCGGCGACGGTCTTCCGGCGGCCGCTTCTTCGGCGCCTGTGATCGTCACGCTTGCACCGCGTTCCCAAGAGGCCGGGGTGGCGCGGGTGGCGGCGATCCCCAGGGATCGCGACAGCCTCGCCCGCGAGCTGCAAAAGGAGCTGCGCCGGGTTGGCTGCTATGAGGGTGAGCTCAACGGGGTGTGGACGCCCGCCACGCGGCGCGCCATGAAGACCTTCACCGATCGCGTCAATGCCACC
>DATBGH010000002.1:0-59778 GCA_036558085.1 Hyphomicrobiaceae bacterium
GGCCGACTGGCGTCGCGTGGCCGACACGCTCCGCCGGCTGCATCGGTTGACGCAGGGCTGGCCGCAGCGCCCAGGTTGGCGATCGTCGACCGACCTCCTGCACGCCGAGACCGGGACGAAGATCGACCTCGGCGCGATGCCGCCTGAGGGCGTTGCTCGATGCCAAAGAGCGTGGGCGCGGCTCATCGGACGTCAGACATGCGTCGTCCACGGCGACCCCAACAACCCTGGCAACGTCCGCATAACCGCAAATCGGGTCGCGCTGATCGACTGGGACGAATCGCACGTCGACGTCCCCGACCTCGACCTGGTCCTGCCCCACAACGCTGCCGGTCTCGACGCCAGCGCGCATGACATCGCCGCGCAAGCGTCGGCTGCGTGGGAAGCCGCTGTCTGCTGGGATGATGAGTACGCAATCAAGCGGCTTGCCGAAGTTCGAGCGGTCTGAGCAGCGGCAGCGCATTGAGAGACCGCATCGTCAGTCATGGCTGCATGGGTCTTGTTGGACGGGTGATCTGCCTCGGCTTCCTCGCACACAGCCTCCCTGTCATGCCCGTGGTCTTGCTGGCCACCATCCGGCAGGGGCGCGCGGAGGCGTTCAAGGAGGGTTGAGGTCTTCCAATGAGCTCAGGAAAATCGCAGGGGCAGCCGGCGGGGCCCGCGCACTGAGCCCTCTGACCAGGTCACCTTACCGGCGAGGCTGAATTCGGGGATACGCTTGAGGAACTCCTCAACAGCCACGGTCATCTCCATGCGCGCCAGGTTCGAGCCGACGCAGCGATGGATCCCAAGACCAAAGGCGGCGTGTCGATTTTCCTTCCGATCGATGATCACCTTGTCGGCGTCGGGAAACATATCAGGGTCACGGTTGGCAGCGGGGAACGACAACAGCACCATCTCGCCGGCCTTGAACGTACAGCCGTTGAGCTGCGTTTCCTTGGCAACCTCGCGCGCCATGGTCACCGGCGCGTAAGCGCGCAGAAATTCCTCAATGGCGATCGGCATCAGCGCAGGCTCGCGCAGCAAGCGCTCGCGATCCGCGGGGGTCTTGGCGAGGTGCCACAGGCACGAGCCGATGCCGCTCCATGTCGTATCGATGCCGGCCACCAAGAGCAGCTGGACGCTGCCGAGCACGTGATTGTCGGTGAAGGGGCGCCCGTCCGGATAGTGCTGGAGCGTGAGATAGCTTATGAGGTCCTCACCGGGGTTCTTGCGCCGCTCCGCGAGATGCTCCGTGAAATAAGCGCGGATTTCGTTGAAACCGCGCATCATCTCGGCTTCGTCGGTGATGCCGTCCTCGAGCACCGCCTTGATCCAGCCGCGGAAACGATCGCCATCGCCCTCGGGAATGCCCAGCATGTGGGCGATGATCTTCACGGGAATATGCTGCGCGTACTCGACGGCCGCGTCGCAGCCCGCCTTTTTGGCAAAGCCGTCGATGAGGACATTGCAGATTTGGCGCGCTCTAGGAATGAGCTTGTCGATGGCCTGCGGGGTGAAGGGTGGCAGCAGCGCCATGCGGGCCAATCGGTGGCGCGGGGGATCGGAGGTGATCGGCGGAGCGCCATTGTTGCTCGGCGGCGGCATCTCACGGACGATGACCTTGCGCGAAGAAAAATGTTCCGGATCATAAGCGATCCGGCGCACGTCCTCGTAGCGCGTCGGCAGATAGACGCCGTTGAAGCGCTCGGTGTGGGCGATGGGACACTTCTGCCTGAGTTCGTCCCAGATCGGAAACGGGTCATCGACCCAGTTTGGATCCAGGTGGTCGAAATCGGTGGCCCAGTCCTTCACAGGAGGACGCTGGCTCATGGCTCACCTCTCATCTAGAATTTGATCGGCAGTTGGCGGGGTCCGCGCACGGTGCCCTCCGACCAGGTCACCTTACCAGCAAGGCTGAATTCGGGGATGCGCTTTAGCAACTCCTCCACCGCTACGGTCATCTCCATGCGCGCCAGGTTCGAGCCGACGCAGCGATGAATACCAAGGCCAAAGGCCGCGTGCCGGTTCTCCTTGCGGTCGATGATCACCTTGTCGGCGTCCGGGAACATCTCCGGATCGCGATTGGCGGCTGGAAATGACAACAGAACCATCTCGCCGACCTTGAACATGCAGCCGTTGATCTGCGTCTCTTTCACCACCTCGCGCGCCATGGTGACCGGCGCGTAGGCGCGCAGGAACTCCTCGATTGCGGTTGGCATCAAGTGCGGCTCCCTGACGAGGCGGCGGCGATCCTCAGGATGCGTCGCCAGATGCCAGATGCAGGAGCCGATGCCGCTCCATGTCGTATCGATGCCAGCGATGAGCAGAAGCCGCAGCGAGCCGATCACGTTCTCAGGCGCCAGCGGTTGGCCGTTGGTCCGAGCCTTGAGCAGATAGCTGATCAGGTCGTCGCCCGGCTTCTCTGCGCGATCGTGCGCGTAGCCCATGAAATACTGCGTCATCTCGCCGGCCGCTTGCACGGCGATGTTGACGTCGGTAATGCCGTCCTCGAGGATCATCTTGATCCAATTGCGATAAAGGTCGCCGTCCGACTCCGGCAGGCCCAACATGTGGGCGATGAGGCGCACCGGGATTTCCTGGGCGTATTCCACGGCCGCGTCGGCACTACCGCGGCCGATGAACCTGTCGATGAGCTCGTTGGCGAGCGCCCGGGCCCGCGGCTCGAGCTTCTTCATGGCCTCCGGCGTGAAAGGCGGGAGCAGCACCATGCGTGCCGGGCGATGTTCGGGGGGATCGGAGGTGATCGGCGGCGAGGGGATGCGGGGCGGCGGTGTCTCACGCACGATGACGCGGCGGGAGGAAAAATGTTCCGTATCGTAGGCGACGGCCCGCACGTCGGCGTAGCGGGACGGAAAATAGACGCCCATGAACCGGTCCGTGTGGGCGATCGGGCATTGCGTGCGCATCTCGTGCCAGATCGGAAAGGGGTCGTTGACCCAGGTCGGATCGAGGTGGTCGAAATCAGAGGCCCAGTCCTTCACCGGCGGACGCTGGCTCATGGCTCACCCCTTGGTCTCGATGACTTCGACGGCGAACTCCGGACAGTTCGACTTGGCTAGGTAGGCCTTTTCCTCCAACCCCGCGGGCACGGTGCCGTCTCCCTTTTCGCGAGCGTTGCCGTACTCGTCGAGCTCGAACAACTCCGGCGCCAATGCCTTGCAGCGGTTGTGACCTTGGCATTTGTCGCGATCGACGCGCACCTTGAGCGTGCTGGAAGTGGCCACGCCTCGCCTCCTTATCGGTTTTGACTTGTTTATGACCCAATGCCGCTTGGGAACGCGGGCCACCGTTCGCAACCGTTCGGGCCTTGGCAGCCTTGCTCGGCTCCTTCGCGGGGGTGCCTTCCCGGATCCTTGACCTAAACGTCAGTTTGGCGCACGCCGGGCTTTGCTGCAAGGCGGTATGGGCTCCCATCCCCTTGCTGTGCAGGGCCCAGGCTTCTAGCCTCGTACTTAAATCTGTGTGCACTGGCGCACGCCTGGCATCGCGAGGAACCCCAATGCAAGATCGTCCGAGCAAACTCAAGGAATATCAGACCTATATCGACGGCAAGTGGTGTAGCGCAGCTTCGGGTAAGACCTTCAAGACGTTCGACCCCTACACGGGCGAACCCTGGGCATTGATCCCCGAATGCGATGGCAAGGATGTCGAGCGCGCCTGCGAGGCGGCCTGGCGCGCGTTCGATGCCGGTCCCTGGCCAGCCCTGTCGCAGACGGCGCGTGGCAAAATGCTGCGCCGCATCGCGGCGCTCATTGAGCAGCATGCCGAGCATCTGGCCCAAATCGAGGTGCGCGACAACGGTAAGCTCATGTCGGAGATGCACGCGCAGACCAAGTATTTGCCGGAGTGGTTCTATTACTATGGCGGGCTTGCCGACAAAATCTGCGGCTCGGTGGTTCCTGCGGACCGCCCCGACCACTTTACCTACACCTTGAAGGAGCCGGTCGGCGTGTGCGCGTTCATCACGCCGTGGAACTCGCCTTTGATGCTGGTGGGCTGGAAGCTGGCGCCGGCCCTGGCGGCAGGTTGCACGGTGGTGATAAAGCCCTCCGAGTTCACCTCCGCGTCACTGTTGGAGTTCATGAAGCTCGTCATCGAGCCCGCCGGAGTGCCCGCAGGCGTGATCAACGTCGTGACCGGCTATGGAGCGGTGGTGGGTGAACCGCTGGTAACGCACACCAAGGTCGCCAAGGTGGCCTTCACCGGCGGAACGGTGACAGGTGCGCGTGTCAATGAGCTCGCGGCAAAGACCTTCAAAAAGGTGTCGCTGGAGCTCGGCGGAAAATCGCCAAACATTGTGTTCGACGACTGCGTTCTGGAGGACGCGGTGAGCGGTGCCATCTGGCATCTTCGCTGCAACGGGGCAAACTTGCATTGCCGGTTCACGGCTGCTGTTGCAGGAGACGATCCACGATCGGTTCGTGGACAAACTCGTGGATATGGCACGGCAGGCGCGACTAGGCGATCCCGCCAAGCTCGATACCCAAGTCGGCCCGGTGACGACGCCGGCGCAATACCAGAAGATCCTCTCCTACATCGACATCGCCAAGGGCGAGGGTGCCAGGTGTGTGCTGGGCGGCGGGCCTGCCAGCAAGGAGGAGGGCGGCGGCCAATATTTTGTCAAGCCGACCATCTTCACCGACGTCAACAATAAGATGCGCATCGCGCAGGAGGAAGTGTTTGGACCGGTGCTGTCTATCATCAAGTTCAAGGACGAGGCGGAAGCGGTGACGATCGCCAACGACATCGCTTACGGCCTTGGCGCGGGCCTCTGGACGCAGTCGGTGAAGCGGGCGACCTCGGTGTCGAAGCGCATCCGCGCCGGCACGGTGTGGGTCAACACCTATCGCGCGGTGAGCTTCTTGATGCCGTTCGGCGGCTACAAGGCCTCCGGGCTCGGGCGCGAGAACGGCGCAGAGGCCATCGAGGGCTACCTGCAAACGAAGAGCGTGTGGATCAACAACGGCCCCGGCGGCGGCAACCCCTTTATCATGAAGACGTCCTGAGGGTGGCCCCCCCTTGTTGGCGGAGGCGGCCATCCTCAAGATGCGACAGCCGCGGGGAGCGCGGACGGCGCCACCGGTTCGGTGAAGCCACCTTCGCGCACCAGGCGGGCGAAGAGACCGCCCTTCGCCACCAGTTCGCGGAAGCTGCCGCGTTCAACGATACGGCCTGCGTCGAGGACGAGGATCTGATCGGCATTGGCAACGGTTGAGAGGCGATGGGCGATGATGAAGGTGGTGCGCCCCGCCCGCAGCCGGTCGAGCGCGCGCTTGATGCGAGCCTCCGTTTCCACATCGAGTGCGCTAGTGGCTTCGTCCAGAATGAGGATCGGCGCGTCCTTGAGGATGGCCCGGGCGATGGCGATGCGCTGGCGCTCGCCGCCGGACAGTGAGGCCCCCCGCTCGCCGATCACGAAGGCGTAGCCAGCGGGCTTCTTGGCTATGAATTCGTGCGCCTCGGCCAATTTGGCCGCCTGCTCGACCTCGGCATCGGTGGCCTCGGGGCGACCGATGCGGATATTCTCGGCAATCGAGCGATTGAAAAGGCCGGCATCCTGGAAGACCACCGCCATGTTGTGCCGCAGCGAGGCGAGCGTCACGTCAGCAATGTCCTGATCATCGATCAAGATGCAGCCGTCGTCGAGCGGGCGCAATCGCTGCAACAGGGCGAGAGTGGTGGTCTTGCCCGCTCCCGTAGGGCCGACGAGCGCGATGGTCTTGCCGGCGCCAGCGTTAAGATCGATGTCGAACACGCCCTGGTCGCTGTTGCGGAAGCGGAACGTCACGTGTTCGTAGCGCACATTGCCTGCGATGTCGGCGAGCGGCTTGGCACCCACTTTCTCGCGCACGCCGTCGCTGGCGTCGAGCAGGTCAAACAAACTGCCCAGCGTCGGCGCGTACTGAAAGATGCGCACGGCAAAGCCCGACAGCAGGTCGAGCTTGCCAATCAGCAGACCGGCGAAGCCGACGAAGGCCACGATCTCGCCGACCGTGATCTTGCCTTCGGAGACGAGGAGGGCGCCGACCGCATAAATGGCCACGACGGTGATGGTGGCGGCCGTGCGCGTCAGCACGGTCAAGAGGCCCCACCAGGTGAGGACGGGATACTGGGCCATCAGCAACTCGGCCATGATGGTGCGCATGGCCTGCATCTCGGAGGCGAAGCGGGCGTAGCTTTGCACCACCGTGACGTTGCCGAGCACATCACCGACACGACCATAGACATTGTTATGGTACTGTTCCACGGCGGCCTGGTCTTTGCTGGTGCGGCGCGCGACGTAGACGTTGGCGAGCACATAGATCACAGCCAGTGCCGCCAAAATGAGCGCCATCATCGCGTTCATATAGACGGCGGTCGGGATCAGGACGACGAGGCCAACGAAGGCAACAAACTGCTCGCGCAAGAAGGACAACCAGTTCCAGAACAGGGCGTCCGTGCCGGCGAGGATGGTACGCACCACCGCGCCCGATCCCTTCTCCGCGTGATAGCTGATCGGCAGCACGATGGCGTGCTCGAAAGCCTGTCCCAAGGCGGCAAGCCGGCGACGGTGCGCGAGCCGGTCGGCCATGACTGCCACGATCACGCCAGCAATGATGCCAATGAGGCCGAGCACGGCCCAAAGGCCGATGATGGGGAAAGCCGCCTTGCCAAGTGCCAGCGCATCGACCACGCGCGCGAGCAGCACCTGCTCGGCGATTGGCACCACGCCGAGGGCGACGCCGCAGATGACGATGGCGATGGTCTGGCGGCGCTCGACCACGAGCATGGTCATCGCCCGCCTGTAGATATCCCACGTCGACATGATCAGATCAGAGCGCGCGCTTCCTGAAGATCTGCAGGCTTTTATAGGGACCAGCGGGGTCGAAGGGGCGTTGTTTGACGAGCTCTTGAGCCACCGCCGTCGCCTTATCGTAAGCAAAGGAGCCCGTGTAGAAGAGGATCTCACCCCCGGGGCGCAACTTGTCGGCCAAGATCAGCGTCATCGCTAGGTCCGTGAGTGCTCCGTAGGCATCATTCTCGGGCGTGCGGAATTCGCCGACGTGGAACAGGCTCACGTAATCGAAATCGGGCAACAGCCGGGGATCGAGCTGATAGATATCACCGAAAAAGGCCTTGTAGGTGAAGCCGAGTCGCGGATTGGTGATCAAGAGATCGATGTAGTCGTCATACTCCTGCGGCGAGGCCGTGATGCCGAGGACGGCGCAGTTGGAGCCGTTCTGGGCCATCCGCAAGCCGACGATGTGGTGGTTGCCGGTCCCGAAATGAAAGATGGCGGCTTCCTTGGCTCCCTTCTCATCAAGGTAGGCAACGAAGTCGAGATCGCAGGGGCACTGCACTTCATCGAGGCTCCAGGTCTCGTTCCAGTAGTTGAGCTTGGTCATCGACGTACGGCTCGGCTGGGAGCCCCTCTTGCCTGTTGCTAGTTGACCTCGGCCAGGGCGGGCTCCTTTGCTCCCACCAAGATGGGCCTGCCGGCGCGCCGCTGCAGCACCAGCTGGCGGTCATGCCCGCCGGGCGGAGCCGGACGCTGGGCCAGACTTACGATGGTGGCTTCGGGGAGCTCCAATCGCAGGCGAGCAAGCAGCGCCGACTGCGCGGCCTCCTCGAGTGCGGAGAGGGCATCGTCGAGGATGATGACGCGCGGGCGATGAATGAGCAGCCGTGCCATGGCGAGGCGCTGGCGCTCGCCGTTGGAGAGCACTTGGTCCCAGCGCGCCACCTCGTCAAGCCGTGCGCCGAGGGCCGCCAGATCCATCGTCTCCAGCGCGCTGCGTAGGCGCTCGTCGGACATCTTGAGCGCGGGGTCGGGATAGAGCAACGCCCCCCTGAGCGAGCCGAGCGGCAGATAGCTCTTCTGCGGTGCGATCATCACTTCGGACCGGTCGGGCAGGGTGAGCTTGCCGCGCGCGGTCGGCCACAGCCCGGCGATGACGCGCACGAGCGTCGACTTGCCGGTGCTGGAATCGCCGTGTACGTGCACGGCCTCGCCAGGGCGCGCCGCGATGTCGTCCCCCGACAACAGGGGTCGGCCACTGCCGTCGGCGATCTCAAAATCGCTCAAGCGGACGGCCGCGCCTTTGCCGGGAGTGGGCCGCGCCGGGGTCGGCGAGATGGCCTCGATGTCGGGGTCGATCGCCGCACAGGCATTGACGATGTCCATCACGCGGCGGGCCGAGGCGTACCACTCGGCCACGCGGTTGTAGTTGTCGACCACCCAAGAGATGGCGATCTGGACCTGCACAAAGGCAGCGGCCAATTGCGTAACTTGCCCCAACGTAAGCTCGCCCGAGATATACTTGGGCGCGGCAAATAGGAGGGGCACGATGGGGATCATGGGTCCCGACGCGTTGGTGATCCAGGTGAGATGGCCGTGCTGCCAAACGATCGCCATCCAACGTGCCACAACGGTTTCGTAGAAGCGGCCGAGTACGGCCTGCTCGTAGCGGGCGCCGTTCATGAGGGCAACGCTTTCGGCATTGTCGCGGATGCGCATCATGGCAAAGCGGAAGTAGCCTTCGGCCTCGTTTTTGCGGCCGACGTAGCCCACGAGCGGTGCACCCACCCACAGCATCAGGCCGGAGGCCAGGAGGCCGTAGGTGAGCGCTACCAGCACCATGTAGGCCGGGATGGTGACGGGCCCGAGGGTGCCCAGCTCGAGCGTGTAGGAGCCGCCAACGGTCCACAGGATGGAGATGAACGCCGCCGCACCAACGACGGCCAGCACCAACCCGATCCCGAGGTCTACCAGCGGCTCGGTGGCCCAGCGCGTGTCGTCGGAGATGCGGTACTCCGGGTTGGGCGGCTCCTTGCCGGTGACATTGAGGTGATAGAAGCGCTGGCGCGACAGCCAGCGATCGACGAGATGCCTGACGATCCAGGCGCGCCAGTCGACCTGCAGGGTTTCGCGGGTCAGCACGATGCCGACGCCCACCGCTGCCATGGCGATGATGATGAGGCCGAACACGAAGACAGCGTGCGTTAGACCCTCCACGTCGCGGTTCTCAAGGCTGTCGAAGAACCAACGGTTCCACTGATTGAGCGCCACCGTGGCCGCGGTGGACAGGATCAGGAACAGGGCAAGCCCGAGCGTGAGCGCCCAGGCCCGCACGGCGCTGGCGTCGCGCCAAAAGCCGCCGGCGAACCGACCGAAGGCTCCCACCACGCGCGGGTCAAGCTTGAAGCCCGGCGCGTCCGGGGCCTGGAAATGCTCAACTGTCATGGGTTATCGCCGCGGTCTGGAGCGTGGGAAGGCATCGTTCGTGATCATAGCCGGCATTGTAGCGGGCCAAGGGTGCCGACGGACGGCCAAATGTCACGGGGCGCGCCTGAAGGGGGGATGAACGCCATCGCCCACGCCGGTTCGGGCCAAGAAGATGCTGGCGGCCGCGTCATGGCCGCGGCCGCGGCGCCGCGCCCGCCATGAGGCCGCCGTCGATCACGAGCTCGCTTCCGGTCACATAGCGCGCAGCGTCCGAGGCCAGGAAGAGCACGCCGTCAGCGATGTCTTGGGCCTCGCCTGCAAGCCCAAGCGGCACGGCGCCGCGTGCCCGTTCATGGGGATCGAGCGGGGCGTTGCGTCGTTCGCCTCCGGCGCTCGGGGCAAGCTTGCCCCAGATCGGCGTCGCGATGATGCCGGGGTGCACCGAATTGATGCGGATGTTGGCGGCCGCTACCTCGAGCGCCACGGCCTTGGCGAGGAGGCGCACGCCACCTTTGGTAGCACAATAGCCAGCGAGACCCGCAGCGCCGCGCAGGCCGGCCACGGACGACATCAAGATGATCGAGCCGCCGCCGGCCCGGCGCATCGCCGCAATTGCGTGCTTCACGGCCAGGAACACGCCGTCGAGGTTGATGGCCTGCTGGCGCCGCCAGTCGGCGAGCGACATTTCCTCGAGCGGCACCATGAGGCCGATGCCGGCGTTGGCCACCATGATGTCGAGGTGGCCGAACCGGCCTTCGGCCGCAGCAATGACCTGAGGCCAGCGCGCCTCCTCGGTCACGTCTTGGTCGAGGAAGATCGCCTCGGCACCGGCCTCGGCGATCTTGTGCACAATGCGCTCGCCACCGGCCCGATCGATATCCGTTGCAATGACCTTGGCGCCGGCTCGCGCCAGCGTCTCGGCGCATTGAGCCCCGATGCCAGAGGCGGCGCCCGTCACAATTGCCACCTTGCCGTCGATGCGCATGCCATTGTCCCCGGTCAAAGCACCCGCCGTCCTTCTCAGGCCTTGAGCGTGCGCTGCCAAAAGGCGATCATGTCGGCGCGGAAGAGGCTTGCCTCTTCACCGCGCGTGCCGATCGTCGCACCCTTGACGCCGTAGCCCGACTTGAGGCCGTAGACCATGAGATCGCGGTCCTTGAGACCGGGGTCGGGCGCGCTCTGGAGGGGGTGAATGAAAGCGCCGTCGTCGGCGATGTAGGCGGTGAGGGCGGCCGGCGAGACGGCGGCGTCCTCAATCCGAGCGAGTGGCGAGCCGCGGTCGAAGCTATGGGCGGCGCCGCCAAAGAGGCGCACAGATGCCTTGCCTCCCGTGAGCCGGATGGCCTGCACGTGGCCTTGCACCTGCATGGGCGAGCACCACTCATCGCGATCTCCCATCAAGACGCGAATTTCGGTCTCGCCCACGGCGGGGTCGAGGAACTGGTGCCCCGACCAGGGATAGGCTGCCAGCACAGCCTTCAGCCCCTTGCCGGGCCCGATGGCGGCGTCGGCAAACCGGCGGCACGCTGCGGCGAGGACGGCAGACCCGCCGCGGCTGTGGCCCTGGGCGCCGATGCGGGCGGCGTCGATCTGAGGTTTGGCGCTCAACACCTGCCAGGCCGCAAGCACATCATAGGCGCTGGCCGCAAACGAATACTGCGTTTGGTTGGCGACGGTGGAGGCCACTCCGCGCGCGCCGAAGGGATCAAGAACAAATGCGGCAATACCAAATCCCGTCAAGGTCTGCGCATGCGCCAAGTGCGAGCCAGCAACGCCGAGACTGCCCGGAACGATGATGACCAGCGGGAGGGGCGTGCTATCTGAGGCGCCGGGAGGCAAAAAGAGCTTGCCGTCAATCGTGACGCGCGCCATCTCGGCGGACCGGCTGATGGCCTCGAAGTAGTTGACGGGCGTGGCCGAGGGGATGTCGATATTGTGCCCGATGCTGCCGTTGGCGAAGGTGATGCTGCGTTCGCGGAGGCGGGCCAGCGGTGCTGTCATGGGGCGATCTCCCGATGAGCCAGGCCCCCTTGAATACGTGGGTGGCGTTGGTGGACGCGCATCGTAGACGCCGGCATGCCGGCGCTCTCAGGCTGGCGTTGGCCAGGAACGTTAGCGGCTCGGTCGCTGTAGAGCAAACGCACGGCTACTTGCCGGCGAGGCCGATAGCGGCCGCGACAGGCCGGAAGATGAAGCGCACGGTGTGGCGCGCGGGCGGCACGGCGACGGCACGAAAGAGCACATTGGCACGGAGCATCTCGGCCGGGCGGCCGTCGACCTCGGCGAACCACCAGGGGTGCCAGAGGTCGTTGAGCACGAGGAACCCGCCGTCGGGGCTGTCGGTTTCCACGCGCACCTCGGTGTTGCGGTAGCTCAGGATGCGCGCGATTCCCGGCCGTTTGGGCTTGGGCACATCCGGCTGCGGCAGGCGTTCGAGCAGTACGGTGGAGCGCAAATCAGCTTCGGGCCAGACACCATCGGCGAGGAGCTGCGTGAAATCGGCGACGCGCGCCGCAGTGGCAAGCAAAACGCGCGGCAAGGCATCCGGGTTCTCGTAGATGAAGCCATCGCTCGTGCGCGCGATGAGCGGCAGGTCGCCATGCAAGTGCGTATCGATGGTCTCGATGGGAACGCCGGTCGCGATGAAACGCAGCCCGAGCAGGTTTGCCAGCGTCGAGCGGTAGGAGGGGAACAAGGCCGAGAACTTGCGCTGATCGGGCAGGCCCACGTGGTCCTCGGCGCCGACCGCCTGGCTGTAGAGGGCAAGGCGTATGGGATTGTAGCCCAATGTGTTCTCCAGACCGTGCGTGAGAGACGCGTTGGGCCAGTCAAAGCCGAGCCCGGCCAGTTCGATGCGATCGCGGCGCGTCTCGTCGGTGACGACCTTGGATTTGAGGATCGCAATGGTGGCGTTGTGCGTGTCGGGCCGCAGCACGTCATATCGTCCCGGCGGCTGGGCCGTGGCCGACGACGGGCCGTTGTTGTAAGCAAGATCAAGCGTCAGCACACCGGCCAATGCCGCCACCGCCAGCCTTGGGCGGCGCGTCAGGCGCGGCATGGCCCAGATGAGCGCGCTCGCCGCGGCTGCGAACGAAACCGCCGCGGCCGTCAGCGGTAACTGAATGTGCGGCAGGCGGCCGCGCCACAAAGCCAGGCCAATGGCCGGCGCAAACGCCACCGCGAGGAGGGCACCGGTGATGCGCACCGTTGGAGGCGCTGTATCCGGGGCACCGCAGAGGCGGTGCATGCTGTAGCCGGCGAGGGTGGCCCCGAGTGCGCCCAGCAGGAAGGCGGCGTCGGCCGGACGGCGATAGAGATCCACGCCCGGTAGCAGCGCGTAGAGCACCCGAAATAATGGCGTGTACCAGCCGAGCGCATAGACGAGCGCGACGGCCGCGGCACCCACAAGGTAGCGCGCCTCGCGTGCCGAGAGCCACCCGCGCACGCCGGCAATGAGCAGCAAGACGAGCGGCAGCGCGCCCATGTAGAGTTCGCCCATATTCTGGGCCAGGAAAAGGCCGGTGTCGGGCCAGGCAAAGCTCGGCGGGCCCCAATAATCCTCCATGCGGCCTGACGCGGCGAACACGTCGGGCATCACGAGCGTGAGCAGCAGCGCGGGATGGAGCGAGCCGCGCGCGGCAGAGACGTAATCGATCGAGGGGCGGTTCGAGTCGTGCGTCAACAGCGCCGTGAGCAGCACTGGCAAGGCCACGAGCAGGCCCGCGCAGACTCCACCGGCGATGAGGGGCGCTGCACTGCGGCGCAAAGCGCGGGCGGGCTCGGCGGACGTGAGCAAGCGCCACGCTGCCAGACCTGCCAAGACATAGAGGCCGAGCAATGCTACCTGGTCGCGTCCGAGCACCAGTGCGGCAACGACGAGGCCGGTGGCAATGCCATAGGGGATCGAGGCTCGCGACAGCGCGCGATCGAGGCACAACATCGCCATCGGCAAATAGGCGAGGCTTAGCACCTGACCGATGTGCTGAACGCGCCAGGCCATGGAGGCGCCATGGCTGAACGCGAGCGCAGCGATAAGTCCGCCGGCCCAGTGCCAGCGTTGATCCCGGCACCACAGCATCAGGGCGGCACCGCCCAGGAACGCGCAGGCGAGCACCGTGGCATCTTGCGCCCAAAGGCTCGGCGCGCCGTCGATGAGCGCCAAGGCCAGGAACGGCGGCGAAAAGATCATCGATTGAGGGTCGGCAATTTGCGGATGACCGCTGAACACGAAGGGGGTCCAGGCCGGAGATTCGCCCCGCGCCAGGCTTTGCGCGAGAAATTGGATCTGGGGCAGGAACTGTGCCTTGGCATCCCAGGGGATCGTCACACGACCGGACAGCCAGGGAAAGTCGATGATGAGCGAGGTGAGCAGGAAGAGGGCAAAGCTGAAGGCCCATGGCTGCGTCATGGCGACCGCCAATCGGCTGACAAACCTCCTCACCACCCCCGAAGGGTGCAAAGCGTGAGCATGCACAGCGTGCGGTCGTCGGGTCCAGGGCACCATGCGAAGGCCGGTTGGCGTCAACGTGTTGGCCGGAAGCGCGCTGCCAGCCGTGCGATCTTCTCTATAGCGCCGCAGCTATCGGCGCGGCAGGGAGGGCATGCCATCGGGTCGCAGAAAGTGCTAAGGGAAGGCGATTTCGTGTCCACCGGGAGAATGGCCAATCATGGGGGAGGAGAGACCTCGCGGCGCTGCGATCGAGGACCCCACCTATAGCCTCACTGCGCGACGTTTGCACTGGTGGACGGTGCTGCTCCTCGCCACCCAGGTGCCGCTGGGGCTCTTCATGGTGCGATTGGGCGCCGCGACCGACTTTGCCGAACCGACGGGCAAGCTTTACGACAGCCACAAACTAATCGGCCTGGCGATCCTCATGTTGGTGCTCGCACGGCTGGCCTATCGGCTTGCCCACGGCGCACCCGCCGATGAACCCACACTGGAGCCTTGGCAGAAAGGGGTAAGTCACATCACGCATTGGGTGCTCTATGGGCTTCTCATCATCGTGCCGATGTTGGGGTGGCTCGCCATTTCCTACTACGGGCCATTCGAGCCATTTGGCATCAAGCTGCCAACGCTGACGGCGCAGAACGATGCCAAGGCGACGCAGGTCTTTCACTGGCACCGGCTCGCTGCCTATGCGCTTATCCTCTTCATCGGCATGCATGTAGGTGCGGCACTCTTCCACTACGTCATCCGCCGAGATGGCGTGCTGCGCCGCATGTGGGTAAGGGCCGGACGGTTCGCCTCCAGATGAGCGCAGGGTGGCACCACCAAGGCGGGAGGCTTCGCTCAAGCTGGCGAGCGGCGCCGAACTGGAGGGCAAGCGGCGGCGCGAGGGAGGACGCGCCCAGAGGCTTGATCATCGGCGCATGATGAAAACGGCCAGTTGCCCAATTCTCGCGGCTGCCGATAATAGAGGCAACGGAACGCCGTTCCGGGGAGGATGAGCACCATGTCGGACAAGGTCTACAACGTTCCCGCCGAGTGGGCGAGCCGAGCCTTCGTCGACAACGAGCGCTACCTTGAGATGTATAAGCGCTCGGTCGAGGACCCCAGAGGCTTCTGGGGCGAGATGGGCAAGCGCATCGACTGGATCAAGCCCTATACCAGGGTCAACAACACCTCGTTTGCCCCCGAGAACGTCGCCATCAAATGGTACGAGGACGGCACGCTCAACGTCTGCGTCAACTGCATCGACCGGCACCTCAAGACGCGCGCCGATCAGGTCGCCATCATCTGGGAAGGCGACGACCCGACGATGGACGAGAAGATCACCTACCGCCAGCTTTACGAGCGAGTGTGCAAATTTGCCAATGTGCTGAAGGCCAATGGCGCCAAGAAGGGCGACCGCGTCACCATCTACCTGCCGATGATACCCGAGGCGGCCTACGCCATTCTGGCCTGCGCACGCATCGGTGCCATTCATTCCGTGGTCTTCGGCGGGTTTTCTCCCGACAGTCTTGCCGGCCGCATCCTGGACGCTGACTCCAAGCTCATCGTCACCGCAGACGAGGGCGTGCGCGGTGGCCGCGCCATCCCGCTCAAGAAGAACACCGATGAGGCACTCAAGAAGTGCAAGGGCGACGAGAAGGTGCTGGTGGTGCGCCGCACCGGCTCGCCCGTGCCTTGGGACGCCGGCCGCGACATCTGGTTGCACGAGGAGCTCGTCAAGGTCGAGGCCCATTGCCCTCCCGTTGAGATGAGCGCGGAGGACCCGCTCTTCATCCTCTATACGTCGGGCTCCACCGGCAAACCCAAGGGTGTGCTGCACACCGGCGGCGGCTACCTCGTCTACACGTCAATGACCCACCAGTACGTGTTCGACTATCACGACGGCGACATCTACTGGTGCACAGCCGATGTGGGCTGGGTCACAGGCCACAGCTATATCCTCTATGGTCCGCTTGCCAACGGTGCCACCACGCTTATGTTCGAAGGCGTCCCCAACTACCCGACGCCCTCGCGCTTCTGGCATGTGGTCGACAAGTGGGACGTCAATACCTTCTACACAGCCCCAACCGCGATTCGCGCGCTGATGGGTGCGGGCGATGACTTCGTCAAGCGCACCGACCGCTCCTCGCTCAAGCTGTTGGGCACCGTGGGAGAGCCCATCAATCCGGAGGCTTGGGAGTGGTATCATCGCGTGGTCGGCGACGGACGCTGCCCGATCGTGGACACCTGGTGGCAGACGGAGACCGGTGGCATCCTCATCACGCCGCTGCCGGGCGCCACCAAATTGAAGCCAGGTTCGGCGACACGGCCGTTCTTTGGCATCAAACCCGGCCTCGTGGACGAGAAGGGAAACGTGCTCGAGGGCGCAACGAGCGGCAACCTCGTGATTCTCGACAGCTGGCCCGGCCAGATGCGCACGGTGTTCGGCGATCACGAGCGCTTCGTGCAAACCTACTTCTCGGCCTACAAGGGCATGTACTTCACGGGCGACGGCTGTCGCCGTGACGATGACGGCTACTACTGGATCACGGGCCGCGTCGACGACGTCATCAACGTCTCGGGCCATCGGCTGGGCACCGCAGAGGTGGAGTCGGCTCTGGTCTCTCATCCCAAGGTGGCCGAGGCCGCCGTCGTGGGCTACCCGCACGACATCAAGGGCCAGGGCATCTATTGCTATGTGACACTGATCCAAGGCAATCAGCCAAGCGACGGGCTCAAGAAGGAGCTCGTGGCCCACGTGCGCAAGGAGATCGGGCCGCTCGCCACACCCGATCAGATCCAGTTCTCGCCTGGCCTGCCCAAGACGCGTTCGGGCAAGATCATGCGCCGTATCCTGAGAAAGATCGCCGAGGACGACTTTTCCAACTTGGGCGACACCTCAACGCTGGCCGAGCCGGCGGTAGTGGACGACCTCGTTAACAACCGGCAGAACCGGCGCCAGGCAGCGGCGCGCTAGGCAAGCGGGTCGCTGGCGCCCCTTCAGCGGCCCGGCGTCTGGGAGAGGTCAAGGGGCAGGCAGTTGCGATGGCCTGCCTCGATGCAGGCGGCAATGCGTGCGCTCGTTCGCAAGTGGTCGATCAGCCAAAAGCCTGCGCCAACGAGCACAAGAATGATGATGGCGGCGGCCACGTTCTGCTGCATGCGCCGACGGTCTTCCTCATCTTCGAGTTGGCGCACCGGATCGTGCAGCGCGTTCTTGGTCGCCTGCGCGGAGTGCCTCCGCGGCGTGAAGCGAAAGATTTTAGCCTTGGCGAGGGATCGCGCGCTCCCGGTTGATTGAGCTTGAGGCCGCCGTTCCTCGCCGTTCCCGAAGTCTGCCGCTCCGGAGCTCTCGTGCTTGGAGCACTCTTGCTTGGAGCACTCTTGCTTGGAGCTCATGGGCCCCTGCCTGTCGCTGTCATTCCGCGGCTTGGCGATATTCGGTCTCGGCAACTTGCCGCGTCGGCGCGACGAGCGATTCCAGATATTGCGATAGCCGGTCAAGGTAGATGTAGATCACGGGTGTGGTGAAGAGCGTGAGAGCCTGGCTGATGAGCAGGCCGCCCACCATAGCATAGCCGAGCGGCTGACGGATCTCAGCGCCGGTTCCCGCGCCTAGCATAAGAGGGACGCCGCCGAGTAACGCTGCCGCGGTGGTCATCATGATGGGTCGAAACCGCAGCAGCGCCGCCTTGCGAACCGCCTCGGCGGCGGACAGATGCTCGTCGCGTTCTGCGGTAATGGCGAAGTCCACCATCATGATGCCGTTCTTCTTGACGATGCCGATGAGCAGAATGACGCCGATCATGGCCACCAGGCTGAAGTCGAAACCAAACAGCATCAGAGCACCGATCGCCCCGGCCCCGGCAGAGGGCAAGGTCGACAAAATGGTCAACGGGTGAATGTAGCTCTCATAGAGGATGCCAAGGATCAAGTAGACCACAAACAGCGCGGCAAGAATCAGCATGGGAACGGTGCGCAGCGACGCCTGGAAGGCTTGAGCATTGCCCTGGAACGTGCCGATCAAGGACGGCGGCATGCCCATTTCGCGTTCGGCCTGTTGGATCGCCGCGGTGGCGGTTCCCAGTGACCCACCTTGCGCAAGATTGAAGCTGATGGTGACGGCGGGAAACTGGCCTTGGTGGCTGATCGACAGGGGCTTGGTCTGGCGTGTTGTCCACTTGGCGAAGGCCGCGAGCGGCACCTGCTGCCCCGTTGTGGGCGAACGGATGTAGATCTTATCGAGGCTGTCGACCTCGCCCTGCAGCTCGGGCAGGATCTCCATGACGACGTGATAGCTGTTTTGCTGGGTGAAATACTGGGCGATCTGACGCTGACCGAATGCGTCATAGAGCGTGTCGTCGATGAGCTGCGCGGTGAGCCCATAGCGCGAGGCTTGATCTCGATCGATGGTGAGCGTCAGGGCGACACCCGACATCTGCTGATCGGTGGCCACGTCGCGCAGCATCGGCAGCGTTTTGAGCTTTGCCAGGACCTTGGGCGCCCATTCGTTGAGCTCGTCGATATTGGCATCCTGCAATGTGTATTGGAATTGCGTGCGCGCGAGCCGGCCACCGACGTTGACGTCCTGCGCTGCCTGCAAGAAGAGCCGCGCGCCCTCGACCTTCGCCAGCTGCGGACGCAACCGGGCGATCACCTGCCCGGCCGAGACGTCGCGCTCGCTCTTGGGCTTGAGAGTGATGTAGAACCGGCCGTTGTTGAAGCTCGACGTGGAGCCGCTCGCGCCCAGAGCCATGGCATAGGTGGCCACCGCTGGATCTTTGCCGATGACCTCACCCAGCGCCTCCTGGCGGCGCATCATTTCGGCAAACGACACATCCTGCCCCGCTTCGGAAATGCCGGTGATGAGGCCAGTGTCCTGCTGCGGGAAGAACCCCTTGGGGATGAGGACAAAGAGGTAGACCGTGCAGGCGACCGTTGCCAGGAACACGCACAGCGTGGCGAACTGGTGGCGCAACACCGCATCGAGAGCGCGCTCGTAGGCGCGCAACATCTTGTCGAAGGCTCGCTCGGTGAGGGCATAAAAGCGGCCATGGCTGGCCTCTCGTTCACTGCGCAAGAAACGCGAAGCCATCATCGGCGTGAGCGTCAAGGCGACGAACGCCGAAACGGCGATGCACATGGTGGTGGTGACGGCGAATTCGCGGAACAGGCGGCCGATAATGCCCCCGAGCAGCAGCAGCGGGATGAACACGGCGATGAGCGAGATGCTGATCGAGAGGATGGTGAAGGCGATTTCGCCGGCGCCTTTCAAGGCCGCTTCGTAAGGCTTCATGCCCGCTTCCACGTGGCGCACAATGTTCTCAAGCATCACGATGGCATCGTCGACGACGAACCCGACGGATATCGTGAGCGCCATGAGCGAAATATTATCGAGGCTGTAACCCATCAGGTACATGAGCCCACACGCGCCCAGCAGCGACAGGGGCACGGTGACGCTCGGAATGACTGTTGCCCAGAACGTGCGCAGGAAGACGAAGATGACGGCCACCACCAGACCGATGGTCAAAAGCAATGTCAGCTGCACGTCGTCGACGGAGGCTCGGATGGTCTGTGTGCGATCGCTCATGATCTGCACTTTGATCGACGGCGGCATTGCCGATTGCAAGCGCGGCAGTTCACCCTTGATGCGGTCGACCGTATCGATGACGTTGGCGCCGGGTTGCTTGAAGATAATGAGGAACACACCCCTCTTGCCGGAGGCCCAGGCGGCCTTCTTGGCGTCTTCGGGTCCCGCAATCGCACGACCGATGTCGCGCACGCGCAGCGGCGCCCCATTGCGATAGGCGACGATCACGTCATTCCACAGGTCCGCGGCGGTGAGCTGGTCGTTGGCGTAAATCGTATAGCTGCGGGTTTCTCCGTCGATATTGCCTTTGGGGGAATTGACCGTGCTGATGGCGAGCTGGGCGCGCACGTCCTCAAGCGAGAGGTTCTTGGCGACCAGCTTGGCGGGATCGAGTTGGATGCGAATGGCGGGTTTCTGTTCGCCGCCGATCGTGACTTGGCCAACGCCGGAGATCTGGCTGATCTGCTGGGCAAGCTTAGTGTCGGCGTTGTCGTCGACCTCGGTGAGGGGCAGGGCGGCCGAGGTCACCGACAGGAGCAAGATGGGCGAGTCCGCGGGGTTGACCTTGCGGTAGGTCGGGGGCGAAGGCAGGTCCCGCGGAAGCTGGCCGCTCGCGGCGTTGATGGCCGATTGGATGTCGTTGGCGGCCGCGTCAATGTTGCGGTCGAGGTCAAATTGCACAACCACCGTGGTGGTGCCAAGCCCGCTGGAGGAGGTGGTCTGCGTCACGCCGGGGATCTGAGCGAACTGGCGCTCGAGCGGCTGGGCCACCGAGGAGGCCATCGTTTCGGGGCTCGCCCCCGGCAGCAGTGCCGAGACCTGGATGGTGGGAAAATCGACCTTTGGCAACGGGGCGACGGGCAGATTGTCGTAAGCCACAAGGCCAACGAACAAGATGCCGACCATGATGAGCGAGGTGGCAATCGGGAACTTGATGAAGGGGGTCGATAGACCGCCGTTCATGATCAATCGACCTTATCGGCTACGGGTTTGGTGGCTGGCGCTGCTTCCTGATCGTCCAGCACGCGCACGGGTCCGCCCGGTTGCACGCGGTAGTGCCCCGACGTCACGATGCGCTCGCCCGGCGCCAGACCGCTGTCGACGAGCGCTAGTCCGCCTTCGATGTGGCTGACTTTGACCTCGCGCAGTAGGGCTCTGGATTGGGCGGTAACAACGTAGACGTAAAGACCGTTGGGACCGCGCTGCACTGCTGAATCTGGGACGACTACGACGTCTTTCAAGGTCTTCAGCAGCAGGCGTGTGGTCACCGAAAGCCCTGGCCAAAGAGCGTTGTCGAGATTATCGAAGCTCGCCTTCATGCGGATGGTTCCGCTCGCCGGATCGACCTGGTTGTCGAGAAGCTTCAGCGTACCCTGCGCGAGCAGTCGCTTGCCGTCGGAGCTGTACGCGCTCACCTTGAGCGGTCCCGACTTCAGCTCGTCATTGATGGCCGGCAGCTGATCCTCAGGTGCCGTGAAAATCACGGAGATCGGCTGCAGCTGCGTGATGGTCAGCATGCCGTTCTGATCGTTGGCGTGCACGATGTTCCCCGGGTCCACCAGGCGAAAACCGGCGCGGCCGGTCAACGGCGACCTGATGGTGGTGTAGTCCAATTGAACCTTGGCGCTGTCGATGGCGGCCTTGTCGGCCTGCACCTGGGCCGTGAGGCTTGCGACGTTGGCTGTGCGCTGATCGAGCAGCTGCTGGGTGGCGTTGCCCTGCCTGGAAAGAACGGTGGTGCGCTCGAGGTCCTGTTTGGCGTTGGTCAGGCTGGCCTCGTCTTGTGCCAGCTTGGCCGTGGCCTGATCGAGAGCTGCCTGGAAGGGTGCGGGATCGATCTGGACCAGGAGGTCGCCCTCCCGCACCATCTGCCCCTCCTCAAAGGCCACCTTCTCGATCTGTCCGTCCACGCGCGAGCGCACGGTCACGGTGTTGGTGGCCTGCACGGTGCCGAGCCCGTTGAGGATAACCGGGAACGACTTCGTCGCAACGACGGCGACATGCACGGGCGCACCATCCTGCCGTGCCTCAGCCGGGTGCGCTGGCGGCCCGGTTTGCAGGAGAAGATGTTGCACCGCGATCGCGACGAGCACGCAGGCGGCTGCCGCCAACAGCCACCGCCATCGTCGCAACTTCGGGATTGGTCGTGCGTCGTGCCCCATCGAGGGCCTAGTCCTTTGCGACTGCTGCACCTAATCGGGCAGCAGGTCGATGGGCATTCAACGCACAGGTTAGGCCGGTGCTTCGCTCATGACCTCGGGTTGCCCGCATTTTTTGTGAGTTAACGCAAATTGGGGCATGACCCCGTCGCTGTTTACGCATTTGTGTCGCGCATGGAACTCTGCTGGGCTGCGGCAAAGTGTCAGCCAATCCCGTTGCCGTTCTCGGGGCTGGCGGAGGCCGCTTTGGTCTTCGGCGCTCTAGGCCTCAATGTAGGGTCCATCCAGGCCAATGGCGCATTAAAGGTTATTCAGGCACGGGGGTGAGGACGGGCCGGCCGGCGAAGAAGGCCGCAAGATTGGCAAACATGGCGTCGCGCTGGGCTCGCTGGGCATTGGCGGAAATCGCGGCCATGTGCGGGGTGAGTACGACGTTGTCGAGGCCCTTGAGGCGATCGGGGATGGCAGGTTCGTGCTCGAATACGTCGAGCGCCGCGCCAGCGATCACACCTGCCTCCAGCGCATCGCACAGCGCCGTCTCGTCGACGGCGATGCCGCGCGAGATGTTGATGAGATGACCACGCGGGCCAAGCGCGGCCAGCACCTCGGTATTGACGGCGCGGTAGTTGGTTGCGTCGGCCCGCACGGACACCATCAAGATGTCGGACCAGCGGGCGAGGCCGATCAGCGTGGGGTGGTAGGCGTAGGGTTCTCCCACGCGTGGGCGACGGTTGTGGTAGCCGATCTGCATTTCGAACGCGGCGGCACGCGTCGCGATCCTGGTGCCGATTGCGCCAAGGCCGTAAATGCCGAGGCGCTGTCCGGCAAGCTCCGGCGTGCTGGCCGTTCGCTCGATGATATCCCCACGCCAGCGACCGGCGCGGGCGTAGCGGTCGCCGCGAAGGATGCCGCGTACAGTGGCGATGACCAGGCCAAATGCGAATTCTGCAACGGCCGTCGCGTTGGTGTCGCCGGCGTGGGTGACGATGATCCCTCGCGCGCGTGCGGCCGCGCGATCGACGCCCTCATAGCCCGTGCCGTAACAGGCGATGAGCCCCAATTTTGGCAGCGCGTCCATCAGCGCGACGTCGGTGCGAATGCCACCCACGGTGATGAGCGCACGCGCCTGGCGGGCCGCGGCGGGAATAGCCTCGGGCTCGGGTCGCTCCAGCCCATGCAAGGTGTAGTGCTCACCCAGCCGACCAAGCAGGCGTGGAAGAAATCGGGCAGCGACGAGAACGGAAGGTTTCATTGTGAGCCCAGCGCGAGACCTGCGGGTGCTGCACTGCAGCACGCCAGCGCGGGGCGTTCAAGCCAGATGCGGCCGTCTTGAGCCCGTCTTGAGATGCGCGCATTCTGAAGGAGTGGTCTTTCGCGCAATTTCGGTGCGATCGCGCGACACGGATTGCGCATCAATGTCAACGGCGACCTGAAGAAGGGCGCGCCTTCCGCCGCCGACTGAAGCCGGCGGTTCCCCGGCGCGTGATCATGGTGGGGGGCTGAGGCGGGGTGCGTCGAGACGCATCGGTAGGCCGGCGGCAGCCATGTGGCGCTTGGCTTCGGCGATGGTAAAGGTGCCGTAGTGGAAGATCGAGGCCGCGAGCACGGCGCTGGCGTGGCCCTCTCTTACGCCCTCGACGAGATGCTCGAGGGTACCGACCCCGCCCGAGGCGATGACCGGCACGCTGACCGCATCGGCGATGGCGCGCGTGAGCTCCAGGTCGAAGCCCGCCTTGGTGCCGTCGCGGTCCATGGAGGTGAGGAGGATCTCGCCTGCACCGAGCGCTACGACCTCGCGGGCATAGCCGACGGCTTCAAGACCGGTGGGACGACGCCCGCCGTGAGTGAAGAGCTCCCAGCGCGGCGCCTCGTCGGAGCGCGACACGCGCTTGGCATCGATGGCGACGACAATGCACTGAGCGCCAAATTTGTCGGCACCTTCGGCCACGAGCTGGCGTCGGGTAACGGCGGCGGTGTTGATCGAAACCTTATCGGCGCCGGCGTGCAGGAGTTTGCGGATGTCCTCGGTGGTGCGCACGCCGCCACCGACGGTGAGCGGCATGAAACATCGCTCGGCGGTGCGCTCGACGATGGTGAAGATGGTGTCGCGGTTTTCGTGGCTTGCCGTAATATCGAGGAAGCATAGCTCGTCGGCGCCCGACGCATCATAGGCGGCGGCGGCCTCGACGGGATCGCCGGCGTCTTTGAGGTCCACGAAATTGATGCCCTTGACGACGCGCCCGTCCTTAACGTCGAGGCAAGGAATGATGCGGATTTTCAGGGTCATATGCGGACGTATCTGGTCTATCCGATCTGCCCATTGCCGAGCAATCTGGCACTGCGGGGGCACAAAGCCGCCCTACGCAACGTCGCTCGGAGAGCGATGGCTCCCCCAATCCCACCCGCGCGTAGTGTATCCCACAGCGCCTCTGCGCGGTAGAGCCGCCGATTGCATCCCAACGCGGGATGAGGCAATCGGCGGCACTGGTGGGTGAGCCCGCCTGCGCGGGCTCAAGCCGTCCCGTTGCGCCCATCGAAAGGCGCCGTGATCGACCATCAGTCGTCAGAATGCAGCGCGGAGTTGCTTTGTGGGTCGCGGCGCATTCTCCGCGTACGGGTGAACCCTTGTGTGTGAACGCAACCTCGCAGGGCCGGCCCAGCTGACTCAACGCCGGTTCAGGAACATTTTCCCGCCAGCTCGTCGAGAGCATTGTTATAGGCTTTGCCGTCAGCCGAGGTGTCGTTAAGGTTTTCGGCCACGGCCCATGCGGTTTCGAAGTCTTTGCCCAGTTGCTTCATGAAGCCGTTGATCTTGGCATCTGCCGCCGGGGTGGGCTTATCACCGGCCTCATCCATGGCTTTGCTCATGTCGCAAAATATCTTCACCTTCGCGGGATCCGCGGCGACGGCCTTGAAGGTCTTGACCGCGGCATCGACCTGGGGTGAAGCGCCCAGCGCAGGGTTAGCAGCAAGGCAAGCAGCGACAGCGAAAACTACACGCTTCATGGTTGTCCTCCTCATGGCGCAAACGCCCCAGCGCAGCTGGAACGCAGTTGGTCCCTTCTTCCGTCGCTGGGCACACATGCAAAGGGCGAGGGATTGGCAAGGGGGTAAGTGACTTTCTGGGCTCGCAACTGCTGCCGCCCTATTCCTGCGGGGGCTCTCAAACGCCCGCACGGGCGCGGCAATCAAGCCGTGGTCGGGCCAAGGCCAACTTCTGCCGACCGCGCAATCGTCGCATGGCCAACGCCCGGTCATGGGACATGCTAAGGATCAGTGGCATGCTGTTTGCTGCCACGAGGCCGAGGACGTTGCGCGGAGTGCTGAGGGACTGATTGGTCTTGCGGTCATCGCGGCGACCGGCGCATGAGCACATGCGCCTAGGCAGTGCGTGGGCGCGTGCTTTGCGCAATCAGAGCGAGCGCCGCGCGCGCATCGAGGCGACCATCGTAGAGCGCCCTGCCAGCAATCGCACCGGCGATCGAGCGATACTCGGGACGAAGCAATGCCTCGACGTCTGCGAGACCCGCAAGACCGCCCGAAGCGATGACGGGAATGGAGATAGCGCTGGCGAGGGCGGCGGTGGCTATCAAGTTAAGGCCCGCAAGCACGCCATCGCGGTCGATGTCGGTGTAGATGAGGGCGGCGACGCCGGCCCCTTCGAAGCGCTGCGCCAATTCCGCAACCTCCAGCTCGCTCACCGTGGCCCATCCTTCGACGGCCACCTTGCCAGCCTTGGCGTCAATGCCGACAGCGATGCGACCGGGGAAGCGGCGACAGGCCTCATGGACGAGGGTCGGCTCGCGTACCGCGAGGGTGCCTAGAATCACGCGGGCAATACCCCTGCTGAGCCAAGCCTCTATCATGGCGAGACTACGGATGCCGCCCCCGAGCTGTACGGGCGTGGCCACAGCGCCGAGAATGGCTTCGACCGCCGAAGCATTGACAGGCTTGCCGGCGAAGGCGCCGTTGAGATCGACAATGTGCAAGTGCGAAAATCCCTGGGCCGCAAAGACGCGCGCTTGCGCGGCGGGATCGTCGTTGAAGACGGTGGCCTCAGCCATCTCCCCTCGCTTCAGGCGCACACATCGGCCGTCCTTGAGGTCAATGGCGGGATAGAGGATCATCGCGTGTGCCGGCACATGCGCGTGGCAAGCCGCGCGGCGATCGCTGCACGGCCATCACTTCGCTATCTTTGCCGGCGCACAATGGGCGATGTTCGCTCGCAGTCAAGATCGTACCGTGCACCTACTCCCCGTCGAAGCTTCGACTGGCAGCCGCGCCAAGCGTTCCCTGGCCGAGGCCGATGCGATCGACATCTGGATTGCCCGTTGGCTTCGCGTGCGCCGCAAGGATTTGGTGGTACGCTACGGATGCGACCCGCGGCGGCTCTATGAGATTTGGGAGGAGAGGCGCTTTGCAGGGAGTCGCGACAAGGCGCGGGCCCTGTTTGCGGAGCGCTATCCGAGCCTCGTCGACCGAACGGATTATGGCCTTCATCGGCCCATCCACCGGCGCGTATCTCCAGAGCTGCAACCTGGGCTGTTCGATGGGCTTGAGGCTTAGAGACCAAAGAGCCGTCTAGACGACCCAAGGCCAAGTTCGGCGACGTCTCGGAACAAATCGAAAACAATCTCTCGACAGGGACGCTCGAATCGAGGCATGTTCTCGCTACGTTCTCACCCGATGGTCCGCGCGTCAGAGAGAACAGTCCCCACCCGCAGCTCCCAGAGATGGCCCACTGCCATGCGCACTTATCTCATCACTTATGACCTCGCCGCCGCGGCTGCGCGGCATTCGCTGTCGAGCGCCATCATGCAGCTCGGCGAGGCGTGGGCGCGCCCACTTGATACCACCTGGTACGTGCAATCGAGAGAGCGCGCGGACGCGTTGGAACTTCGCCTAAAGCCCCATCTCGACGGCGAGGATGGCCTGCTGATCCAGCACGTCGACAGCGACGCGTTGCTCGTCAACACATCGCTTCGATGGTTTCGCAAGCGCCGCCAGGAGACCGTCGCAGAAGCGGGAAATGTCGTAGCGTTACCGGTACGTCAGGTGCCTGAAGCGAAGGCGGCCTAGCCCTTACCCTCCCCCCAAAGGGCTGAGGAGCCTGTCCGCTCCTCTAGAGCAGCGCTCTTGCTCGCGGGCTCTAGGGTCGCCACTTCAGGACGTCGGTGACGTATCCCGGAAGTGCAGTGCGTAGTGTGCGGAAAAGCGTCGTGTGATTAGGGTTTCAGCGCGTCGTTGATGGGCGGCGATCATAGCAGATCTGCCGCCCAATCACGTTCGGGGATATCTCTGGAAGCTGGGTGAGCCCGACGCGCGGCAGCCAATCTTCTAGCGGCAGTGATCTGGCGTGCGACCCCGCTATTTGGGAACCGCATCTGGCGGTAGACGCGCAGGGCGCGGAGATCGGACGCGTGCCCATTGCACAATCAGGCCGCACATCCACTCTATCGGACCGATAGCGGTCGCAGGAGTGCACGCCGCGATCGGCCACGCGTGTTGCAGCTGCCACACGTGGTGTAGCAGCCCTGCGTGTTGCAGAAGCGGTGCCGAGCGGAAGACTTGGATTGCAATGGCGCGGAAGGGAGCCGCTACCGGTCAACGCGGCAGCGGCAAATCTCCCCCCAGCCTGCCCGCGGGTGCGGGGTGACGCGGGCAAAACCGAGCTCCAAACTGCGTCAGACTAACTTCGTTCCGTCACGACTGATCACGATCGCGTGAAAAGTGTGGGCGCCGCCAGTTCATCCCTGACGACGCCCTTCCCACACCAATTGGCCGCACCACGGCGACGGGGGAACGCAATCCGGCGGGGGGTGCCGGAGCGTGACGCGGCTGCCTGATAGATACGGTCGGACCTCTGCGTTGGATGTGGAACATTGACCACGATCACCAATGTGTGATCGAGCCGTGGCGCTCGTCTGCACCGTCGCCTCCTGACGAATTGGCGGGCGGGCGTTGCCGATGCAGGGCGGCACCGGCAGCCAAGGTTTCACTGCGAGGGGTTCGACCACCCCATGCCCGCGTGCAGTCGCCGCCACACCTGAGGCCGACCCCGCAAAACCGGATCCGAGCAAGGGAACTCTGTTTTCCAGAACCTAAGGCCTGGTGATCTGCCGGGTGTGATCCCCGGCCTTACGACCCCCGCTCCTTGCCGTCTGTTGAACGAGAGGCGGAAACTCGGCTGCCGACAGAGTGCCAGCCAGGAACAGCCGGTTAGATGGTGGAGCTCAGGTGACGTAAGGCGGAGTAAAAATCATGGTGACCATTTCAGAAAGTTTGCGATGAGCCGCAAGCCCAACGTCTGGCTCTTCTCCGGGTGGAACTGGGTGCCCGCGATGTTGTCGACCCCGACCATCGCAGTCACCGCTCCACCGTATTGGGCTTCAGCCACCAAGGCACGGCGATCGGCCACGTCTAGATGGAAAGAGTGCACAAAGTAGGCGTGCAAGCCCCGAGGTCCCGTCTCGATGCCGGCAAGCAACGGGTGCTGGTTTACGACGTCGATCGTGTTCCAGCCCATATGCGGGATCTTGAGCGTGGGATCCGCGGGCCTAATGGCTTTGACATCGCCCCTGATCCAGCCGAATCCCGGGGTGACGCCGAATTCCAGTCCGCGCTCGGCCGTAAGTTGCGCGCCGACACAAATGCCCAGAAACGGCCGTAGCTTATCGCGTACGGTCCTCTCCAGCGCCTCGCGCATGCCGATCACTCGGTCGACCCCGGCCTTGCAATCGGCGAAGGCGCCCACGCCTGGCAACACGACCCGGTCGGCGGCAAGAACTACCGCTGGATCATCCGTCACCGCGATGGCCACGTCGGACTCACTCTCCTGGGCGGCACGCTCGAAGGCCTTGGCGGCTGAATGGAGATTGCCCGAACCGTAGTTGATGATCGTGAGGCGCTGCATGGGACGCGTGGGTCTAGGAGCGGGCACCAAAGAGACTGCCCATACGCCGCCAGCCTGTGTGCGGCGCCGGTGGCGGGGTGGTGCCGGGCGCCAGAATCGGCTGGCTCGGTATCCAGCTGTCGAAAAACCGACGCTCGCAATCGATCCACGACACGCCGCTCACGGTCCCGATCATGCGCCAACCGCGCCGCTCCAATCCCCAGCGGCGCAGGGTGTCGGCCTCAAAGCCGATCAACAGATTGACCGCAAGGCCCGCAAGTCCCAACCAGCGCGGATCGAGGATGACCGTCTGCTCCGCAATCTCAAACGCTGCGCTGACGGCGATATAGGCAATGAGTGGCCACCACAAGCGATGCAGCAAGAACCACAACGGCGCGAACAGCGCTGCGGCCCATGAGAAGCCGTCCTTGACGAAGACGAGCCGCTCGGCCCGCTCGACCCGATCGGCCAGGGGTTGTGGGTGCTCGTGGATGGTGTAGGTCCGCATGCGTGGGGCGCGAGGCTCTGGGGTTGCTGGCGATGCCCCTTTTAGTCGCCTCGCGCCGGTATGGCGAGGGGAATGAGATCGACGAGCTTGGGCGCTTGTGGGCCGAAGGCCGGGGGCGGTGATGCTGCGCGAGAGCCTCAAACCGTGCAACTATCGGCATATGCGCTCGCGCGCAGACCTGAGGTGGGAGGAAAGCCGTGACCCTGACAATCGACGCGCCGACGCTCAAAAGTTGGCTCTCGGACGGCGGCGAGATCGCGCTCATCGACGTGCGCGAGGCGGGCCAGTTCGGCCAGGGCCATCTCTTTTTTGCGGTGCCGCTGCCCTACAGCCGCTTCGAGCTCGGGCTCGTTGCGCTGGTACCGAATAGGGGCGTCCGAATGGTGCTTTGTGATGGCGGCCAAGACGCGGTCGCCCAGCAGGCCGCCAAGCGGGCGAAGGCACTGGGCTACCATCATGTGCACGTCCTGACAGGCGGGACGGCGGCTTGGCAGCGCGCCGGCTACACGCTCTATGAAGGGGTCAACGTGCCGAGCAAGACCTTCGGGGAGCTCATCGAGCACGAGCGCCACACTCCGCGCATCACCGCCTTGCAGCTCGAGGCCATGCGCGGCGCGGGCGAAAACTTCGTGATCGTCGACGGCCGACCCTTTGCCGAATATCACAAAATGAACATTCCAGGTGGCATTTGCTGCCCGAATGGGGAGCTGGTGCTGCGGATTGGCGACATCGCACCGGATGCCAACACCAAAATCGTCGTCAACTGTGCGGGCCGCACGCGCTCCATCATCGGCGCGCAGACGCTCATTGATTTCGGTGTGCCCAATCCGGTGGTCGCGCTGGAGAACGGCACGCAAGGTTGGACGCTGGCCGGCCTTGCCCTCGAGCACGGCGCGTCCCAGCGGCATGGCGACAGCATCGCCGGCAACGCCGCAGCGCTCGCGCGGCGGGCGAAAGCGCTTGCGGAGAGCCGTGGCGTCGTCTGGGTCGGGGTCGAAGAGGCCCAGGCTTGGACCGCCGGCGATGGCAGGCGCACCACTTACCTGCTCGATGTGCGCACGGCCGAGGAATTTGCTGCAAGCCCGGTACCGGGTTTCGCGCACGCACCAGGCGGCCAGCTCGTGCAGGCGCCAGATCAGTGGATCGGCGTCAAGGGTGCACGCATCGTGCTGATCGACGGGGAGGGCGTGCGCGCACCGGTGATCGCCTCATGGCTGCGCCAATTGGGACACGAGGCCTGCGTGCTCGCAGGTGGGGTGGGCGCGGCACTGGCAAAGCCATGGCCCATCATCGCCAATCCCTCACCGCCGCCCCCCAAAACCATCGGGGCCCGTCAGCTGGTGGAAGCGCTGCGGCACGAGGAAGCAGTGCTCATCGATCTGCGCCCGGCCATGAGTTATCGCGCCGGCCACATCGCGCAGGCGCGTTGGTCGATCCGGCCGCGCATTAGGGCGGCCGTGGTGCACACCGCCAAGACGGTCGTGCTCGCGGCCGACGCGCCGGGCATAGCAGCGCTTGCCGCGCTCGACGTTGCCGAAGCCGGGTGCGGCGACGTCCGTCTGCTCGCGGACGGGCCGCAGTCCTGGCGCGGTGCCGGGCTTTCCGTCATCGCCACACCTGAGGATCCACCCGACGGTGATTGCATCGACTTTTTGTTCTTTACCCATGGGCGGCACGCAGGAAACGCGGACGACGCGCGCCGCTATCTCGCCTGGGAAACCGGGCTCATCGGCCAGCTCGACGCTGATGAGCGAGGCGCTTTCCGCATTGCGCGCTCCCCGTGAAGGGCGCGCGTGCCACGCTCAATGAAACAGGCGCCCCGCGTCGATGACGACAGTCTGGCCGGTCATGGTTTCGGTGCGACACATCGCGACCACCATTTGGGCGCAATCGTCCTTGTCGGCAGCCTTCTTCAGGAGCGAGCCTGACGCTGCGCGCTCGACTTGCTCGGGCCGGAGATTGGAAGTGGCACGAGTGCCCTCAAGAAGGCCCGGAGCCACGCAGTTGACGAGCGTCCCGGGTGCCAACGCCACGGCCATGCAGCGCGTGAGATGGATGAGACCCGCCTTTGACACGGCATAGGCGATGGACGACCCGGTCGGCCCGAGGCCTGCCACCGAAGCGATGTTGACAATGCGGCCGCGCCCTTGCGCCTTCATAACCGGAGCAAGCGCCTTGGTGAGGCGCATGGGCCCCGTCAGGTTGACCGCCAAGATCTTGTCCCAGACCTCCTGCGTCAGACCATCGAGATCCGCAAAGGGGATCGACGTGTTGTAGGCTGCGTCGTTGACGAGGATGTCGATGCGGCCGAAGCGCTTGCCCACATCCCCGATCAGTCGCTCGATGGCGGCAGCATCGACGATGTCGCAGGCGAACGCCGCGGCATCGATCTGATAGCGCGAGGTCAGATCGCGCGCGACGCCCGTCGCTTGTTCGCGGCTCCTCGCATAGACGACGGCAATGTTGGCTCCCTCCGCCGCCAGCGCGCAACAAATGCGCTGGCCAAGTCCACCGTTGCCGCCTGTCACCAGTGCGACGGTCCCCCGTAGCTCCATCGCTTCCTCCGGCCCATCGGTTTGGCAGCAGCCCTCGACCGCTGTCGCGTGTCCTAAGCCTATCAGCTTAGTGCCCGCTATTTCGCCTTGATGTTGGAGCGCTTCACGTGATCGAGGTTCTTGCCCTCTATACGAATGAGGCGGACAGACGCTTCGCGATTGGGCGAGTGCACATCGCCAACGTCGTAAAGATGGGCATCACCGGGGTTCATGGCGTAGGTTTTGAGAGGCTCGACCAGGATGGGCATGTCGGCGGAGCCCTTTTCCACAATGCGCCAGTCGGTCATTTGGGTAACGCCAGTGGCTTGACCATAAATGGCCCAGCTCGAACCGTGGTCATGTGGCGAGCCGTGTGCCGGTCCGTCATACACATGCCCGCAGATGCAAAAGCCGAGCTCGGGATCCTCGTAGAGCACTTCGCGCGGATGGGCGCCCTTGGTGCGGTCCTTGAGGTGCGTGGCCACAAACGCCTTGTCGAGCAGAGCTTTGGACACAAGGCCGCACACCTTCTGCTTGGCGGCGGGGCTCGTGTCGGCCTTCAGCGTTTCGCGGATATCGGCGGCGAGCTGGGTGAGCGAGTAGGTCATTGATCACGTCTCCATGCGCATGCCTTCGCGATGCACGGGACCTCGCGATGGGCCCTGGCTGGCCCCTCGGTGCGCGGGGCCATCGACCACGCGTTAAGAGCGACTGCGATCGCGCGCAACAGACTTTAACCCTGGCCCCTCGGAGAGGGCAAGGTTCACGCTAGCGTCCGGCCCCATTAACCGATCTCGCCCTACCCTGCTGATTTACGACTGCAAAAAATAGCTCCCACGGTCAAGCCTACTGTGGCTTTGGCGGTGCTGGCGTCGGCACCGGAGGCGCGCTCGGGGCGGTATTCGGCATTTCCGAGCGCTGACTATTGCTCACGCGATCGGACTGTGGTGCCCATCTGGTGCCGATGATGAGAAATCCAACCAGAACAAGGAAGGCGATTACCAATGCCAGCGGAGCCCAGCCTACGCTTGCATCGCCACGATCTATGTAGTCGGTCGCGCGACGGCGGTCGTCGGGGTCTAGATGTGCCATCGTTTGGCCTCCAGAGTTGCTCTGGCGGCAAAACGATCATCGCCAAACCACGTTCCTTCAGGGAACGTTAGCTATAATCGCGTCGGCAATTTTCTCAGCCGTCATCAGCGTTGGAAAGTTGGTATTGGCGCAGGGCACCATCGGGAAGATTGAAGCATCGACCACGCGCAAGCCCTCCACACCGCGTACGCGGCCTTGGCTGTCGGTGACCGCCATGGGGTCGCCGTCGGCCCCCATCCGGCAACTGCAGGAGGCGTGCCATACCCCGATCGCGGCTTTGCGCACGAATGCCTCGCAGGCATCGTCGCTCGCCATCACCTCCTCGAACGAGAAGCCCTCGGTAATGAACTTGCGGATGATGAGGCCGCGCAGCATGGCAGGTCCGTCCAGTATGACGCCGGCAACGCCAGTGATAAGCTTGTTCTTGGTGCTGACGACACCCACCTTGCGCACGCGCTCAGAGTAGCTCGCCGGGAATGGGTCTGAGGTGACCGCTTGCATGGCAGGCGTCGTGTAGAGTTTGCCGAGCCGGCGAAACGCATCCATCAGCCGCTCGAGGTCGCGCCGATCGGAGAGCAGGTTGAACTCGGCTACGGGCTCTGCTCGCCAATCGCGTGAGGTGAGCTTCACCTCGCCGCGCTCCGAGCACGTGTGGTAGACGGCAGTGAGGAATGAGGCGATCCGCTCGCCGATCGCGTGCCAAGCCGACTTGGTGACGGAGACCACAAACATATCGCCGTCGTGCATGCCGGGGAGGTTGGAGGAATACCGCAAGCCCACGTGGATGTGCCGGCGCGTAAATTCGTTAATGCGCGCGTGCGGCTTGACGTAGGCCGAAACCGAAATCGAAGGGTGGTCCATGAGGCGCTGGCCAACGCCCGCGAGCGCGTGCCGCACCTCGATACCAAGCTCCTTCACGTGCCCGACAGGTCCGATGCCCGCGCGCAACAGATGCGCCGGTGAATGGATCGCTCCGCACGAGAGGACTACCTCTTTGGCACGGAACTGCGTACGCGCGCCCTTCACGTAGGCCACCACGCCGACGCAGCGGTTGCCCTCGAACTGCAGCTCGGCCACCTGCGTTTCGGTCGCTATAGTCAAGTTCGGCCGCTGGCGGGTGGCGGGATCGAGATAGCCGATGGCAGCGGATACACGCCGCTCGTAGGCGTTGGAGATGGTGATCGGGTAATAGCCCTCCTTCCACTCTCCGTTCTGGTCCGCCAAGTACGCAAAGCCCGCTTCCTGAAAGGCTTTGGCCGAGGCCTTTGCATGTTCCGTCCAATGCTCGGGGAATATGCGCCGTACGGGGATGCGGCCCTCCTTGCCGTGATAGGGGCCGTCAAAGTCCATGTCGCGTTCGACCTTCTTGTAGAAGGGCAGCACGTCCTTCCAACCCCAGCCGCGGGCACCGCGCGCCACCCACTCCTCGAAGTCGGCCGGCGCACCACGATTGGCAAGCTGACCATTGATCGAGGAGCCGCCGCCAAGGATGCGCGCCTGCTCGTACTTGCGCAGTGGCGGCGGGCTCTCTTGCGGATTGTTGTGCGAGACGACCTCGGTGCGGACCTTGAGTTCGGTCCAATGGAAGCGTGGATCGAAATATGCGGTACCCGGATAGCTGTCGAGCACCTCCGGGGGCACCTTGCCGTGCGGGGTATCCTGTCCAGCCTCCAGCAGCAGCACCTGCGTTGCGCTCTTGGCGGAGAGCCGGTTGGCCAGCACCGACCCGGCCGAGCCACCCCCGACGATGATGAAGTCGTAGATCAAAGCTCCCTCCATTTCCTCCGGCCAATTTCCTCCGGCCCATGTCGACGGCACTCGTGTCGGGCGTCGTTTGAGGGACCGATCACAAGGATACAGCCTAGAGAGGGCGCGGCAACGCGTCAGGCGCGCGTGGATGCAGCAACCGGACGCCACCGGTGTGGGCGCGAGGGCTGAGCGAGGCGGCGCGTCTGCCGAGAAATCCCGTCACCATCGCCCGCAGGCCTTCCAGGGACGAGGCGGCCTGGCCGGCGCGAGCGGCCCGTTGGCGGCCAGCTGAGAGCACGTCCCCGCTTTGTTTGTGCTTATTTTCTGCGCTTTTCCCTCATTTCTTAGAGATGCGCGCCCGTGCCTCCATGGCGGTGCCGCCGACCCATTCACGAATTCTCCACCTCGTTCACGTAGGCGTGATATCGCGTCGCACCAATTTGTGTTGCAATGCACAATTGAATGCTCATATAACGCGCAGGCGCTCACTGAGGCGCCATACGCAACGCCATCACCATAGGCCCCCCGCTAGCCCCCATAGGCCACTAGCCCCCATAGGATTGACTCCCGTGAACCAACACTTCGGAAAGCAAGCCTTCGATCAGGCAGAGAAGCTCTTCAAGGACGCTCGCGTTCCCGAGAACGTCCAGGCGATGGCTCGGCAGAGTGTTGCCGCCTCCAAAGAGTTCTATGCCAAGACAGCTGCAGCCGCGCACGACGGCGCCAAGGTCATCACCGAGATCGCCGACACGGCGTGGGGCAGCACCAAGATGCTCAACGAGAAGATCGCGCAGAACGTGACGGCCAACGCCGAGGCCGCATTCAGCGCCGCACAGGCCATGGCGACCGCCAAGTCGCTGCCAGAGATTGCCAAGTTGCAAGGCGAGTTCGTGCAGAGGCTTGCAACGCAAACGGCCGAGCAGACCAAGGAGTTCTTCGATCTGTCGAGCCGTGCCGCCCAGCACCTTCTGGAGAAGGCCCAGGCAGCCGCGGAAAAGTCGTTCAAGCCGCCCCTCTAATCATTCCCCCATCAGGGACCGGGGCCGGAGACGATTTGGATAAAGCTGTCTTCGGCCCGGCGGTCCCGTTCGCGGCCGTCTTGCTTGTGGGATGCTGGGTCGGGCGCTAGCCTGACGCGGCGAGCCCTTTGCTGCGCTCGCTGCGGTGAGGCACATGACGGAGGCATGGCTTGATTTTTCGCTGCTGACGCGCGCGGGCTTCCCGTTGCAACGCTTTGCGGCGGGCGAGAAGATTTTCGTTGAGGACGACGCGGGGAGCGCCATGTACGTGGTGCGCACTGGACGCGTCAACATCGTGACCTACGGCACCATCCTCGAGAGCGTTGGCCCCAACGGCATGTTTGGCGAGATGGCGCTCATCGATGGTTCGCCGCGCAGCGCAACCGCGGTCGCCTGCGAGGCCTGCGAAGTCGCTCCGATCGACAAGGCCGCCTTTACGCATTTGGTGCGGCAAGATCCCGAGTTTGCGCTCTCCATCATGCGGCTGCTGGCGCAGCGCATCCGCCAGATGAACGCGAGCCTCTGAAACGCCGGTTCCTTAAAACGTCGGCCTCTGAGGTCTCACCGCCCGGTCATCGCAGTGCCGGGGGTCGCAACGCAAGGCGATCGATCAAAACGAAGCCCCAAAACGAAGCCCTAAAACGAAGACAGGGCGCCTCTTGCGGGGGAGGCGCCCTGATCGATCGACCCACCGGTGCGGGGTTGAGCGGGTCGGTCGCTGCTACAACGGGTGGATCTCAGGTCTATTCCAAGCATCTCAACACTCTTCGCTTTTTTCTTTTCGTTTTCGATTGCACCCTGGCGCCTCAGCGTCCGCTCGGAGCATTGAGGGCCACGAAGTGGCGACCAATATCGATGTGGATGTGGCTCATGTCGGAATAGGTCATGGTACCGCCGCTTTTGTGGTTGGCAATGAGCCAGCGTACGACATCGCCCTTGCGTCTGCCGGCATCAAAGTCGACGGCGTCTCCGCTTGCGTGTTTGGAAATGCGGCCCGATCCGGCGATGCGCGCGCCGGGGCGGCAGGTGGAAATGATCTGTACGGGCCCAAACTGCGCTTGGAGGCGCTCAAGGAGTGCGCGTGCGGCAGGCTTTAGGCAGCTGAGCATCCTGGCGTGAGGTCGCGCGCGTTTGGCGAGCGGCGGGCTCGATGGCATCGCCGGGCTCAGTTGCGGCTCGGGAAGGGCGGCCACGCGCTGTGGTCGGAGAGCAGGCTGCGGCATAGGGGCGACCAGCCCCGATAGGACCAGCCCTTCTTCGACCGGCCCTCCTTCGACCGGCCCTCCTGCGACCGGCCCTCCTTCGACCGGCCGAGGTCCCCCATCGGCTCGAACGAGACTTGGAGAGCGCCACAGCAGCTGTGGGACCGGCGGACTGACAGGCGCCGGTTGCGCCTTGGGAGCTTGCGCGCACTCAAGCGGCGCGGCCGCTCGGCCGGCATCGTCGGTGATGCCGATAAGCTTGAGCCGTGCCTCGCAAGGCGGCGCCAGTCCCGATAACAGCGCGCCAGTCGTGGCGATGAGAAGCCATCGTGTCATGCGACCCCTTACTGCTCCTGCTTGGCGATGGTGCCGCCGCGCCGACGTCGGTGCGCGCGTGAGGACGCGCGTTTTGGGAACCCCCTGTGGCATCAGTGGGGTTGCCGGTTCACATTGCATTGCAATGTGTTTCGCGCGTTTGCAGCGCGCACGCGCCGAAGGGGTGCTCTCAGCGCGTCGTGGTGATCACCACAGGTGGCTCGTTTGCGCTCCGCTCAGCACTTCGCCAATGCGCCGTCGCGTGCCGCCGCCAGTGTCGGCGGGTAGCGCGTCGGCGGGGAAGAAGGCCTGCTCGCGGATTTCGCTGTTGGGTGCCGGGACGCGTTCCTGCACCCAATGACGCGCCACAAAGAGCGCGATGTGATCGCCCGGAAATGCGACGAAGTTCGCATAGATGCCGAAGAGCTGGGGCGGCATCGACAGCGTGATGCCAACCTCCTCGCTAAGCTCGCGCGCCAGGGCCTCAGCCACCGTCTCCCCGCTCTCCACACCACCCCCCGGAAAATGCCAACCGGGTTTATAGCCATGCCGCACCAGCAGCACGCGCTGATCGGGGTCAAGCACGACGGCCTGGGCGCCCATCGTTAGACCGCGCCGCACACGCCAGTAGCGCTGCAGCGCTTTGATGAGGACTGGATTGCTCGCCACCGGTGCTCCGACTTCCAAGAAGACCCAACCGTAAGAGCCAGAATGGTCGTGCACCTTTCGTCGTCGCGGTCGATTTGGCAAGCGCCGGCAAAGCCGCTACTCACTCCCCGCCATGGCCGACACCCTCACAATTGCGCACCTGAGCGACGTGCACCTCGGGCCCATTGCCGGTTTCACGCCTCGCTATTGGAACCTGAAGCGGGCGCTTGGCTATGCCAATTGGCGGCGCAACCGGCGGTTGGCCTATGAGAGAGGTGTGCTCGACCGCATCGTCGCCGATCTCGCGGCCCAGGCACCCGACCATATTGCCGTCACCGGCGACCTCACCAACATCGGCCTACCGCAGGAGCATATCAACGCGCTGACTTGGCTCAGGGGGCTTGGAACGGCGGAGCGTGTGAGCGTCATCCCGGGCAATCATGACATCTATTCGCGATTGGGCCGCGATCCGGGGACGGCCCGCTGGGCGGCCTATATGTCATCCGATGGACCCGGCGCACTGCATGCCGATCACGGCGAGACCTTTCCCTTCGTGCGCATGCTAGGGCCGGTGGCCATCATCGGTGTCAATTCGGCCGTGCCCACCCCGCCACTCGTTGCCCTCGGTCGCGTGGGCGCCGCGCAGATCGCGCGTCTGGCCACGATCCTGGAGCGGCTCGGCCGTGCGCGCGTCTTTCGCCTGTTGCTGATCCATCATCCGCCGCTCACCGGCCAGGCCAAGCGCTACCGCGATCTGGTGGATGCTGGCGCGCTGGAAGCCGTGTTGGCGCGCCATGGCGCTGAACTCGTCATTCACGGCCACAATCATCGCAATATGCTGACGTGGTGCCGGACGACTGAGGGGGGCAAGGTGGCGGTGGTGGGGGCCCCTTCGGCGGCACTGGGACGGCCGCACAAGCGTGAGCCGCTCGCGCGCTACAATCTCTATCGCATCGCCGGCCCGCCGTGGAGGATCGAGCTGACGGGGCGCGGTCTGGAGCGGCCGGGCGGCCCCATCGTCGAGCTGGAGAAGACATCGCTCTCTTGAAGCAGGCAGGTTGGAGCTTCCCAGCATGGCAGCGCGCATCCCTTCGTCGGCCAAAAAGCAGACCTGGTCGGATCGCGGATCGGCGGCGATCGACGCTGGTGATCTTGCCACGGCAGAGCAGTGCTTCAGGGAGGCGATCAGGGCCGACCGACGGAGCGCGCGCCATCACTTCCACTTGGCTCTGGTCTTGGAGGCGCGGGCGAAGTTTGGTGGCGCGGCCGAGCATCTCACCCACGCGCTGCGTCTCGATCCAACCGATGCGGACGCCGCACGGCGGCTGACCGCTTTGATCACCCACCGGCCCATTCCCGCCGATATCGCGCTCGATCCCGCGGGCCTGCGTGCCGCCCTTCAGCACGACGCATCGACGTCCTGGCTGATCGTCAAGCTCGCTCTCCACACCTTGACGGCCAAGGGACCGCTCGGCGCCGCGATCGATATCGGCAAACGCGAGGGCTGGGACGCAGCCGCCAGGACGCTCTGCCTGTCGCGCACTGCCGAGGCCCTGAAAAACGAGCTGTTGCTGGAGATGCTGCGGTGCGAGATCCTGCGCGACGCCGATATGGAATACCTCTTGAGCGCCGTGCGTGCCGTCCTGCTGCTCGAGACGCCGGCGGAGCGATTTGAGGACCGCGATCTCCTGCGCTTTGCCATCGCGCTGATGCAGCAGGCTCGCGCCAACGAGTACTGCTGGCATGCAAGCGAAGCCGAGGAGGCCCGCCTTGCAAGCGAGGCTCCGTTCCTGCCTCGCTTGCTCGCGGGTGACGTGGGGGAGAGCCGCAAGCTGATCTTGAGCCTGCTCTACCGAAGCTTTCAAGCCACGCTCGGGGAGGACGCGCGCCCCGATGCATTTGCCAAGGTGCGGCCCAAGGCATTGCGCGAGGCCGTGCAGGCCGCCCTGGCGGAGGACGGCGATCTTCGGGCGCGCGCCCAGCAAATTCCCCGGCTCGGCAACATCAGCGACGAGACCTCGCGCAAGGTCGCGCGCCAATACGACACAAACCCCTATCCGCGCTGGACCAGCCTGCGCAGGCCGCCGCCTGGCGAGGAAAAAAGACGTCTGGAAACCTTCTTTGGCGTCGGTGGGCTCGCCTTTATGGATCGGCCCTTCAATGTCCTCATCGCGGGATGCGGCACCGGGCATCAGGCGGTGCACTGGGCGCTCAACGCTCAAAACGCTGAGATCACGGCCGTGGACCTGTCCGTCAGCGCCCTTGCTTATGCCGGCAAGATGGCGGAGCGCTACGGCACCCAGAACGTTGAGTTCCGGCAGGCCGACATTCAAAACCTGCCCGCAACGCCGGGGCTTGCCGGTCGCTTCCACATCATCGAATGCCTGGGGGTTTTGCACCATATGGCCGACCCGTTTGCCGGTTGGCGCGCGCTCGTTGATTGCTTGGCGCCCCAAGGCAAGCTTCTTGTCGGGCTTTACAGCGCCACGGCGCGGCGCCTCATCAGCGAACTCAAGTCCGATCCGGCCTTTCCTGGGGCCGGCTGCGACGAGCGCGCATTGCGCAAGTTTCGCCGCGTGTTGCTCGATCGGCCTCCCGAGCAACTCGGCGGACAACTCAAGCTGGGCCCGGATTTCTATAGCACCAGCGAGTTCCGCGATCTTGCAGTCCACGTGCGCGAACGCTGCATCCGGCTTGCCGAGATCCGCTCCTTTCTAGCGGACAATTCCCTGGCCTTCCGCGGCTTTTGGATCGACCCAGCGCATCTCGATCGTTTCCATCGACAATTTCCAGCCGAGCCTTGGCCCGGTCGGCTGGAGGCATGGGAGGAGTTCGAGGCAGCCAACCCCCACACCTTCGCCGCCATGTACAATTTCTGGTGCGAGCGGGCCTGAGGCGCCTGACGGGCGGGCTGTATTTCAAGGCTGAGAGGTCTTATGTTGTGGGGTCGGATTGCGTTGCGACCGGCAGGAGATCATGGGGTGACGTCTAGCCAAATCGATGAGCAGCCAGCAGACCCAATGCCTGCGCCAATGCCGGGCGGCGTGCGTTGGGCGGTGATTGGCGCCATCGGGCTGGCACTTGCCGGCACCCTCTACCTCGTCAGCGTACGTGGTGAAGCCTTGTTGCTCGATCTCAAGGCCTTGGGCGGCGTCTTCTGCTTTTGACAGACTGGCGCGATCGTCTAAGAACGTCCTCGCATCTCAGCCAACCAACACCCAGAGCCTTGCGCAGATGCTCCCCCGTCGACGGGGATTAGGGGTTGCGAGCAGTCCACAAGGGAAGCACTCGTGTTGCGCCTCGACAGGTTCATGACCGCCGCTCGCCCAGCGAGCCGGCCCATGCCACATCCAACACCAGCCAAGGACGGTGTCTCGCACGGAGCGCGTTGGCGCACACCCCACGGGCGTTGCCGCCCTCGGCTTGTGGCACCCGAGGCCGTCTTCCCCTGGATTGGAGGCCAGTTCGCGCTCGAGGCGGAGGGCCTGCTCCATGCCTGAGCTGCTGCTTGAGCTCTTCTGCGAGGAAATCCCAGCGCGCATGCAGGGGCGCGCGGCCGACGACCTGCGCCGGTTGATGCTGGAGGGGCTCAAGGCGCAGGGGCTCGCCACTGGCGAGGCCAAGGCTTATGTGACGCCGCGCCGGTTGGCGCTCGTGGTGGACGGCGTGCCGGCGAGGTCTCCCGACCTCAGCGAGGAGCGCAAGGGCCCGCGGGTCAACGCGCCAGAGCAGGCGCTTGCCGGCTTTCTCAAATCGACGGGGCTCAAGTCGATCAAGGAGGCAGAGGTCGTCAGGGACGACAAGCGGGGCGACTTCTACGTCGTGCGGATCGAGAAACCGGGACGCGCCGCCAAGGAAATCGTGGGCGAGGTGGTGCCGGCCATTGCGGCCAAGTTCCCCTGGCCCACGTCCATGCGTTGGGGATCGGGGCGGATGCACTGGGTGCGGCCATTGCATTCCATCGTGTGCCTGCTCGATGGCAACGTGGTGCCGTTTGCCATCGCACAGGTTGAGGCCGGTCGCACAACGCGCGGCCACCGCTTCCACGGCGATGCACCCTTCGAGGTGGCGGGTGCGGACGACTACATGAAGCGGCTCAAGGCCCACAAGGTCATCCTCGATGCGGGCGAACGCGCGGCGCTGATCGCCGAGGAGGCGCGCGCGTTGGCCAGGGAGCACAAGCTCTCGCTCGTCGAGGATGAGGCGTTGCTGCTCGAGAACGCGGGACTGACGGAGTGGCCGCTGGTGCTGATGGGCAGTTTCGATGAGGAGTTCCTCTCGGTGCCCGCCGAATGCTTGATGCTCGCCATGAAGCAGCATCAGAAATGCTTCTCGCTCAAGCACCCGCGCGCGGGCAAGCTCGCCAATCGGTTTCTGCTGGTCTCCAACCTCACTCCCAAGGACGGCGGCGCCGCGATCGTGGCCGGCAACGAGAAGGTGATGCGTGCGCGACTTTCAGACGCCAAGTTCTTTTGGGAGCAAGATCGGCGCAAGCCACTCGACGAGATGGCGGCGGCGCTCGCCGGCATCATCTTCCACGAGAAGTTGGGCTCACAGAAGGAGCGGGTGGAGCGCATCGCGGAGCTCGCCTTCCAGATTGCCGGCTCGGTGGACGCAGTCCCTGAGGATGCGCGGCGCGCCGCCCAACTGTGCAAGGCCGACCTTGTCTCCGGCATGGTGGGCGAGTTCCCCGAGCTGCAGGGGCTGATGGGCCGCTACTACGCCGAGGCGGCCGGCACCAAGCCCAAGATCGCGCGTGCCATCGAACTGCACTACAAACCCAAGGGCCCCTCCGACACGGTTCCCAAGGCCAGCGACGGCGACGCCGTGGCGATCGCCGTCGCCCTCGCCGACAAGCTCGACACGCTCGTGGGTTTCTGGGCGATCGGCGAGAAGCCGACGGGTTCGGGCGACCCCTACCAATTGCGCCGCGCCGCCTTGGGTACGATTCGGATCGTGTTGGAGAATGATTTGCGCCTGGGTCTGCGGTCGCTGTTCATCCGACAACTCGGCAGGACCATCGGCTTGAACTACGAGCGCAATCTGAGCCTGAAGGCCGAGGACAAGCTCACTGCGGTCGCCAGCGCCCAATTGCATGCCGACCTCGCGCACCTTGAGGAGCGGTTCCTTCGAGGTTCCAAGTATCGTCATCTCAAGCAGACGTTTGAGGTGGCGCAGGCCCTTAGCGAAATGGCTGGTGAGTTTCCCGCCATCGTGGAAATTGCCAGAGACTTGCTCGCCTTTTTTGCCGAGCGCCTCAAGGTGTATCTGCGTGAGAAGGGGGCGCGGCATGACTTGATAGACGCGGTGTTCTCTTTGGGCGACCAAGACGACCTCGCCTTGATCGTCAAGCGCGTTGAGGCGTTGAGTGGCTTCCTTGCAACCGATGACGGTGCCGTCCTGCTGACCGGCGTCAAACGCGCCACCAATATTCTCCGCGACGAGGAGAAGAAGGATGGGGTGAGCTACGCCGCCGCGCCCGACGCCTCGCTCCTGCGGGAGCCGCAGGAGCTCGCCCTCAACGCGGCGATCGGGAAGGTGAAGGCGGATACGGTTGCAGCCATCAATGTGGAGAATTTCGCCGGCGCCATGCGGGCGCTGGCGGAGCTGCGGGCGCCCGTCGACGCGTTCTTCGACAAGGTCACGGTCAATGTGACGGGGGTGGCCGAGGCCGAGGTGTTGCGCAGCAATCGCCTGGCGCTGCTGTCGGAGATTCGCGCCGCCACCCTCACCGTTGCCGACTTCTCAAAGATTGCCGGCTGAACTGCCAATCGACGTGCACGGTGGAGATCGAGGCCGCACCTCATTTGTCGGCGGCGTCGAGCTGACGCGGCGGATGGCAGGGTTGGGCTTCAACCTCGCAGCGGGTCAGCGATTGACCCAGCGTCGTCACGCCCCCGTCTTTGATGGACGAGCGCGAGCACGTGTAGACGATGTTGCGCGCGTTGGCGAGGTCCATGAACTTCTCGCCAAGGTGAAAGCGCACGGTCCCGGCCCACGCATCGTTGGCGGCCTTCTTGGCTCCGTCGACGGTCAGGTGTTGATCGCCCACGGCGCGCCGCACCTCGCGGCAGCCCGGGGCCTCGTCGGCATATTCACGCCGCTCGTAGGCATAAACCCGTGTGCCGGACTGATGGCTGACGACCGGTCGCCGCCGATAGCAGCGGCCGTCGGCGCGACAATAGACGCGCGCGTAGTGCGGCCTGCCGTCCTGATGATGGCCGACCAGGCGTAGCTCCCAATGCCCCCATTCCTGGCTTCGGCTCTGTGCGGGAAGACAGATCAGCGCGACGACAAAAAGCAAGGCTGCGAGCTTCATGAGGATCTCCCGCTCCGCACAGCATAGGCTTAAGGATGCTATACAAATCGGTCTGCACCTCAACCGTCGCTCCCCGGTATCCACAGAAGACCCAGCCTCGGCACGAGCTCTTTTTCAGCGCGCGCGTGTTGCCGTGCGCGGAGGCAGATGCTTTCATCGGGAGGCGTGTCATTCCCGCCACCGCCGGCGGAGCTTCCTCGCCGTCTTGCGCCGCCTCATAGCCGAATTGCGACTTGGGGGACCTCGTGATGTCTGATCTTGGCGCCTTGCTGTGGCCGCGGACGGTGGCGCTCATCGGCGCCTCCGCTGACGGCGAGAGCCTGCGCGGGCGCATCTTCAACGTGATGCGCAGCCATGCCTTTAACGGCGAGCTCTACCCTGTCAGCCGGAGCCATCGGGAAGTGTTGGGGCTCAAGGCCTATCCCTCCGTTGCCGACCTGCCGCGGCCGGCCGACCTCGCCGTGATCATTATTCCGGCCAAGCATGTGGCCGAGGAGTTGGAGCGCTGCGGCAGGGCCGGCGTAAGGTCGGCCGTGGTGCTGAGCAGCGGGTTTGCCGAATCGGTCGAGCCCGAGGGCAGCCAAATGCAGGCCGAGGTGCGTGCGATCGCCAAACGCTACGGCATGGCGGTGATGGGCCCAAACTCGGAGGGATTTGCCAACATCGCCGCCAATCTTTGCCCAACCTTCAGCCCGGCCATGGCAGCAGGCGGGCGGGCGCTGCTGCCGGTCGGCCGGCCGCGACCCCAGTTGGCGGTGTGCGCCCAAAGCGGCGGCATGGGCTTTGCGTTCTTCGACCACGGCCGCACCAAGGAGCTCGCGTTCCGCTACGTCATCACCACCGGCAACGAGGCGTGCCTTGAGGTGCTCGATTTCGCCGAGTTCATTTTGGAGGAGGGCAACACCGACGCGTTGTTGCTGCTGCTCGAGGACATCAAGACGGCCGAAACGTTCCAACGCGTTGCGGAAAAGGCGCTCAGAGCCGGCAAACCGATCATTGTCAACAAGATCGGCCAGTCTGACGCCGGCGTGCGCGCGGCGGCCTCGCATACGGCAGCACTCGCCGGCGCTTACGCCGCCTACCAGGCGATGTTCCAGCGCTACGGCATCATCGAGGGCCGCGACATCGGCGAGATGGTCGACATCGCCGCGGGCTTCCTCGCCTGGCGCACTCGGCTGCCCGGCGGGCACCGCATCGGCATCTGCACGGGCTCCGGCGGCGGTGGCGGCTGGATGGCGGACGCCTGCACGGCTGCTGGCCTCGAGGTGCCCGAGCTCGACGCCGAGACGCGCCGGCGCATCGATGTGCATTTGCCCTCGTATGGCACGTCGCAGAACCCAGTCGATGCCACGGCGCAGGCGGCGGCCAAGATTGGCTACGCCGGCCTTGCCCAATTGGTGCTCCCCTCGCCAACCATCGACGCCCTCGCGGTGGTCATGACGGCGCGCTCGGCGCACAACATCGAGCGCCAGCGCGACGCCCTTGCGCATCTCGCCGAGGTGGCGCAGAAGCCAGTCCTGCTTTGGAGCTACACCCTGCCGGCACAGCGGTCCGTCGAAATCCTGAGCGAGGCCGGCCTGCCGCTTTTTACCGACATCGGCAATTGTGCGCGCACCTTGCGCCTGATGGCCGACTATCGCGGCCTGCGCGAGCGCTTTCTGAGCCCCATCGAGGTGCCAAGCACGAGCGCAGACGAGGCGTCGGCGGTTCGTGAAGCGTTGGCCAAGGCGGGTCCCACGCTCTGCGAGTGGGAGGCGCGACCAATCCTTGCATGCTACGGCATCGGCACCAACGACCTCGGTACATTGTCGGCGACGGCCGATGAGGCCGTTGGCGCACTCGGGCGCATCGGCGGGCCCGTTGCGCTCAAGGTGCAGTCACCGGACGTCTTGCACAAGACGGAGGCGGGCGCCGTGGCGCTCGGTTTGACCACTGCTGAGGACGTACGCGCCGGCTACGCCCGCGTGCTCGCCAACGCCCGGCGCCATGTTGCCGAGGCGCGCATCCTCGGCGTCCTGGTGCAGCCCATGGCCGCGCGCGGGCGTGAGATCATCTTGGGAATAAAGCGCGATCAGACCTTCGGTCCGCTGCTGATGGTGGGTATTGGCGGCGTGGCCGTCGAGGTGATGAAGGACGTGGCCTTGGCACCGGTGCCGCTGCGTGCCAACGAGGCAAGGGCGATGTTGGCTCGCCTGAAGGGCGCCCGGCTGCTCGATGCCCACCGCGGCGCACCTGCAGGCGATGTCGAAGCGCTTGTCGATCTCATGGTACGTCTGGCCAAGTTTGCCTCAGACCACGCCGATGTGATCGCCGAGATCGATCTCAACCCCGTGCTGGTCCACGCGCAGGGGAAGGGTGTCTCGGTCGTGGACGCGCTCATTGTGAAGGGCACGAACTCCCCCTCCCCTACCTTCGCTGGGAGCAGTTGAGAGGGTGGCGAAAGGTTGGACCCGGCCGGCTGCCCGCGTCTGCCACGCTCACCCTCAATGAAGCGAGCGAGCAGCCGAAAGCATCGGAGGAACGCCATGCGATTGAAGGAGAAGACGGCGATCGTCGTCGGCGCGGGGCAGAGCCCCGGCGAGGGCATGGGCAACGGTCGTGCCACCGCACTGTTGTTCGCACGCGAAGGCGCCCGGGTGCTGGCCGTGGATCACCGGCTCGACTCAGCCAAGGAGACGGCTGAGGCCGTCGCCAACGAAGGCGGCACCTGCGTTCCCTTCGAAGCCGACGTGACCAAGGAAGCCTCCCTCAAGGCCGCGGTGGCGGAGGCCATCAAGCTGTGGGGCCGCATCGACGTTTTGCACAACAATGTCGGTGTCAGCCTTGCGGGCGGGGATGCCGCGCCGACGGAGATCACCGAGGACGCCTTCGACCGGGTCAACGCCATCAATCTGCGCGGCACCATCATGGCCTGCAAGCACGTGGTGCCGATCATGCGCAAGCAGCAGGCGGGCTCGATCATCAACATTTCTTCGGTGGCCGCCTTGACGGCCAACTATCCAACGGTGGCCTACAAGACCACCAAGGCGGGCATGATCGCCTTCACCGAGCAATTGGCTTACCAAAACGCCGAATATGGCGTGCGCGCGAACGCCATTTTGCCGGGCCTAATGAACACACCCATGGCCGTCGACACGCGTGCCCGCACGTGGGGAAAGTCGCGTGCCGAGGTGGAGGCTGCGCGCAACGCGCGTGTGCCCTTGCGAAAGCGCATGGGTACTGCCTGGGACGTGGCCTACGCGGCGCTCTTCCTGGCGTCGGAGGAGGCAAACTTCATCACGGGAATCAGCCTGTTGGTCGACGGCGGCGGCAGCCTGCGCAAGGAGTGATGTGAGGACACGGGAGGGGTTCACGTGCCGGGGCCCCTAAGGACCCAGGGAATGGCCGGGTGCAGCGGCCTCACCAAATTGCCAAGCAAGAACTTCGCGCGAGCCGATGCCCCAAGAAAAAAGACCGGGCGCGAAGCCCGGTCTTGAGTATTTTGCCGTCCTCGAGCGTCGAGGGCGGTTTGAAGGCGTCGAAGGGAGGGTAGCAGCCTTCAATAGCTGTCCGTCACAGCCGGGCGCATATGATCAATTGGGCCGCTCGTTGGGAATGGGGCAACCCGCATGTTTGCCATGCGCAGGCGCATGGCTGCGCACCAGGCTCGCGCTCAGAACTTCCACTGGCGCGCCTTCGTCACCAGGAAGTCGCGGAAGACTTGCACCTTCTTGGCCGTTTTGAGCTCTTCGGGATAGACGAAATAGACCGGCACCGTGGGCAGCTGGGTCTCCTGCAGCACGGGCACGATGTCGGTTTCATCGCCGGTCAAATAATCGGGAATGAGCCCGATGCCGATGCCGGCACGGATTGCATATTTCAGGGCGATGACGCTGTTGGCGGCAAATGCCGGCCGGCGCGGTGCCTTGCCGTTGAGCCCTGCCGTTTCGAGCCAGCGGATGGAGGAGAGATGCGCGGCCGGCGTGCCGCTATAGGAGATGATCGGATGATCATCGAGTGCGTCGACCGATTTGGGCGCACCGAAGCGGCGGATGTACTGCGAGGAAGCGTAGGCGTGCAGCTTGATGTTGAAGAGCGGGCGACGAATGAGGTCGCTCTGCTGCGGCTCGCTGGTCCAGATGGCAACGTCGGCGGCTCGCATGGCGATGGCGATCTGCTCATCGCTGAGGACCAGCTCGATGCGGATCTCGGGGTAGAGCTCGAGGAACTCGCGCAGCCGCTGTGTCACCCAAATGGTGCCGAGGCCGATCGGCGCCGTGATCCTGAGATCGCCCGACGGCTTGGTGGTGGTGTCGGTGAGGAGGGTCTCGGCGGTCGAGAGCTTGTTCATAATCTCGCTCGCCGTGCCAAACAACATCTCACCTTGTTCGGTGAGCACCAGCCCGCGCGCGTGACGGTGAAAGAGCGAAACCTTGAGCTCCTTCTCCAGCGCCGACACTTGCCGGCTGACAGCAGACTGGCTCATGCGCAGCGCCTCACCGGCGTGGGTGAAGCTGCCAGCCTCGGCGGCGGCATGAAAAATACGGAGCTTGTCCCAGTCCATGGGGGCGTGCTTCGAAGCTGTGGCGGTTCGACGGATCGTTCGTTGACTTATTCGGCCGCCTCTGCCGTGGTTTCTACCTTAGCCAAATAGCGCTCGGCCTCAAGTGCTGCCATACAACCCATGCCGGCAGCAGTTACGGCCTGGCGGAACACTTCGTCCTTGACGTCGCCGGCGGCGAAGACGCCGGGCACGGAGGTGCGGGTGGAATCGGGTTCGGTGACGAGATAGCCCGAGGGCTTCATCTCCAACCTGCCCTTGAACAGCTCGGTTGCCGGTTCGTGGCCGATGGCGACGAACACACCCTCGACCGGCAGCGGGGTTACCTTGTTGGTCTTGACGTTGCGCAGCTTGACGCCGGTTACGGTCTTGGGATCGGTGGATCCCGTCACCTCCTGCAGCACCGAGTTCCAAACCACCTCGATCTTCGCGTTCTTGAAGAGCCGGTCCTGCATGATCTTTTCGGCGCGGAAGCTGTCGCGACGATGGACGATCATCACATGACTGGCGAAATTGGTGAGAAACAGCGCCTCCTCGACCGCGGTGTTGCCGCCGCCAACGACAACAACCCGCTTACCCTTATAGAAGAAGCCATCGCAGGTGGCGCAGGCGGAGACGCCGTAGCCTTTGAAGGCCGCTTCCGATGGCAGGCCCAGCCAACGCGCCTGGGCGCCGGTGGCGATGATGAGTGCGTCGCACGTGTAGCTATCGCCCGAGTCACCCTCGAGCCGGAACGGGCGACGCGCCAGGTCCACGCTCGCAATGTGGTCCATCACGAACTCGGTGCCCACGTGGCTCGCCTGCGCCTGCATCTGCTCCATCAGCCACGGGCCCTGGATGACGTCGGCAAAGCCGGGGTAGTTCTCGACATCGGTGGTGATCGTCATCTGACCGCCGGGTTGGTTGCCCTGGATCACAATGGGCCTCAGCATTGCGCGCGCCGCATAGATCGCGGCCGTGTAGCCGGCCGGGCCAGAGCCCAAAATGATCACCTTGGCATGCCTATTGGTCATGTTCTTTGGTCACGGGGTTGGTTGGGTCCATTTGGTCAGGTTGATTTGCTCAGGCAGGTTTGGTCATGGCTGATGGATCGTTTCCGGTGGCTGAGTGGTCAGGCCGATGGTCATTGGCCGACGCGACCCCGACCTCCCCCTCAGAACGAACCCCGAACCCATATGGGAACGCTATAGGCCCGCCGCAACGGCCAGGTCAATGCATCATCAAGCCACGGCGCGAAAACACGCAAGGGGCGCGCGGCTCCCACCCCCTGCCGATCCGGCCGTGGGCAGGGTTCGGCGCCTCCCGCAAACTTAGCGCTGGCTAGCAGGAGGACGACGTGAGGAGGGCCCAAGGCGGTGTCCCAAGAACCAAGGGGGCAGGGCCCAGCCCCCAGAACCAGGGCCCCCAACCCAAGGTCTCAAACCCAAGGCACCAAACCCAGAGCCCCAGACCCAGGGCCTCAAACCCAGGGCCTCAAACCCAGGGCCTCAAACCCAGGGCCTCAAACCCAGGGCCCCAAACCCAGGGCCCCAAACCCAGGGCCCCAGACCACCCAGGGCCCCAAACCCCAGGGCCCCAAACCCCAGGGCCCCAAACCCCAGGGCCCCAAACCCCAGGGCCCCAGACCCAAGGCACGCAGCAAGGTCAGGGAGGAGCAGTCCGGGGAGCAAACAAGTGAGCCGGAAGCTTCCGCCCAAAAGGCGAGCCCACTCATGTCACCCGGTAGGGCGGCTTGTGCAACCCCATGGGGGAGATGGTGAACACCTCGCATCCCGTCTCGGTAACGCCGACCGTGTGCTCGAACTGAGCGGACAGCTCCCGATCGCGCGTGACGGCCGTCCAGCCATCGGTCAGGATCTTCACGTGCGGCTTGCCCAGATTGATCATCGGCTCGATGGTGAAGAGCATACCAGGCTCGAGCATCACCCCATCGCCGGGCTCGCCGTAGTGCAGGATATTCGGACGATCGTGGAATACGCGCCCAAGTCCGTGTCCGCAGAAATCGCGCACCACGCTGCAGCGCTCGCGCTCGGCGAAGTTCTGGATCGCGGCGCCGATATGGCCGGTGGTGTTGCCAGGCTTCACCGCGGCCACCCCACGCATCAGTGCCTCGTAGGTGACCTCGATCAAGCGCTCGGCCCTGCGCGAGACGTGTCCCACCGTGTACATGCGGCTGGTATCGCCGTGCCAGCCGTCGAGGATGAGCGTGACATCGATGTTGACGATGTCGCCGTCCTTGAGCGGCTTGGCGTTGGGGATACCGTGGCAAACCACGTGATTGATGGATGTGCAGATGGCCTTGGGAAAGCCGCGGTAGTTGAGGGGCGCGGGGATGGCATCGTGGCTGTAGGCGAACTCCACTGCAAGCTCGTCGAGCCGCTCGGTCGTAACGCCCGGCTTGACGTGCTCAACCAACATGTCGAGCGCGCGGGAAGCGAGCTGACCTGCACGCCGCATGCCTTCGAAGGCTTCGCGGCCATGAATGCGAATCTTGGTGTCGCGCGGCTGCGAGCGGTAGAGATCTAGGTTGTTCATAAGGCCCCAAGGCTCGTGGACGAAAGGCACCGGCTTTGCACCTGCCATAGCGCAAAATTTAGTGCAACTGCGGGCCCGCGCAATGGCGCGCGTCGCCGCCCCACGCCCATCTCCTGGTCGCCAAGGCCACAACGGCTGGGCCTACCCCTCCCAATCCAGTCGGGCCAGGGCGCGCAAGGCTCGGCCGCAGTGCCTCTCTCTTTGGCACCGTCGACCTAGTTGCGGGTGAAACCCTTGATTTCCCGGGACGCCCATTCGAGCGTCTTGCAGATGTGGCGGTCCCCCACGCCCGGCGGTCGGGGCAACGCGAGCCACGCTGGAAGCATCGGCTGCTATGACACAGCCGCGCCGAGCCATGCATTTTTCGGCATTCTCGGTGCACCAGCAAAGTCCAATCAGGTTTTTGCCAAGTGCTGAAGCATTAATTCGCGATTAACGAATGGCTCACATTCTGTTCCGTCTAAGTATTGTTGATTCGTTGTTGGGCAGAACAATCATCAGGGAAAAGAGAAAGAGAGAACCAACATGGCAAGAACTGCAAAGAAGAAGGCCTCTCCGCGCGGCCGCTCTATGAAGAGCAAGAGGGCCTCCAAGCGCTCCGGCAGCGCTCGTCGCAAGCCGGCGAAGCGCACGGCCCGCAAATCGCCGGCCGGTCGCAAGGCCAGGGCCGCCTGACTAGCGCCACAGCGCCGGGGCGCCGGGGCGCCGGGGTCTGCCCGACCCGTGAGCGCCCTCTGGCCCCTGGCGCAGACTACGCATCCTCACCCACGCTGGCCCAGAGATCATAGGCATCGGCGTGGGTGACGCGAGCCTTGACGATATCGCCGGGCTTGAGGGCGGGGTCGCGAGCCAGGAACACCGAGCCGTCGATCTCCGGCGCATCCCATTGTGAGCGCCCCACCGCGCCATCCTCGCGCACCTCATCAACGATCACGTCAATCGTTCGGCCAACTTTGGCGGCCAGCAGCGCGCGGCTCACCTCCTGCTGCGCCGCCATGAGGCGGTGCCAACGATCCTCCTTTACGTCCTCGGGCACGGGCTTGGGGAGCGCATTGGCGGCGGCCCCGTGCACGGGCTCGTATTTAAAGCAGCCAACGCGCATGAGCTTGGCCTCGGCTAGCCAGTCGATGAGCAGCTTAAAGTCGGCCTCTGTCTCGCCGGGAAAGCCGACGATGAAGGTGGACCGGATCGCCAGATCGGGACACTGCTCGCGCCAGCGCCGCAGACGCTCGAGCGTCCGCTCCTGATGTGCCGGCCGGCGCATGGCCTTGAGGACCTTGGGCGAGGCGTGTTGGAAGGGGATATCAAGGTAGGGCAGGATCTTGCGCTCGGCCATCAGAGGGATCACGCCGTCCACGTGCGGGTAGGGATAGACATAGTGGAGCCGCACCCACGCGCCGAGCGATGCCAAGGATTGGCACAGGTCAAGGAACCTGGCCGGCAGTGGCTGGCCCTTCCAGGTGCTTTCGGCAAAGCCGATGTCGAGCCCATAGGCGGACGTATCTTGGCTGATCACCAAGAGCTCCTTGACGCCGGCCTTCGTCAGTCGCTCGGCCTCGGCCAGCACGTGGCCCACAGGCCGGCTCGCGAGCCGGCCACGCAGCTGCGGAATGATGCAGAAGGAGCAGCGGTTGTTGCAGCCTTCAGAGATCTTCAGATAGGCGTAGTGGCGCGGCGTCAGGTGCAGGCCCTCGGGCGGCACCAAGTCGAGAAAGGGATCGTGCAGCGGCGGCGCGGCGCCGTGCACTGCGGCCACGACGGCCTCGTACTGGTGCGGACCGGTCACGGCCAGCACACCGGGATGGGCGGCAAGGATGCGGTCCTTCTCGGTGCCGAGACAGCCGGTGACAATGACGCGTCCGTTTTTGGTCATCGCCTCGCCGATGGCTTCGAGGCTTTCCTCTTTGGCCGAATTGAGAAAGCCGCAGGTGTTGACGACCACCACGTCGGCTCCGGCGTAATCGCCGGACAACTCGTAGCCTTCAGCCCGCAGCCTGGTGATGATGCGCTCAGAATCGACCAACGCCTTTGGGCAGCCGAGCGACACGAGCCCCACGCGCGGCGCCGACCGGGGCGCCGCCTGAGGCGCGCGTCGCGGCTTGTGGGCGGAGGATCTGCGGGCTTGGGTGCCGGCGGTCTTGTGCATGGGCGCGCTTCTAGCCTGCGCGTGCAGCGCACGCAAACGGCTGTCAATCAACGCCCATGCGCCAAGCGGGCTCAACGGTCCATCCCTTCGGCCTTATGGCGCCGTGCCGATCGCTCGGCGCCCCGCTGCGGGCTCGTCACTTGATGACTTCGTCTTTGTAGGCGCCCCACAGCTTGGCCTGCTCGATGTAGCCGCGGAAGCCGCCCACCGAAACCCGGCACCATTTGCCGTCACAGGTAATGATGTTGGCCAGCACCCCCGCTTCGACCTGGGCCACGGCGCCGGCTCTCTCGCTGTTGTCGTCCCGCAGCACGGCCAGCGGCTGCTGGCCCCGTCCGGCCTTCACCTCCCATGGCAAAATGACCGCGGTGCGCCGGCCGCTCAGCATTGAGCCCAGGACCCATCCGGTGGTGCCCTCCGCGTCGCGCACCTGCCGCCAGGTTTCGAACTCCTTGATGACCTCCACCGGCAGCCCTGCGCGCCGAAACACCCAGGCGGTCGGGTACTCGGTACCGGGGCCTTGGCGCAGGTTGACCCTGTCGGCCTTCAGGCTGACGAAGCGGGGCACCGGCAGCCCCGACGCCCCGTTTGCCGGTGCGGGGGTCCCTTGCGCACAGAGGCCGGTTGGCCCAACCAGGGCTTGGGCGAAAACCAAGAGCAGCGCGGCCGTTAGGGCGCGCGGTCGACAGCGCGCCGAGCCTTTGTGGGACGAGGCCTGCATGCGTTGCCACATCCACGATTTGCGGACCGAGATCAAGTGCGCTCGACCTCGGAATTGGCGCGGCGATGACGGGCGGGAGCCCATCGGCTTCGAGAGCATGGTTTTGTCATCGAGGTGGGCATCTGTTAGACAGGTCTCGAATTGCATTGCCAGGCGCCGCCCGCCAGCGAATGGGTGACGCGTGGCCGGCTTACCGGCCTGCCCGTCCAGAGTTTGAGTCGCCATGCCGACATCGAAAAAACCGATCGTCATCGTCACGCGCAAGCTCCCCGAGGCAGTCGAGACGCGCATGTGCGAGCTCTTCGATGCGCGGCTCAATGTCGGCGACAATCCCATGAGCCATGCCGAGCTCGGCCAGGCGGTCAAGACTGCGGACGTGTTGGTGCCGACCGTGACGGACAGGATCGATCGCTCGCTGTTGTCGCAGGCCGGACCGCAACTGAAGCTGATCGCCAATTTCGGCACCGGCGTGGACAACATCGATCTCGACACGGCGCGGGTGCGCGGCATCATCGTCACCAACACGCCGGGCGTCCTCACCGAAGACACGGCCGATATGACCATGGCCCTGATCCTAGCGGTGCCGCGACGGCTGACCGAGGGCACGGTCCTGCTTAAGGATCCGCACAAGCATTGGCCGGGCTGGTCGCCGACGTGGATGCTGGGCCAGCGCATCTGGGGCAAGCGGCTGGGCATCATCGGCATGGGCCGCATTGGCCAGGCGGTGGCGCGGCGTGCCAGAGCCTTTGGCCTGCAGATCCACTACCACAACCGGCGCCGTGTCTCTGAAGACATCGCGCATGATCTGGAGGCGACCTACTGGGAGAGCCTGGATCAGATGCTGGCGCGCATGGACATCGTATCCGTCAACTGCCCACATACGCCGGCCACTTACCACCTGCTGTCGGCGCGTCGGCTGAAGCTGCTCAAGCCGACCGCGTATATCGTCAACACGGCGCGCGGCGAGGTGATCGACGAGAACGAGCTGGCGCGCATGGTGGAGGCGGGCCAGATTGCCGGCGCCGGCCTTGACGTGTTCGAGAACGAGCCCGCCATCAACCCGAAACTGCTGGCAAGCGACCGCGTGGTGGCGCTGCCCCACATGGGCTCGGCGACGATCGAGGGCCGCATCGACATGGGTGAAAAGGTCATCATCAACATCAAGACGTTCCTCGACGGTCACAATCCGCCCGACCGCGTGCATCCCGCCATGTTTTAGGGCAGCCCATGAGGATGGCGCACCCGGCGCCGATCGGGCACGAGAGCGCCATGAGATCGGGCCCATCTTCGATGCGGCAAACGCGACCCGGTTCGCCGATTTTTTGCGCCCAATCGCGTTCGCTCAGGCAGCGACCTGGACTGCGGTCGGGCCGTCGCCCACCAGCGTGGTGCGGCGCATGTCGCGCGGCTCATGCACCGGGAAGGGTCGGGCACGATGCATGGTCTGGCGGTTATCCCACATGACGAGATCGCCCACCCGCCATTTGTGAGCGTAAACGAACTCGCGCTGCGTGGCAGCCTCGGTAAGGTCGCGCAGGAAGGCACGTGCCTCCGGCACCGGCCAGCCGATGATGCTGCCCGCATGCGAGGACAGGTAGAGTGACTTGCGCCCCGTCGCCGGGTGCGTACGCACCAGCCGCTGGCGCACCGGTGCCATGCGTGCGCGCTCCTCGTCGGTGAAATCGGTAAAGCCCAAGAGTTGGCGCGAGTGCATCTGCGAATGTTCGCAGATGAGGTCTTCGCACTCCGCCTTGGTCTCCGCCTCGAGCGCATCATAGGCTGCGCGCATGTCGGCGAATTCGGTGTTGCCGCCCTTGGAGGTGACGCTGCGGGCGTGCAGCAGCGAATATTTGGCCGGCACCGCCTTGAAAGAGCTATCGGAGTGCCAGAGCCGGTTGCCGATGGAGAAGAGCCGTCGCCGGTCCTCCCGGGCGAAGGGTTTGTTGTCCTTGTCGAGGTTGGACACGTCGGCAAACGTTGTAGGGAGCCGATACTCGTGGGCCGCGCGCAATCCCGTGCCGACGGCTTCCTCAAGCTCGCCCAGGCTTCGCGAGAAGGCGAGTTGCTGTGCATCGTCGATGAACTGGTCGTGGAAGACCAGCACGGCATACGTGTTCATGCCTTCATGGAGGCTGGCGACTTCGGCGGCGGTCAGAGGCTTGGAAATGTCGATCCCGGAAACCTCGGCCGCAAAGCAGGGGCCAACCTGGCGAAAGCTAACGGGCATGATTGGGCGCTCCCTGAGATTGCTCAAGCGATAGTAGGGCTGCGGGCACTTTGCGTCGACATCGGCCGGGCGCGCGGCTGCTAGGCCGAAATCGCCAAGCCTGGCGCGCCAGCGGCGATTGCCCCGCCCCTGGCACGCGGGGGCCAAGCAAAGGCGCGCATGCCCCTGGCCTGCCCTTGGCCTCGCACCCCCCGCTGCTTGCAAGGTCAGCGCGACGCCTCGCGCGCGATGGGGATCACATTGTGCAAACTGTCGCGGGAACGGGCGAGGAACTTCTTGATGTTGCGGGCGGCCTGGCGGATGCGGTGCTCGTTCTCCACCAGGGCGATGCGCACAAACCCTTCGCCGTACTCGCCAAAGCCCAGCCCCGGAGCGACGGCGATGTCGGCCTGCTCCACCAGGAGCTTGGAGAACTCGACGGAGCCCACATCGCCATAGGGCTCGGGGATCGGTGCCCAGGCAAACATGGAGGCCGGCGGCGGCGTCACTTGCCAGCCCGCGCGCGCGAAACTTTCAACCAAGCAATCGCGACGGCTCTTATAGGTGGCGCGGATCTCCTCGACGCATCCCTGCGGGCCGTTGAGCGCCGCGGTAGCGGCGACCTGCACGGGCGTGAACGCGCCGTAATCGAGGTAGGACTTCACGCGCGCCAGCGCCCCGATCAGGCGCTCGTTGCCAACGGCAAAGCCCATGCGCCAGCCAGGCATGGCGTAGGTCTTCGACAGCGAGGTGAACTCCACCGTGATATCAAGAGCGCCTGGCACCTGCAGCACAGAGGGTGGTGGCGGGCCTTGGAAATAGATTTCGGCGTAGGCGAGGTCGGAGAGGATGATGAGGTCAAGCTTTTTTGCGAGCTGCACGACCTCGGTATAGAAGTCGAGCCCGACCGTCATCGCCGTTGGGTTGGAGGGATAGCTCAGCACGACCGCCAGTGGCTTGGGGATCGAGTGCTTCACTGCCCGCTCGATGCCGCGCAGGAAGGCGGTCTGCGCATCGACGCCGCTGAACTGGGCAGGTCCTCCGCCCGCCACGGCCCCAACGACGGGGATGTGGCGGATGGCGGCGCCGGAGATGATGAAGCCGAACTCGTGAATGGGATAGGTCGGGCTCGGCACCAAGATCACGTCGCCTGGGGCCGTGATCGCCTGTGCCATGTTGGCGAAGCCCTCTTTGGAGCCGAGCGTCGCCACCACTTGCGTCTCGGGATTGAGCTTTACGCCGAACCGGCGCGCGTAATAGGCGGCCTGGGCCTTGCGCAGTCCCGGGATCCCCTTGGAGGCCGAGTAGCGATTGGTGCGCGGTTTGGCCACCGTCTCGACCAGCTTGTCGACGATGTGCTGGGGCGTGGGCATGTCCGGGTTGCCCATCCCAAGGTCGATGATGTCGGCGCCACGGGCCCGCGCCGCAGCCTTGAGGCGATTGACTTCGGCAAAAACGTAGGGCGGCAGGCGCTTGACGCGATGAAATTCTTCGATCACCTGACTAACCGTGGTGGGCTGTTGATTCGAGGGGCAGCGCTGAGTGCAAGCCGGCGCGAAGCGTGATCACTTGCTGTTTTCGATTTCCTTGGCGGCCTCGTCCTGGTGGGTTTGGCCCCGGTTGATCATCTCGTTGACCTTGCCCTGCTGCTCGTCCTTGCCGAGCACCTTTTGCGGCAGCTTGGTGATGTCGGGCAGCTGGTTTAGCGGCAGGCTTTCCGAGCAGCTGCTGAGGACAGTAGCGGTAACGGCCGCAAGCGCCATGACCGATATCCAACGGCGGATGCTCACGTTCCCGGTACCCTCGATTACGCCGGCCCGTTCATTACCATTGACGCGGGCCCAAGTCTCGCCCCCGATGGCGGTGAAAACTAGCCGATTCTAGCGGCAATAGACACCAGGTTTGGCACTGGCCGATGCAGGCGCTAAATAAGGCGCAACAATGGCCGAGCAACCCCTCGTGAGGGCCCGATGCAGAAGAAAGCTCCCGAAATGACAAAGCCGGTGCCGGCCGAGTTCGACTTTGCTCAGTACCGCATCGCCAATCCCGAGGAGTTCAGCCGCAACATGCTGAAACTGATGGAGGACGGCGGTCGCGTCCTAAGCGGACTGTTGGAGCGTTCGAACGATAACGGACCCTACAGCTTTGCAAGCGAGATCACTGAGGCCACCAAGCTCTTTAGCGAGGTGGTGCAGCACTGGCTGGCCGATCCGGGCAAGGCCACAGCCACGCAAGGCGCGCTCATGCGCGACTACCTGCAGCTTGCCGGCGCCACGGCCCAGCGCATGGTGGGCACCAGTGTGCCGCCGGTGGTCATGCCCGAGCCCGGCGACAACCGCTTCAATGATCCGGAGTGGAGCCGCAACCCCTATTTCGATTTCTGGAAGCAGGCCTACCTCATCACCACGCGCTGGCTGGAGCAAGTGCTGGACGAGACGGAAGGGCTCGACGAGCGCACGCGCCAACGCGCCGAGTTTTATGTCAAGCAGCTGGCGAGCGCGCTTTCGCCGTCGAATTTCCCGATGACCAATCCCGTGGTGCTGCGCGAGACGCTGTCCTCCAACGGTCGCAACCTGCTCCACGGCATGGCCAACTTCATGCGCGACCTCGACAAGTCGGGCGACGTCTTGAGCATCAGCCAGACGGATGTGGAGGCATTCGAGGTGGGGCGCAACATTGCCACCACGCCCGGCAAGGTGGTCTTTCAGAACGACCTTGTTCAGCTCATCCAGTATGCGCCGACCACAGACAGCGTCCATGTCACGCCGCTGCTCATCGTGCCGCCCTGGATCAATAAGTTCTACATCCTCGACCTCGGTCCGCAAAAATCGTTCATCCGCTACATGGTCGGGAAGGGCTTCACGGTGTTCGTGCTCTCCTGGATTAATCCCGACGAGCGCCTCAAGGACAAAACCTTCGAGGAATACATGACCGAGGGCCTGCTGGCCGCCACCGACGCGGTGAAGCGCGAGACAGGCGTGGAGAAGGTCAACGTGATCGGCTACTGCGTTGGTGGCACGCTGCTCGGCACCGCGCTCGCCTATCTCGCGGCGCGCGGCGAGGAGCCCTTCGCGTCCGCCACCTTCTTTGCGGCCCAGGTCGACTTCACCAAGGCCGGCGACCTCATGCTGTTCATCGACGATACCCAGCTCAAGGCGCTGGAGGAGATGATGGCCGAGCGCGGCTTCCTCGACGGCTCGCGCATGGCCAGCGTGTTCAACCTGTTGCGGCCGAAAGACCTGATCTGGCCTTACATCGTCAACAACTACATGCTGGGCAAGAAGCCGTTCCCCTTCGACCTGTTGTTCTGGAACCAGGACTCAACGCGCATGACGCCCGCCAATCACAAATTCTACCTGCGCGAATTTTATCACGACAACAAGCTCGCCCGCGGGCAGATGTCGATCGGCGGGGTAAAGCTCGACCTTTCCAAGGTGAAGCTGCCGATCTACGAGCTGTGCGCCAAGGAAGACCACATCGCTCCCGCCAAGTCGGTGTTCATCGGCTCGAGGCTGTTTGGCGGCCCGGTGACCTATGTGCTGTCGGGCTCGGGCCATATTGCCGGCGTGATCAATCCGCCCGGCGAGAAGGTGAAATATCAGTATTGGACCAACGACAAAAAGGCGGCCACGCTCGAGGCGTGGTTCGAGGGCGCAAAGGAGCATCCAGGCTCCTGGTGGCCGCACTATGCCGACTGGCTTGCCAAGCAATCGGGCGCCAAAGTGGCAGCGCGCACCCCCGGCGCCAAGCTCGGCACCATCGAGGACGCACCGGGCAGCTACGTCAAGGTAAAGAGCTAATCCTTGGGTTGGAGTTTGTGGGGAGCAGGCGATCTCGAAGACATTGCGCGTGAGGCTCGTGGGCGTCCTCCCAAACCTTGTCCGCTCCGATCGGGAGGGACCACCGACGCGGCTGCACGGGATGCAACAACGTGATCAAGCTTGCGAGCGAGGGCGACACCCA
>DATBGH010000003.1:0-207997 GCA_036558085.1 Hyphomicrobiaceae bacterium
TGGTTGCGGGGGTTGGATTTGAACCAACGACCTTCAGGTTATGAGCCTGACGAGCTACCGGGCTGCTCCACCCCGCGTCACCACGATTGCCGCACCAGTTGCTCCGGCACGGCGATCCCAGGATACATCTCGTGCCGGATCGATTGTTCGGCAAGCCTGCGCCTGTGTATCCTCCACCGGTGTCTGGCCTCGGGTTCTGCGGCCAACTTCCGCCGAGGTTAACGATGGAAGATGGCGCGCCCGGCGACGGTCCGATTGTGAACGGCCCATGGTGGGACACCGAGCCGCCCTCGCATGGCGCCGCCCTTATACCAGCTTTCCACCATTTGTGAACCCTGTCTCGGATCGGTTTGGCATGACCAACTGGAGGCACCAGGTTACCCCGGAGCGGGTGGCGTAGGGCCTAGCCGTCCGGCTATACGCAGGGCCTGCCGCTAAGCTGATCCGGAAACTCTGCCGCTATGGGCTCGACAGGTAGGCTGTGCGCCCTGCATGATTGGGCCGCCGCCTGGCCGACCCCGCTTTGGGATTGCGGCGCAGGCCAATGTATCAAGCTCACAACTAGGGATCGAACCCATGGAGCAGCGGCCCATTGTCGACCTTTTGAGCAAGAGCGCCCTGTTCGGCTCTCTTCCCGATCCGGATCGCGCCGCCATAGCGAACCGAATGCGTCGGGTCGAATTCGCCCCCGATCAAATGATCTTCTCGCGCGGCGATCCGGGGCGGGAGATATACCTGGTGCTGGAGGGGCGCATCCGCCTCTCAATCCTTTCCAGCGATGGTCGGGAGCTGTCGTTTGCGCACGCAGGACCCGGCAGCATCTTTGGAGAAATTGCCACCCTCGATGGCGGCGAGCGCACGGCTGGTGCCACAGCCATCAGTCGCGTCAAGGCCATGGCACTGCCACAACGCGCCATGCTCGAGCTGATCGAGAACAACCCAAAAGTGGCAATGGCGGCCATCCGCTTCCTGTGCGCACGCCTGCGCGAAACCGATCAACGTCTCGAGGCCATTGCGCTCCACCGCATCGAGGTGCGATTGGCCCGGCTGATGTTGTCGGCGCTAAAGCTGCAGTCGCCAGGTTCCACCGGCCGGGATGTCGTTCTTGACCTTGGCATGTCACAAGGCGAGCTGGCCCTCCTCATCGGTGCGAGCCGCCCTAAAGTCAACATCGCCCTCACGATGCTACAGGATATGGGTGCCATCACTCGGACCGGCTCGACCCTGACCTGCGACACCGAGGTGCTGCAGAACGTCGCGGACATGGAGTAGGTGCGCGACGCTATCGGCGGCCCTTGTATCCAACCGCTCCATTGCCGAGCGCTCATATGGTCTGAAACGCAACAGACCCGGGAGGCTTTGCGGAAAGTTCGGCGTTCTTGTCCAGGCAAGACGACCGTTCAGGCGATCACCCCGACCGGCTTGCCGCCGAGCCAAGCCTCGATGGCGGCAACCGTGCCGCCATAGAAACCGCGGTAAGTCTCCTCCGTCACGTAACCCAAATGCGGCGTAAGCAACGCCCTCGGTTCCGAGCGGAGCGGATGGTCGGAAGGGAGCGGCTCGACATCGAAGGTGTCGGCACCGTAGCCTGCGATGCGCTTCTCCCTCAGCGCGGCTAACATCGCGGCCTCTTCCACGATCGGCCCGCGCGAGGTGTTGATGAGGATCGCGCTGGATTTCATGAGGCCAAGCTCGCGCGCGCCGACAAGCCCGCGGGTGCGTGGCGACAGCACGATGTGGATGCTGATCACGTCGGCGCGCCGGAAGAGCTCGTCTTTATCCACGCGCTCCGTCCCGCGTTCACGTGCGCGCTCTGAGGTAAGATTCTCGCTCCAAGCGATCGTCTTCATGCCGAACGCGGTGCCGATCCGGGCAACCTTGGAGCCCAGGTTGCCGAGGCCGACGAGTCCGAGCGTGCGCCCGTCAAGGTCAAAGCCAATAGTCGTCTGCCAAGCCCCGCTCGGGCGCATTGCATGGAACTCCTCGCGCAGATGGCGGGCAAGCCCCAGCATGAGCGCGATTGCCAGCTCCGCGGTAGAAAGACCGCTGCCGCCACCATAGCCGCCGGCCGTACCGCACACCGTGACCTTGAAGTCCTTGGCAGCCGCCATATCGATCGAAGCGTTGCGCTTGCCAGTGGTCACCAGTAATCGCAACTTGGGTAGCCGCTCAAACAGGGCACGCGGCACCGGCATGCGCTCTCGCATCACGCAGATGACGTCGAATTCAGCGAGCGCCCGGGCCGCACTTTCGACATCGTTGAGCCGCTCATGGAAGGCCACAACACGGTGGGATTTTTGCAGGCTGGACCAGTCGGCCATGCGCAGGGCGACGTTTTGGTAGTCGTCAAGTACGGCTATCGCGACCATGGCGGCGTTTCCTCGTTGCGAGTCGGGCTTTGGCAACCTTGAGCATAGACTGGACGCGGCTCGGCTCAGAGGGATTTGCCCACCAGCCAGGCCGCTCCACGGGCGTATAGGGCCTCAACCTGCGCCCCTCTGAGACCGGGCATGTCGGGTTTGACCGTGAAGCCGATCGCGGTTTGTAGGTAGGCAAGGTGACGGTAGCCCTCAGGGAAGCGTGCTAAAAGCGCTGCATCAAGCGTGATCCGGACAGACGGATCGACAGCGTCCATGCGGTCCTTCTCGTAGATGGGCTGGCGAAGCACCAAACCCCAACGTCCATCGCGCTTCTCGAAGAAGTCATAGAAACGGCCGGTGCAGACGACGTCTACGAGGACATCGTGCACGCGGCCGCGCTGCGAGATCGTCATTTTGGTCTGCGCGATGGCCCGGCTGTTGGCGATGTCGATCGAGCCACCGCCAAGAAAGTGCAGGATGCTGACGCCCTTCTCGAAGCCCTCGCGGCTAACGCCAATGAACCGATCCGCCGTGCCCTGGAACCAGGTTGCCATCATGCGCCCATCCGAATGCCAGACGGTCCGAAAGCGCTCCCAGTCGCCTGCGTCGCGCCAGAGCGCCCAATTTTCGACGAGTTCTCGGATCGCCTGGCGTTCCGGCGCGTCGCTGCTCATTGTCGGCCCCTGACGTCGAACCGCGAGCATAGTGCCCTGCTCGGCCAAGCAGCAATACCGACGCACCTAGCGAATGGGTCGGAGGCGGCAACTGGGGCGAGGGGATGCCCGTCCCGGCCGAAAACGCCGGTGGTCCACAAAAAGCAAAGGGCCCGGCGACCCTGAGCGCCGAGCCCCCTTGGATCACGCCGGGGAAGATAGAGTTTCAGGGTAGGGGTAGACTAGGGCGCGCTCGTTGAACTCACTCTGAACGGCGCATTCATGAGCGGTTCATGCGCCCTCGGTCGTTGTCAAGCATCTGAAAAATAAGACATTTCTTGGCATCAGCGGCCGCTCCGCCCGACTGTCAGACCCCTCCCTCGACCACGCCGTCTCCTCCTGGCACGCGGCTTAGCTTTCGCTTAACCCGCACATGGTTCACTTGGCCATTCGTTGAGTGAAGTGAGGGTGTCGCGCATGCGTTGGTGGCGTTGCAAAGGCGTCGGCGTTGGCGGGGTCAAAGCGGTGGCATGGCTTGGGCTCCTCGGATGCGCACTGACCTTGGCTGGATGCGCAACCGCCTCGACGAACGAGGCAGAGGCATATGCGTCCGCAGCCCGTATTGGCGCCCAACGTGCCGATCGAGCCAGGGATGGAGCCACCGCGGCCGTCCAGGCACCGGCTGAGCCCAGCGTGCCCGCCAGGGCGAACTCCGCGTCCGAAACCCGCCGCCCGCTCTCCGGGCTTCTCTCGGGCTTATTGGGCCCGCCGCCGCACGTGTCGCGTGCCATCGACGAGGAAGCGCTGATTGCGCATGCCATTGCCGAACACGAAATGCGCAATCCCTAAGACCGCTTGGATCGACGCGGCTGAGGCCGCCACCGGGGCGCGGCGCTTGACGGAAACGCAAAGAGAACATATAAAGAACATCGGCGGCCCGATGGGCCGGCCAGGGCTGCACGGGGGCCTCTCACAGCCTTTGTGCGCAGGTCTTATGTAGAGGCGATCACCCCCGTCTCTTCGAGCTCAGTCACGCGCGTTGGCGATGCGTAGCACATCCAGCCCTCTTCCCAGGATCTCAGAGCAGATCTGGGACATGAAATATCGCCTCAAAGGCGCCGATGGTTCTCCTGTGGACGCAACGGTTGCCGACACCTGGACCCGGGTTGCGAACGCCGTCGCCGCCGCAGAGCCCAAGCGCGAGCGCAAGCTTTGGGCGCATCGCTTTGCCCAAGCGTTGCATGACTTCGCCTTCTTGCCCGCTGGCCGCATTTTGGCCGGCGCCGGCACCGGCCGCACGGTCACGCTCTTCAACTGCTTCGTTATGGGTCGCATCGAGGACGACCTCGGTTCCATTTTCGACAACGTCAGGGAAGCCGCGCGCACCATGCAGCAAGGCGGCGGCATCGGCCACGACTTCTCCACCTTGCGCCCCAAGGGGGCGCTCGTGAAAAGCATCGGTGCGGATGCCTCTGGTCCCGTGAGCTTTATGGATGTTTGGGACGCCATGTGCCGCACCATCATGTCGGCGGGTGCCCGGCGGGGAGCCATGATGGCCACGCTGAGATGCGACCACCCCGACATTGAGGCCTTCATCGACGCCAAGGCCGACCCGGCGCGGCTGCGCAACTTCAACCTGTCGGTGCTCGTCACGGATGCTTTCGTTCAGGCCGTGCGCAACGATGAGGCGTGGAACCTCACCTTCGACGGCAAGGTCTACCGCACGCTGCCCGCGCGCGCGCTTTGGGAGCGCATGATGCGCGCAACCTACGACTACGCCGAGCCCGGTGTCGTCTTCATCGACCGCGTCAATCAAGCCAACAATCTGGCTTACTGCGAGGAAATCAGCTGCACAAATCCTTGCGTGCCTGGTGATACGTGGGTGCACACGAGCGAAGGACCGCGGCAGGTGTGCGAGTTGGTCGGACGCGCGTTCGTCGCCAGAGTGCACGGTCGGGACCACGCCAGCGGGCCTGAGGGCTTCTTTGCAACGGGCCGCAAGCCGCTCCTGCGACTGCAGACCGTTGAGGGTCACACGCTGCGCTTGACGGCGGATCACCCCGTTCGGCGTGTCGTCGAGCTCTCGCCCAAGTCGAAGGACGAGGAGTGGTGCTCGGCGCGAATGCTACGGCCTGGGGACCTGGTCGTTCTCAACGATCATCGGGTCCGTCCGACATGGGATGGAGATCTCACGTTCGCTGAGGGCTATCTCATGGGACTTCTGACGGGTGACGGCACGCTCGAGGGTGACAAGGCCGTCCTGTCGGTTTGCAGGCGGCGATCCGCGGTTGGCGAAATGGCTGGCACCGGCGCGGATGGAGTGGTGGCGCAAGCTCTGCGCGCTGCCGCAACGCTAACGGATCGGTCGGACTTGCCAGGTTGGTCCGAACTCGGGGAAGGGCGTGAGTTTCGGCTAGGGTCGGGGGCGTTGCGTAACCTGGCGGACCGCGTTGGTATGGGGACGGATGGCGCGTCCATTACATCGGCCATCGAGCGGGCCTCAAGCGAATTTTGCCGCGGCTTCCTGCGCGGCATCTTCGATGCCCGCGGGGTCGTGCAACGGTCCGAGCAGAGCGGCTTTAGCGTGCGGCTTGCCCAGCGCGACCGCGGGCGGCTGCAGGCTGTGCAGCGCATGCTGCTGCGTCTTGGCATCGCCTCCGAGCTCAACGTGCAACGGCCGCCCTCGGGCCCCAGGCACCTGCGGGATGCCCTTGCGGCGTCCGGGCCAGACTCAGCCCGACATCGGCACGAGCTGATCATTGCCGGTGAGAGCCTCGTTCAATTTCGGGATCTGGTGGGCTTTGCCGATTGCGACGAGCACATCCGCTTGCAAGCCGCGATCGCCAGTGGTCGGCGGACGCTCGATCGGCAGCGCTACGTTGCGAGGGTCGAATCGATCGGGGCAGATGGCGTCGAGGACGTCTTCGACGTGCAGATCCCGGGTATCAACGCCTTCGATGCGAACGGGCTTCTAGCCCACAATTGTGGCGAGCAGCCGTTGCCCCCGCACGGCGCCTGCCTGTTGGGCTCGATCAATCTCGCTCGCCTTGTCGAACATGCATTTGCGCCCAATGCGGGCATCGACCCGACGCGACTTGAAGCATTGACGGCCACGGCCGTGCGGTTCCTCGACGACGCCATCGATGTCTCGAATTATCCATTGCCGGCGCAGAACAAGGAGGCAAGGGCCAAGCGCCGCATCGGCCTAGGCGTCACCGGGCTCGCCGACGCGCTCATCCTATGCGGAGTACGCTATGGCACGCCCGGGGCGGTGGCTCTGGCCGAGACATGGATGGCGACGATCAAAAGGGCAGCCTACCTCGCCAGCGCCCTGATCGCGCGTGAGAAGGGCAGCTTCCCGCTCTATGACGCGGAGCGCTTCTTGACGGCACCTAACCCGCAGCAGCTGCCTGAAGAGGTGCGCAGCGTGATTGGTCGGCACGGCATGCGCAACGGCCTCGTCACCTCGATTGCGCCCACCGGCACCATCTCGCTGTTGGCTGGCAACGTCTCCTCCGGTATCGAACCGGTGTTCGATTTTCAGTACGAGCGCCGGGTGCTTGAGCGCGGCGGGCAGGTGCGAACCGAGACGGTGGAGGACTACGCACATGCTCTCTTTCGCCAGAGGTTCGGAACGGCGGCGGCACTGACGCCCGCATTCGTCACGGCCGAGGAGCTCGAGCCCAGTGCCCATCTTCAGATGCAGGCGGCCTTACAGCGGCACGTGGACAGTTCCATCTCCAAAACCATCAATTGCCCCGCTGATATCAGTTTCGAGACGTTCAAGAACGTCTATTTGGAAGCCTATGCGCTCGGTCTTAAAGGCTGCACAACCTATCGGCCAAACACGGTAACGGGCGCGGTGCTCAGCCGGTCTGTCGGGAAGGCAGAGGCGGTGCAAGAGCCGGCGCCTTTGACCGCATCCGCGACCCAGCTCGTCCCCGAGGCGACCCTGGCGGACACCCCGCTGCTCCCAGGGCTCGCCCTGCCCGAGCGCCATGGGGAAGTGGTCTATATGGCCAAACCGCTCGAGCGCGAGCCCGTGCTGTCCGGCTACACCTATAAACTGCGCTGGCCCGGCAGCGATCACGCCACCTATATCACCATCAACGACATTGAATGCGACCCGCCGGCGGGAGGCGGACCCGGAAGACGGCGGCGCCCATTCGAGATTTTCATCAACTCCAAGAACCTCGAACATTACGCCTGGACAGTGGCTCTCACGCGCATGATCAGCGCCATCTTCCGCCGGGGTGGCGATGTCTCCTTCGTCGTCGAGGAGCTCAAGGCCGTGTTTGATCCCCAGGGCGGCCAATGGATGGGTGGGCGCTACGTCCCGAGCCTGCTCGCCGCCATCGGCGGCATCATCGAGACGCACATGACCCGCACAGGCTTCCTGGCCCCTTCGCCCGGGCAAGAGCCAGAGCCGGTCGCGACAGCCAAGGCGCTGGCGGTTGGCGAGCGCCCCCTTGGAACGAGCCCCGAGGAGAATCGGCGAAGGGTGTGCCCGCGTTGCAGCGCGCAGACGCTGCGTCGGCAGGAGGGGTGCCTCGTCTGCAGCAACTGCGGATATTCCAAGTGTAATTGACGCCGACCGCGGTGAAATGGCGGGGGCCGCCGGCTTTCGCCGTCTCCAGGACGCGCCGGTCTGGACTGCAATGTGACTGAGCTTGACCCCATAATTCCTTGAAAACAGTCCCCTGTTGTCACATTTCGGCTCGAAAGCGCGCTTACCAACGCGGCCCAGCACGGGGGCGAAGGATTGAACCGAAACGATGGCCGCACGTATTCTCAGCCTTGCCCCTGTCCGGCACCGGACGCCGGCGCCCGAGCCCGTCGCCCTGGGTGTCCAGCAGGATCTGCCGGCGCGCTTGCACTTCTGGCGCGGTGCCTCCACTCGGCGCTACGTTCACACCGTCTACAGCCTCATCGAATGCCCGCCGCTGCCCAGCGCGGTTTATCTGCTCGTGCGCCGCAGCAAGGAAGGCCAGCGCCGGGTGTTGCACATCGATAGCGGCCGCAGCGAGGCACCGGCGCTCAACTTGGCGCGGGTGCGTCAGCGTGGCGCCCAGCTCGGCGCCAATGAGGTGCATGTCCATTTCCTGGCGGTGGACCAAGCCCATCGCAATCTCATCGTGTGCGATTTGCGCGCTGCGCAATTTGGTGAGCTGGGCTGCGAACCCTCGCGCGCCAGCGCCTGATGACATCATCCCCACGACCCCCCGGGACCTCGCCTGGGGCAAGCAACAGCTCGCAGGCGGCGCCACGAGTGGATGTCGCCTCGGCGGGCCTTAAGGCCACCGCGCCAGCGGGGGTAGCGAGGAGAGGATCGCCTCCACGTTGCCGCCGGTCTTGAGGCCGAATGCGGTGCCGCGATCATAGAGCAGATTGAACTCGGCATAACGACCGCGCCGCACGAGTTGCTCCTCGCGGTCGACCTCGCTCCAGGGCAGCGCGAAGTTGGTGCGCATGATCTCGGGATAGATGCGCCGGAATGCCCGCCCAACATCCTGCGTGAAGGCGAAGGCGGCATCCCACCCGCCCTGCGCCTCTTCGGGCGATACGTAGTCGTAAAAGATGCCGCCCACGCCGCGCGTTTCCTTGCGGTGGGGCAGATAGAAGTACTCCTCGCACCAGGCCTTGAAGCGGGCGTAGTCGGCGATGGCGTGAGGCCAACACGCGAGCTCCATCGCACGGTGGAAGGCGATGGTGTCGGGGTCGGTCGGTGCGCGCCGGCGCTCGAGCACCGGGGTGAGGTCGCCACCACCCCCGAACCACCATCTGCTGGTCACCACCATGCGCGTGTTCATGTGTGCCGTCGGGGCATTCGGGTTGGCGGGATGGGCAATGAGCGATACGCCCGAGGCCCAGAAGCGCGGATCGTCCTGGGCCCCGGGAATTTGCTTGCGAAATTCCAACGCGAACTCGCCATGCACAGTTGAGGTATGAATGCCGGCCTTCTCGAATACGCGGCCCCTGAGCAGGCTCATGGTCCCGCCGCCGCCCGGTCTGCCGGCCTCGTCTTGACGTGCCCAGGGGGTGCGCACGAAGACCCCGGCCGCGCGCTCTCCGTAGGGCGCCGTTTCCGGCAGATCTGCTTCCAGTTGCTCCAATGCCGCGCACAAGTCGTCGCGCAGGGATTCAAACCACGCCTGCGCCCGTTGTTTGCGCTCATCAAGATGCATGTCGTCAGGAGCCATCTTCGCTCTCGGGTTGAGGGCCCCATGCTGCGTGCCAGCTTTGGCAAATGGTGCCAGCAACACACTGGCGCACGGGATGGGGTTATGGTAAGAGCCGCGCACTCAACGCTACAACATCCCGCAGGGGCCCTGCCATGATCGAGATGAACCTCGACTTCGACCGCTGACGGTCGCCCGCGCCCCTTCGCGCCCGGCCGCAGACAGGTCCACCGCACGCTGCGGCGGCGCGCACACTCAAATTCATCGCCGACGCTATTGACCTGCCTGCTCCTGCGGATGCGCTGCCCGTCTCCAAGCCGAGACGTCGCTGCGACGGCGCCAATGAATTGAGGACAACGCCATGTTTCGCTGGTTCGAAACGCGCATTGAGGCCTTCCCCGACGATCCGCCGGCTCAGCCGCCGGATACGCTGCTCGCCTTCTATGCCTATTTCATCAAGCCGGTTTGGGCCGCCTTTGCAGTCCTGCTGGTCGCGGGTTTCCTCGGGTCGTTGATCGAGGTGACGCTGTTGGCGTTCGTCGGCAGCCTGGTCGACATGATGAGGGCGGCGGAAACGCCGGAAGTATTCCTTGGCAGGCATTGGCCGATCCTGCTGTGGATGTCGTTCATCGCCATGGTTGCGCGACCCCTCGTTTCGACCAGCCACGACCTCATCAAGAACCAGCTGATCGGCGCCCCGGTCTCCAACCGCGTGCGCTGGCTGACCCATCGCTACGTTCTGCGCCAGAGCCTCAGCTTCTTTCAGAACGACTTCGCCGGCCGGGTGGCCAACAAAATCATGCAAGCGGCACCGGCGTTGCGCGATTCCGTCGTGCAGCTGATCGATGCCATCTGGTACGCCGCAGTGCAATGGGTCGGCGCTGCGGTGGTCTTTGCGGCCGCCGATTGGCGCCTCCTGCTACCGTTGGTCCTGTGGCTCATGGCTTACGGCGGCGCGCTCCTTTACTTCGTGCCGCGCATCAAAGAGCGTTCCACGGCCGCTGCCGAGGCGCGCTCCATGCTGGTTGGCCGCATCGTCGACAGCTACACCAATATTCTCACCATCAAGCTATTCGCCCACGCCGATCGCGAGGATGCCTACGCCCGCGACGCGCTTGAGGATCAGATGGCGAAGTATCAGGCCTCGCTTCGCCTGCAGACATCGATGGAGCTGGTGCTCTATTCGCTCAACGGCTGTCTGATGGTGTCGGCGACCGGTTTGGCGCTATGGCTGTGGAGCGAGGGGCTCGTCACGATCGGTGCCATCGCCGCCGTGGCCGGCCTCGTGCTGCGCATCATCGGCATGTCCGGATGGATCCTGTGGGTGGTCGCCGGCATCTTCGAAAACATCGGCGTCGTTCAGGAGGGCATGGAGACCATCAGTCGTCGAAACCTTGTCGTCGACCGGTCCGACAGCCGGCCGCTCGTCGTGCGCGCCGGCGAAATCCGCTTTGACAACGTGAGCTTTCACTACGGACACACGGCCGAGGTGGGCGCGGGCAGACGGGGTGGTGTGATCCACGACTTCTCCCTGCTGATCAGGGCCGGCGAGAAGGTGGGAGTGGTTGGCCGGTCCGGTGCAGGCAAGTCGACACTGGTCAACCTGCTGCTGCGCTTCTACGACCTCGAAGCCGGCCGCATCCTGATCGATGGTCAGGATATCGCGCACGTCACCCAGGACAGCCTGAGGGCACAGATCGGCATGGTGACACAGGACACCTCCCTGTTGCACCGCTCCGTCAGTGACAACATCCTCTACGGCCGGCCAGGCGCAGGCGATGCGGCCGCCATCGCCGCCGCCAAGAAAGCGCAAGCCGATGAGTTCATCGCGGGGCTTGAGGACTTGAAGGGCCGCAAGAGCTATGCGGCACACGTTGGTGAGCGGGGGGTGAAGCTTTCTGGCGGCCAGCGCCAGCGTGTCGCCATTGCCCGCGTGCTGTTAAAGGACGCGCCGATCCTCATCCTCGACGAGGCCACCAGCGCTCTCGACTCGGAGGTGGAGCAGGCGATCCAGGAGCAGCTCTATAACCTGATGGCCGGCAAGACCGTGATCGCCATTGCCCACCGCCTCTCCACCATCGCCGCCATGGACCGGCTGGTGATCATGGACCGTGGCCGCATCGTTGAACAGGGCACTCACGAGCAGCTGATCCGCCACGGTGGGCTCTACGCCGACCTATGGGCGCGTCAATCCGGTGGCTTCCTGGCCGAGCAGGTGGCGGCCGAGTGATAGCGCCGCCGCTTGGCAGGGGACGAGGAGGATCGACGCGGACGGCGACATGAGCGACCGCTCGATCCGGCGGTGCCCGTTCTGGCGCCTCTTCAGGGGACGGTAGTTCACCAGGGAACCTCGCCAAGCGGCGAGGGCGCAGGCGACATGGTGCCCACCTGCCGCAGGGCCTCGCCTAGCACCATCGCGGCCGCGACCGCGACGTTGAGGGAGCGCAGGCCGGATTGCATGAGGATGCGCAGGCGCGCATCGGCGGCGCGGTGCACGTCGGGGGGCACGCCGGCGCTTTCGCGGCCAAGCAACAGCGTGTCATCCCGCTCGAAGGCAAAGGCGGTATAGGCCATCTGGGCCTTCGTGGTGAGGAGAACGAGACGGGACCCGCGCGCCCGGCGCGCCGCCTCGAAGGCGCCAAACGTGGCGTGCCGCGCGATCTCCACGTGGCTCAGGTAGTCGAGGGCGGCCCGCCTCAGCGCTCGATCCGTCATGTCGAACGCCGCAGGGCCGACGACATCCACGCCCACGCCCAGGCAGGCCGCCAAGCGCAGGATCGTCCCGGTGTTCTGCGGGATGTCGGGCTGATAGAGAGCAAGGCGCATGGCGGTAGGATAACCCCTCGCGTTTGGCGCGGCGAGACGCGGGCCGCAGGCCCGTTCGCCTCTCCCTTCGCATGCGCCAAATTGCCCTCCGTCCTCCCCGAGCCGCCGCCTTGTGCGCGATCTAGAACAGTGCAAAAACAACGCGCGTCAAAACGTCCTGTGGGGAAGCCGGCGGCCATCATCGACAATTCTGGAGCGGCGGTCCGGGGTGTCCTGGTGGGACCTGGCGCCGTGGGATGCAAGCTGCGGCTCTTGATCGAACGGCACGTTATGGGCTCCTGCTCCAGCCGACGGGTCAACTTTCGGGGGCCAAGTGTCCGGCCAAGTATCCCGCCAAGTATCCGGCCAAGCAAGTGTTGGGCCGGATGTCGGGGCGAGCTCTCGCAGACAGCTCTTAATGTCGCCGCAGGCAACCATCACGGGGTACGCACATGCAAAGGGAGGCTGACTTGGCGTCACACTTGGCGGAAGAGCCCACCCGCCGCGATTTCATCGTGATCGCCGCACAGGCTTTCGTGGGTGTGGGCGCGGCCTTGGCACTGTGGCCGTTCATCCATCAGATGAACCCCGACGCTTCGACCCAGGCGCTCGCCTCGACCGAAGTCGACCTATCTCCTATCAAGGAGGGGCAGGCCATTACCGTCGTGTGGCGCGGAAAGCCCGTCTTTATCCGCAACCGAACCTCCGAGGAGATCAAGAGGGCGGTCGAGGTAAAGGTGTCTGACCTTTCCGACACGAGCGCACGCAACGATGATCTGCCGGAGAGGGCACCGGCCACCGACGCCAACCGCACCAAGAAGGGCCACGAGAACTGGATCATTCTCGTTGGCATCTGCACCCACCTGGGCTGCATCCCGAAAGGTCAGGGCTTGAGCGACGCGCGCGGCGACTTCGGCGGCTGGTTCTGTCCCTGCCACGGCTCCCATTACGACACCGCAGGGCGCATTCGCAAAGGCCCGGCGCCGCGTAATCTTGAGGTGCCGCCCTACGCCTTTACCTCCGACACCAAGATCAAGATCGGTTGAGGGACCGCTAGCCAATGGCCAATCACGAATCCACGTATCGGCCGACCTCGAGCATCGGTAGATGGATGGACGCGCGCCTCCCGGTGGCGCGGATCATGCACGCTCAGTTCGTGGATTTCCCGACCCCTCGCAACATCAACTATTTGTGGACCACCGGCGGGTTGCTCACCTTCTTCCTCGGCGTGCAGATCGCCACCGGGATCGTGCTTGCGATGCACTATGCCCCCACGGCCGCCGACGCCTTCAACACCGTCGAGCACATCCGGCGCGATGTGAACTACGGCTGGCTCATGCGCAATCTGCATGCGGTGGGCGCCTCCATGTTCTTTCTCGCGGTCTATATCCACATCGCCCGCGGGCTCTACTATGGATCCTACAAGGCTCCGCGCGAGGTGTTGTGGATCATCGGCGTGGTCATTCTGCTGCTCATGATGGCGACGGCTTTCATGGGCTATTCACTGCCCTGGGGCCAGATGAGCTTTTGGGCAGTGACGGTGATCACCAACCTCTTTTCCTCACTCGATTCCATCATTCCCGGCCTGGGCACCCGTATCGTGCAGTGGCTCTGGGGCGGCTTTTCCGTGTCGGGAACCACGCTCACGCGCTTCTATAGCCTGCACTATCTGTTGCCATTCGTGATTGCCGGTGCGGTGGGGCTGCACATCTGGGCCCTGCATGTGGCTGGCCAGAACAATCCGACGGGCCTTGAGATCAAGACGGCATCGGATTCAGTCCCCATGTCGCCCCACGCCGTCATGAAGGATATCTTCGCTCTCTCGGTGTTCGGGCTGCTATTTGCCTGGTTCGTGTTTTTCCTCCCCGACTACCTGGGCCATCCCGACAACTACGTCGAGGCGAACCCGCTCTCGACACCACCCCACATCGTCCCTGAGTGGTACTTCCTGCCCTATTACGCAATCTTGCGCGCGATCCCCAACAAGCTGTTGGGCGTGATCGCCATGTTTTCGTCGATCCTGCTCCTCGTCTTCATACCCTGGCTCGACACTTCGCGCGTGCGTTCGGCCAAGTACCGCCCGGTCTACAAGTGGTTCTTCTGGCTTTTCATCATCTCGGTCGTGGCGCTGGGCTATCTCGGATCCAAGCCTCCAGAGGGCGCCTACGTGATCTGGGCGCGCGTCTTTACGGCCTACTATTTCCTGCATTTCCTGGTGATCATGCCGATCGTCGGCGTGACTGAGAACCCCTTGCCGTTGCCGCGCTCGATCACCGAGTCGGTGCTTGGCAAGGGCGCTGTGCCGGCGCGGGAAGCTGCGTCTTTAGGGCGGTAGCGGGGGGAGCCACACGATGACCGCGAAGTTCTGCGCGACGCTTGGCGCAGCTGTGCTAGCGACCGGACTGGCCGCGGGGGCAGGCGCGCTGTGGGCGGCGGGAGAGGAGACGCACATCGAGCGCCAGCCGTGGACGTTTAGCGGCACCTTCGGCAAGTTTGATGAAGCGCAACTGCAGCGCGGTTTCAAGGTTTACACGGAGGTTTGCCAGCGCTGCCATAGCATCAAACGTCTCTACTTCCGCAACCTCGTGCAGCCGGGCGGACCGGCGTTCTCTGAGGCGGCCATCAAGTCGCTTGCGGGCAACAATTACCAGGTGGACGACACTCCCGACGAGCAGGGCAAGATCAACAAGCGCCCGGCGGTGCTGTCCGACAGCATCCCCCCGCCCTATCCCAACGAGCAGGCGGCACGCTATGCCCTGAACGGCGCGTTGCCGCCCGACCTTTCCCTCATCGCCCGCGCTCGCGGCATCGATGCCGGAACACCCTTTTATCGGGTCCCCGACGCCATGCTGCGGGATATCCTGAGCAGCTACCAGGAGGCCGGCGCCGACTACATCTACGCCTATCTGTTGGGCTTCGCGGACCCTCCGGCCGGCATGAAGATGGCCGAGTTCATGAACTTCAATAAGGTCTTTCCGGGTCATCAAACCGCCATGCCCAATCCGTTCCTGGCCGGCGACGGTCTCGTCAAGTACGACGACGGCACGCCCGCGACGGTCGACAATTATGCGCGCGACGTGGTGGCCTTCCTGAGCTGGGCCGCCGACCCGATGCTGCAGGAGCGCAAGCGATTGGGGGTCTTGGTAATATTCTATCTCGTCATCACCGCCGTTCTCCTCGGTTTGGCCAAGCGGCGGATCTGGCGCGAGGTGCATTGATGGGTTGTCGCCGGGGCCCGGCATCCCGAGCCCCGGCACTGACGTGTCTCATTTCACCGTCGAGAACGACGTCGGCGTCAGCAGCATACTCTTGACGTTGGAGACGATGGGTCCGTCGCGCTCGCTGTCGGCGCGCGCCGAGATCCAGGCGGGGTCGGCCTGGAAGGCGGTCCATTTTTTCTCGCGCTCGGAGAGCGATTCCCAGGCGATGAGATAATGCAGGTCGTGGTTGCCATCGCCGATCAGCACAGTCCAGAACCCCGCGGGCTTGATGCCGTGCTTTTCCCAAATCTTGGTGGTGTGGTTCTCGAAGCGCTTGAGAAGGGCGGGCAGGCGGCCCGGTAGGCAGGTGTATAGGCGATATTCGTAGATCATGGCATCCTCCGACAGTGAGCCGGTCGATCATGGGTTGCCCAGCTCCAAGGCACAAGGCGTTCGCGCCAGCGCGTGGTGCTGAGCAGGCATTCGGGCAGCGGGAACGCTCGATGCCGCACCTTGCCATTTCGCACCTCGTTTCAGTCGATCGACGGCAGCACCCATGGGCGATCCTTCTGGCCAACGCCTGCAATTGGAGACCGAGCCAAAGCCCGGCGACATTCATCTGCTGGAGCAGCGACTCTATGAGTTCAACGTCCAAACGACGGGGATTGCCGACGGCAAGTGGCTCGCCTCGTTCTTGCGGGACGGCGAGGGAATGGTGCTCGGGGGAGTGTTTGGCTGGACGTGGGGAGCCAGCTGCTACGTGCGATATCTTTTCGTCCCCGCCGAAATGCGCAATCGCGGACACGGACGCCGCCTGATGGCAATCGTCGAGGCGGAGGCCGCAGCGCGCGGCTGCACGCAGATCGTGCTCGAAACGCACGACTTTCAGGCGCCCCAGTTCTATTGCAAGCTGGGCTTCGAAATTACGGGCCGGGTTGCCAACTATCCGTTCGGGCACCAGTACCTGACGCTGGTCAAGCGATTGGGACGTGCGAGCGGCAACGCAGCGGCGCAGCCAGCTTTCGGCATTCGGCTGGCCGTGCCGGGCGAAGCGGAATTGCTCAGTGGACTGTGCATGCGCTCCAAGGCCCACTGGGGCTATGACGCCCAGTTCCTCGAGCGCGCCTCTCGGTCGCTGCAGATCGATCCCGCGGCGATCGAGGCCGGCCGCGTGTTCGTTGCCAACGAAGCGGGCGGTGGCGTGCTGGGTGTAGCCGACTGCTGCGCGTTGCCCGAGCCGGCCACATTCGACCTGTTGCACCTATTCATCGAGCCAAGCTGGCTGCGACGGGGTGTTGGTCGGGCGCTTTTCGAGGCCGTCTGCGCCTGGTGCGTTGCCCAGGGCGGCCGTAGGCTTCTCATCCAATCCGATCCCAACGCAGCCCTTTTTTATCAGCGCCTGGGCGCACGGCCGATTGGTGAGACACCCTCCGATGCCGTGCCCGAGCGCATGTTACCGCTCTTTGAATATTGGCTCACCGGCTGAGGCCGCCCGGCAATCTCGGCGAGCTAGGGCATGTAGATCAGGATTTTCATCTTCAGCAGCTGCGGGAAGACGAGTTCCAGGGTGTGCCCGAACACCCACAGGATCGCCGTCAGCACGAGCAAGGCAGGAATGGCGGCAAACGCGGCGCGGATGAAGAACATTGCCAGCTTGGCGAATGGCATGTCGACGTCGACGATGGTCGCGGCCGGAGCCGCCATCTCGAGGGCTGGGGCGACGTCGCGATCGAGCGCCGGCGCTAGCCGCTCACGCGCCTGCCGCTCGCGCGCCTCGCGCTCCCGCCGGATGGTGCGCGGCAGATCGTCGTCCGCGGTCATCGAAAACGTCGGTTCCGGCATGGCCGAGCGACTCCTTGGAAGCGTGCAACCTTCCGGCACGATTGAAGGTTACAGACGGGCGCCTTTCGCCCTTGCTCGGGCTCTGCCCACGCCGCTACCTTGTGCTGAGCCGCACCATGGGGGAGCAATTTGGCGGTTTCGGGATAGCGGCGTGATCCCTGGTGGGAGGGTTAGCGGGGCATGAACGGAGACGAAGGTGTCGCTGTCCCCCGTCGTGTCGCGGCCCCGCCACGGATGCCGGCCCGCTTTGCTGATACCACTCAAGCGCAGGCTGCCGCGCTCGCCTTCGATCTGCGGCGGCTGTCGGCTGAGTATTACGTCAATCCCTACCCCACCTATCATGCGCTGCGCCAGTATGCGCCGGTACATCGCTTGGCCGATGGAGGCTATTTCGTCTCCCGCTATGGAGATTGCGTGGCCCTCTACAAGGACACGTCCACCTTCTCCTCCGATAAGAAGCGCGAGTTTGCGCCCAAATATGGAGAGAGCCTGCTCTACGAGCACCACACGACGAGCCTTGTCTTCAATGATCCGCCTCTGCACACCCGGGTGCGCCGGATCATCGCCGGGGCCTTCACGCCACGCGCCATCGCCGACATGGAAATCCCGGTCACCCGCTTGGTCGATGGGCTCATCGAGGCCATGGCCGCCAAGGGCAATGTCGACCTGATCGCCGACTTCGCTGCCGCGGTGCCGGTGGAAGTAATCGGCAACCTGTTGGGCGTACCGCGCGACGAGCGCGGCCCCTTGCGCGCGTGGTCGCTTGCCATTCTGGGCGCGCTCGAGCCGGTGCTCAGCGACGCCCAGCGCCAGCGCGGCGAAGAGGCCGTCGCAGGCTTCCTGAACTACCTCGTCAGGCTCGTTGCCGACCGACGCGCGCACCCGGGCGATCCCGCTCGCGATGTGCTGACCCGCTTGATCGAGGGCGAAAGCGACGGGGATCGCCTTTCCGAGCCGGAGCTGCTGCACAACGTCATCTTCATCCTCAACGCCGGCCACGAAACCACGACCAATCTCATCGGCAATGGGTTGTTCGCACTGCTCGAGTGGCCCGAAGAAAAAGCGCGCCTATTGGCGGCGCCCGCTTTGATCCGACCTGCCGTGGAAGAGCTGCTGCGCTTTGAAAGCTCCAACCAGCTCGGCAACCGTGTTACCACGCGTCCGGTTGAGCTCGGCGGCGTGCCCATGCCCGCGGGCACGTTCGTGACGATCGGCATTGGCGCGGCCAATCGCGACCCCGCCGAGTTCCCCGATCCTGACCGATTGGATATTGCCCGTGAGCCCAACCGGCATCTGGCGTTCGGTTCGGGCGCCCATGTCTGCGCCGGCCTCAACGTCGCGCGCCTGGAGGGCCGCATCGCCATCGGCCGGTTTCTGGCGCGCTTTCCGGCCTACCGGCTCAGTGGCGAGGCCGTGCGCGGCGGCCGCGCGCGCTTTCGCGGCTTTCTTTCGATTCCCGTCACCCTCGCGTGAAGGCTGAGCCGATCACACCCGCACCCAGCCGTTGCCCGTGAGCTGTTCCTGCGGCTGGAAGCGCTTCTTGTAGCTCATCTTGGGCGAGCCCTGGATCCAATAGCCGAGATAGAGATAGGGCACTCCGAGGCGTCGCGCGTAGGCAATGTGCTCCAGGATCATGTAGGTGCCGAGCCCGCGTCGAAGAGCTTCCGGCTCGTAGAAGCTGTAGACCATCGAGATGCCGTCGGAGAGGCGGTCGCACAGGGCGACGGCCAGCAATCGCTGCTGCTTGTCGCCATGGGCTGGCGTCAACGGATTGGGCCGTGCACGATACTCCGTCACAAATGTATCGATGATGCTGTCTTCCACCATCATGGCGTAGTCGAGCACGGTCATGTCGGCCATGCCGCCATCGGCGTGGCGCGCGTCGATGTAGGCACGAAATAGCGAGTACTGTTCCGAGGTCGGCGTTGCCTGCAGCCGACGGGCGACGAGGTCTGCATTGGCATCGAGCGTGCGGCGCAGCGATCGCGTGGGCTCGAACTCGGAAACGACGACGCGCACCGACACGCACGCCTGGCAACCCTCGCAATAGGGCATGTAGGCGATGTTCTGACTGCGGCGGAAGCCGCCCTTCAGGAGGTTGTCGATGAGCGCCGGCGGTTTGTCGTGGGTGAGATGGGTGAAGAGTTTGCGCTCCAGGCGACCTGCCAAGTAGGGGCAGGGCTGCGGCGCCGTGACATAGAACTCCGGAAAATGCTTCTGTTGCTCGGTCATTCGGCCTCACGCCCGCACGGTGGGGCAATGATAGGTGAGGCTGCGCTGGCCAAGCAAGTGGGATGGAGCGGAACCCGGGCCTTGGCGCATGCAACTTTGGGGGAACGCGCCCGAATGGCCCGGAGCTTGCCAGCAAGGGCGCTCCGCGCCCGGGCGCATCAATAGGGCGTGCGCCCGGACCCGCGCTCGCCAGCGCCAAGGGAGCGGGTTATCCTTAGACAAAGTCCATCGGCCGAGGCCCAATCCGATCTCGCCACATCCTGAGTTGGGTGTCGAGTTGCCAACCGGTTCGGCAGGGCAACCCTCTCTGTGGGAGCGCAGTGTCCATGGCGGTCAAGCGGATCAATCGCGCGATCGAACTCCTGGCACAAAGCCAGGCGGTCTACTACACCGGAGCGCATACCGGCCATGTGCTGACGCACGCGCAGGGCAAGGAAGACGCGTCGACCTGGGCCGATTACATCAACATCGGCATGGAGCACGGCGCATTCGATATGGCGGGACTTGCCGAATACCTGCGCGGGCTTGTCGAGGGCGGGCCGACGCGCTCCGGCCACCGCACACCCGCCGTGATCGTCGAGCTGCCGGTGCGCGGCACCGACGCGGTGGCCGTTGCCGCCAACAGCTGGCAGGTGCGGCAGATATTGGCGCGCGGGGTGCACGGGCTTGTGCTGTGTCAAGCCGAGTCGCCCCGGGCGGTGCGCGCCTTTGTGGAAGCCGCCCGCTATCCCCACCACGCCGCGGGTGTCGATCCGGCTCTGCCCTCGCCGCTGGAGCGCATGCGGGGCGTTACGCCCGCGGCGGTTGGCTGCGGCGCGCCCGCTGCTGTGGGCGTCGGCACGCGCGGTCTGGGCTCGGAGGCGACGGCTGCCGCCCTCTGGGGCCTCTCACGCGAAGAGTACATGGAACGCAGCGATCCCTGGCCGCTCAACCCGCGCGGTGAACTGCTGCTCGGGCTCAAGATCGAAAGTCCCGAGGGCGTGGCAAGCTGCGAGGAGATCCTCGCGGTGCCAGGCATTGGCTTTGCGGAGATGGGGCCTGGTGATCTTGGACTGTCGCTGGGCTATCTCAATGCGCCGCGCGATCCCTATCCGCCGGAGATGAAGGCGGCTCGAGACCGCGTGTTTGCGGCCTGTCGCAGCAAGCACATCGCATTTCTGGAGGTGTGCACGCCTGCCAACATCAAGGACCGGCTTGACGAGGGGGTGCGCGTGATTGCCGGTCACAGACAGGAGACGGCGGAGATCGGTCGCGCGCACCAGAAGCGGGCTATGCCGGTGTAGGCGTGTTCGCGCTCACGGCGCCTCTTTCATCACCCGCGCGGCTGAGGGTTGGCGGCAAGACCTTTGGGTCTGCCGACAATGGTGACGATGAGGTCCCGGCCCTCGAACAAGCGCTTGGCCGCGCGCTTGGCGTCGGCCAGGCTCACCGCCTCGATCTCGGCATTGCGGCGGTCGACGTAGCCGGGATCGAGTCCCTCCTGCCAAAACCACAACAACTGGTTGGCGATCTTGGCATTGCTGTCGAAGCGCAGCGCGAAGGAGCCGGTGAGGTAGTCCTTGGCATCGCGCAGTTCCTTCTCGGTCGGTCCTTCCGCAGCGATGCGCTTGATCTCGGCACGGATCACGTCGAGCGAGTTGGCAATCTCCTCGTTCTTGGTGGCGACGCCCCCGGAGAACACCGAGGTCTGCTTATAGGGTTGGATGTTGGTGTGGACCGAGTAGGCAAGGCCGCGCTTCTCGCGCACCTCCTCCCACAGCCGTGAGGACATGACGCCGCCACCGAGCACGGTGTTGAGCACGAACGCGGGGATGAAGTCCTTGTCGGAGCGAGGGAAGGCGGGTAGGCCGAAGCGGGCCACCGACTGCGGGACCGCCATCTCGATCACCTTGACCTTGTCGGTGGCTGCCGGCTGGACGGGCGCCACGGGCGTCAGCTGAGCCTTGGCCGGCAATTGGCCGAACAAGGTATCGAGCACGCGGCCGAGTGCTGCGGCATCGATGTCGCCCACCACGACCACGCGCAGATTATCTTTGGCAAAGGTGCGCGCCCAGTATTCGCGCAAGTCATCGCGCGTCATTTTCTGGATCGTGGCTTGTGTTCCGTTGGTGGGGCGCCCATAGGAATGACCGCTGAATGCCAGTGCGTTCCACTGTTCGCTGGCGACGCGATCGGGATCGCGGGCGGCGTACGCCAGACCCGCAAACAGCTGACCGCGCACGCGTTCGACGGCATCGGCGTCGAAGCGCGGCTTGCTCAGCGCCAGCGCCAACAGTGCGACCGCCGCATCCCGGTTCTCAGACAGCGTTTCCAGGCTTCCATAGAAGGCGTCGCGAGCGTCATCGAAGCTCATGCGCATGGCGATCTCTTCCATGCGCTCCTGGAAGGTCTTGCCGTCGAGATCGCCCGCGCCTTCGTCCAGCATTCCCGCCAGAAAATGGGCCACGCCATCCTTGCCGACGGGGTCCTGGGCGCTACCGCCCTCGAAGGCAAAGCGCATGCCGATCAGCGGCACCGAATGCTCCTCCACGAGCCAGGCCGTAATGCCGCCGGGGCTCTTCACCACCTGGATGTTCATGGCCTCAGCTCTGCTTGCTGGAAGGAGGAACGCGGCGAAAACGAGAAGGGTCGCAAAGAGCGCTGTCTTGCCTCGCGCGCCGGTTGCGGCGCGCTGCACGTGCCTCATGGCAATCTCCCTCACAGCTTGTCAGCCTGCGGCTTGAGCCCGGCCTCCCTCTCGGGCTCCGACGGCACCGGGATCAAGGTTCCAGTGACCGAATTGCGGATATCGAGATGCTTGGCGGCGACGCGGGCGATGTCCTCAACGGTGACCCTGGCGATGGCCGCGGGAAAGTCGTTGACCTCTTCGATGGTCTGGCCGAGCAGAGCTCCTTCAGCGTATCGCCTGGCGAGCGCGCTCTGGCTGTCGGACTCATAAACGAACTCGGCGATAAACGCCTTCTTGGCGCGATCGAGCTCGCCTTCGGTTACGCCCTTTTCGCGCAGCTCGTGGAGCACGCTGTCCATGCTGGCCTCGAGCTTGCCAAGGTCGACACCCTCGGCGGCCACCGCGTAGATGCCGATGCTGCCGCTGTCGAGGCCCGACCCCGAATACCAGCCGCCGGCACTGGAGGCGATTTTCTCCTCCGAGACCAGCCGCTGATAGAGGCGGCTTGTGCTGCCGTTGGCGGCGATCTTCATCATGAGATAAAGCGCCTCGGCCTCGCCCGGCGCGGCCGTGACAGTGCTTGGGGTCAGATAGTAGCGGCGCACTGAGGCGTTGCCGGCGCGCGGGTCCTTGAGCTCGACCCGCCGCGGGGATCGGTGCGGCGGCTCCTGCGGGCGCACGCGCTGCTTGATGTCGGGGTTGGGCTTTAAGGAGCCGTAAGCGGCCTCGGCCAGGCTCTTCACTTCGTCCACCGAAACGTCACCGGCGACAACGACGATGGCGTTGTTGGGCGCATAGAAGCGCTTGTAGAAGGCGAGCGCATCCTCGCGCGAGAGCTTGGCCATCTCATGCATCCAGCCAATGATGGGGATGCGGTAGGGGTGGTTCTGATAGAGCGCGGCCGACATCTGCTCAGACAGGATGGCCGAAGGATTGTTCTCGGTGCGCGAGCGGCGCTCCTCGAGGATCACTTCGCGCTCGGTTGCCACCTCGCGCTCGGTGAGCCGCAGGTTGACCATGCGGTCCGCTTCCATCTCCATGACCGTCTTGAGCCGGTCCTTGGCGATGCGCTGGTAGTAGCCGGTCACGTCATAGTTCGTGAAGGCGTTGTCCTGACCACCGAGCTTGGCGATGACCTTGGAAAATGCGCCCGAGGCAATTTTGTCCGTCGACTTGAACATCAGATGCTCAAGGAAGTGGGCAATGCCCGAGACGCCGGCGGGATCGTCGGCAGAGCCCACGCGATACCACACATAGTGTGTTACGACGGGGGCGCGGTGATCCGGCACAACGATGACTTGCAATCCGTTGTCGAGCTTGAACTGGCTGACGGCGGGACTGGCTTTGAGGGTGTCGATGGTCGCTGTGAACATTGCCAGGACGAAGGTGAGGGCGAAGAGCACAATAGGACGACAAAGGCCTGACTGCAGCATGGCTGGGTTTCCTGACCATGGAGGCTTGAGGCTCCCGCCCAACCCTGAGGATCCCCGTAACGCATTGGGAGGCGCTTGAGCAGGCCGATCGCACTTGTTGGTCGTCCAGCCAGGGAAGTCAAATGACAACAGATTAATGTCGTTTAAGCCTGCCACGCCGCCGGTGTGTTGCTGGCACCTCTCGGGAGGCCCGATGGAGGGCATGAGGTTTCGCCCGCACGGGTATCCTTCGCGCGAGGGTCGAGTGCAGGGATATTGATTGCAGAGGCATCGATCGCGCGGTCGCTGTTCGGCGCGGCTCCTCGGTACCCGCAACGGCCACCTATTCTTTGTTTTTGTTGATTTCCGCGCCACTGAAGAGCGTGGGACAGGGGCCATAGGGGCTGCGCGGCGCGCCAACCTCTTCCCGGTTGAGCGCCTTTTCCTTCCATTGAATCTCACCGCGGCAGTAGGCCAGATGTAGCCGCTCCCGCTCCTTGGCCTCGCGCACCTTGCGCTGGTCGGGATCGTCGGGCCAGGCCAGCTGTGGAGCGGGGGCCTGTCCAGAACCGGGCTGGGGTAGGGCCTTGGAGTCCGGGGGCATGACGAGCGGAGCCCGTTCGGCCACCTGAGGCTCGAAGCGACGCGCCTCCTGCGCCGCCGGGCTGATACCCAGATAGTCGAAGACCTTGCCGTTCAAGTCCAGGCCGGCATCGGCGCAACCCGCCAACAGGAGGGTCGATCCCACCGCGGCTGCGACCGCGCACCGTGCTAGGCTCAGCCGCCCTGCCAGGCACGGCACCAGATGGGCCAGGCTCATCGGCTGCTGCACCATCGATTACCCCGTGCGCCGGCGCGCTCCCCTGCCCTCGTTCCGGCGAAATGACATTCCCACCAATTCGTTAGACGCCGTTTGAGGCATCTTTGCGACTCGGCCCAAGCGAATCATAGATGAGGCCAGCAACCCCGGCAACAATGGCAACATCGGCAATATTGAACACGTACCAGTGGAAGCCGAACGCGTGCAGCGCGAAGAAGTCGGCCACACCACCAAGGGTGAGGCGGTCAATGGCGTTGCTGGCCGCGCCACCCATGATCAATCCAAGGCTCACCGCCACCAGGCGGCTGGTGACACCGCGGGCAAGCCAGAGCGCCATGGCAATCACCGCAAGGGCGGCGAAGGCCACCAAAACCCACTGCCCGTGGCGCGACTCCTGCAGGAAGAGGCCGTAACTGACGCCGGTGTTTTTGACGTATTCCAGGTCCAGGAAGGGGGTCACGGTCACCCGGCCCCTACCCTGGATGTCGAAGGCGTTGAGCATCCACCACTTGTGCGCCTGGTCGACGATCATGGTGGCACCGGCAAGGCCGACCCCCAAATGCGAGTACGGGCCCCACAGCCAGGGCTTGCCTCGATGCATGGCTACCATTGCTCAGCGTCTCATACTGGGGTGCAGATGCGCGGGGGCTATGCCATTGGCGCGGCGTTTACCCTAATCGACCCGGTCATATCCGGATCCGCGCGCTGCGTCCAATGCAACGCCGAGCGAAAGTGCCGCGGTCATCGGCCCGTTAGGCGCCTGCCCTCCGCTGGTCTCCGCCCTGGCCTCGGCCGGCCCTAGTGGGCCGCCCGCGCATCGAATTCGCGCACCGCGGCGGCGTCGCGGGCGGAGAGGTCAGGGAATGCCGGATCGGTACCGACATCCTTGGTGATGCGCCAGGAGCGGGCGCACTTGGCGCCTTGGGCGGTCTTTGGCACGACGCCGACCCCCGCCACCTCCTCGAGGGTGAAAGCCCCCTGCGGCGGCTCGCCAGCAACCACCTCAATGCCCGAGGTGATCGCCACCTCCGCGAGGTCAACGCCGACGAGGGCCTCCAGCAGAGCGGCATCGGCGATGAACACCTGCGGCGCGGCCTCGAGCGAAGAGCCGATCCGTTTGGCTGCCCGCTCGAGCTCCAACGCGCCGGTGACCACGCGCCGGACCCGTTTGATCCGCTCCCATTTCTCGGCCAGCGCCGCGTTGCGCCATGTCTGCGGGACTTCCGGGAAGAGCTCAAGGTGCACTGAGCCCTGTTCGGAGGGATAACGCGCAAGCCAGGCCTCCTCGGCGGTAAAGCATAGGAGCGGCGCCAGCCAGAGCGTGGTGCAGCGGAAGATCTGGGCGATGGCCTCCAGCGCAGCCCGGCGCTTGCGGCTGGAGTAGGCCTCGCAGTAGAGCGCATCCTTGCGGATGTCGACGTAGAACGCGGAGAGGTCCGTGTTCATGAAGTGGGAAAGCGCGGCCACCACGCGCTTATAGTCGTAGGTGGCATAGGCCTCGCGATTGATGGCGTCGAGCTCGGCCAGCCGATGCAACATCAACCGCTCCAGCTCCCCCATGTCGCCGTACGCCACGGTGTCAAGTGGCTCGTAGTGGGCCAACATGCCGAGCATCCAGCGCAGCGTGTTGCGGAGCTTGCGGTAGGATTCGGCGGTGCCCTGTAAAATGGCGGGCCCAAAGCGGATATCGCTCGCATAGTCCGATGAGGCCACCCATAAGCGCAGGATGTCGGCGCCAGTGGTCTTCATGAGGTCCTGGGGCGAAAGCACATTGCCCTTTGATTTCGACATTTTCTCCTCGCCCTTTTCGTCGAGGAGGAAGCCGTGGGTGAGAACAACGTCGAATGGAGCCCGCCCGCGCGTGCCGCACGATTCAAGCAGCGAGGATTGGAACCAGCCGCGGTGCTGGTCGGAGCCTTCCAGGTACATGACCCGGTCTTGCCCCCCGTCGCGGCGGCGCTTGATGCCGGCGAGCTGGGGAAAGGTTTCCGGATCCTCCAGGGTGAAACTGTGGGTGGAGCCGGAATCAAACCACACATCGAGAATGTCGCTTACCTGCTCCCATTCCGCGGGGTTGGCGACGAGCCCAGCCAGCAGGCGTTCCCTGGAGCCCGACTCAAACCAAGCATCGGCGCCCTTTTGCGTCATGGCGGCGCGGATGCGCGCCATCAGCTCATCGGATTTGGCAAAGCTCGGACCGGGGATGACCTCGCCCGTGGCCTTGTGCTGGAACACCGTGATCGGCACACCCCACGCGCGCTGGCGCGAGATCACCCAGTCAGGCCGCGCCTCGATCATGCCGCGCAACCGGTTCTGCCCTGAGGCCGGCACGAACTCGGTTTCGGCGATGGCCTGCAGCGCCAGCTCGCGGAGGGTGCGATTGCCCTTTGCGTCGAGCTGAGGCAGCACCCCTTGCCGACCCGCACCGAGCTGGGGCGCCACCGCCCTCAGCGGCTTATCCATGGCGATGAACCACTGCGGCGTATTGCGAAAGATCACCGGCTTTTTGGAGCGCCAGGAGTGAGGGTATTGGTGCTTCAAGCGACCGCGCGCGATCAGCATTCCCCTTTCCATGAGCGCCTTGATGACGGCGTCGTTCGCGTCGCCCTTGTTGCCCTTGTCATCGATCACGAGCTTGCCCTCAAAGCCCGGCGCCTCGTTGGTAAAGCGCCCGTCGGCGTCGACGGTGAAGGGGATTGCCGTATCGATACCCAGCCGTCGTAGCTTGGGTGCCTCCTCCATCCAGACATCAAAATCCTCGCGCCCATGACCCGGCGCCGTGTGGACGAAGCCCGTTCCCTCTTCATCGGTGACGTGATTGCCGGCGAGCACGGGGACATCGAAGCTATATCCCAGCTCTTTAAGCGGGTGGGCGCAGACGAGGCGAGCGAGATCGTCAGAGGATACGTCGTGCAACCTCTTGTAGTTATCCTTGTCGAGGCGGGCAGCTTTGAAGACATCGGCCGCACGCTTATCGGCAAGGATCAATGCTTGCCCGCGCTTGAGCCAGTTGTCGGACGGCGAACTCGTGACCTCGTAGAGCCCATAGGCAATCTTCGGCGCGTAGCAGATCGCGCGGTTGCCGGGGATAGTCCAGGGCGTCGTCGTCCAAATGGCAACGCTCACATTGTCAAGGCGCATGTGTGCCGTGACCGGTGTCGGCGCTGCGTCGGGCCGCCCGCCCAGAGGCCCCTCCTTGCGTTCTCTCAGGACGGGAAACTTCACCCACACCGTATCGCTGGTATGGTCCTGGTACTCGACCTCTGCTTCGGCGAGCGCGGTCTTCTCCACCACGGACCACATCACGGGCTTGGAGCCGCGGAACAGGGCGCCGTTCATGGCGAACTTCATGAGCTCGGAGGCGATGATCGCCTCGGCCGTGTAGGCCATGGTCGAATAGTAGTGCTCCCAGTCGCCCTCAACGCCCAGGCGCTTGAACTCCTCGCGCTGTACGCCGATCCAGTGCTCGGCGAAGGCGCGGCACTGCTGGCGGAACTCGTTGACCGGTACGCTATCCTTGTCCTGGCCCTTGGCCCGGTACTGCTCCTCGATCTTCCACTCGATGGGAAGCCCGTGGCAGTCCCAGCCCGGCACGTAGTTGGAATCAAAGCCCAGCATCTGTTGGGAGCGCGTCACCATGTCCTTCAGGATCTTGTTGAGCGCGGTCCCCAAGTGAATGTTGGCGTTGGCGTAGGGCGGTCCGTCGTGCAGGATGAACTTGGGTCGGCCTTGCGCGGCGACGCGCAGGCGATGGTAGAGACCGAGCTTGGCCCAACGCGCCAGCAGCTTGGGCTCGAGCTGGGGCAGCCCGGCCTTCATGGGGAAGGGGGTCTTGGGCAGGAACAGTGTCGCGCTCCAGTCGCGCGCGGGCGTCTTGGTGGTGGTCATCGGGGATGCCGTCTTGGATCAGCTGATACGACAGCTCACGCAAAGCGCTCAGGATGTCCCGGACGCCCTCAGGCGACCGGGCCTATAATCTGCGCAACGATCAGCTTCGACAGGGATCGACACATGGCGCGGCACAATAGCTGTGCCATCGAGGCGGGGCAACCACCGCCATTGGCACCGTCTGCCGCCCGGTCATTTCCCGTCTGGCGCAACCCTAAGCCCAACCTCTGGCTTCAACCGTTGGCCCCAAGCCCTGCGAACGACCCGGGCACCCCGCGCGAACTGGATGCGCCTTCCCAAATCAGCGCCGGCGGACCCCCCGGCTTGCCAGCCCCGCCGGGCGTGGGTGTTGCGCTGTTACGTCTTCTGTGGCGGGGATAGTGGATATATGCGTCGGCGCCGCCTGGCCTTGATGCGATCTTGCAGGGACATCCAGGAAAAGACCGCGGGCAGGAACCACGGTGTGCCGTTGAACAGGGGCACGAGCCCCGGCGGGCGAAAGTCGAGGGCCGAGGCGCCCTGCTCGTCGCCCAGGATTTGCCACGCCGCCTTCTGCCCCGCCCAGCGGGCCCAAACCACGCCCGATCCGCAGTAGCCGGCGGCATAGCGCGCGCCGTGGCGCGAAAAGATGCGCGGGATCATGTCGCGGTTCATCGCGACATAGCCATACCAACTGTGCGTGATGTCGAGGCCGTCGAGCACAGGGAAGATGTCGGCGAGCGCCCGGCGCAGGCTCTTGGTCGGCCAGGATGGGTCGCCGGCGATGGTGCCGTCCCGACCGCCAAACAGGATGCGCGTGCCGTCCGGGGAAGGCCGATAGTAGTAGTGCAGTTTGCGGGTCTCCGAGCACATGACGCCCTTGGGCATCAGCTCAGACATCAAGTTGTTGGAAAGCGGCGCAGTGGCAATGATGCGGCTGCGCACCGGTACCAGTCGCCGGCGCAGCCAGGGGTCGGCACGATCCGTGTAGCCGTTCGTGCCGAGGAGGACGTAGTCGGCCTCGACCGGTCCCAGCGCGGTCTTGACCATAAAGCCGGTGCGTCGAGGAGCAAAGCCATAGACGGCCGTCTCGCCGTGCACGCTGGCGCCGGCGTTTTGGGCTGCCGCGAGCATGCCACGATGGAGCTTGGCCGGATTGAGACCGCCAATGTCGTTGCGCACCATTCCGCCGTGGTAAAAGTCGGTTCCGAGCACGCTCTTCTGTTTGGCGCGCGGGACCGCGTAGGCATCGATGTTGAGGGTCTGGCGCAGGACATCGGCCTCGCGGGCAAGCGCTTCGTATTCGGCGGGATTGGCCGCGCCGGTAAAGCGCCCGGTGAGGCGGAACTCGCAGTCGATGGCCTCGCGCTTGATGAATTGGGCGAGGTCCTCGCGCGCGGCCTTGGCCTCCGCCAGAATGGCCGCGGCGCGTGCCGCGCCGAAGCGGCGCACCATCTGGCGATAGCTGGGGCGCAGGTTGCCGCTGGCAATGCCCCCGTTGCGCGTGGATGCCCCCTCCCCCGGGCGCTGCCGGTCGAAGACTTGCACCTGCCGACCGGCGCGGGCGAGCGTGAGGGCCGCGCTGAGGCCCGTGTAGCCGGCCCCGACGACCACCACATCGCACTTGGCCGCTACGGCGGCGGTGGGAAGCGAGGTCGGCGGCGCCTCCTGCCACCAGTAGGGCGTGGATGCCGTCATCGCCATGGGGCGCAATCGTCCTCACATCGCTTCGCGGCAGGATAGGCCGCGCCCGCCAGGCGCGCCAAGGGCTGGCCCAACCTTGGGGCCGATGTCGCCGAAGGTGCTCGCAGCGCCATCTCGGTGGCCGCGGTGAATTGGCATCGCTGCCGCGGCTCGGGAGGCCACCCCCCTTGGCTGAGGGGGGCGCGATGGAGCCAAGCCGCAGCCCGCCGCGGCATCTGCAACGCGAACATCCAGCCCCGGCGCTCCCTGCTCGCCGCCTTGCCCAAGCGGGGACAGGTGGTGATTTTCCCATCTCTGAAGCGATTGCCAGCGCCAGGCGTTAATTGGTCCTAATTGATCTTGGTAATTGGATCGATTTAATGCAAATGGAGCCGAACTGGCGGACGAATTAGAAAAACAACCGACACGCATGGCTTGGCGCGCTCGGACGCTCATTGGGCGGATGCGGCCTCGAAGCGGGTCAAGGGAGCGCCGGGGTTAGCGGGCGATGGCCATCTCGCTCGCTGTGGGGGCAGCAGGGCGATGCCACCGCGCTGCACCACCAACGCCACCGCGCCAATGGCGAGAAGGCCGGCTGCGGCGTTGAGCCGGATGCGTGCGGTGGAGGGTAGAGCCATCGGCGGAGCCGGGCTTTTATTCACCCTTCGCGTGTTAAAGCCCGCCTCAACAACGGCGTTCCCAAGCCTGGATGCGTCGCGACCCATGGCGCTCGCACCTGCGCCATGGTGAATGGGATGCTCACCCCGTCGATCAACTCCGTTAGCGGAATGTTGGGCATGATCGCGGTCTCGCCGCTGGGGGTGGCGATATTAACTCTCGTCTAATGCTGGCGACGTAGGGTGCCGCGAGTTCAACCGCACGGGGGTTGGTGCCCTAGGGATGAACTGCTGCGCTAACTTCGTGTAACAAATGAGTTGGGAGAGTTGTCATGCAGAACCACATCGAGCGCTTCGTAAAGGACGAGTCGGGCGCCACGGCCATTGAGTACGGCCTGATCGCTGCTCTGATCGCCGTGGGCATCATCGCCGCTGCGCGTGGCCTCGGCTCGCAGATCGGCGCCACGTTCAGCACCGTTAGCATACGATGAAGTCCATCTAAGCGACTTCAGGCCTCTGCCAGGCCGCCGCGAGCACGCTCGGGCGGCCTGATTTTTTTGCGGGCGCCAAGCCTCACGCGCTGAGGCCGACACGGGTTGCCGCACGGCAATCCCGCCTGCTCGGCGCCCATGTCGTGGGCGAGCCGGCGCATGTGCTCGGGCCTCGATGGACGATGACCGGCGCGGCAGTGCCTGCCGAGCCGCTTCGAGCGTTGTCACCTCGCGCGTGCGGCGCCCCTAGCTCAGCTGACGCAGATGCGCTAGGGTCTCAATGGAGGGGGTGGCGCGTGTCGCCAAGGGCATAAGCCTCTTGCCAATTCATTGCCGAGTGCAGCCCACGGGCGGTCGGGCGGGTGCGTGAGTGGCGGGCAAGCACCCTCTTGCGGGCGCAAGAGTGAAGCCGAAGTGAGGGAGCAGCCGAGATGAAGACGACGATCGTGGTGTCGGCCGCGCTGGCCGCCATCGTGGGCCTCACGCTTTTCGACGCGGCGCCGGCGGCGGCCGCCAGGGGTGGGCGGTTTGTAGCCAGCAAGGTTCCGTCGCGGGTCGTGCAGCCGCACATGCACAAGCCCTCCATGCGGAGCACCACCCGGTCGACCTACGTGAAAAAACACACGACCCACAACTTTAAGAAGGGCACCCACACCTCGTTTGTGAAGAAGACCACGATCGGGTCCGGCAAGCTCAACCTGCGCAGCTTGCCGCGACAGAAGGTGGTCGCCGGCAGCGCGCTGTTGAAGGGCAGACTGGCGGTGCCGCAGAACATGAAGCCCAAGCTGACGCTGACGAAGTCGCCGAGCCTCAAGTTTCGTCCGCGGTTCGCGCCGTTCGTGCAGCGCCACTGGAAGGGAGCGTTTTTTTGGATCGCCGTCGCCGGCATCGGCTATCTGACGATCCCGGAGCTCTATTATGACCGCTTCTACGGCTGCATGGCCGTCGATGACCCCATCTACGATGACTGCGCGTACATCCTGTCGTACGCGGCACTGGAGGAGGAGGAGGTTGTCCGCGTCAGCATGCCGGCCGGTGCGGACTATCGCTACCGAGCCACGGCACCGCTCACACCCGCAGATTGCCCGTCCTGTCGCTGGGATCGGTTCGTCGAGCGCAAGTGGAACCAGAGCTACGCCTGGGTGAAGCTGCCCGACGTTGGCAACATCACGGTGCCCGACGCCTATTACGAGCGCTTTTATACGTATGCCGGCGCGACGCCGCCCAACTATCCGCAGGCCTGCCGGGTGCTGGAGGACGCGGCCGCGGGCGCGCAGGAGCGCGAAATCGCGCGCGTCACCATGCCGGGGGATGCCGAGTTCCGTTACGAGGCGAACTCGGCGCCGACGCAGGAATGCAAGTCCTGCACGCTGCAGCCCTTCGTGGAGCGCAAGTGGAACCGCGAATTCGTTTGGGTGCAGATCCCACAGACCGGGAATGTCACCGTTCCCGAGGACTATTACGAGCGCTTCTACGGCTATGCCAGCGCGGAACCGCCCAACTATGCGGCAGCCTGCAAGGTCCTGGTGGAGGCGGCGGCCGCTGACACGGTCATGACCACGGGTCTCGACACGAGCAGCGACACCCAGTAGGGGCGCTGACGGGCGCGGCACCCCGCCAAGGTCGGGGCTGGGGTGCGGTCGGCGCGCTCGCTCGGTGAGAGGGTTGCATTGCGGCCGTGCGGGGACTTGGCGGGCGCGAACGAATCATGATCAGGACAGGTCACACTCCATCCTGGTCCTGGCCCCATGTCGGTCGCACGCTACCTTGACGGCCTCAATGCAGAGCAACGCTTGGCGGTCGAGCACGGCGTGGGAGGGCGCAATGCGGGCCCGCTGTTGGTCATTGCCGGCGCCGGTTCCGGAAAAACCAACACCCTCGCCCACCGGGTGGCGCATCTCATGGTGCACGGCGCCGACCCCGGTCGCATCCTGTTGCTGACCTTCTCGCGCCGCGCGGCAAGCGAGATGCAGAGGAGGGTGGATCGTATCGTCGCCTCGGCTCTGGCCAATGGCGCAGGTTTTCGGCCAATGCCGTGGTCTGGCACCTTCCATGCCGTCGGTGCTCGGCTGTTGCGCATGTACGCCCATGCAATTGGGCTCGATCCCGCCTTTACGATCCACGACCGCGAGGATTCCGCCGACCTCATGAACCTCATTCGTCATGAGCTCGGTCTCTCCGACAAAGCGCAACGCTTTCCGCTCAAGGCGACGTGCCTTGCGATCTATTCGCGCGTCGTCAACGCGGCCGAACCGCTCGAGCGCGTGCTGGCAAAGCAGTTTCCGTGGTGCGCAGACTGGGAGGATGACCTGCAGCGCCTGTTTGGCGCCTACGCCGAGGCCAAGCAGAGGCAGGGCGTCCTCGACTACGATGACCTGCTGCTTTACTGGGGCGAGCTGATGGGTGTGCCGGAGCTCGCCTTGGATGTCGGTGGACAATTCGACCACGTGCTGGTCGACGAATACCAGGACACCAACGCGTTGCAGGCCAAAATCCTCTTGCGTCTGAAACCCACCGGCGCCGGACTGACGGTGGTTGGCGATGATGCCCAGGCGATCTACGGCTTCCGCGCCGCCACGGTGCGCAACATCCTGGACTTTCCGGCGCACTTTATTCCCCCCGCGCGGGTCGTCACGCTGGAGCAAAACTATCGCTCGATTGAGCCCATCCTGGCCGCCTCCAATGCCGTGATCGGCCTGGCTCGCGAGCGCTTCACGAAACACTTGCGTTCGCAGAGGGGCTCTGGCGCGAAGCCCGCTCTCGTCACGGTGTCCGACGATGCGGCCCAAGTGGACTGCGTGGTGAGCGCGATCCTTGAAAACCGCGAGGCCGGCACGCCCCTCAAGGAGCAGGCGGTGCTGTTCCGGACGGCCCATCACAGCGCCATGCTCGAGATCGAGCTTACGCGGCGCAACATCCCGTTCGTGAAGTATGGCGGTCTGAAGTTCATCGAGGCCTCGCACGTCAAGGACGTTCTGGCGCTATTGCGCTGGGCGGAGAACCTGGCGGACCGCGTGAGCGGGTTTCGCGTGCTGCAACTCATCGAGGGGATTGGTCCGGCGACGGCCGGCAAGGTACTCGAGCGCATGGCTTTGCGATTGCCCGCAGACGCCCTGACCACGTTCCAGCCACCGGCGAAGGCTCTTCATGCATGGCCTGACCTGGTCGCGCTGATGCAGCGGTTACAGGCCGCTGGGTGGCCGACGGACCTCGATCTCGTGCGGCAATGGTATCAGCCGCATCTGGAACGGCGCCATGCGGACGCCATTCTTCGAGCTGCCGACCTCGACCAACTGCAGCGGATTGCCGCCGGCTACGGCTCGAGGGTGCAGTTTCTCACCGATCTGACGCTCGATCCGCCGAGCGCCAGCAGCGATGAGCCTGGCGCGCCGCGGCTGGACGAGGACTATCTCATCCTCTCGACGATCCACTCGGCTAAGGGTCAGGAGTGGCGGGCGGTATTTGTTCTCAACGTGGTCGATGGCTGCATCCCCTCCGACATGGCAACCGGCAGCACCGAGGAGATCGAGGAGGAGCGGCGTCTGCTCTATGTGGCCATGACGCGTGCGAAGGACCAGCTGATGCTCCTCGTTCCACAGCGCTTCTATGTGCATCAACAACCGCGCCGCGGTGACAAGCACCTCTATGCCGTGCGCACGCGCTTCATTCCGGCCGGATTGGCCGCACACTTTGAGTTGGGAACATGGACGCGCTTGGCTGGGGCTTATTCCGGCGGTTTGCGCGCCACCCCCACCCTCGATATCGCAGCGCGCGTGCGCGAAATGTGGCGCCGTGCTGGTACTTGACGGCCTGCCACGCGCGGCCGCTCAACGCAACGTGCACGCGATGAGCGAGCGGGCCATCGGCCATGCGAGACGTGGCCCATTGAGCCAAAAACCCTCACGACGAGGAGCACGCTCGATCGAAAAAGCACGCTCGATCGAAAAAAGAAAGGGCGGAAGCAGCGACGTGGCGCTTCCGCCCATGTGCCGCAGCGCTGAGGGAATGGGCGCGGCACGCGTCTCTCACGGGGGGAGAGAGACGTAGGCACTACACATAGAAACATCGCAGCCGACGTTAAAGCGTCGGCAAGATGAAATGTTCGTAAGCTCGCGGAATTCGTGAGGGGCGGCCGCGGGTGTGGCGAACCCCCCGGTGCGAGCGGCCAACGGTCGCCATTACGCCGCAGGCTTCGCGGTTTGGGGATGTGATGCTTCTTGCGATCGACCAGGTGCTTTCTATGCACCTTCGTGCAACGCCATCCGGTGATGGCGATGGTGACGCACGACGTCCTTGCGATGCGCGCGTTTCACATGGTGCTTGCTGCTGCTGATGTTGCGGCCTCCGGCTTGGCAACGGTCGCGGCGGGCACTGTGTTGGCCGCCTTCCGTGCTGTCATGGCAGGAAGCGAGGCGCTGAACAGCCCGACGGCCGTCGCCGCAACGCGGAGTTTGCGCATTTAACGGCCGCCTGCATGTCTCCTCATCCCACCAGCAAGGTGGGTTGCCTCTTAAAACGTGCACGAACTTGCGGCAGTTCGGTGCTGCCCGGATGAATAGGGCTTGAGGTTTATTCTACGATCTTAATATTTGTTCATACCTGTTTGGTTGTTTTGAGAGGATGTTCGCCACGAGCAAATTACAAGAGCAACGCAGAGAATATCGATTAGACCGGCGCAAAGACCTCGAGCATTTGGCGACCTGGCCCAGCCATGGCGTGCGAAGGGCTCTGAGGGGCAACAACAGCTTGGGACACCAATCCCGGCAACTGGCAAGTCTCGACCCGGCCAGTGCCTGCAACAGCAAGCGCTGGTGAAGTCGAGTGCCCTGGCTTTCTGGCGGCGGTGAAAGCCCACGCCGCGCAACCTGGGCGCAGCGTCTGGCCGCCGCAAGGGTCCGGTGCGCGCGCTCTTCGACAGGCTCAGTGGACACCGCAACAGCGAGGCGAGCGGCAACGGCGTCCAAGGAGCGGTTTGGCTCAACGTGCCCACCGCACCGTCGTCCCAGGGGTCAACGCATCGCACCGTGGGTTGACAAGATACCGACCAGTTGGTATCACCACTACCTGGAATGGATGGGTCGAGGGCGCTCGGAGCATTGCAGGGTTATCCAGCGATTTATCCCGAGACTTATTCAGGGGGGCTTAGCCACGGAAAGTGACCCAGAGACCCACCATGCGCAGACGCCCAAGCGGTTCAGCCAAAGACAAGATCTTGCGGGCGGCCTTGTCGCGCATTCGCACCAACGGGTACGCGGCAACGACGGTCGAAGATCTTTGCGCCGCTGCCGGCGTAACAAAGGGAGCGTTTTTCCACCACTTCGCCAGCAAGGAAGATCTGGCCGTCGCCGCGGCTGATCACTGGTCGCAGTTGACAGGGGCACTGTTCACCGATGCCTCCTACCACAAGCTCGCCGACCCGCTCGACCGAGTCCTCGGCTACATCGATTTGCGCAAGGCACTGCTCACGGGTGAGCTCCCAGAATTCACCTGCCTCGCAGGCACGATGGTGCAGGAGACCTACGACAGCAACCCTGCCATTCGGGATGCTTGCGCGCACTCGATCACCGGCCATGCCGCCACGATCGAGCGGGATATTCGCGCCGCCATCGCCAAGCACGGCATCAAACCGGCATGGACCGCCGCCAGCCTGGCGCTCTACACGCAGGCGGTGCTGCAGGGCGCCTTCATTCTTGCCAAGGCGACCGGGAGCGCAAAGGTCGCCGCCGACGCCGTCGATCATCTGCGCCGATATGTCGAACTGCTCTTTAACCGAGCCCAGCAGAAGGAGAACGCACGATGACTGAGACGCTCGTCAGAACCACCGAGGAAAAAAGAACCTCAGCAAGGCGCGAGGATCTGCAGAGCGTGACGCCTCACCTCGTGTGTGCCGGGGCGGCCGAGGCAATGGAGTTCTACAAGCGTGCCTTCGGCGCGGTCGAGCTGATGCGGCTGCCGGGCCGCGATGGCCGGCTGATGCATGGTTCCATTGCCATCGGCGGCGGCAGGGTCATGCTGGTCGACGAGATGCCGGAGTGTGGCGCGTTGTCGCCGAGATCGCTCAAGGGAACGCCGGTCACTGTCCACCTCTACGTTGATGATGTGGATGCCTTCGTCGATCGTGCGGTCAAGGCTGGCGCGACGTTGACAATGCCGGTGACGGACATGTTCTGGGGCGACCGCTATGGTGTAATGGTCGACCCGTTTGGCCATTGCTGGTCGGTGGCAACCCACCAGCGCGACATGACCGCGGAGGAGATCCAAGACGCCATGCGGAAGATGGCGTCCTGCGGCGGCGGGGCTAATGCAACCCACAAGGCATGAGCGCGACGTGTTGGCCGGCGCCCGCGCGTCGGCCCTTGCCGCAACCTTCTCTGATCGCCGGAACAAGCCCGCGCTGCCGGTCGAACGCCTATCCTTCTCCTTGCCTGGCAGGGGGATGCCGCCGATCACGCTCAAATGACGCCGCGCGCGCCCAAGTCGGCGATGGCCGCCTCGGAGTATCCAAGGCCAGATAAGACCTCGGCCGTATGCTGGCCGAGGTCGGGGGTGGGCCGCAGGGTCGCCGGCTGCGGCGCAGCGCTCATGTTGATGGGCTGCCCGACCACCTTGATGTCGCCGAGTTGGGGATGCTGCACCGGACGGGCAATGCCCAGGTGTTGGACCTGTGGTTCGGCAAACGTTTGATCGATGGCGTTGATTGCTCCGCAGGGGATCCCCGCTTCGTTGAGCGCCGCGATCCAGTAGGCGCTGGAACGCTCCCGAGTGATGGTGGCGAGTTGAGCGTTGAGCTCCTTGCGATTCTTGGAGCGCAGCTGGGGTGTTGCATACTCCGGCTTCGACAAAAGTTGGGATGCTCCCACGGCGCCGCAGAACCGTTTCCACAAGCCTTCTCCGGCCGCAGCGATGTTGATGTGCCCGTCGCTCGTGGGAAATACCCCAGTTGGCACGGAGGTCGGGTGATCATTGCCGGCCTGCTTGGCCACTTCGCCGCTGATCAGCCAGCGCGCCGCCTGGAAGTCGAGCATGAAGATTTGCGCTTCAAGCAGCGACGTATGCACCCACTGGCCGCGACCGGTCTGCTGGCGTTGGTAGAGCGCGAGCAGGATGGCCTGCGCCAGCAGCAAGCCCGACGTCAGATCGGCAATGGGAATGCCGACCCGGACGGGGCCCTGCCCCGGCAGCCCCGTGATCGACATCAGCCCGCCGAGACCTTGCGCGATCTGATCGACGCCGGGTCTATTGGCGTCAGGTCCGGTTTGACCAAATCCCGAGATGCTGCCGTACACAATGCGCGGGTTGATCTTGGCGACGGCGTCGTAGTCGATGCCAAGGCGGTGTTTCACATCGGAACGGTAGTTCTCAACCACCACGTCGGCCGTCTGTGCCAGCTTGAAGAAGATGTCCCGCCCTTCCTTGCTCTTGAGGTTGAGGGTCATCGCGCGCTTGTTGCGGTGAAGGTTCTGGAAGTCGAAGCCGTGCCGGCTGCCACCGACCACATCGCCGTGCGCCGAGCCGGGCGGCTCGATTTTGACCACCTCGGCGCCCCAGTCCGCCAGCTGACGCACGGCAGTGGGACCGGCGCGATGCGCCGTCAGGTCGAGCACGGTCAGCCCTGCGAGCGGCATGTTGGTCACGGTCATTGCTCTCTCCATTCCGATCGAAGCTGGATTTCGGCTGCGCTATTTGCCCCGGAAATTGGGTTTGCGCTTCTCCATGAAGGCGCGACGACCCTCGACGTAGTCTTGGCTATCGAAGCAGGCTTTGACCATCGCCTCGAGCCGCGCGAAGTCGCGGCTCGTCTCGGGCTTGCCGATCTCGCGCGCTGCGGCTTTGGCAAGGGCAATCGTCAACGGCGCGTTCTGGGCGATGAGGGCCGTGGTCTCGGCGACTGCGGCGTCGAGCTCGCCGTCTGCGAGGATGCGTTGCACAAATCCCATCGCAAGGGCCTCCTGGGCGGAGAATTGCCGGCCCGTGTAGATAACCTCCAGGGTCTTCGGCAGACCTATGCTCTCGGAGAGGCGGCGCACTCGCTCGAAGCCATAGCCCAGACCTAACCTCGCCGCGGGAACACCGAACCGGGCGCCCTCGTTGCAAAAGCGCAGGTCGCAACAGCCCGCCAAATTCATCCCGCCGCCGATGCAGTAACCGGTGATCTTCGCCAGCGTGGGTTTGGGAAAGTTGTACAAAAAATCGTAGGACTTGCCGGAGATGGCATCGTATCTCGTCTGCGCCTCCATGTTGGCGCGCTCGCTTTCGAATTTGGAGATGTCGGCGCCGGAAACGAACGCCTTGCCGCCGGCTCCGCTCACCACCACCACGCGGATAGCCGGGTCGTGGGCGTATTGGCTGAGCAGCGCGTGCACCCGTTCCCACATGTCGAGGGACACTGCGTTGTGCTTGCTGGGATTGTTGAAGACGACGTGGCCGACGGGCCCATCACTGCATCCAATGACTTTCTCGTCCTGCATGCTGCATCCCCTTCTCACATTCCGAACCGATTGTTCAACAGTTAGCCCAAGTGGCAAGGGGTCCCCAAGCAGAGACAATAAGCCAACACCGATACCCTGGGGAGGAGAAGGGATGCAATCGCTCTGGCGAGGCGACCTACTCCGCACCGCCGCGCAAGCGCTGTCAGCGCCGCCTTCGTTCCGGCCGGATGATAGCGGGGGATGCAAATGGACGAATAGGGCGAGCCGGTCGAGGTCAGCCAGGCGGCGGAAGGCACGCTCCCCAATCCGTGGTCCGGCAGGCATCATGGTGAGGGCGCCCAATCCCAACCCCGCGCGCTGTTCTATAGCTGGGCGATGGGCGCGAGTGCCAGCAGCTGCTCGACGATGTTGCCTGGCTGCGCTCGGCGCACGCTGGCGTCGGCGAGCGCCGGGACCACAAGTCGCCTGCCGAAATCAAGCTGATGAGGAGGACCCGGCGGCGATTGCAGCCCAGAGCGATGCGGTAAGGCAAGAGCTAGCGCCATATTCGGCGTTTGAACGGGCGAGCGTCGCAAGAAGCGCATCGTGGCTCGGCGTGCTCAGCCGTTTGGGCGGAGCGGTAACTGGTGCATGATGGGGAGATGGAGCGTGGATGGGGCGGCGCACGCCCGACGCCGACAATCCTTGAGCTCCCGATCAGCGGATGCATCATGCCCGAGACCTTCGATCCTGCCGCCCACCGGTTCGGCCCCTCCCGCTACTTTGAGGATTTCGTCCTCGGCGAAGCGTTCTACATTCCATCGCGCACCGTGACGGAAGCGCTATTCCTGGCCTTCCAAGCCGCGTCCGGCGACAACCACCCGATTCACTACGACCGCGAGTACTGTCGCCGCCACGGCCATCCAGATCTTTTGGCGCATGGCTACCAGGTGTTGATCCAGACGGCAGCGGGGGCAGGGCTCTTTCCGTTGCTGGTGGAGGATTCCCTGTTGGGTTTCATCGAGCAGTCCTCGCGCTTTCTAAGGCCCGTCTACGTCGGCGACACGCTTTACCCTGAGCTCAAGGTGAGCGAACTCAAGCCACAACGCACCACCGGCGTGCTGGCGCTGGCCTCCAGCGTTCACAACCAGAAGCGCGAACTGGTCATGGAAGGCGTGCAGCGCTACCTGCTTAAACGGCGCTCGGCAGCCGGCTAGCCGAAGCGGCTTTCATCCGCTCTTGCGGGCGAGGTTGCCGCGGCTCCCGCATGGGCGATTCGAGTTGGTCGACCAACTTGGGCGCCGCAAGCAGCAGACGATCCTGCTCTTGGAGTGTTGACGGCGTCGGCTTTGCGTTTATCCCGCCGATCGAGCGCCAAAGGGTCTTGCCGCCGGGGATAAGGGTTGCTTGTCAATATGCTGCGCGTGCGCGGCGATGAGGCCTGTGATCACCTCGTCATCGACGTCGCGCGATGCTTTGCCAGCATCAGCATTGATGCCATCGCGGGGTCAAACAAAACGCGTTGCGGTCGCCTCGAGGGCCACGAGCGGCAGCTGCGGGCAGCTGCCGCGGCTGGGTCGTTGCAGACCTCGACGTCATCCGCTATGAGCCCGACGCGCAGGGTCGGGGCAACGGAACTTGCTGACTGCGCGGGCTCGCCGGCCTAGACTGCGAAGGGGGTAGGATGGGGAGGCCAGTGACGCCGTCATGAGCCGGCGCACAACATTACTCAAAGCGATGCTGTCGGCACTGCACTATTCCGGGGCCGGTGCCATGATCGCGCCGTTGACGCGCGGCATTGGCGCTATTTTCATGCTGCACCATGTGCGGCCGGAGACGCCCAACAGCTTTGAGCCCAACCGCACCCTAAGTGTGACGCCGGATTTCCTCGAGCAGGTGATCACCCAGGTGATCGCCTCTGGCTTCGAGATCGTGTCGCTCGACGAGGCGCATTTCCGCCTGATCGAGGGCAACTATGGCAAGCCCTTCATTTGCTTCACCTTCGACGATGGCTATCGCGACAACCTCGAGTACGCCTATCCGATCTTCAAGCGTCGCAACCTGCCATTTGCCATCTATGTGCCCACCGAGTACGCCGACGGATACGGCGATCTGTGGTGGTTGGCACTGGAGAAGGTGGTCGTCCGGGTCGACGCCTTGAGCGTGAAGCTGGGTGGGGTGCAGCGGCGCCTTCGCTGCAATACGCCCACGGCCAAGGATACGGCATTCCAGACGATCTACTGGTGGCTGCGGAGCATCGACGAGGCCGATGCCCGCGGGTTCGTGCGTGAGCTTTGCGACAGCGTTGGGTTCACTCCTGGCGATCTGTGCGCCGACCTGATCATGAACTGGAATGAGATCCGACAGCTGGCGACCGATCCGCTCGTCACCATCGGCGCGCATACCCGACGGCACTATGCGCTGGCCAAGCTCACGCTGGCTGAGGCACGGGCCGAGATTGTCGAGAGCGTCCGGCGCTTGGAGCGCGAGGTCGGCAAGCCCTGTCTGCACTTCAGCTATCCTTATGGCGACGAGGCGAGCGCCGGGCCACGGGAATTCGACCTCGTCAAGGAACTCGGGCTGAAGACGGGGGTGACGACGCACAAGGGTCTCATCCATCCCCGCCACGCAGCCGAGGTGACCGCGCTCCCCCGCGTATCGCTCAGCGGCGACTATCAGAAGCAACGCTATGTGAAGGTGCTGCTGAGCGGCGCCCCGTTCGCTCTCTTCAATGTGGTGCAGCGCGCCTCAAACAGCGCTGCGCCAGTGACGTGACGAAGGGGCTCAGGTCGGCGGCCCAAGCGCCGCATGGCGAAGCGTGCGAAAGGGCGGCATTGTCCGCGCCATGGCGCAGTTCTCGACACTCGGGGTCGCCCCGGCGGTAGCCCGCAACAGCACAGGTTTGCGGGCATGGCTGTTCGGGCTGGCGGTGTTGGTCTTCTTGATGGTGGGCGTTGGGGGTGCGACGCGGCTGACCGGGTCGGGCCTTTCCATCACCGAATGGCGGCCCATCGTCGGCATCCTGCCCCCGCTCGCGGAGGCCGACTGGCGCGACTTGTTCGCCAAGTATCGGCAAATTCCCCAATATGAGCACATCAACAAGGGCATGGACCTGGAGGCCTTCAAGACCATCTTTTGGTGGGAGTGGGTCCATCGCTTGCTCGGCCGCCTGGTGGGGGTAGCCTTTCTTTTACCGTTCGTCGCTTTCTTGGCCGCAGGGCAAATCTCGCGTCCGCTGATGGGCCGGCTCGCCGCCATCTTTGCGCTCGGGGGCCTGCAAGGGTTGATCGGCTGGTACATGGTGAGCTCCGGCCTCGCCGAGCGCACCGAGGTGAGCCAATATCGGCTGGCGCTGCACTTGGGGTTGGCAATCCTGATTTTCGGAGCGCTCGTTTGGGCGGCGCTCTCGGTCGGGGAGAGACAGGAACCATCCGCGACCCCAACAAGGCCGCCCCATTTGGGGCCGGCCGCCGCAATCCTCGTGCTGGTCTTCTTGCAGATCGTGCTCGGAGCTTTCGTTGCCGGCCTCAGGGCTGGCGCCTCCTACAACACTTGGCCGCTGATGGATGGCCGGCTGATTCCAGAAGGCCTCGGAGCCATGGAGCCTTACTATCTCAACCTCTTCGAGAACGCTCTGACAGTGCAGTTCACCCACCGTTTCGTGGCCTATGGTCTCGTGCTCACCGCGCTGTGGCACGCCTGGAGCGTGCGGCGCCAACCCTGTCCTGCCTTGATCCGCTTGAGCGCGGTATGGCTGGCAGGCGCCGCGCTGGCCCAGGCCGGTGTCGGCATTGCCACCTTGCTCACACGCGTGCCCTTGACGCTGGCGCTTCTCCATCAGGCGGGCGCCGTCGCCCTGTTCGGCCTTGCCCTATGGCACCTGCACACCGTGCTGCGCCCGCTGCCGGAGGCAAGTCCCGCGGCATGAGCGATCTCATCTTGGTGTTCGATTTGGACGACACGCTCTACCCCGAGCGTCAGTTCGCGCTGTCGGGTTTTGCCGCCGCCGGCCGGTGGGCCGAAGCCGAGCTAGGCGTGGGCGGGCTGGCCCAGGACATGACACGCCTGCTTGATGAGGGCTACCTGGGCGAGCTCTTCCGTATCGCCCTTGCCGGCAGGCTGCCTCACCACACTCCCGAGCAGTTGGCCCAGTTCATCAGCGCTTACCGCGACCACGATCCGGAACTGTCGCTGTTTGACGACGCGGCCTGGGTGCTTGCGCACTTCGCGCAGGCAAAGCTTGGGCTGATTACCGATGGCACGCATCACGTGCAGGCAAGGAAGGTGACGGCGCTCGGCATCGCCGCGCTATTTCGCGAGATCGTCTACACGCACGCGCTCGGCGGGCGCCAATATTCCAAGCCGCACCCGCGCAGCTACGAAATGGTCGAGGCGGCTCTGGGCGGGCGGGGCGATCGCTTCGTCTACATCGGCGACAACCCCTCCAAGGACTTTATTGTGCCCAATGAGCGGGGCTGGATCAGCATCATGGTGGAACGGCCTGAGTTTGGGCGCATCCACGCGCGCGCGACGGTCGCCCCTGGCGGCGCACCGCAGCACAAAGTTGCCTCCCTCATCGAGTTGCCGGCATTGCTCGGGCTTTGAGAAAAGTTTGGGGATTGCGTCTTGCGGAGCGCTCGGCGGGGGTTAGCTTGAGGGCATGGGTAGGATCCCCATGGTGCCCGACGCTCGCCCCGACAATTGGGTCGACCATATCGCCCCCGTTGCGTGGCGCCCCTATCTGCGGCTTGTGCGGTTCGATCGTCCGATCGGTGCCTGGCTGCTCCTCTTCCCCTGCTGGTGGGGACAGGCATTGGCCGAACTGTCGCTCGGGCACCCCTATCCCAATCCGTGGTATCTCGCGCTGTTTTTTGCCGGTGCCTTCCTGATGCGGGGAGCCGGCTGCACCTATAACGACATTGTCGACAAGGATTACGACGTGCGCGTTGCCCGCACCGCCGCGCGCCCGCTTCCCTCCGGTCAGGTCAGCGTGGGCAAAGCGCAGATCTTTCTCGTGCTCCTGTTGGTGGCTGGCTGGGTCATCCTGCTCCAGTTCAACCTGTTCACCATCCTCCTTGGGGCGTCGTCGCTCATCCTGGTGGCCATCTATCCCTTCATGAAACGGCTGACCGACTGGCCCCAGATCGTGCTGGGGTTGGCGTTCAAATGGGGAGCGTTGGTCGGTTGGTCTGCCATCGCTGGCTCGCTGTCGCCGCCCGCGCTCGCCCTTTACGCGGGCTGCGTGCTTTGGACCATCGGCTATGACACGATCTATGCGCATCAGGACAAGGAGGATGACCTGCGCGTGGGGCTAAGATCGACGGCGTTGCGGCTTGGCGCGGGGACACCGCAGTGGCTGTTGGGCTTTTATGGTGGAGCGGTCTTGCTATGGGGGATCGCCGGAGCAGCGGCCGGTGCGCGCGTTGCCTTCTTCTTGGCCCTTGCCATGGCAGCGGGCCAACTCGCCTGGCAGGCAGCGACGCTCAAGGTGGACGATGCCGGCAATTGCCTCGCCCGCTTCAAGTCTAACCAGCTCATCGGATGGCTGCTGCTGGGCGGGCTCGTGGCCGATATGGCCCTCTTTGCCCTGGCCGGTGCCCGGCCCTGAACTCACCGTCCTGAGCTCCCCCGTGTCCCAGGCCCACTTTTCTGAAAGGAGGCGGCCTCGCCTGCGGCGGCAGTTTCCGGTGCCGGTGGGATGGCCCGGGAGCTCGCAGGGTGTGGCCAAGGCCAAGGTCTGGGCCAAGGTCTGGGCCAAGGTCTGGGCCAAGTTCTGGCCCAGGGTCTGCCCGGAATTGGCCGGGGCGAGGCTTTCCTCCCAGCGAAAAAAGTGTGGCGGGAGGGCTTGCGCCCGTCCCGCCACACCGGCTGTGCAAGTGCCTTCTGCTAACTCCTGAGCGGCCCTCTTGAGCGACGACCTTAAGCCTCACCTTGCCACAAAAGGCTTCCGAAGCGCTTAAATGAAAGGGTAAACGAGACGTTGGATGAACTTGCGCTGGCGCGCCGGCGCCTTAAGAGATCGCTCATGCAAGCTGCGGACATTCCGACCCGACCCGCCAAACAGCTCCTGCACCTGGTGTTCGGCGGCGAGCTCAAGTCGCTTGAGGACGTCGAATTTGCCCATGTGAGCGAACTCGACATCGTCGGCATCTATCCCAACTACGCGGAAGCCTACCAGGCCTGGAGGGGGGTGGCGCAACGAACGGTGGACAACGCGCACGTGCGCTATTTCATCGTGCATGTGCATCGTCTCTTGGACCCCAGCGCCGCGGCACCGCCACGTTCGTGATAATTTGGCGTCGCATTGGGTGGCGTCGATGCGCGCGAGCTGCTAGGTAGGCTGCAACGGGGGACTCTTGGGCCAGCGCTCCAAATTGCCGCGCATCAAGCTTCGCACGCTCGTTGTCGACGAGTGGGCCAAGGGCACGCTGCGGCGCTTCGTCGCCGACTGGGTGGCGCCGCGCTGGCGCGAAATCGCTCTGGCCTTCGTGTTTACGGCGGGCCTGGCCGCCACCACCGGCGGCTATCCGCTGATCATCAAGCACTCGTTCGATTCGCTGATGCGCTCCGACAGCAGCGTGCTGCCGTGGGTGCTCGTGGCCATCGTACTGGTGACGTCCGCGCGCAGCCTCTTTCTCTACCTGCATCAGGTGGCGTCCGCGCGAATCATCATGCGCATGACGACCGACCTGCAGAAGGGCGCCTTCGACCATCTGATTGGGTCCGATTTTGCGCGTCTCACGCGCGAGACCACGGGGCACCTCGTGTCGCGGCTCACCAACGATCTGACCTCCATTCAGCAGGCGGCACAGATCTCGATGATCGCTTTCGTGCGCGACCTTCTGTCGGTGTTCTCCGTTCTCATCGCCATGTTCTACCTCGATTGGATGCTCACCCTCGTCGCCATCGGCATCTACCCGGTGGCAGCGCTGCCCATGAGCAGCATCGGGCGGCGCTTGCGCTCGGTCGCAAAGCGCACCCACTCGGAGGTCGGCGACATGACCGCTCGGCTCACGGAGTTGTTGGCCGGTGCGCGTCTCATCAAGGCATTTCGGCTGGAGCATTATGCCACCGAACGCCTCAACAGCAGCTTCGAGCAGATCTTTCGCCTGAGGATGAAGGCCGTGCGTGTGCGCGGCCGCACCGGACCCGCGCTGGAGGCGCTCGCAGGCCTAGTCATTGCCGGGGTCATTGCCTTCGCCTACTGGCGCATCGCGGCGGGCATCAGCACGGTCGGAGACTTCATGGGGTTTGTTACGGCCCTGCTGTTGGCCTCCCAGCCCATCAAGTCCCTGGGCTCGGTTGCCACTTCGGCACAAGAAGGCCTGGCGGCAGCAGAGCGCATATACGAGCTGCTCGACGAGAAGCCCACCGTGGTCGACGCTCCGCAGGCGCGCCCGCTCGCCGTTGCGCAAGGCACGGTCGTTTTCGACGACGTGGGCTTTGCTTATGCGACGGCCGCAGGCAAACATGCCGTCAACGGCTTTTCGCTCACCGTACCCGGCGGCAGGACGGTGGCGCTGGTGGGTCGCTCCGGGGCTGGCAAGTCCACCATCATCAATCTGGTGGCGCGACTGTTCGATGTGGATTGTGGCCGCATCCTGATTGACGGCCAGGACCTGCGCCAGGTCACGCTCGCAAGTCTCGGCGAGGCGATTGCGATCGTCAGCCAAGAGGTGACGCTGTTCGATGATACGATCCGCGCCAACATCGCGCTGGGCCGCCTTGGCGCAAGCGAGGACGAGATCGTGGCCGCCGCCAAGGCCGCGGCGGCATATGATTTCATCATGGCGCAGCCCCAGGGTTTGGGCACGATGATCGGCGATGGCGGCCTGCGCCTGTCGGGAGGACAGCGTCAGCGCGTGGCGCTGGCAAGGGCCATCCTGAAGAACGCGCCGATCCTGCTGCTCGACGAGGCCACCAGCGCCTTGGACGCGGAATCCGAGCGCTTGGTGCAGAAGGCATTGACGCGTTTTACGCGCGATCGCACGACGCTCGTGATTGCCCATCGCCTGTCGACCGTGCAACGCGCCGATCTGATCTGCCTGATGGACCAGGGCCGCATCGTTGAGACCGGGACGCATGCCGAGCTCATTGCGCACGACGGCGCCTACGCGCGGCTCTGCCGCTCGCAAGTCTTGTTGGAGCTCGACGCTGGAGCCCGGGGCGAGGCCGCCAAGTCGACGGCAGCGGCTTGAGCCCGGGCACCTCGTTTGGCGGGGATGCAGCGGACAAAGGCCCTGACGAATCAAGGCTTTCTTAGTAGGCTATGGATCGGCTATAGAACGCCGATCCATTACCCGAGCAAAGAGCCAGGTGTGCCGCGGATGGCGGATGTCCAGGATAAAGCGAGACTTATCGACCGGCTCGCCGGAGCCGCGCTGGCCCGCTACATCCGCTACGTGCGCCGCACCTCCCGGGGGATTCCGCAGATGGAGGCGGTCGTCGCGGCCAACGTGCGCCATCATCCCTGCATCGTCGGCATGTGGCACGGCGAATTCATGCTCTTGCCCCTCATAAAGCCGCCCACAAAGCCAACCGACGTGATGCTGGCGCGACATTCCGACGCCGAGTTTCTGGGCGAGGCGCTGCGGCGCTTCGACATGGAGCTCATTCGCGGCGCCGGCGCTGCCGGCCGCGGCAAGGACCGCGGCGGCACGCATGCGTACCGGTCGGCCATTCAGGCGCTGCGCGACGGCCGCGCGGTGGCGATGACGGCGGATGTGCCGGGCGGGCGGGCGCGCAAGGCCGGCCTCGGCATCGTCATGGCTGCCAAGCAGTCCGGAAGGCCCATCGTTCCCGTCGCCATCGCCACGAGGCGTTATCTGGCCCTGCATACGTGGAGCCGGATGAAGATCAATCTGCCCCACTCGAGCTTGGGCTTTGCCGTGGGCCCCATCGTACGGGTGCCGCGCGAGGCGACCGCTGAGGAGCTTGAGACATACCGGCAGGAGGTGGAGGACAGCCTCAATCTTGCAACCGAACAGGCCTACGATCGGGCCGGCGGTGAATTGGGCGGCGCCGCCCCGGGCAGTGCGGGCGCCACCATGCGCCGTCCGGGGTTGGGGCTCAGGATCTACCGCAGGCTGACGAGTTATTCGCGCCCGCTGGCGCCGCTGCTCTTGGGCCTGCGCGCGCGACGCGGCAAGGAAGAGCCGCTGCGGCGCAACGAGCGATTGGGGCAGCCCTCGATTAGGCGGCCCGCGGGACGGCTCGCTTGGTTTCATGCGGCGAGCGTGGGCGAGACCAACGCGGTTCTGCCGCTGATGGCAGCGCTGGCGACGGAGCGGCCGTCGTTGTCCTTCCTGCTCACCACAGGCACGGTCACATCGGCCAAACTCGCGGGATTGCGGCTCGGCCCGCGCGCGGTTCATCAGTATGCTCCGCTCGATGCACCACAATTCGTGGCGAGCTTCCTCGACCATTGGCGGCCAGATCTGGCGGTCTTCACCGAATCTGAGATTTGGCCGAACCTGATCCTTGAAAGCTCTGCGCGCGGGATTCCCCTGGCGCTCGTCAACGGTCGCATCACGAAGCGTTCGTTTCGCCGTTGGCGGCGCACACCTGGTTTTGCCAATCCTTTGTTCAGCCGGTTCGATCTGGTGTTGGCACAGAATGAGGCGCTCGCGCGCCGCTTTGCCATACTGGGTGCGCCAAGGGCCATATCGGCCGGCAACTTAAAGGTCGATGCACCGCCGCCGGTCGTCGACGATGCCGAGCTCGATCACCTGCGTCGGGCACTCCAGGATCGACCTATCCTGATCGCAGCATGCACCCACGAGGGCGAGGAAGCCGTCGTCGCCGACGCGCACCAGCAGCTCGCGGCGAACGTTCCCGGCCTGTGCACCATCTTGGCGCCGCGGCATCCCCAGCGGGGCGGTGCCGTTGCCGAAATGTTGCAAGGGCGCGGCCTGAGGGTGGCGCGTCGCACCCTGGGCCAGCATCCCGACCGCGCAAGCGATGTCTATCTCGCCGATACCATCGGTGAGCTCGGCATGCTGTACAAGCTGGCTCCGGTGGCCTTCATCGGCGGCTCCCTGGTCGATCGCGGCGGCCACAACCCCGTCGAGGCGATGCGGCTTGGAGCCGTGGTGTTGGTGGGCCCGCATTGGCAGAATTTCCCCGATGCCTACGGGGCCCTGATCAAGAGCGGGGGCGCCATGGTGGTGCACTCATCAAAGGACATCGCCGAAGCCGCGCGCCGGCTTTTGGCCGACGCACCTGAGCTAGACAAAATGCGCGGTCGCGCCGATGCCGCGCTTGCCACCATCTCCGGTGCGCTGCCGCGCACGATCGAGGCGCTGTTGCGCTATTTGCCGGGAGAGGAAGGTCTGGCGCGTGCGTCTTGACGAGCCGCCCTGGTGGTATGCCGAAGACCCCAGCCGCCTTGCCAAAGTCCTTGAGCCGGTAGGGGCTCTCTACGGTCGGGCCGCCGCAGCGCGCTACGTGCGAGCTAGCTCCTATCGATCGCGCCTGCCCACTATCTGCATCGGCAATTTCACGGCCGGGGGCACGGGCAAGACGCCCCTGGCGATCCATCTCTGTGGGCGCCTCAAGGCCCTCGGCCATCAACCGGTGGTCTTGACGCGCGGCTATGGCGGACGCCTGTCCGGGCCATTGTGGGTGAACGCTGCGTCAGACGTGGCCCTCGATGTGGGCGATGAGGCGTTGCTACTTGCCAGGGCGGCGCCGACCCTCCTGGCACGCGATCGGCGGCTCGGCGCTCGCGCCATCGAGGCCGGGTCGGTTCCCGCGAGCGTCATCGTGTTGGATGATGGGCTGCAGAACCCCGCCCTGGTGAAGGACCTGGCCATCGCGGTGGTGGACGGCAGTCGGGGGCTCGGCAATGGCCTGGTGATACCGGCAGGACCATTGCGGGCGCCTCTCGACTTCCAGTTGGACCTTACCGATGCCGTCGTCGTCAACGAGGGCGCGGTTGCCGACGCTGCCCGTTCGGTGACGCAATGGCTGCGCCGCAGGTTTGCAGGCCCGGTGCTGCGGGCAAGCGTTGTTCCTGCTGCAACCGCCGACTGGCTGAGGTCCACCCGCGTCGTCGCCTGGGCTGGCATCGGTGCGCCGCAACGCTTCTTTACAATGCTGCGTGCGCTCGGCGCCGAACTCGCGCACTCAGTCGCATTTCGCGATCACCAAATGGTGGGCTGCGCCGATGCCGAACGGCTGTTGGACCTGGCGCGCCGGCATCGAGCCAGGCTCGTCACGACGGAGAAGGACATGGTACGCCTGGCGGGTGCCGCCGGGGCGTGCGGCGCGTTGGCCCGCGCCTCAACGCCACTCCCCGTGCGGCTTGCCTTCGAGGAGGCTGATCAAGAGCGCCTGCTCTCGCTGAGCCTTGCGGTGCTTGAGGCGCCGCGCGGCTGATCGCGAGGGGTGCCTACTTGAGCGCCGTGCCGGCTCGGTTCCAGCCGCGTCCACCCTCGCCGTAGATTTCAAAGCCGGTGTCGGTCACGGCCACCGTGTCCTCCAGCTTGATGAAGCCCCGGCGCGGGTGCTGCAACGTGGTCTCCACCGAAATGACCATGCCGGCTTCCAGCGGCCGGTCTGCATCGTAGGCATCGTAGCCCATTCTGTTCGTGAGCCGCGGCGCCTCGTGGCTCACGAGGCCCATGCCGTGCGCGAGGAAGTGGAGATGTTCGGCGTTCTTGGACTTGTGCACCAACGGGTCGCCGACACCGTAGATCACCGAAGCCGGCGCACCGGCCTTGATCGGCTTCATGGCAGCTCGCTGCACCATCTCGATTTCGGCCAGCAGGTCTTCCAGTTCAGCATCCGGTTCCCCGAGGATGGCCATCCGGCAGAGATCGCCGATGTAGCCGTGGTAGTTGGCACCCGAGTCAAGCGACATGATATCGCCCTTGGCGAGCTTGTAGTCGGAGGGTGCGCGATTGAGGCTGGTACCGGCAGTCAAGAGCAGGTATTCGAAGGTAAGGCCGCGGTTGACCTCTTCGCGCCGCAGTGTCTCGAATAGCTCCTGCTTGGTCATGCCTGGGACGGCTTTGGCCATCGTCGCCTTCATCGAGTCGACGACAAGCTCGGAGGCTTTGCGCAAGAGGGCGAGCTCCTCCGGGCGCTTCTTGGCGCGTAACCGCTCCAGCACGAAGAGCGCGTTCTTCGTCTCGCTGGCCGGGAGTCCGCTTGCCAGCGCGGCGGCGGCGTCGGCCGGCAGGAAGGCCATCTCCACACCCACCCGCTTGCTCTTGAGCCCCGATTTGCGCACGTACTCCACCGCGCGCTCTATGGCATCGACGGTGCCGGCAGAGTTGGTGTTGCCTTCGGGCGTCCAGAACGGGCGCACCTCGCGCTGATGGGTCTCGAGGCGGTGGCCGAAGAAGGCCGCCCGCTCCGGCTCGCCCTTTGGATAAACCAGAATGGGCAGATAACGGCTGATCCCCATCGCGTCCATATAGTCGAAGAAGATCGAGCGATGGCCGCCCAGCAGGTATTGGATGTTGTGTTTGGAGTTGGCGAGGAGGACATCGATGCCGGCTTCGTCCATCAGGCGGTCGAGCTGCTTGGTGTCGAAGGGGATGGCTGGCTTGGCGACGTCGAGCATGGGCGTGGCTCCTTGGATGCCGTACTGCAGCGTCTGCGATTTGCCTCATGATAGCCGGACGGCCGGCCCGCAGGAAGCTCCCAGTGGAGCGCGTGCCTAGCTCAGGCCGCGCCCACTGCGACACGGGCATGCGCGGCCAGCAGGGCAGGAAGTCGCGCCGGGTCGCCGCGAGCCATGCCGCACTCGGTGGCGATGCCGTCCACGCGCGTGTGGCGCCTGGCGGCCGCCAGTCGCGCTCTATCGCCCGCGCCGTCGTTGTGATGGATGAGCCCGAGATAGAGATCCGTTTCAGGACCAAGCCGAAGCTTCTCCAACGGGGCAAAAAAGCGATCGTCGGTGCGGTCCTTGGGGACCGGCAGGTGGAGGAATTGAATGGGTCGCTGCACGCCGGCCAGAATGGCATTGGCCATCTCGACCATGAGGCCGGCATCGTTGGGTTGCACGAGGTGCTCGTCGGCGGGGCTGCCGTAGCAAAGATGATAGCCGAGCTCGACGCTCGCGGGCACGGCATTACCAAGGGTGGTGAGAACCTCCATCGTCTCGATGCGGAAATCTACGGGGCCCTTTTCATAGTAGCCTTCCCAGGCGAGCACCTCCTGGCAAACATCCCATTGCAGGGCGACCCGATCGTTGGGAATGGCGGCCACGATCCTGGCCACCTCGCCAATGAAATGCTGCGTCAGCGCGGGCAACAGCCTGGGGCGGTCGGCCGGCAACATGTTGTTGTAGATTGGTGCCGTCGGCGTCGGCAGACTCACCTGGAACTTCACGCCAGCAGGGATGACACGCGCCCTGTGCAGGCGCTCGAAGACTGCCCAGGATTGGAGCGCCATATCGGCATAGCCGGTGTGGAACGTGAGCGGATCGGGTTGTGCGCCGGGCTTCAGGCGCAGTCGCGGGATCTCGCGGATCAGTTTGCCATCCCATTGCACGAACTTGAATGGTGGCACGTCGTTGGCCACCTCGATCGCCGGGTTCTCCGCCAGGACGTCCTGCAGGAACTTGATCCAGGTCTTGCGAATGCCGGTCTCCCCGTCGGGAATACGCAGGAGGCAGGGCCCGACCGCCTCGCATAGCCTGCGCAAGACCGTTTCGGTATCAGGCAGCGGAATGCTGCCGACGAGATGCACGATGAGATCCTGGCGCTTGCGGCCTTTGTGCGTTCCGTCGCGACCCATGGTTCCTCTCCCAAGCTCACTGGCATTGTCCAGAGCTCGTCCTATGATTGGCTGCGAGTGCCGCGGTCGTCAAAGAAAGAGCGCCGTAGAGCACGAGAGCCAAGCTCGGAGGAAACGCCAATGCGCTTGCAGGACAAGGTTGCCATCGTCACCGGTGCGGCCTCGGGGATGGGGGCGGCGACCGCTCGGCTATTTGCCGGCGAGGGAGCCAAGGTGGTTGTGGCCGACGTGCTGGAAGCCGAGGGCAATAGGGTCGCGGATGCCATCAAGTCGAACCGCGGCGAGGCGCGCTTTCAACGCCTTGATGTGGCAAGCGAACCCGATTGGGCTGCGGCAGTGGCAGCCACGCTCGCGGCCTACGGCAAGATCGACATTCTCATCAACAATGCAGGGGTGAGCGGCAGCGATCCGGACCGCCTCAGCCTCGAAACTTGGGATCGGCAGATGAGCATCAACGCCAAGGGCGTCTTTCTGGGGATGCGCGCGGTGATCCCGGTAATGCAGAAGGCCAAAAGCGGAGCGATCGTCAACACCTCGTCGATCTCGGGCATCACCGGCCAGCTGTTCGTGCACATGGGCTACAACGCCGCCAAGGGTGCCGTGCGCACAATGACCAAGGCGGCAGCGGTGCAGTTCGCCAGGGACGGCATCCGCGTCAACTCCGTGCATCCAGGCCTCTTGCCGGCGATGCGCACCTCCGTGCTCTCGGCCGATCCCAAAGTGCGCGCTGGCATGCTCAAGGCCGTGCCCCTGGGACGCGAGGGCCGCGTTGAAGAGGTTGCCAACGCCAACCTCTTCCTTGCCTCCGACGAAGCCTCCTACATCACGGGCATCGAGCTGCCAGTCGACGGCGGTTTTCTTGCCATGTGAGACCGGTGGGTCATGTGAGACATGTGAGATCCGGCCGGGAGTTTCTTAGCCGCCGTGGCCTAGGGAACTTCGGCCTAGAGCGCGCGTGCTCGAGATCTGCGGGGGGTGTGGAACGCGCCGAAAGGCAAGACGTTAGCCACCAACGCCAGCATCATTCAGAGGAGAAGCTGATGCTCAAGCTAAGCGTGGCAGCCACAGTCATTGCCGCTGGGCTCACCGCGACGCCGACGCTTGCCCAGCAAGGGCAGCCACCTGCGGCTCAGACCGAGCCCGGGCAGCCCCCAGCGGTTCAGACCGAGCATGAGCTCGTCGGCTTGGCGGTCTACAGCTCGGATGGCGAGAAGCTTGGCCAGGTGACGCAAGTAGGCACGGCCGGTGGCCAACCCGCCGTGCGGGCCGAGCTCGGTGGATTCCTGGACGTGGCTCCGAGTGCCGTCGTCATCCCCGCGACGATGTTTGCACACAAACCCGATCGAATCGAGGTCGCGATGACCGCTGCCGAAGTCAAGGAGACGCTTACCAAGCAACAGCAGCAGCAACAACAACGGCAACCACAGCCACAACCACAACAGCGCTGACGCGCAAGCCAGCACAACCCAGGCACAGCACCTGCAAGGGGGAGGCTCCGGGGCGCGAGTTGCGCATGCGGGGCCTTCTTTCGTCATCGACCATCAAGAAGGAGCAGACATGAGATTGAGTCCAGCCCTAGTTGAGAAGACCCTCACTCAATTCGAGGCACAAGCCATTCCCGAGAACCATCCGGCCATGCCGGAACTGCACAGGCTCTTTGGCGATCACACGTTCTTCCTCGACAGCAGCGGCTTGCACATCATTGAGCCCGCTGTTGGCGATGCGGAGGGCAAGCAGCCCGCTCACGTCGTCAAACTGGCAAGCTGGAACGACGCGGAGCGAACGAGCCTTGCCGCACACGAGCCCGAGCCCACCGACGTCATGATCGAGCTCGGATCCGAGCCCCGCTCGTCGATGCATTAGCCGGCCCTCGCGCCGGATCACGGGGGAACCTTGTGCAGGAGGCCAACCAAGCCCGTGCGCAGGGTTCGCGTGTGTGGAGGGCTCCCTGCTGGCGGTGCGCCCTGCGGGTGCGCGATGACTGCCCTTGTCGCTCCCCCCTTGGCCTTTCCGTGGGCCCTCTCCCGTTGGCCTTTCCGTGGGCCCTCTCCCCTTGGCCTTTCCGTGGGCCCTCTCCCCTTGGCCTTTCCGTGGGCCCTCTCCCCTTGGCCTTTCCGTGGGCCCTCTCCCCTTGGTCTCTCCCAACTTCTCGTTGTGGCCGGTTCTCGTTGTGGCCGTCGCGGTTGGCTTGCAGGTGGTATCCGTCACCTGCCTCCCGCCGAGTTGCCTGCATTGCGCTTTAGAGGTCCGTCGCGGCGCGCGTTGCCGTGCGAGAGCGGTTCTCTTCATGAGCGAAATTAAGCTGTGGAGCGCGGCGCCGAATCGATGTCTCTAGCACGCTCGCCTGGCATAGGATGCTCGTTGGAGCGAGGCGGGGTGCATGGGGGCAGTTCACAAGCTCGATTCCAACCTGCATGACAGCTGCGACGCCTACCTTGGCGTGCACGCTTCCGTGCGCGGGTTTGCCTGGCGCGACCGGCTCGACGCCGCCGCGGCCAAGACCGCCGTTGCCATCAGTCAACGCCACGGGTTGCCGGAAATGCTCGGCCGCGTGCTCGCTTCGCGTGGCGTCGGTATCGATCAGGTGACGACCGCGCTTGATCCCACGGTGCGGGCCTTGATGCCCGACCCGAGCACGGTGCGCGATATGGACAAGGCCGCGGTCCGTCTTGCGCAGGCGATTGTGGCCGCCGAGCCGATCGCGGTGTTTGGCGACTATGACGTTGATGGCGCCTGCTCGGCCGCGCTCATGCAGCGCTTCCTGGCGGCGCACGGGGCCCAAGCGCGCATCTATATTCCCGACCGCATGACCGAAGGCTATGGCCCGAACCGCGAGGCCATCGAAGGTCTCGTGAGGGAAGGTTCGCGGCTCATCGTCACTGTCGATTGCGGCACAACCGGTGTCGAGGCGCTTGGGGCGGCCGCGCCCCTGGGCGCCGATGTCATTGTCGTGGATCACCACCAGGCCGGCGAGCGCCTTCCCGACGTGGTGGCCATCGTCAATCCCAACCGCCACGATGACCTCTCAGGCCTCGGTGACCTCTGTGCGGCCGGTGTGACCTTCCTGCTGCTCGTTGCCACCACGCGCGAATTGCGCCGGCGTGGCGCCTACAACTTCGATACGCCCGCGCCCGATCTGCTGGCGCTGCTCGACCTCGTGGGCCTCGCTACCGTCTGCGACGTGGTGCCGCTCAAAGGTCTCAACCGCGCCTATGTGGCAAAAGGACTGCAAGCCATGCGGGCGCGGCGCAACGTCGGTCTCAGGGCGCTCGCCGATGCAGCGGGGCTCGCCGTGGCGCCGACACCCTATCATCTGGGCTTCGTGTTGGGTCCGCGCATCAATGCCGGCGGGCGCATCGGCGATGCAGCGCTGGGCGCGCGCTTGTTGGCCACTGGCGATGCAATGGAGGCCCAGCGCATCGCCCAATTGCTCGACAAGCTCAACCGCGAGCGCAAGGCCATCGAGGCGCGCATTGTCGAGGAGGCCGCGGCAGGTGCCGACCGGCTGCTTGAGGCCGATCCAGAGCTACCGCTGCTCGTGGTTGCCGGCGAGGGCTGGCATAAGGGTGTCGTGGGGTTGGTGGCGAGCCGGCTCACCGAGCGGTTTCGGCGACCCGCCTGTGTGATCGCCTGGGAGGAATCCGGGCTCGGCACAGGTTCGCTCAGATCGGTCGACGGGATCGATATCGGCGCTGCAGTGCGCGCGGCTTTGGAAAAAGGTCACCTCACGAAGGGCGGCGGGCACGCCATGGCCGCAGGATTGACAGTGGAGCGCAGGTCATTTGAGGCGTTGCAGAATTTTCTGCGCACGCGTCTGGCTGCGGCGGCGCGCGTAAGCCGCGCTGCGCACGCGCTGGCGATCGATGGGGCGTTGACGCCGGCGGCCGTCAACGACGAGTTCCTCGACCTCATGGACCGTGCGGGGCCCTACGGACAGGGCAATCCGCAGCCGCGGTTTGCGTTTCCGGCGCATCGCGTGAAGTTCGCCAAGACCGTTGGCGAGGCGCACGTGCGCTGTGTGTTGGAAGCCGGCGACGGCTCGCGCCTCGATGCGGTGGCCTTTCGCGTCGCCGACCAGCCGTTGGGGGCGACGCTGCTCGCCTCCAGCGGCATGCCGCTCCACGTTGCCGGACATCTGCGGCGCGACACCTGGGGCGGGCGGGATCGCCACGAACTTATCATCGAGGACCTCGCCGATCCGCGGGCGCAGCGCTAGGCAGCCGCGCTGGCCCCAGATCCGATCAGCCAAGGTGGGCGGTTTGCACCCACCAGGCTGGATGCGATCGTGCAATCGCGCGCCTCGCTCCCTGTGCGGTCTGTGCGTCGGTGAAAATGCCAAAGCACGTTGGTCCGCTGCCGGACATGGCCGCAATCCGGCACCCAGGTGCGGCGCCGAGCGCCGCTTTGATCTCGGCGATGACGGGGAGAAGGGAGGTCGCGGCGGGTTCGAGGTCGTTGCCGCGATCGCGCATGTACGTGAGGAGGGAGGCAACGTCGAAGAAGGTGGCGCCTTGCGCATCACTGCCGCCGCTGCGTCGTGCGTGTCGTTGCAGCGCGGGATCGGCGCGCGCATCGAATGCGGCAAACACCGGCCGGGTGGGCAGAGGCACCCGCGGGTTGACGAGGACGCAAGCGAGCGGCGCCAGCGCAAGCGATGGGGCCAGGGGTTCGACGCGGTCGCCGATGCCTGTCATCACCGCCGGTTTGCCCGCAAGACACACGGGAACATCGGCGCCAAGGCGCGCCGCGAGGCTGTGCCAATCGATGCTCGCGGCGTGCTTGGGGTTGGCCCGGCGCACGGCCCGCAACAATGCCGCGGCATCTGCCGATCCGCCACCGAGGCCGGCCGCAACAGGGAGCGACTTCTCAAGCTCGACGGTGCCGAACTGCAGGTCGGGTTGCAGTTGCCACAGCAGATCGAGCGCCCTGTCGAGCAGGTTGGGACCCTCGATGGCACCGGCGAACGGGCCGCACACCCTCAGCTGGCGATCAGGACCCACATGCAGCGTTACGCGGTCGCCGACGTCGGCGAAGGCCACCAAGCTCGTGATGTCATGATACCCGTCGAGGCGCCGACCCAGCACCGTCAGCGTGAGATTGACCTTGGCGCGGGCAAGTTCAGAAAATGGCATGGCGGGGTCTGCACGCGGGACAAGGCTGCGCTCATTGCCTGCGCGGTCGCCCGTTGCGCCGCCTTCCCGTCACTGGAATGGAAAATTCTTGACCTCGGTGCTTTTCTTCGCCTTGTCCGCGCGCTTTTGCACCTCGTTGGGGCGCTTTAACTGGCGCGCCTGAGCCACAATCGGCAGCCCCTTTAGCAGCTTCTTCTTGATCTTCTCGGCGTCTTCGGGCTCCGGCTTCAGCGTCAGCGCCTGATCCCATTGGAAGCGCGCTTCGCGCTCACGGTGAACGCGCCAGTAGGCATCTCCCAGGTGGTCGTTGAGGACGGGATCCTCAGGTCGCAGCTCGACCGCACGCTCAAGGTGTTTCACCGCTTCCTTGAAGTTGCCTAGCCGATAGTAGGCCCAGCCCAGACTATCGACGATGTAGCCGTCGTCGGGTTTCTGGCGCACGGCCTTCTCGATGAGCGAGAGGCCCTGCTTGAGATTGCGGCTTTGGTCGATCCAAGAGTAGCCGAGATAGTTGAGCACCATGGGTTGATCGGCGCTGAGCTGCAACGCCTTCTGCAGGTCGGCTTCCGCAAGGTTCCATTTTTTTAGGCGCTCATAGCTCGTGCCGCGAGAATAGAAGTAGGTCCAATGCTTCTGTTCGGGCTTGTCGATGAGCGCGATGGCGCGTGTGTAGTAATCGACGGCTTCGGCGAACCGCTTCTGCCCGCGCATGATGTTGCCCAGCGCGTCGAGCGGTTGGATCTCTCTTGGATATTCGCGCGCGATCTCGTCGAGTAGCTTTTGCGCCTCGTCGATCCGCTCCAGCTGCGTCAGGTTTAGCGCCTTGCGGATGTCGATGCTCATCTGCAGCGGCGTGCCCCTGGGAATTCGGTCGTAGGCGGCGATCGCGTCTTCGTAGCGCTTGGTCGTCTCATAGGCGCTGGCGAGGGCGGCGAGCGCAAAGACGGAATCGGGCTTCAGGTAAAGCGCAAACTGCAGGTAGGCAGCGCCGACACCGACACCGCCTTCGCCCGTGAGCGCCTCGCCTAGGCCGTAGAACGCCTCGGCCATGCCCTCAACGGGCGTCGTGATCAGCAGATCCGGACGCTCACCCTTTTCGATCTGCTCCTGCAGTGCTTTGACGATTGGATGGGGATCGCTTTTCAGGCGCTCGCCATGGGCCTTGAGGACGTTGAGCGCCTGTTTGGCATCGCCGGCGTTGGCGGCGCTACGTGCATAGGCGAGCGCCACGCGTAGCGTGCGCTGATCGTTCTTAGACATGCGCTCGTAAGCGGCGCGAGCCTCCCCGTGACGCCCAGCCTGATCGGCCAGAAGCGCGCGATGGAAGCGCAGATAGTATTGGGCCCAGTCGGGCTGTTTGGGGGTGTCGAGCAGTGCCAGCGCCTCCTGCGTCTTGCCTTGGGCTTGATAGAGCCAGGCGCGCGCCAGCGTGCTCGTCATCTCGCCGATCGGGTTGGCGGCGGCGGCCTTGAAGTGCTCATCGGCCTCGGCGTAGTGCTGCGCTTTGAAGTCGACGAGCCCCAGGAAGGCTTGAGCCATCCGGCGCGGGGGCTGCAGATCGGAGAGCTCGCGGGCCAGCTGTTCGCTGCGAGGCCAATTGCCTTGCATCAGCTCCATCAGGAATGACTGCTCAATGAGCACGTCATTGCTGGGATCGCGCGACAGCGCCTCGCGGTAATAAGCGGCAGCCGCTTGGGTGTCGTGCTGGCCGCGCGCAAGCCGGCCGGCAAGGTAGCTGCCAAGCAGCGAGCGGGTTGCTCCGTCCTCGTTTGCACCTTCGCCCGCGCCGGTGGCCGCCAATACGGTCCTGGGTCCCGCCAGGACAGCGAACAAGATCGCCATGCCAAACAGAAGGACGCCGGACCGAGCAGGGCCAAAGTGCACAAGATAGCGAGCGCGCATGTCACCTCGTGACGGGAACGAAGCCAATGCCTGATTCCTGAAGCCACCACGCTTAGCAGGAAAGGTAACTGCTTGCGACCGCAAAGATCGGAAGTGTCCGGGTTCGTCTGCAAGTGTGGCGGCCCGGCTGGGCAGCAAGCCATGCGAATCAGGCGAAGGAATGGACGGCGATCAGCCCACCGGCTTGGTCCCAACAGGCTGGGCCCCGACCGGCTTGAAGCCTCAGCTGGGCCACCACGCACGCTCATGCGTCATTACCCCCGCAGCGAGGCTAAGGGGACGGCTCAGGTTCCGGCGAACGCGCGCTTGAGCTGGGCGGCCGCCATCTCGATCAGGCGCCGAGAATCCGCCACAATGCGTCCCATCGACAGGAAGCCGTGGATCTGCCCGGGGAAGGGCTCGTGCACGACGGGTACGCCAGCCGTCCGCAGCGCCTGGGCGTAAGCTTGGCCCTCGTCGCACAACGGATCGAAGCCCGCGGTGACGATGAAGGCCGCTGGGAGCCCCTCGAGGTTTGCTGCCCGCAACGGTGAGGCGCGCCAGTCGGCCTTGTCGGCGGGGCTGCGCAGATAATGGGCAATGAACCAATCCATGGCGGCGCGGGTCAGCGGCAGCTGCTGCGCGTGGCGCTCCGCAGAGGGCCAGTCGCGGCGCATGTCGGCGGCAGGATAGACGAGAAACTGCAAGCGCAGAGGCGGGCCGCCGCGGTTGCGCGCATCGATCGCGGCCACTGCAGCCAGGTTGCCGCCGGCGCTGTCGCCGCCCACCGCCAGGCGGGATGCATCTACGCCCAGGCGTGCCGCATTGGTGGCGATCCACTGCAGGGCCGCGATGGCGTCTTCGGCGGCAGCGGGGAACTTATGCTCCGGCGCCAGGCGATAGTCGACGGCAAGGACGATGCACGATGCGGCGTTGGCAAGCGCACGACAGACTTGGTCATGGCTCTCCAGGTCGCCGATCACCCAGCCGCCGCCGTGCAAATAAACGAGAGCTGGCTGCGGGCTGGCCTTGGCGCAACCCTGGCCGCGATAGAGGCGCAACGGGATTGGGCCCGCCGGTCCCGGCGCTGCGAGGGCCACCACTTCGACGACCGGCTCGGGCTCGGGTTGCAATGCTGCACGCGAGGCCAGGTACGCTTGGCGCGCCTCCGGCGGCGTCAGCGTCTCGATCGGTGGGCGCCCCGACGCGACGATCAGGTCGCAGACCTTTTGTGCGTCGGCATTGAGCTCTTGAGGCATGCTGTGTTCCTCGCTGCAACGGGAGCCGCCGCAAGCGGCATCACCCTTACAAGCCCGAATAGTTCGGTCCGCCGCCGCCCTCGGGCACCGTCCAGTTGATGTTCTGGTTGGGATCTTTGATGTCGCAGGTTTTGCAGTGGACGCAGTTCTGCGCATTGATGACGTAGCGCGGCCCGTCCGGCTCCTCCAGCCATTCGTATACGCCCGCCGGGCAGTAGCGGCTCGACAGGCCGGCATAAAAATCGTGCTCGGAGTTCTTCTGCATGGCGAGGTTTGCGACGCGCAGGTGGACCGGTTGGTCCTCTTCGTGATTCGTGCCCGAGAACGAGACGTTGGTCAGCCGGTCAAACGTGAGCACACCGTCAGCTTTGGGATAGGCGATTGCTTGATGGGTGCGCGCCGGATCGGTCGTCGCGAAGTCGGGCTTGCCATGCTTCATCGTGAAGCCCAGCCCCACGCCGGGGATGAGCGTATTGAGCCACATGTCCGCGCCCGACAACAGCGTGCCAACCGTGGTGCCGAACCTCGCCAACATCGGCTTGGCATTGCGCACTTTCCGCAAGTCGCGGGCGATCGGACCCGTCATGACGTCGTCTTGGTAGGCTTCGAGCTGGTCGTGCGCGCGCCCTGCACCGATGGCAGCGAAGGTTGCCTGAGCGGCGGCGATGCCCGACAGCATGGCATTGTGCGAGCCCTTGATGCGTGGCACGTTCATGAAGCCGGCCGCGCAGCCAACGAGAACGCCGCCGGGAAACGCGAGCCTGGGGATCGACTGCCAACCACCCTCCGTGAGCGCCCTCGCGCCATAGGCAATGCGTCTGCCCCCCGCGAACGTGTCGCGAATCGCTGGGTGGGTCTTGAAGCGCTGAAATTCGCCGTAGGGGGAGAGGTAGGGGTTGTGATAGTTGAGATGGACGACGAACCCGACCGAGACCAGGTTGCTGCCGTAGTGATAGAGGAATGAACCGCCGCCGGTGCGCTCCGCGAGCGGCCATCCCAGCGTATGCTGCACGAGCCCGGGCTCGTGGGCTTCCGGTCGCACCTCCCACAACTCCTTAAGACCGAGGCCGTACTTCTGGGGCTGGCGGCCCTGTTCCAGCCCGAACTTGGCGATGAGCTGCTTGGCGAGCGAGCCGCGCGCGCCCTCGCAGATGAGCGTGTATTTGCCTCGCAGCTCCATGCCGCGGGTGAAGCGGTCGGTCGGCTCACCGTCCTTGCCGATCCCCATATCACCGGTGGCGACGCCGACCACGGCGCCCCTTTCATCAAAGAGGGCTTCCGCGGCGGCGAAGCCGGGAAAGACCTCCACGCCCAACTCGCCCGCCTGCTCGGCGAGCCAGCGGCAGAGGTTTCCGAGGCTCACAATGTAATTGCCGTGATTGCTCATCAGCGGCGGCATGATGAAGTTGGGGATGCGCAGCCTGCCGGCAGGACCCAAATAATAGAAGCGATCCTCGCGCACCGGGGTGTCGACCGGCGCCCCTTTGGCCTTCCAGTCCGGTAGCAAGGTCGCAAGGCCAATGGGATCGATGACAGCGCCAGAAAGGATGTGCGCCCCGACCTCAGAGCCCTTTTCCAATACGACGACGGAAAGCTCTCGGCTGGCCGCGGCCGCGAGCTGCTTGAGGCGGATGGCGGCGGCGAGCCCGGCAGGTCCCGCGCCCACGATCACCACATCGAAATCCATCGCCTCGCGAGGCGGGAGGTCGGCAGCCATGATTGCCTCGAATGAACCAAGCTTGGGGTTCGATAGGTCGACGTTGCGCCCAACGTCAAGCGCTGGATGCGGGCGGAGCGGCGATGGCCGCGCCGGAACTGTCTCCACGCTGGCATGACGGAGCCGCCGCTCGCGCCAGCGCCACTGTCCGCCGGCGGGTGCATTTCGCCAGCCCGACATGTGCGGCAAGGTGGGCCCGCCCCGACACCAAGGCGGCCAGCCCCTGGCGCTGGGGTGGCCGTCACCTCCAGAGGCTCCTGCTGGGGGCCACCTGCGGATGGGCCGGTCACGGAAACGGGATCGTCATCGGCCCGCGGCGCGGAGCGGCCGCTGCAACGGTGGCAGGAGTGAGCGCTAATCCGAGCTTTGCGGCAACGCTGCGGTGCTGTGGCACCGGCGTTTGCGCCAGGCGTTCTGCGATGCGGGTGATCCGTGCCAGGGCTGGCATTGCATCGGTGCGCGCCACCCAGCCCAACGTCCGCGGCCACCGGTCGACGGCGGGGTTGACGCGGGCCCAGCGCAGGTTGTGGAAGAACACGGCGACCGAGATATCCGCGATCGAGAGAGCCCCGCACAGGAAGCCGGATGCCGGTGCCAGGCGCTCCAAATCGGCCATGACAGCCGGCAGCTCGTCCTCGAGCGCCCGCGCGATCTTGTCCGTGTCGCGCGGCCGCTGCCAGATGAAGGGGCTGACGACCGCCTCATAGAATATGCGCCAAATGAAGATGTCGCCGAGGCGCGTGTCGGCGAATTCCTCCATCCAACGTGCCCTGGCGCGCTCTGCCGGCGCCTTGGGCAGCAGCGCCGGCGCGGGATAGCGCTCCTCCGGGTACTCGCAGATGACGGTGCTGTCGGACACGGACACCTGGTCATCGATGAAGACCGGCACGCGCCGCAGCGGGTTGAGTTCGCTGAATTTGTCATCGCCAAAAAACGGCACGATGGGGTCCACCTGGTAGGGGATGGCCTTCATCTCGCAGACGGTCAAAACCTTGCGCACGTAGGGGGAAACGGGGCCGCCGATGACGGTCGCGGGGATGGGTGGGGTAGGCAATGGTCTCCTCCGGGCCTCTCCTCTCCGGGCCTCTCCTCCGGGCCTCTCCTCCGGGCGTGTCCTCCGGGCCTCTCCTCGGGGCCTGTCCTCCGGGCCTCAGTCGGCCGCCGCGGCCAGATGCGGGCCGGCCGCCTGCAGGCGCCGGCGCGTCAACTCGACGTGCTGGCGCAGCTCATAGAGACGATCGGCGAAGCCGAGCGGGACGGGGATGTTGTCCACAGCCCCCTCGATGTGGTCGAGCTCGCTTAATTTCGCCGCCCGTTGCTCCGCGCTCGCGGCGCGCCTGGCGGTTGCCTCCAGGCGTTTCAGCTCACCATACCAGTAGTTGATGCGCCGCCGGACCCGCCAATTGTAGATCTGGGGCGCAAAGCGCGTGAGCGGGATCAGGATTGGAACCAGCACCACCAGCGAGACCGCCAGCCGGTCGACCAGGGTGGCAATCCAGAAGGGCAAATAGCGCTGCAGCACTGGCGGGCCTGAGCGATAGACGCGCCGCGCATCCTCCGACAGGGCGAACTCGGGATCGTTGGGTACCGGAAACTCGCCCGCGCGCTGGAAGAGCGCAGTTTCGTTGCCAGCATCCAGCGTCGGTTGCCCGTGCGCCTCATTGAGTGCCTGTGCCAGCAAGTTGACGAGCGCGTGGTGCGCATCCTCGCGCACCAGAACTGCAGCCGTAGTGGCGATCAGTCGGGTATCGGCGGCGGGAATATTGGCGGCGAAGTCGACGACCCCTTGACGCAACTCCAGCGGGGAGAGGAAGGGAAAGCGCTGGGCGTAGGCATCGGCATTGTCGAAGCTCATCAGTCGCACGTTGGGAGTGCGGAGCAGGCGCTGGATCGTGCGCGCCTCGGGCGCAAGCACGAGAAAGCCCGCATCGGCTTCGCCCTTGGCGAGGGTGTCGACATAGTCGGGCAGCTCGCGGTTGATGAGCGTTGCGGTTTCGGCGGTCACGCCGTTGACGGCCAAAAGGCGCAACGCCAGTCCGCTGGTGCCGCTGTCGGCAGGGCCCACCAACACGCGCCGGCCCTTCAGATCTCCCAGGCGCTCCAGGCGGGTGCCGCCGGCGTAGAAGACCCACAGCGGCTCGTAGGCAATGCGGCCCACCGACAGCAATCCCGGCACTTCCCGGCTGGAGCTTAGGCCACCCTGGATGAAGCCCGCGTTGACCCCGGAGGTGGGATCGGCGAGCGCCTTGAGATTGGCGAGCGAGCCCCCGGATTCGCGCACTTGGAGGGCAACGCCGTTGCGGGCAAAGGTTGCCTTGTAGCGCTCGGCGTAGCGCCAATACGGGCTACCGGAGCTGGCGGTGGAGATGACAAAGGTCCGCGGTGGCGCCGGATCGACGAAGCGCAAAGCGACCCAGACGACGCCGAAGAGGACGGCCACCAGTGGCACGGCGACGAACAGCAGTTCACGCGTCTGAAAGAGCGAGAATCTCGAACGCATGGGTCCCCCTCTCATCTGGCGCTGCGCTCACCCACCCGCCGGGTTGCCAATCCGGTTACGCCTTGGCCCCCAATGTGCGCCCCATTTCAAGTGCCCGGCCGAAGTCTTTTTCGTGGCTCCCCGTGGGTGCAAGGAGGGCTGCGGGCTGCGCAAACGACGCCGGCGCGACTGCCGCAGTTGCTAAGCCCGCGGTTGCTATAGCATGCGGGCCGGGCCGCGCCTCCTTCAGGGGGCCGCGACGATGACGCGGGCCTCGGCGAGGGAGGCGATCTCGGCTTGAGAAAACCCGGCCTCGCCGAGAACGGCGGCGTTATGCTCCCCCATCCGCGGAGGCTGGCGCACCACGCCTGGCCGCACTCGGTCGCCAAAGGCGATGGGCAAGGCCGGCAACTTCACCTTCCCTCCCTCCTCACCGCCGGCTGGCGAGATCGAGACATCGAGCAGGCCGCCGCTCGCCAGCAGATGCGCATCGTTGAAGAGGTCGTCAGGCTTGCCGACGGGAGACCAGGAGATGTTGGCCCGCTCGCAGCGCCGTACCACCTCGGCTTGCGGCAACTTGTTGAGCACGTCCTTGAGAGCCGGGATCAGCCACGATCTCTCGTGCGAGCGCATGAGATTGGTCGCAAGGCGCGGATCGGCGCCCAACTCGTGCAGGTCGAATTCCTCGATGAAACGGGTCCATTGCTGATCGCTGGTCACGCCGATGAAGAGTTCGCCGTCGGCCAAAGTGAAGACTTCGTAAATTGCCCACGCTCCGCGCCGAGCGGGCATTGGCTGGGCCGGCAGACCCGTGACGGCCATGCCGGCCATGTGTGAGGCCATCAGAAATGCTGCGCTCTCGAAGAGCGCGCTGCTGACCCTCTGGCCTTTGCCAGTTGTCGCCCGCTCGCTGAGCGCGGCTTGCAGGGCCACCACGCCGAACACCGCGCCCAAGATGTCGATGATCGAGGCGCCGGCACGCAGCGGCCGGCCGGGAGGCCCTGTCATGTACGCCAACCCTGCTTGGAACTGCACCACCTCGTCCAACGCAGGCCGGTGCGCGTAAGGCCCAGGCAGGTAGCCCTTGAGGGCCAGATAGATGAGGCGCGGGTTGACTTGGGCCAGGATCTCGTAACCGCAGCCCAACCGGTCCATGGTGCCGGGGCCGTAGTTCTCCACCACCACGTCGGCGGTCGCGGCCAGGCGGCGCATGGCGGCCTGGCCCTCGGGACGTTTGAGGTCGAGGGCAAGGCTCTTCTTGTTGCGGTTGAAGGCGGCAAAAAAGCCGGCGGCGAAACCGCCGAGACCGCGCGTGTGATCGCCCCGCGGCGCTGGCTCCACCTTCACCACGTCGGCACCGAGATCGGCAAGCAAGAGGCCAGCCGTCGGACCCATCACGGTGTGGCTGAACTCCAAGACCTTGAGCCCGGCCAAAGGGGTTGCAGACATCACGCGGCCAGGCGCCGGAACGCATCGAGGCTGCCGGCGTGGATCAGCTCGCTCGGCAGCTGATGGCCAACGATCGCCTCGGCCATACGACCGACCTCGATCAGCTTGTCGAGATCGACGCCGGTCTTGATGCCCATCTCCTCGCACAGCAGCACCAACTCCTCGGTGCAGATGTTGCCGGCCGCTCCCTTCTGGCCGGCGAATGGGCACCCGCCGAGGCCCCCGACGGTAGCATCGAAGCGATTGACGCCCATGCGCAGACCCGCGTGCGCATTGGCGACTGCCAGACCGCGCGTGTCGTGCAAGTGCAGCGCAAGACGCCTGTCGGGCCAGCGCGAGCGCACCTCGCCAAGCACGCGCTCGATGCGCGAGGGTGTAGCCCAGCCCATGGTGTCAGCGAGTGAGAACAGGGTGATGCTGGTGCCGGCCTCCGCGGCGATGGCAAGACCGTCCTCGAGCGTGCGGATCACCTGTGCGGGCGAGATGTCACCTTGATAGTTGCAGCCGAAGGCCGCCATGACACCAATGCGGTCGACCGGAATGCCCTTCGAGAGATGCAGGCCGGTTTGCTTGCGCATGGCGGCGACGTTCTCGGCGTGACTGCGGTTGAGGTTTTTGCGCGTAAAAGCTTCCGACGCGGTGAGAGCGATTGCTCCATGCAGGGTGAGTTTGTCGCGGAAGACGAGTGCCCGTTCCAGCCCATTCGCGTTGAACCACAGGGCTGTGTAGTCGACGCCGGGTCTTGTCTTGAAGCCGGTGAGCACAGCCTCGGCGTCGGCCCAACCCGGCACCAGGCGCGGGTTGACGAGCGAGCAGGCTTGAATGTGCTCAAGGCCGGTCTCGGCCAGCGCTTCGATGAGCTTGATCTTGTCGGCCGTGCTGATGGGCCCGGGCTCGATCTGGAAACCCTCGCGCGGCCCTTCCTCGTGGATCTCGGCGTGCGTTGGAAGGTCGGTCATGGTCGCTCCTTGGCTTATCTGCAACTTCTGTCCGGGGAAGTCTTTCGCTATCTCGGGTCACTCTATCCCGGGGTCATTTTATCCGGCATCACTCCATCCCGGGGTCATTTTATCCGGTGTCGCTCTATGCCGGGGTTGCTCTATGCCGGGGTTGCTCTATGCCGGTGTCGCTCTATGCCGGGGTCGTTTCTCATCGCAGGCCACACTTCACGTGAGGCCAACGCGCTCCAGGGCACTCCATGGCGCGGCGCTGGGGCAACCGAGGAGTGCCAACCTACATGGTTTTTGCCGGCGCGGGTAACTACCGCACGGGGGGCCCCAAGGTCATCGCTCGCTCAGGTCCGTCCAAGCCGCGGTTGGAGCCTGCCTGGCGATGCCCTCACTGCCGGCGCGGGCGCACCCGTGGCAGCTGGACAAACTTCCAGGGTGCAGGCGTTTCGCCGATCGGCACCTCGATCAGCACCGGTCCTCCTTCCTTGAGGCCGCGACGCAGGGCCACGCGCAACTCCTCGGGCGAATGGGCGCGCAAGCCCATGGCGCCGTAGCTTTCGGCGAGCTTGACGAAATCGGGGTTCGTGAGGTCGCTGGCAATGACGCGGTTGGCGTAGTCCTCCTTCTGCATGCGCCGCACGTTGCCATAAGCGTTGTCGTTGAAGACGATGGCCACCACGCCAATGCGGAAGCGCACGGCAGTGGCGAGCTCCTGCACATTGAACATGAAGCCGCCGTCGCCGTTGACCGAAACAACGGGCACGTCGGGACGGGCGATCTTGGCTCCGAGCGCCGTCGGGTAGCCCATGCCCAGCGCACCCTGGTAGCCAAGCCCAAGATAAGTCCGCGGCGCCCAGACCGGGAACGCCAGCCGGCTCACGTAGCCAACCTGCGTGAACTCGTCGACGAACAGGCCCTCTGCTGGCAGCTCCGCGCGAATGGCCTCCAGGTAGGCAATCTGGGGCTGCAGTTTGGCAATTTCGGCGCGTGTTGAAGCTCTGAGACTGGCAATCTCGTCCTTGAACCCCGCGCGCTTGACGTTGTGCTTGGCGACGCGCTCGAGCAGTCGCCGCGTCACCGCGGCTGCATCGCCCAGCAGCGCGATGACCGGCGCGCGATGGCGGACCATTTCCTCAGGATCGATCTCGATACGAATGATCTTGAGCGCATCGTCCACGCCCCAGCCCAGGATCTGGGAGTGCAGTCGCGTGCCGATGCCCACCACCACGTCGGCCTCGGCCCAGAGTTTGTGTCCAGCGGGAAAGGGCAGAGAGAGCGCGTGCCGACCATCGACCACACCGTGCCCCATGCGATAGGCGACGACGGGCGCCTCCATCATTTCCGCCAAGGCCGTCACCTCGACGCTCGCGTGCTGGGCGCCTCCGCCGACCATGATCAGGGGGCGCTTGGCCGCGCCGAGCAGCTTGGCCGCTTTTTCCAGAGCCTCGTCGTCCGGCTCCGGGGTGGGCAGAGCAGGAGGCGGATCAGACAGTGCAACGCGCGCCGCCTTTCCCCACACGTCCAATGGGCACTCGATGGCCGCCGGGCGTGGCCGACCGGCAACCATCTGCCGAAGCGCCTCATCGGTGATCGAGGCCGCTTCATGGGGCGCGCGAATGCGGGCCGACCATTTGGTCAGCCGCTGCATGATGCCGAGCTGATCGGGGATGTCGTGCAGATAGCCCGTGTCACGATTGACGTAGGCGAGCGGCACTTGGCCAACAATGGCCAGCACCGGTGCATTGTTGCCGTAGGCCTGCGATAGCGCGGCGGTGGTGTTGAGGAAACCCGGCCCCGGTACCACGCAGTAGGCGGAGGGTTTGCCGGTGGCCATGGCGGCACCGAGCGCCAGATAGGCCGCGCCTTGCTCATGACGGGTGTGCACCGGACGGATGCGGTTTGTCTCGTCGTAGAGCGCATCGAAGAAGGGGTCGTTCTGGACACCCGGCAGACAAAACAGCGTGTCGATACCGTGCGCGATCAGCCGCTCGATGACGATTTTGGCCGTGGTTCTCAGGCCGGGCAGCGCGCCCGCATTGGCCATCTGGTTCTCCCTTGAGGATCTTCGGGCGACGACGCCGCCCCGCCGTTCACCGTGCAATCGGCGCCGGCAGGCGTCAAGCTGCGGTTCATGGGAACAGATACGCCGTTGGCCGACAGGCGCGCGCCAGTGAGGTTGCGCCCATCAGCGGCCTTTCCACTCCGGTTTGCGTTTCTCGGCAAAGGCCTTGGGCCCCTCGATCGTGTCCTCGCTGCGGGTCATCGCCACGTAGGCTGGATAGTTGAGATTGCGCATGGCGATTTCGAGTGCCGGCACGTCGAGCGAGCGCAAGACCGCCTGCTTCGTGGCGCGGATGCTCATCGGCGAGCATGCAACAATCTGATCGGCCCAGCGGCGCGCTTCGCTCATCAGCTGTGCATGGGGAACGATCGCGGTGACGAACCCTAACTCATAGCCCTCGCGCGCCGAAACATGGCGTCCCGTGAGCATCATACCCATCGCCCGCTTGAGCGGGATCTGGCGCGAGAGGCGCTGCATTCCGCCGGCTCCCGCGGCAAGCCCGACGCGGGGTTCGGGCAGGGCAAATCTCGCCTGGTCGGAGGCGATGATGATGTCGGTGGCGAGCGCGATCTCAAAGCCGCCGCCCATGGCCACGCCGTTGACGGCTGCAATCAGCGGCTTTTCAAGATCGTGGCGGTTGGTGATCCCGCCGAAGCCCTTGGCTGGGCTCTGTGGTCGAGCCCCTGTCTTGGCCCTGAGCTCGGCGTGATATTTGAGGTCATTGCCGGCGCAAAAGGCCTTGTCCCCCGCGCCGGTTATGATCGCGACCCACAACTGTGGATTTGCCGCGAACTCGTCGAAGATATCCGACAGCTCCTGGTTCGCCATCGGGTGGAGGGCGTTTGCGACTTCGGGTCGATTTATTGTGACGATCAAGAGACGACCGTCGGTCTCGACCTTGCTGTATTGGCCCATGGCGCTCTCCTCCTCGAGGCTTGTCGGATCTGGTGGGATCATCGATGACATTGTCCTAAGGCCCCCTAGGCGGAGCCGCAACCGGCTGAGGCTTGCCGCAACGCGGAGCCAGGCACCCCGTGGAGATGAAGCGCCGGGATCGGGGTCAGAACTCGTCCCCCGATGCCAGCCCGATAACGTCGATCCCGCAAGATTTTTTAATGCCGGCAGGCAGCCGCGTGCGGGAACTGCACCCCACGCGCAACCGCCGTTTGCAGCGGTATCAGGCTCAAGGGTTGCCAACGCCTTGGCGGGAAGCGGCATCGATCCCGACCATTGGCGCCATTGCAACCGGCCGATGGCGCCTCTTTGGGCAAAAGCTCCTCAACGCTGAAACGCCATCGGCAAGGCCGGTGCGCAAAAGGGCACCGTCTCGAAATTCCAGGAGCGCATCATCGCGTGGGCGATGGCGCAGCGTGCGGTCTGGGGGGCTTGGCGAAGAGGCCGACGGCAATGGCGCGAGCCACGTACTGCGCCATGCAGTTGTAGCCCGCCTCCGTCAATCCGAAATCGCGCGGCTCAGGCCGGCCGTTTTCGCGCATGGTGCGGGCGAGCACCTCCATGGCCTCGTAGCGCGTGATGCGCAGTACGCTCTCGGCGGCGGTAATGCGCTGCAAGCTGGCGCGGATCGCCTGATAGTGCTCGTCCTTGCTCAGCTGCTTGATGTAGTGCAGCCCCACCAGGATCACGTCGACGTCGTGGTCCTTCAGCCAGCGCACCGTATTCGTCACGGATTGCTCGAAGTTCTCGACTGGAACCTGTGCAAAGGCGTCGTTGGTGCCGACTTGCCAAAGGACGAGGTCGGGGTGATTGAGCGCCACCTCGATTTTGAGACGCTCCCCGGCGGCCTCGGCCAGCTCACCGGAATAACTGCGATTGATGATCTCAACATCGAGACCCTTGATGTTGCGTTCAAGGATCTCCTCCAAGAGCGGCGGGTTGCCGTCGTGGCCCATGCCGAGCATTGCCGCCGACGAAGCGCCGATTGCCAGGATCTTGACTTGTTGGCGCTTCTGCAAGGCCAGCGCGCTGTTGGGAAGCGGTGTCACCGTGACATTGGGCTCCCCGCAATCCTTGGCCACCGCGGGAGGGGGCACCGGCGGGGTGTCAGGCTTGTCTTGCGCCCAAGCGCCTTGGCACAGGGCCCCGGCCAGCAGCCCGGCGAGCACCCCGGCCCGCACCCCGGCCCGCACCCCGGCGATCAGCGGCACGGCCGCCCTCCGGGCCATCAGGCGCTTGTCGTTCGGCGATCTCTCCATTCCGACACCCATGCGGTCAGCCGAAGCAGGCCGATGCCGCCGATGACGATGATGGTATCAGCCAGCAACGAGCCCGTGTAGAGGTAGCGCGCGATTTGTCCGCACAAGCTCAACAGCGACGCGACGCAGAAGACATTGAGCGAATTGCGTCCGAGGCTTGAAAGGAAGTCCGCGAGCCAGGGCACCCAGGGCGCAAAATGGGCATAGGAGCCGGAAAATACCGCCGCGAGCGCCAAGAATTGGATGAGCCGCATGGGCGTAAGAAAGCTTTTTCCGTTAAGGAAAAGGAGCTTCGGCTCGGGAAGCCGCGTGGGATCGGGAAACCAATTGAACCACACCAGCACCGCGGTCACCAGCACGATCGGCAGCGCGACGATCTGTACCAATCTCATGTTGCGTCGCACAACCGCGCCAATGCCCTCGTCGCGGGACAATGCGAAACCGAGGACGAAGATCGCCTGCCACGTGAACGGATTAAAGAACCACTGCCCGGTCACCGGCCAGGTCGGTGCGGTGAAAGGCACGACCAGGGCGCAGAAATAGAGCAGCAGCGAAATCGGCAGCAGCGCCGGCTTGGCAAACTTGTCGATGAGCGCGATCAGCGGCGCCGCCAACATGAGCACGACGTAGAGCGGAAGAATATCAAAGTAACCCAGCTGATGAGTGAGCAGAACGAGGCCAATGTGCGCAAGCGCCGGGTCCTGGAACGCGGCGGCGGCGTTGTGCCATTCCAGAATGAGCGGATTGTCGAATGCAAAGGCTGCGGCAGCCAAGAGCGCGAGCGCGATGCTGCTGATGAGGATTTGCGCGGCATAGATCGTCATTGCGCGGCCGCCGAGGCGCGCAACCAGGCCCGCAGCCGTCAATTCTGCCTTGCGGCTGCTGACCAGAAGCCCCAGCGACCAACCAGCCAGGAAAACGAACAGCTCCGCGGAATCGGAGATGGAGAGATTGCGATGCGTTAGCCGCTCGAAGTAAATCCCGGGGATATGGTTGATGAAGATCGAAACGAGCGCAAATCCGCGCCAGAAGTCTATGGCGTTGGCTTGGCGTATCATCGCGATATCGAGGTCGCCTGCGGAGGAAGCTCAAGACCCTTGCGAGGCCGTTGCGTCGTGGCAGACGCCACTCGCGTGCGGCCCACGACCGGTGCGCGTCGCTGCGCGAGCTGACGAGATGGCACCTGGGCTAGTCCGCGTCAACGAAGCTCCCGATGAGCGCATTGGCGATGGCCTGCTTGCCGGGCACGGTGAGGCCGTCGGGGTGACGGCGCTCCAGCATGAGCCGCGCGTCGGTGCGCGTGAACCAGCGCGCCTCGGCGATCTCGTTTGGGTCGATTGAGAGCTCGCTCGTTTCGGCTTGGGCGATGCAACCCAGCATGAGAGAGTGGGGGAACGGCCAGGGCTGGCTCGAGTGGAACTTGACCTCGCCCACCTGGATGCCGGTTTCCTCTAGCACCTCGCGACGCACCGCGTGCTCGATGTCCTCGCCCGGCTCAATGAAGCCGGCCAAGGTCGAGTACATCTTGTCGGCGAAGCGGTGCTCGTGCGCCAGCAAACAACGCTCACCGTCCGTGACCAGCATGATGACGACTGGATCGGTGCGCGGGAACCATTCCAGGCCACAGGCCCAGCACTTGCGCCGCCAGCCTCCGTCCTTCACCAGCGTGGTACCGCCGCAGTGACCGCAGCAGCGGGCGTTCTCGTGCCACTGGGCGAGCGCGCGCGCCTGGCCGCACAGCGACAGCTCCTCAGGCGACATGATCCCTTGCATGGCGAGCGAGCGCAGGTCGACGATGGGCCGCAGCTTTTCGATGGCGCCGGGTACATTCCTGGTGCGGTGTTCCGTCACCGCGAGGGCGAAATATCCTGGCGCAGCCGATGTTCTCTCCACCCCGAGGAATAGCGATTCGCCCACCGGTAGGCCGAACTCGACCAGATCCTCGCGGGAGAACCAGGCGAGTTTTGCCTCCGTGCGCTGCGGATTGGAGCGGATGACGGGCTTGAGGTCGGCGAGCACGAGAAAGCGTGCGCCGGAGGCCTCGAGCTTGGACTTGATGAAGTCCGCATCGCTGCGCTTGGGTCCGAGCCGATCGAGCATAGCCGCCGCGCCGACAGTGGGCATTCACAGGCTCCCTGAGTTCCCTCGCTTGGCCAGAAAAAGTGCCAGCACCAGCACATGCCAGCAGATGAGCACACCGGATCGGAGGGCGCAACGCGATCGAGGCCGAGCCCTACCGCCAACGCATCGGCGTCGAGTGCCCTAGAGGAGTGCCCTAGAGCGCGCTGGAGGATCGCCCTGGAGAGCCCCTCACAAGCGTTCATGGCGAGCGTTCGGGCCGAGCCCGCGTGACGAGCACCCAGGACGAGCACCCAGGACCAGCACCCAGGACGAGCACCCGTGGGCGAGCACCTTCAACAACCGCCGCAAGAGATAACGCGGAGACTGGCAGATTCGGCCCCCTGTGCGCAAATTTATTGCAAGGGAGTTTTGCACTGGCGCATTTGCCGTGACCGCACAGCGACTGGCCCAGGAGCTGAGCAAGCGACTGGCAAAAGTGGCCGAGACGAGTTCGTTGTTGCGTTGCGACAGATGCCGTGACGCACTATCTTAGTGCGACCGACGCCTTCCAGATGCCGGGCCAGATGCCGGGCCAGATGCCGGGCCATGCCGGGAACGCGCCATGCCAGAGCGGTCCCGCACGCGTCAAGTCCGGGCTGGCTCACCGGGAGCATGGATTTCGAGCGCTAGGGCGTGAATCTTGCCCTTGAGCTCGGCGGCCAGGGCCTCGTTGACAAGGCGGTGTCGTTCGAGCCGCGTCTTGCCGGCAAAGACCGAGGCGACGATACGCACGCGAAAGTGGCTTTCGCCCGTCCCTGGCGAGCTGCGATGGCCCGCATGCAGGTGCGATTCGTTTACCACCTCAAGGCGCAGCGGGTGGAAGGCTTGCGTCAGCTTCGCCTGGATGGTGGCTGCCATTGACATGGGGGCAAACTTTACGGGGGCTCGCGCCAGCATGATGGGCCAATATGGCCCAAGTACAACGCACCCGCGCTCCGCGCAACGCTCTTTAAGGCTCATCTTGTGCGGCGTGCGGGGAGCGCACATACTGAGAGACAATGAAGCTCGACTCGAAATATTTCGACAGCGTGCGCGTGAAACCCGACCACGCCAAGGTCGTGGAGCCGGAGGCACCGGTCTGCCAATGGAAGGGCTGCAGCAGCGCGGGCCTCTACCGCGCGCCCATGGGACGTGGGCGCGAGGGGCAGTACCTGCGGCTCTGCCTCGAGCACGTGCGCGAGTTCAATGCCTCCTACAACTACTTTGCAGGCATGAGCAATGCGGAGGTGGAAGCCTATCAAAAGGACAGCGTGACGGGCCATCGCCCGACGTGGCGCGTGGGCGCCAACTCCTGGGCGCACGGCACGCAGCACGGCATGGGCGACGTCGGCGGCTTTGGCCGGCGCTTCGCCGATCCCCACGATCTCTTTGCCTGGCGCGCGGGGCGCAACGGGGAGCCGCAGCGGCGATCACTGAAGCCGCTCGAGCTCAAGTCCCTCGACGCTCTCGGTTTGACCACCGCCGCCGAGCGCCACGAAATCAAAGCCCGGTTCAAGGAGTTGGTCAAACGCCACCATCCCGACGCCAACGGTGGGGACAAAAGGTCCGAAGACAAGTTGCGCGAAATCATCCAAGCTTATAACTATCTGAAACAGGCTGGGCTGGTCTGAAGCCGAGCCAACTGCAAGCGAGTAGCACCTGCCGGTCGGCAGCAGCGCCGAGGCCGGCGACACATCCGGAACCGAACGATATGCCCGCCCAAGCCCAAGCCGGGGTTCCCGGCCTGCCTGACATGAAGGTGTCCGTGCGTCAGCTCTTCGGCGTCGACACGGACCTTGAGGTGCCGGCCTATGCCAAGGCCGACGACCACGTGCCCGACCTCGATCCCGATTACGTCTTCAACCGCGAGGTGACGCTCGCGATCCTGGCCGGCTTCAAGCACAACCGTCGCGTGATGATCCAGGGCTATCACGGCACCGGCAAGTCGACGCACGTCGAGCAGGTGGCGGCGCGGCTGAACTGGCCCTGCATCCGCATCAACCTCGACAGTCACGTGTCCCGCATCGATCTCGTCGGCAAGGACGCGATCGTGCTGAAAGAGGGCAAGCAGGTCACCGAATTCCGCGAGGGAATTCTCCCCTACGCCCTGCAGACCAACACGGCGCTCTGCTTCGACGAGTATGACGCCGGGCGGCCGGACGTCATGTTCGTCATCCAGCGCGTGCTCGAGCAGTCGGGCAAGCTCACCCTACTCGACCAATCGAAAGTGATCCGACCACATCCCGCGTTCCGGCTGTTCTCGACCACCAACACCATCGGGCTCGGTGACACCTCGGGCCTCTACCACGGCACCCAGCAGATCAATCAAGGGCAGATGGACCGCTGGTCGATCGTCTCCACGCTCAACTATTTGCCACACGATGAGGAGACCCGCATCGTGTTGGCCAAGGCCAAGGGCTTCGCCAAGAGCGAAGCCACGCGCAAGATCGTCTCCAACATGGTGCGGGTGGCAGACTTGACGCGCTCGGCCTTTATCAATGGCGATCTGTCCACGGTGATGAGCCCGCGAACCGTGCTCACGTGGGCGGAGAACGCGGAGATCTTCGGCGATATCGGGTTTGCCTTCCGCGTCACCTTCGTGAACAAATGCGACGAGCTCGAGCGCCCGCTGGTAGCGGAATTCTTCCAGCGCTGTATGGGCGAGGAATTGCCCGAGAGCGCCATCAATGTGGCCTTGAATTGAGACCGGCGCGGCATGGCGGCAGGCCCTAACCGCAAAGAATCCCCCGCAGAGCCCTTCAAGCGCGTGCTGGGCCTGTGCGTGCGCGCCATCGCCGGCGACGGCGAAGTGCAAGTGAGCTACGCGCCAGGCAAGCCCGAGATCGATGGCAAGCTGGTGCAGCTGCCAGAGCCCTCGCGCATACCCTCGCGCAAGGAGGTGGCCGTCATCCGCGGCTGGGCAGATAGCCTGGCGCTCACGGCGGCCTGTCATGACGTCAAGCTGCACAACCGTCTGGCGCCGCGGGCGGGTCCAGCGCGCGCCGTGTTCGAGGCCGTCGAACGCGCGCGCATCGAGGCGCTGGGTGCCAACCGCATGCCCGGCATGGCGTCCAATCTGACGGCGCGCATCGAGGACCAGTATGGGCATGGCCGCTATGCAGAGATTACAGAGCGGGCTGACGCGCCGCTGGAAGATGCCCTGGCGCTCATGGTGCGCGAGCGGCTAACGGGGTCCGGTCCCCCCGACAGCGCCAAGGCCATGGTGGAGCTGTGGCGGCCTTGGATCGAGGAGCGGGCGGGGCGCACGTTGGCAAAGCTCGACAAGGTCGCCGAAGACCAGGCGACCTTCGGCCGGCAATTGCGCGACCTGCTCAGAGTGCTTGATCTCTCCGACGAGCTCTCCGAAGGCGAGCGCGAGGAAGGCGAGGATGACGATCAAGATCCCGAGAGCGGCGATCAAAACGCTGAGGAGAGCTCCGAGGGTCAAGACGGCCAGGACCAGGCAAGCGAAGACCAGCGCGGTGAGGGCGAGGAGGGTGAGACCTCCGAGACCGCTCAGGACGCCGACGCCGACCAGTTCGAAGCCGATGCCGACGGCGAGGAGATGGCCGAGGCGCGAGAGCCGTGGCGGCCCAACTTCAACGTTCTCGATAATCCGGAGGCGTTTGGCTACAAGGTTTTCAACCGTTCCCACGACGAGGAGGTGTCCGCGGAGAGCCTCTCCACCCCCGACGAGCTGGAGCGGCTGAGGACCTTCCTCGATAAGGAGCTGCGCAGCCTGCAAGGTGCCGTCGCCCGCCTTGCCAATCGGCTCCAGCGCAAACTGATGGCGCAACAGAACCGCGCCTGGGACTTCGACCTGGAGGAGGGTACGCTCGACGCGGCGCGACTTCCGCGCGTCATCGTCGACCCGATGCATCCGCTCTCCTTCAAGGCCGAGCGGGATGCTGAATTCCGCGACACGGTGGTCACGCTGCTCCTCGACAACTCCGGCAGCATGCGCGGGCGGCCCATCATGGTGGCGGCCTGCTGTGCTGATTTGCTGGCACGTACGCTGGAGCGCTGCGGCGTCAAGGTGGAAATTCTGGGCTTCACCACCCGGGCCTGGAAGGGCGGGCAGGCGCGCGAAGCCTGGCTTGCTGCGGGCAAGCCGCCCAATCCCGGTCGCCTCAATGACCTCAGACACATTATATATAAGCCGGCCGACGCTCCCTGGCGGCGCGCCAAACGCTCGCTCGCCTTGATGATGCGTGAGGGTCTGCTCAAGGAGAACATCGATGGTGAGGCGCTGTCTTGGGCGCACCGGCGATTGCTGGGACGCCCCGAGCGCCGGCGGATCCTGATGATGATCTCAGACGGGGCACCGGTCGACGATTCGACGCTCTCCGTGAACACGGGGTGCTATTTGGAGCGCCATCTCCGCCAAGTGATCGAGGAGATCGAGACGCGCTCCTCCGTCGAGCTCATCGCGATCGGCATTGGCCACGACGTCACGCGCTACTACCGCCGTGCCGTCACCATCACGGATCCTTCCGAGCTCGCCGGGGCCATGACCGACAAGCTCGTGGAGCTGTTTGAGGAGGGTGGCCCGGAGCCGCGGCGGATGCCGCCGCCCTCGCCTCGCCGCAAACTGCAGTAGGTTGGGCGCTGGGCGCTGCTCCCTTGCGTGGCGTCGGGCGCCAGCGCGGGAATACGATCCAACATGATCGACGCTAGCCGCCCAATCTGCTTGCATCGCCGCGCCGTCGCGAGCGGGCTCCTTGCCGGCGTGATGGCCCCATTCCTGCCGTCGGCTTTGGCCAAAGACAATGCTGCGCCGACCGCACGCGTCGAGCACATCGAGATCGAGGCGCGCCCCATTGCGCATTTCGAGCGCGGCGTACCCGAGGCGAAACGTTTCGGTGCGCTCGAGTTCCGCGGCGGTCTCGTGCTGACCTCTTCCGCGAGCGACTTCGGCGGCTGGTCGGCACTCGTCATGGAGCCCGCCGGCCGGAGCCTGCTTGCCATTTCCGACGAGGGCAGCTGGATGAGCGCCGACATAGACTACGAGGGCACGAGGCCGCTCGGCTTCAGGCGCGCCCGCCTTGGCCCATTGCTCGGCGCCGACGGTCGGCCCCTCGACCGCAAGGCGGAGCACGACGCCGAAGCCGCCACCCTCATTGAGGGGACGCTGGAGCGCGGCGCGCTGCTGATCGGCTTCGAGCGTCACCACCGCATCGATCGTTATGTGGTGGAGAATTCCGAGGTAGGCAGGCTGACCGGCACCTTAGAGCTTCCCGCCGAGGCCAAGCGCATGCCCGCCAATCTGGGCATTGAGGCCCTCACCACGCTCAAAGGTGGTCCCTACAAAGGTTCGGTCGTCGCCTTTGCCGAGCGCCTCACCAAGGGCAGCGGCTACCACACCGGCTGGATCTGGGTCGGCGGCCAGCCACAACGGTTCCAGCTCAAGGACATAGATGGCTTCAACATAACCGATGCAGCAGGCCTTCCCGACGGGAGCCTGCTGGTGCTGGAGCGCTTCTTTTTGTGGAGCGAGGGCGTCAAGATGCGTCTGCGCCATCTCGAGGCGGAAACGATTGCGCCTGGCGCTCGCCTGACAGCGCGCACGCTGATTGAGGCCGACGGCAGCTTTGAGATCGACAACATGGAGGGTCTTGGCATCCACCATGGCGCCGATGGCGAGACGGTGTTGACGCTGATTTCCGATGACAACTTCAATCACCTCCTGCAGCGCACGATCTTTCTGCAGTTCATGCTGCACCAGGACTGATCGCCATGGCTTCGCACGCACGCGCCTACCGCATCCGCCACGAGCTCAAGCCTGGCGACCTGGGCATGGTCGTGCACCTGCATGGCCTCATCTATGCGCGCGAGCATGGGCTCGACGCCACCTTTGAGCCCTACGTCGCCGAGCCGCTCGCCCAATGCGTCCGCGCCGGCAGCGGTCGCATCTGGATTGCGGAGGACGAGACCGGCTCGATGCGGGGCTCGATTGCCATGGTGGACGTCGGCCAGCATGTGGGCCAGCTGCGCTGGTTCCTGCTCGTGCCCGAGGCGCGCGGGATCGGGCTTGGCCGCCGGCTGCTCGACACGGCCTTAGCCTATGCCCGCGATCGCGGCTTCTTGCGCATCTTCCTATGGAGTTTTGCCGATCTTGTCGACGCGCGCAGGCTCTATGAGCGTGCCGGGTTCCGCGTCAGTGAAACAAGAACCAGCCACGTCTGGGGCGCCCGGCGCACCGAATTGCGCATGGAGCTGGAGCTTGCTGCCGTCGAGCGCTGAGTTTGGCAAAGCGCCCAAGCCGAGCGCCGGGCTCGATCGAGGGCTGAAGCGGCGCCAACGCTGCTCGCGTCGCCTGACTAAGCGGCGGTTGCTTCCTCGGATTGTGCTTTCTTGACTTCGCGCTTGAGCTTGCGGCAGCGCTGCGACAGTTCATCCTCCTTGGCCTTCATCAGGAAGGCGTCGAGCCCGCCGCGCTGCTCCACGCTCTTCAGCGCATGGGCGCTGATGCGCAGGCGCACCTTGCGCTGCAGGGCGTCGGAGATCAGCGTTACCTCGCACAAGTTCGGGCGGAAGGTGCGCTTCGTCTTGTTTTCGGCGTGACTGCGCAACTGGCCGGACATGGGCAACTTGCCCGTTAACTCGCATCGGCGGGTCATGGAAGAGCTCCTCATCGCCGGCCAAACCCGCTGGAACAGCGGGGCGCTCGGCGCTCGCGCGCCGTTCTATACGAGGCCTGCGCGACGTCAAGACCGTCCCCCCGGTGCCACGGTGGGCCGGCCGTACGCGAAATCTTTACGGTTCAGTGCAACCTTGCCGCGACACACAATTGACGCAAAACGAGGTAGCCTCGGGGGCGGGCAATTGGGTCTTGCGCGGCGTGGGGTGGTGAGGCGTAACTATGGCGTTGTGGTTTGCGTGCGTTCCCCGGAGCGTGGGTTGCGTTCTGGGGGGATGGTTGCTTTTCTTTGCGGGCTTGCTCGGGCCCGCTGCCGCCGACAGCTGGCCCGCCAACGTCCGCGCCCTTTATCAGATTGATTTCAACGGCTTCAGCGTCGGCACATTCGAGTTCCAGTCGCAGGCGGAAAGCGACAGCTATACGCTCACCGCCCATGCCCGCCTCTCCATCCTGCTCGGTGCCTTCACGTGGAGCGGTGACACCCGAAGCTTCGGCACGATCGTCAACGAGGCCCCAAAGCCCGCCTCCTTCACGTTTGACTACCAGAGCAACCTGCGCGCCGGCTCGACCAAGCTCGGCTTCTCAGACGGTGCCGTCACCGATATCAGCAACCTACCGCTGACGACCCCAACCCATCCCATCATCCCCGTACGCGAGCACCACTTGAAGGGTGTGGTGGATCCGCTGAGTGCCATCATGGTGCTCTCGCGCGCAGCCTCCGCCGACCCCTGCGACCGGCGCATCCCCATCTTTGACGGCAAGGAACGCTTCGATCTTCTGCTCAGTCGCAAGGGTGAAATGCGGGTCACCGAGCAGTCGCCCAGTGGCCAGCCCGCCGTGGCCTACGTCTGCCGCGTGCGCTATCTGCCAATTGCCGGGCACAAGATCGACAGCGAGACGAAGTTCATGGCCGCCAACGAGGGCATCGAGGTGGCCCTGCGGCCAGTGCCCAGCGCCAACGTGCTGGTGCCGTATCAAATCAGTATTCCAACCATGGCCGGCTCCGCCGTCATCACCTCCAAACGCGTCGAGATCATCTCGCCCGGCAAGCCGCAGATCGCCATGCTCTATTGAGCGCGGTTTTGAGTGGGGGTGGTGGGCGGCCGCAATGGACGGGCGCCAGTTACGCGAGCGCGCGGACCAGCGTCTCGCGCATGGAGCCGTGCGTGAGATTGAGAAACAGCGGCGTTACCGAGATGTGGCCTGAATAGACCGCCCACAAGTCGGTTCCCTCCTCGGTGGCCGAGCGCCGGCGTTCGAACGCAAGCCAATAGTAGGGATTGCCCCAGGTGTCGCGCCGTTCCTCGATCTGCAGGAGGCCAGGATCGCGCTTGCCCTGGCTGGTGACCACGGTTGCGACCACGTCGTTGGGCTCGCGGTCGGGGAAGTTGATGTTCATGACGCTTGCGGGTGCCCACTCGACGGCAAGCAGCTTGCGAATGAGACCGGGAGCGTGTGCCAGCGCCGTGTGCCACTTGATGGCCTTGCGACCTTCGACGCCGTAGGCCTGCGACAGGGCCATGGAACGGATACCAAGGATCGTGCCTTCAAAGGCGCCGGCGATGGTCCCTGAATAGGTAACGTCTTCCGCCATGTTGGCCCCGCTGTTGACACCCGACAGCACGAGGTTCGGCATCTGATCCTTTAGGATGTGGCGAACACCCATGATGACGCTATCGGTTGGCGTGCCACGCACGGCAAACGCGCGTTCGTCGATCTGGCGCAGACGCAGCGGTTCGTGCAGGGTGAGCGAGTGGCTGGCGCCGGATTGATTGGTCTCCGGCGCCACCACCCAAACGTCTTGGCTCAGCTCCGACGCAATTTGGCGCAGCGCGTTGAGGCCGGGGGCATCGATGCCGTCGTCATTGGTGAGGAGGATGCGCATGGGGGGCACTGTATCGGCCAACTTGGCAAGCGTTGCAATCATCCCGCCGGTAGGGTGGGCCGCCGTGGTCCCATGCCTCAGAGCGCCATTGCGCCACGGGCCGAAGCAGGCAAGCAGCTCAACTGCAAGTCCCAAGCAGCTGCGATGGCTTGCCGGTGGCGACGGCTGGCGCGGCATTTGCTAGCCTCACCCCATGCCCAAGATCGTGATCTACACAACGCCCTTTTGCCCCTATTGCCTGCGCGCCAAGCGCCTGCTGGCGCACAAGGGGGCCACGTTTGAGGAAATCGACGTGAGCGGCGATTGGGAGGCGCGGGCCAAGCTGGCGCAGAAGGCCGGCGGCCGCACCACCGTGCCGCAGATCTGGATCGGCGATACGCACGTCGGCGGCAGCGAGGAGCTCCACGCGCTCGACCGCCGGCAAGCTCGATGCGTTGTTGACGGGCTGAGGGCCGGTAAACTTCGGCCAATCCTTGAGCCAATGCCCGGGCCTATTCCGGGCCATTGCCTGGCCATTCCCTGGGCCAATCCCTAGACCAGTCCTTGGGCCATCCCCTCGGCCGATCCCCCGTGGGCCGATCCCCCGAAGCTAGTCCTTGGCGATGCGTGCGAGGCCGCCCAGGTAGGGAACGAGCGCGGGCGGGAGGGCGATCGATCCGTCGGGCTGCTGATAGTTTTCGAGGATTGCGATCAGCGTGCGGCCGACGGCTAGGCCGGAGCCGTTCAGCGTGTGCACATACTCCGGCCGACCGCCGGCCTTGGGCCGGTAGCGTGCGTCCATGCGCCGTGCCTGGAAGTCGCCACACACGGAGCACGAGGAGATTTCGCGGTAGGTGTTCTGCCCCGGGAGCCACACCTCGATGTCGTAGGTCTTCTGGGAGGCAAAGCCCATGTCGCCCGAACACAGGAGCATCACGCGGTAGGCGAGCCCTAGGCGCTTCAACACCTCCTCGGCGCATCTGGTCATGCGCTCGTGTTCTTCCAAGCTCTGGTCGGGCGTCGTGATGGAGACGAGCTCCACCTTGGAAAATTGATGCTGTCGGATCATCCCACGCGTGTCCTTCCCCGCCGCGCCGGCCTCGGCGCGGAAGCAGGGAGAATAGGCAGTGACGCGAATGGGCAGCTCCCCCTCGTCGCGGATCGAGGAGCGAACGAGATTGGTCAGCGGGACTTCGGCGGTGGGAATGAGCCAATGGTGATCGGGGCTTGGCCGGTACTCCAGGCCCAGGGCCTCAAGCGGCGCACTGCGTGCGGCTTGGAGACCGTTCTTTTCCGCGTAATCGAGGATCTGGGCTCGATGCACGGCGATCTCGGCGCAGGCATGCTTGCGTTGGACGTCGGCTCTCTCGGCTCGAAACTGGTCGTCGCTGAACTTCGGCAGCTGCGCCGTGCCGTACATCACCTCATCGCGTACCAGGTACGGCGGCATGATCTCGGTGTAGCCGAACTCGTTCGTGTGCAGGTCGAGCATGAATTGCGCCAATGCCCGCTCAAGGCGCGCAAGTTGGCCCTTGAGCACGACGAAACGGGAGCCGGCGAGCTTGGCCGCCGTCTCGAAATCCATCAAGCCCAAGGCCTCGCCTAATTCGAAGTGCTGCTTTGGCTTGTTGGTCCAGGCGAATTTCGGCGGCGCGCCGACGCGTCGGACCTCCTTGTTGGCATGCTCGTCTGCGCCGACCGGCACCTCCTCGCGCGGCAGGTTGGGGATGACCGAGAGCGCCGCAGTAAGAGCTCTGTCGGCCTCGCCCTGGGCCTTTTCGCCCGCGGCAAGGGCATCCTTGAGGGCGGCAACCTCCGCCACCAGCGCCGCCGCTTTGGCCTCGTCCTTCGCCTTCTTGGCGAAACCGATCTCCTTGGAGGCGGCGTTGCGGCGCGCCTGCCCCTCCTGCAAGCGCGTCACCACTTTGCGTCGTGTCTCGTCGAGCGCGATCAGATCGGCCGCGAACTTCACCTCCCCGCCCGGTACCAACCCGCGCTTGCGCAGGCCGGCGTCAAAGGCCTGCGGGTTCTCATGTATCCACCTGATGTCGAACACGGGCGCTCGCCTCTCGCTGCAACGCCATCCCGGACATGCGCCGGACAGACGTGGGCCCGGCCATGGGGAAGACGGCGGCGTAAGCCAAACAAACGGCTGTGAGCTTGCCCCGCCCTGGACGCGCTCAGATCGAACCGTTGATCCAGTCCTGCAGTTGGCGCTTTTGCGTCAGCGCGCCGATGCGCTCGGCAATCTTCTTGCCACCCTTGAAGATCATGATCGTCGGCATCGCCTGGATCTTGTACTTTTGGGTCACCCCCGGGTTCTGATCGACATCGAGCTTGGCCACCTTGACCTTGCCTTTCAGGTCGGCCGCTACTTGCTCAAGCGCCGGGGCCATGGCCTTGCAAGGCCCGCACCACTCGGCAAAGAAGTCCACCACCACGGGCTCGGATGACTGCAACACTTCCCGCTCGAAATTTTCATCCGACAGGGACAGTGTCGCGGCTCCAGTGGGCATTGGGTCGATCTCCTTATGATGGCCGGCTGGGCGCGTCCACCACGTGAGTTTCAAGGTGGCGGCACAGGGCGGCGTTGGGTGGCATCGCAATCGGTGTCGGGAACGTAAGGAGGCCCCCCTCAAGCGTCAAGGTTGGCACCCTGCAGTTGCCAGAGCCGACCCTCGGCGGCGTCCAGCACCTGCTCCGGAATCTCCATGATTCTGGGGCCGTCCGTCCAAAGAATTGCGGCTCTAACACGCTGGTGTGAGAAAAGGCGGGCGAGCGCTAGCCGGTAGGCGCAAAGTTGCAGCAGGTAGGCATCGGCGACCTCCCCTATGTCCTTGGGCGGCGGCCGGTTGGTCTTGTAGTCCACGATCAGGACCGCATCGCCGGTCACGACCAGTCGGTCGATCTTGCCGGTGAGCCGAAGCACGCTGCCGCCGCCCTGCGGATGGGCGATCTCGGCGACGATGGGGATCTCCGCGCGGGCTTGGGGTCCAAATAGGGGCGCGAATGCCGGCTCGCGCAGCACGGCCAACGTTTCGGCGACAATGCTCTTGCGCACCGTGCTCGCCAGCCGCCCGGCACGGCCGGCGACAAAGGCTTCCGCCGCCGCCGGCCACTGCTCCGGGTCGAGCGAAGGCAAATGCTCAAGAAGCGCATGGGTGAGCGTGCCGCGCAGGAAGCGCGCATCTTCAAGGAGAGCCGACGGCGCAAGCGTCGCCGGTTCGGCGGGGGCGCGGGCGCGCCCGCGCCCGCCGCCATCCCGCTCGCTGTTGAGCGGGGCGAGTTTTGAGGGGGCGAGCGGAACCCCAAGCAATGGATCGGACGGCGCCGGCCGCTTTGCCCACGCAGGGAGCGGCAGCGCTGGTGCCGGGGCCGCGGCCTGGGCGACACCGGGTTCGGGCGCTGCCGACTGCGGGCTGACCAGACGCCACACGGTGCCGCCGTCGGCTGCCGTTGCCTCAGCAAGCCGGTCGCGGAGGGCCGTGCGGATCAGCTGGTACCAGCACTCCGATGACGGCGCGGTGTTGCCCTCAAAGCCCCCCACGTAGAGCCGATCGCGGGCGCGCGTCAGGGCGACATAAAGCAGGCGGTGGCGCTCCTCCGCCTCGGCTCGATCGAGCGCCGCCCGCGCGCCCTGGACGGCGGCGAGCTCGCTGCTGCCCTTGACCGGCCATAGGAAGGGCACCGGGCCGTCGCAGGGCAACAGGCTCGCCGGCGACCGTCCCGACCGGGTCGAGCAGGTATCAGGCAGGAACACGATCGGCGCCTCGAGGCCCTTGGCGCCGTGCACGGTCATCACGCGCACCTCGTCGAGCCCCTGCTCCATGTCGCGCTTGATGACCCGTGTGCCCTGCCGCAGCCAATTCAGAAAGCCCTGCAATGACGGCGCCGCGACGCGGTCGTAGGACAGTGCCAAGTTGAGGAGCTCGTCGATGGCGTCGGCCGCCTCGGCGCCGAGGCGTTCAAGCATGCGTGCGCGCATGCCCTCGCCGTCGAGAAGCGCGGCATAAAACTCGAATGGCGGCATCAGATGGGCCCGCGCCAGCCAGCGCGCCAGGATCTCGGCGGGCGCGCGAAAGCGCGCATCCGTGGCGGCGCGCGCCAAGAGCTCCTGCCACAGGAAGCCTTGGCGCTTGGGCGCGAGCACCGTGAGCGCATCATCATCGAGACCAAAGAGCGGCGACTTCAGGAGATTGGCAAGGGCCAGATCGTCCTGCGGCAGGCAGAGGAAATCGCCGAGCGCCATCAAATCCGCGACGGCGATCTGCTCGGTCAGCACCAGCCGGTCCGCACCCGCCACGGGAATGCCGTGCGCCTTGAGCGCAGAAATCATCGCCGCCGCGAACGGCGTGCGCTTGCGCACGAGGATGAGGATGTCGCCGGCCCGGATGGGGCGGTTCTGCGACAGGAGCAACTCACCAGATCGGAGCCAGCGGTTGATGGTGTGGGCGATGCGGGCCGCCAGCCGCGCCACCGGCGCGGAGGTGATCGCCTCCTGGAGCGGAGACCAGGGCTCGGCGGGCTTTGCCTGATCGGGCTTTTCCGTTGGCCAGATCTCGACCAGCCCGGCCTGGCCTGCGCGATGGGCGATGTGCTGCAGCGGCGCGGGCGAGCTCGTCACGCCGCGCGTTCGCGCGCCATCGGCAAAGACCAAATCCACCGCCGCCAGCAACGGTTCGGTGGCGCGGAACGACAAGTTGAGCGGCACGCGACGCAGCGCCAGTCCCGCCAGCTCGGCGCGGCGCGCAAAGAGCGCGCCCGTCTCGGCGAACATGGTGGGGGCGGCGCCTTGAAAGCTATAGATCGACTGCTTTTCGTCGCCCACCGCAAAGAGCGTGCGCACCCCGTCGCGCGCGCCGCTGCCGGAGAAGAACTCCTCGGCAAGCGCACGGATCACCTGCCATTGGACTGGGCTCGTGTCCTGTGCCTCATCGACCAGGATGTGATCGAGGCCGCCGTCGAGCTTGTAGAGCACCCACTCCACCGCCTGCGAGGAGGCGAGCAAGGCCGCAGCCTTGCCGACCAGGTCCTCGAAATCCAGCGCAGCGCTGCGCGCCTTGGCGGCGTTGTATCGCTCGAAGACATCTGCACCGAGCCGTAGCAGAGCGACGGTCGCCTCCACGACCATCAGGCTCTTGTGCTCACCGTAGAGGGGGACGAACTGCGCCTGTGCGCGCAGCAAGAGGTCGGCAATCTCCGGCCGCTCGTCGCTGATCTTGCGCGTGAGGAGGCGTTCGCGGGGACCATTGCTCTGGGTCAGGAAGAAGTTGGCGAGCGCCTCCACGCGACGCTCGGCCGAGTTCGCCGCCAGCGCCGCATCGAGGCACACGGCGCCTTTGGCGTCGCTCTTGTTGCCGGCCCGCAAGGCCGAGACGAGATGGGGCAAGAGGTCATCGGTGAGGGTCTTGGACAGTTGCGTGATGATCTCTTCGGCCGCGATATCGGGGCGAACGCCAAAGATCGCGCGCAGCCGTTCTTGCGCGGCGGCAAGGGCGGGCTCGCCCGCAAATGGCGGCGCGGCGCCGAACTCGGCCAGGGCCTGCTGCAGCACGTTGTCGAAACCGCCGTTGACGGCATAGGCGATCGCCGTCTGTACGGCCCGCCACAGCGGCCCGCTCTTCTCGGCCGCTGCTGCGGCCAGCATCTCGTCGGTGGCTCGGCCGAGAAGCGCGCCGCGGTCTTGCTCGTCGAGGATGGCAAAGCCGGGTGGCACACCGGCCTCGATCGGGAACCGCTGCAGCAGGCGTTCGCAGAAGGCATGGATGGTTTGCACCTTCAGTCCGCCGGGCGTCTCGATGGTGACGGCGAACAGCTGCCGGGCGCGTTCGATGTCGGCAAGCGTTGGCGCCCGATCGAGCAGCTGGGCAAGCTTGCGCGTGAGGCTTTGCGCATCGCTCATCACCCATTCGGCGAGCCGGGCAAACACGCGCTTGGACATTTCTGCGGCGGCTGCCTTCGTGTACGTAAGTGCCAGGATGCGCTCGGGCGGCGTGCCCCCGAGTAGCAGGCGCAGCACGCGCATGGTCAACACGTGGGTCTTGCCGGTGCCGGCGTTGGCGCTCACCCAGGCGCTGGCGGCAGGGTCGGCCGCGGCGGCCTGATTGCGGCGCGTCTGGGCGTGCGCGGTGTCGAGTTTGGAAGGAAAGAGGAAGCCCATCTCAGACCTCCTCCACGATTTCGCCCGACCATTCCGCCACCCGGGCCAACTGGGCGTAGTCGTCAAAGCGATAGTTGAAGCGGGCCCGCCGCAGAGCGCGGTAGGGCGTATTCTCCTCGTCAAATGTTGCAATCAGCCTGCCGAGCCCGGCGAGCGCCTCCCGTGCCAGCTCTGTGACATCGGCCTCAAGCGCACACTCCTGACCTGGCGGCTCGCCACCGGAGGCGGAAATGTAGCGCAGGCTCAACACCGCCTGGGCCGGCAGGCCCGCAAATCCGCCGGCCATGGCAATCGCGGCTTCGAGCGGCAGTTGTGGCGCACGGCCCTGCTCGGCCCGCCGCTTGAGGTCGCTGACGTTGCCCGTCTTGTAGTCGCAGATGGTGAGGCCACCCGCGCCGACATCGATGCGATCCGCACGCGCCTTGAGCGTGAAGGGACCAATCTTTCCTTCGAGCACCACGGCGCCCTCCACTTCGGCCAGCGTCGCCCGCGTGCCGGCGCGCCGCGTGCGCTCGGTGTCGGCAAACCACTGGGCGAAACGCCCGAACCGTGGCGCCCAAAAGGCTGCGACCCGCGGCGATCCCGCAAGCTCCTCGAGCGCCGCCGCGGCGATGGCGCCGAGTTCGGCGCCAATGTCCTCGGGCAAGTCATCGGGAAAGCGCTGGGCAAACCTGTTGAGGGCCTCGTGCACGATCTGACCGCGCAGTGCCGCATCGGGTTGCCGACCGAGCGCTGGAAGAACCTCAAGGCGCAGGATGCGCTCGGCAAAGATGGCGTAAGGATTGGCGATCCACGTCTCGATGCTGGTGGCGCTCATCTGGCGCGGTCTCAGCAGCAGCGCCGGTCGGGGCTCAGGAGCTCGCACCGGTCGGGCCGGACCTGCCATGGCATTGCGCTCCCGCGCCCAGGTGAGCCACGGCGGATCGGTGCCTGCACGGGCGCCGACGGCGGCCATCAGCGCCTGCAGCCGCAAGATCCAGCGCGAGGGCACCGTCGGCACGCCGTCGATCTTGGCCGCGCGCGTCAGATATGCCTGGCTCGCACCCAACAGCGAGGTGAAGATGTGGGCCGCATCGCCGATGCGCTCTTCGGGGGCCGGCAGACCAAGCGCCTGCCGCATGGGCCGGTTGAGCCAGGGGCCCGGATCGGCGGGCTGCGGCCAGGTGCCTTCGTTGAGCGAACCGAGGACGACCACGTCCGTGTGCTGTAGCCGCGATTCGTAGGGCTCCCAGATGAAGATGCGCGGGTGCGTCGGCGCGCGCAGCCGCACCGTGACCTCCTCGGCGAGGCTGCGGTAGAAGGCGGGATAGTCGGCTGCCCGCATGGGCGGCGCCGAGCTGTCCTCGGTCCGCAGCAGGGTCAAGAATTTGGCTGCCGCCTCACCGGCCTCGCCGCCCCAGAGCGCCTGCGGTGCTGGGCTGGCAACCCTGCCGAGCGCCTCGGCGGCCGCGGTGTGGGCGGCGACCAAGGCGGCAAGGTTCACCTTGGCTGCGGACCCGAACAGGTCTTCGAACGGTTTGAGCGCCCTGACGAGGCGGCGCACGAGATCGCCCGCTGCCGTCCAGTCTTCGCGGTCCAGGCAGCGCACCGCCTGCGGAAGACGCCTGCGCGCTGCGACGTCGGCCTGCGCCCTCTGCAAACCCGCTGTGACGCCGTCGAGCCCGGTGCCCAGATAGGTCCCGCGCAAGACGGCAAGCTCGAGCGTGCGCCAACCGCGGCGCAGTGAGCCATCCGCCATGCCCAGCCGACAGAGCGGATGCTTCAACAGCGCCAGCAGGGCTACCGGTTCGATGCCCGTTGCTGCTGCCTCCACGACGAGGTCGAGAAACGCACCGATGGTGGTCTTGCCGAGCGGTTGGCCGGCCGGCTCCTCAACGAACACGTGCCAGGTGGCAAGCCGGGCGGCCACACGGCGCGCCAGCACGCGGTCGGGCGTCACGAGCGCCGCCGTCCGACCCGGGGTCTCGGCCGCCTCGCGCAAAATGAGCGCCACCGCCTCCGCCTCGTCCTCCGCGCCCGGCGCTTCGAGGACGCCAACACCCGCCAGCGCTTGGGCTTCGGCCAGGGCTGCGGTGCCGACCGCGAGCCGGTGCCAGCGCTCGGTGGTGCGGGCGGGCCGCATGGCCTCGCTCAGAAGGATTGCGCGTGCCCGCTGCGGGCGGGTGGGCTGTGGCCCCGGCAGTGGCGTCACGTCTTCGCGGCGTACGCCGAGTGCATCGAGCAACTTCTTGAGCCCGAACTGGGGATGCTCAGGGTGCGCCGGGACGATGCTCTGCCAGCTCTCTTGATCGAGCGATTGATCGAGCCCGGGCAGCACGAGGGCGCCGTTCGGCAGGCCGGTGACGACCCGCAGCAGGTCCGTCACCACGGGCACACTGCTCATGACCCCCGCAGCGATAACCGGCGCTGGCGGAGGCGCGCTCGCCAGTCGGCGTGCTTGCGCCAGCACCAGCTCCTTGGCGTGTTGCATTTGGGAAACGAGACCTTGCTCCTTGAGGTGGGCCGGCCACGCCGCCGTCACGATCGCCAAGAATTTGAGCGTCCGTTCCCAGTGCAGGGCAAATGCGTCGGGCACCAACGAGCCCAGCCGCGTGGGATCGACATCCTCGATCTCCATGGCGTCCATCAAGCGGGCGAGCTCGCGGGCGAGCTTGGCAGCCTGCGCCGGTGTGCGGGTGCCACCCTCTGCCTCGGACCAGGCCACGATCAGCCGGGCGAGCGTGAGCTGCCGACCCATGTCGCTGATGGCGGGTGCGAGCTTGCCGGCGCCGTCGGTTGCCAAGTCCTCTGCGGTGCCAAGCCCGCCCAAGCTCTCGTCCGCCGCGCCGACGATCGGTCGGATCTTCGGCAGCAAGAGCGCGCCGCCGCCCGATGCCCTCAGGAATGCCTCTTGCAGCGCCCGCGTGGCACGCCGCGTCGGCACCAGCAAGATTGCATCGGCAAGCTGCAGCGCATCCGGCGGCGCTCCGCCCGGAACCGGCAGCTGACCTTGCAACAGAGCATCGGCCAATGCGGGCAGAAACGGCCGGCCGGGCGGCACCGTGTAGATGCGGTGGGCGGTTGCCAAGTCAGAGCCCCCTCTCAGCCTCAAGGCTGCCGAGCTGCACTCAAGCACTGCTCTGCTTCGGCAAGCGCAGCCGGCGTGCCGACGTGCATCCACACGCCGTCCATGCGCATGCCAAAAGCGCGACCGGCGGCGATCGCGCGGCTCCACACTTGGTTGAGCGAGAAGGCGCCCTCGGGAGTATCCTCAAAGAGCCGTGGATGGGCGACCGACACGCCGGCGAACGCGAAGGGCACCATCTCCTGTTCAACGCGCCTGCGCTGGATGCGTCCGTCGCTTGCCAGCGCGAAGTCGCCACGCCCATGATAGCCATGGCTCGCGGAGACGGCCGCCAGCATCAGGAGACAGTCCATCGCCCGATCGTCCCAGGCGGCCGCCAGCCGCGTCAGGTTGCAACCCACACCTTCGATCCACACCGAGTCGGCGTTGTGGATCAAGAAGGCTCCGGGCAGCAGCAGGGGCAGCGCCTTCTTGACGCCGCCGCCGGTGTCGAGAAGGAGATCGCGCTCGTCGGAGAACTCGATGGCAGGTGCCGTGCGGTCGCGCAGGTGTAGCTCGATCAGGTCGGCTTTGTGGTGCACGTTGATTACGGCGCGCGTGATGCCCGCCGCTGCCAGCCGGTCGAGCACGTGGTCGAGGAGCGCCTTGCCGCGCACGCAGATGAGCGGTTTGGGGCGCCCGTTGTCGGCGGGCGCCATGCGCGTGCCAAGCCCGGCGCACAGGACCATCGCCGTGTTCAGCGTGCCGGCCATCCCGCCCCCCTCGTCCATCCTCATCGCGGCAGCGTGTAGGTGCGCAGCTGCGGCGGGAAATGGCGATCGTACCATGCTGCGAGGTCCCCGAGGGCGGGCGTCCGCAGGTTCCGCTCGAGATATCCCCAGGTGCGCGGGATGTTCTGCAGGTAGTGTGGTTTGCCGTCGCGCTTGAGCAGGCGCAGCCATAACCCCAACAGGCGGGTATTGCGCTGAGCGCCGAAGTCGGCATAGGCCGCGGCAAAGGCGGCGCGGTCGAACGCCCGCTCGTGGGCCAGGGTTTCGGCGCAATAGTGGTTGAAGAGCTCGCTTTCGAGCTCGGGGGCGACGCTGGTGCGGGCGTCCTGGAGCAGGGAGACGAGATCAAAGGCAAAATGCTCGGCGAGCGCATCCTGGAAATCGAGGATGCCGACCCTGCCCACGCCTTGGCGCTCGGGCAACCACATGAGGTTGGGCGAATGATAATCCCGCAGGAACCACCCTGCGGGCAGCGCCAATAGGCGGGCGATGACGGGCGACCACAGGTCCTTGAACTCAGTGCGCACTTGCGGCGAAGGCGGTGCACCCTTCAGTGCCGGCCAGTACCAATCGAGCAGGAGCTCGATCTCGATTTCGAAGGCCGCCTGGTCGCGCCGCGGCAACGCGTAGAGGCTGCCATCGGCGAGCGGGAGGGTCGAGGGGCGGGGCAGGGTGCGCAATCTGACAAGGGCATCGACCGCGGCGCGCCAGAGCAGGGATTGGGAGGTCCCGGCGGCCACTTCCGAGGTGAACAGCCGATCGCCAAGGTCTTCGATGAGGAGCATGCCGTTGTCGAGATCGAAGGCCTCCACCGCGGGGGTGCTCAACCCTGCGTCCTTCAGCGCGGCGCCGATCGCAGCGAAGGGGCGAACCATGTTCTCGGCCAGGCGGGCGATGCGGCTGTAGGATTTGCCCGCACGGATCGGCGGGCCGTCCGGCACGATCGGCGCATCCATGAGGATCGCGGTGCCATCGGCCGCAAACAGGCGCGCGTAGCTACGGGTTGAGGCATCGCCCTGCAGGTAGGCGATGCGCGCTCCCTGCCAGCGCTCTTGGCGGGACAAAAAGGCCATCAGCTCGCCGACGCGCGCAACCCATTGGCGAGCGCTGCCGAGGCCGCGCAAGGTGACGCGCCGCGTCGCCCCGTTCCCAGTCTGAGCGAGTTTAATCTCGCAGCGGCTGTCGGGGAGAAGCTCGGCGACCAGATCCGGCCATTCCACGATAGCGGCGCCGTCGGCGATGGCTTCTTCAAATCCCACCTCGCGCGCCTCATCCGCGGACGCCAGGCGATAAAAATCAAAGTGTGTCACGGCAAGGCGTGGCGTCTCGTAGGGTTGGGCGAGCGAGAATGTTGGGCTTGGCACCTCGGCTGCCGGCTCGCCCATGAGCGCGGTGATGAGGGCGCGCGCAAGCGTGGTCTTACCGGCGCCTACCTCGCCGCTGAGGGCGATGAGGTCGCCGCGGCGAAGCTTGAGCGCCAGCAGATCGGCGAGGCGGACGACGCCGGTCTCATCGAGCTCGCACGTCCACTCCACCATCATGCACGCGCGGCCTCGGATGCTGGCTGCGCGTGCGCTCCGTTTTCGGGAAAGCGCACGGTTACGCGCGTACCTTGCCCGGGTTCCGATTCGAGCGACATAGTGCCGCCGTGCAGCTCCACCAGGCTCTTGACGATGGCAAGCCCCAGCCCGGCGCCTCGGTGCTTGGAGCCTTGGCTGCGGCTTTCGAACCGCTCGAGCACGCGTTGTTGCTGGTCCTTGGGAATGCCGACGCCCTTATCCTCGACGGTGAACGCCATCATGCCCGCCTCGCGCCGAACGGTCACGCTGATGGTGTCGGACGGCTTGGAGAACCCAATGGCATTGGCGAGCAGATTGTAGAGCACCTGCCGGACCCGCGCCTCGTCGGCGACAAATTCCACGGCATCCTCGGCAATGGCGATGTCCAGATTGAGGCGCGCGCGGCTGGCGCGGTCGCGCACACCCAAAATGGCCGTGTCGACCACGTCTTTGGCCTTGAGGGGAGCCAGCTTCAGCTCCAGCGCACCGGCATCGATGGTGGCGAGGTCCAGGATGTCGTTGATGATGGCGAGCAGGGTGCGCGAGGAGGCGGAGATGTCATTGAGGTATTCGCGCTGCTTGTTGTTGAGCTCGCCGGTACGGGGGCTCGACAGCAGCTCGCTGAAGCCGATGATGTTGGTGAGCGGCGTTCTGAGCTCATAGGACACGTGACTGATGAACTGGCTCTTGAGGCGGTCGGCAGCCACCAGGGCCTCGTTGCGTTCGATCAAGGTCTGCTCGTAACGCTTGCTGTCGGTCACGTCCACGAACGTGATGAGCGTGGCGCCATCGGGCAGGGGCGACACGGCAAAGTCTATGACGCTATGGTCGGGACGCAGCATTTGCCCGCCCACGGGGTGGCGTCGGTCGGAAATGCCTGTCACCGCCCGGCTGATGCGGGCCCAGGTCGCCATGTCGTCATAAAGGGAGCTGCACAGCGCGATGATCTTATCGATGTGCGGCCCTTCCTTCAGGGTGCTGCGCGGCAGACGCCAGATCTGCAACACCGCCGAATTGAAGAGCTTGAGCCGCCCGTCGGTGGCGAACACTGCGACGCCCTCCTTGAGGCTGTCGAGTGTCTCGCGTTGCACATCGATGAGGGCGTTGTAGCGGCTTTCGAGCGCGAAGCGTTCCGTGGCATCGTCATAAAGGTATGTGAGCCCGCCGTCCGGGCGCTGGGCCGAGACGACGTGGATGGTGCGCCCATCAAGCAGGTGCCACCAGTCCTCGTATTCGGTGCCGGTCTTGTTGCCCGCCAGGATCTTGGCCTTCCAATCGCGGTAGTTTACCACCTCCGGCAAGCGCGACAGCTCGCGCAGACGATCGAGCAGCTCGCCGTCGCTGGGCTTGGTGGCGAGCCAGTCGGCATCGAGTTGCCACAGGGCGCGATAGGCCTCGTTGAAGAACGTCAACCGCTGATCGGGACCAAAGATGGCGACCCCGGTGGCCACCCGGTCGAGCGTGCGCTCGTAGGCGGCAACGTGGCGAACGAGTTCGCCCTGGGCCGTCTCCAGCGCCGCCACATCGATCGCTGCGCCGACGCTTGCACCATCGAGGGGGATGACGACGACATCATGTGCCTTGCGCGTGCCGCTGCTGATGAGGTGGACGCGCTCGCGATAGGCAACTCGCTTGAGGAGCGCCGCGGCCACCGCCTCGCGCTGGCGTGTTTCCAAAAGCTCGATTTGCCGCTGGCGGACTTCCGCCTGGGTGCCGGCCTCGACCGCCTTCACATAGGCCTCGTTGACCCACTGCAGGCGACCGTCGGCGCCACGCAGCCAGGCCGGCATCGGCAGAGCATCGAGCAAGGTGCGGCCGGCGAGGGTGTCGCGCACCAGCTGGCGGTGTTGGTCGAGGATGCGGGCAAGGTCGCGCTTGCGTCCAGCCACATCACGCAAGCGCAGAATAGCCCGGCCGCCCGCAGCACGCCCATCGGCCTCGACGTGCCCACCAGCCGACGTTTTCAAGAGCGAGCTGAACGGTCGCCCATCGGCAAATAGCGCATCGAGCCCGCGCTTGAGCTCCTGCGCGGAGGCCACATCGAGCCAGCGCCCGAAGCGCAAGAGCTCGGCATGGTGCTGCGGCAACCCGGGAATGGTTGCAAGCGTATGCGCCATGACGCGCACGCCGAGCCCCGGCTCCCAGAACACGAGCACTTGCGGCTCGGCCTTGATGATGGCCTCGGCGGTCAACAGGCTCTTGCGCAGTTCGGCGACTTCCTCACCCAGGCCGCGGCCAGTCGCCGTGCGCCGGCCGCGGGTTGCGGTCAACAGGGCGAGCGCGGCGGCGCCTGCGGTCAGGGCGATGAGCAGCACGGCACGCGATGGGCTCGAGACCGGCAGGCTCGCCCCGTCGAGCATGGCCACGATAAGGGCCGCCACGGCGAGAGAGCCGATGAGCCCCAACGAGGTCATCTCGCCGCGCAGCCTGCCATGATCGCGCTTAGCGCCTACCCGCCACATCGCCGCCCGTAGATTGGACCGACACGCAAAGAGCCTACGCGAGACGGGAAGCCTCGAGCGCGAAGACCGCCGTTAACGAAGCATTAACACTCTATCTGATTCGCGTGACACACCAAATGCTTAGACCTTTGATTCATAACTCACATTTCTGCAACAGTGTGTTGTATTTCAAGGGATTTTCCGCCCCCAAGGCGATTTTGCGATGCCGTCGCTGTAGCCAAAGCGAAGTGCCGTTGGGCCACATCAATCCGATTACGGATTATTCTTCGGCGGTTCGCTGCTCGTTCGAATAGGCTCGGCCGCCCCTGGCGACATCCCTGGCCCAAATCCAGGGCCACATCCCTGGGCCAAACCCCTGGGCCAAACCCTATGGCCGAATCCCTGGGCCAAACCCCTGGGCCAAACCCTATGGCCGAATCCCTCGGCCAAACCTATGGCCGAAACCCCCGGCCCAAGCAGCGTCCCCCCTGCGGTTGCCCGTTTGTGGCAGCCGCCATGGTGGGCAGGCACGGCTCGGGGCACGAAATCAGGCAAGCACGGGCCGAGGTAAGTGCCAGTCAGACCACCGACGCGGCCGCCAGCCCATGCTCGCTACAAGGTCTCGACCTACGGCTGTCTGAGGTAGGGACAGAGCCTCTTTTCGCCACCATAGGTCGTATAGAGGCCCGTGTTCCACTCAAACGAGCGGAAGTTCTGCGCACAGATGGCACGCGGATCGCCGGTATAGCCCGAGGGGTAGTAGTAGGGGCCCTCATAGGCGTAGTCGTCATAGTAACGGCCCGGCCGCGGTCGATAGGCCTCGCTGGCGATGATGCTGCCGATCACCACGCCAGCGCCAAGCCCGAGCCAGGGGCCGGCACCCCATCCCCATCCGCGCCGGTAGTAGGGATAGCGGCGGTACCCCCAACCCCACTGCACTTGGGTGAGGGCACTTCGATCGATCTTGGCCGTGACCGAGGCGGCGGGCACCATCGGGGCGGCCTTGGCGGGAAGCGCGGCGAACGCGACCGCCGCCACGACCAGCCCCAACGCCGTCTTGCTTGTGGACATGGGGAACCTCCTTCGCGCTTGGAGTTGAGGCGCACGTAAACGGGCCGGCAGCCTCCAGGCCATGTGGACGCCACCGGCCGCTGCGCGCATCGGGCACTGGCTTGCGAGTGGCCCAGCACCATGCCGCCCCGGTAGCGTGTTCGTGTGGCGCGGATGGGACCGAGAAAGGGCGCGGGTGCGGCAAGGCACCCGACAATCCATGCGGCATTCGATCCACATGCCCGCGGTTGATGTACCGAGCGGCGCATGGTATGCGCGGGTTTGGAAGGGGATGCCCGCGGCATCGATGCGCAGGCGCTTTTGCAATTCGGCCCGGCTGATACGGCGCGGACGGGTCTTCCCCGTTTGTTCTCTTCCCGTTTGTTCCCTGGCGAGAGCTGTCACGTGTCGAGCGACGAACCCATGATGGCGACCATGGCTGGGCGCTATGCGGCCGCCCTGTTCGACCTTGCCAAGGATCAGCGGCAGCTCGACCAGGTGGAGCGGGACCTCGCCGCGCTCGCACAGATGCTGGAGGAGAGCGCCGATCTTCGCCGCGTCGTGCTGAGCCCAGTCATCACCACGGACGATCAGGCCAAAGCGTTCAACGCCATCCTTGCCAAGGCTGGCGTCGCCGGCCTTGTCGGCAATTTCGTCAACTTGATCGTCCGCAATCGGCGCCTCTTTGCACTGAGGGACATGATCAAGGCGTTTCGCGGCCTCTTGGCGCGCGAGCGCGGAGAGGTCAGTGCCGACGTGACCTCCGCGCATCCCTTGACACCTGAGCAGATGCAGGCGCTGGCGGACACCCTGCGCACCTCGATCGGCAAGAATGTGCGCATCGACACGCGCGTCGATCCGAACCTGCTCGGCGGCCTCGTCGTCAAGGTCGGCAGCCGCATGATTGACAGCTCGCTCAGGACTAAGCTCAACAATCTCAAAGTCGTCATGAGAGGTATTGGCTGATGGACATCCGCGCCTCAGAGATCTCCGCGATTCTGAAAGAGCAGATCAAGAATTTCGGCAAGGAGGCCGAGGTCTCGGAGATCGGCCAAGTGCTGTCGGTGGGCGACGGCATCGCGCGCATTTACGGCCTCGACAAGATTCAGGCCGGCGAGATGGTGGAGTTTGCCGGCGGCATCCGCGGCATGGCCCTCAATCTTGAGGCCGACAACGTCGGCGTAGTGATTTTCGGCGATGACCGCACCATCAAAGAAGGCGACACGGTCAAGCGCACCGGTGCCATCGTCGAAGTGCCGGTGGGCAAGGGATTGCTCGGACGCGTGGTAGACGCGCTCGGCAATCCGATCGACGGCAAGGGTGCGATCAAATCCGATGTGCGCAAGCGCGTCGACGTCAAGGCGCCCGGCATCATCCCGAGGCGATCCGTGCACGAACCGATGGCCACAGGTCTCAAGGCGATCGATGCTCTGATCCCAATCGGTCGCGGCCAGCGCGAGCTCATCATCGGCGACCGCCAAACCGGCAAGACGGCGGTCGCCCTCGACACCATCCTCAACCAGAAGTCGCTCAACGCGGGCAATGACGAGAGCCAGAAACTCTATTGCGTCTATGTGGCCGTAGGCCAGAAGCGATCAACGGTCGCCCAGTTCGTCAAAGCGTTGGAGGACAATGGCGCGCTCGATTACGCCATTGTCGTGGCCGCTACCGCCTCCGACCCTGCGCCGATGCAGTATTTGGCGCCGTTCGCCGGCTGCGCCATGGGCGAGTTCTTTCGTGACAACGGCATGCATGCGGTCATCATCTACGACGACCTCTCCAAGCAGGCCGTCGCTTACCGCCAGATGTCCTTGCTGCTGCGCCGCCCACCCGGACGCGAGGCCTATCCGGGCGACGTTTTCTATCTGCACTCGCGGCTGCTCGAACGCGCAGCCAAGATGGGCGAGGCTGCCGGCGGGGGGTCGCTCACCGCCCTGCCCGTCATCGAGACGCAGGCCAACGATGTGTCGGCCTACATCCCGACCAACGTCATCTCGATCACCGATGGGCAGATCTTTCTTGAGACCGACCTGTTCTACCAGGGCATCCGCCCGGCCGTGAACGTCGGGCTCTCGGTGTCCCGTGTCGGTTCCTCGGCCCAGACTAAGGCCATGAAAAAAGTGGCCGGCCGCATCAAGGGTGAGTTGGCCCAATACCGCGAGATGGCGGCCTTTGCGCAGTTTGGCTCCGACCTCGACGCCACCACGCAACGTCTTCTCAACCGTGGCGCCCGCCTGACCGAGCTGCTGAAGCAGGCCCAATTCTCCCCGCTTAAGATGGAGGAGCAGGTCTGCGTCATCTACGCGGGCGTCAACGGCTATTGCGATCCAATGCCGATCGAGAAGATCAAGCCCTTCGAGGAAGCACTGCTGCTCGATCTGCGCAGCCAGAATGCGGGGGTTCTAGATGAGATTCGCGACAGCAAGGATCTGTCGGATGCGACGGCGGCCAAGCTGAAGGCCGTGGTCGAGAAGGTCGCCAAGCAGTTCAGCTAGTCGTCTTGAAGGGCGGGCGCGAGCGCCGCCCTGCCGCAGTTTCAAAGGCACCGATGGCCTCCCTCAAAGACATGCGCAACCGCATCGCCTCGGTGAAGGCGACGCGCAAGATTACCAAGGCCATGCAGATGGTGGCCGCCGCCAAGCTGCGTCGCGCGCAGGAGGCTGCCACGGCGGCGCGACCTTACGCGCAGCGCATGGCGCGGGTGCTCACCAACGTCGGGGCGAGCGTGGCCAATCGATCGGGTGCCCCTGCGTTGCTGGTCGGCACCGGTAAGGACGAGGTCCATCTCCTGGTGGTGATGACGGCCGAGCGCGGTCTGTGTGGCGGCTTCAATTCCAATATTGCCCGCCTTGCCCGTCAGGATGCCGCGCGCTTGGTCGCCGCGGGCAAGTCGGTCAAGATTCTGGCCGTCGGCCGCAAGGGTGCGGATGCCCTGCGTCGCGAGTGGGGCCGCAACATCCTGGAGCGGATCGACCTCAAGGGCGTCAGGCAGCTGGGCCTTGCCAACGCCCAGGCCATTGCCAACCGGATCCTGGCGCTGTTCCAGGCCGGGGAGTTCGACGTCTGCACGCTCTATTTCTCCGAGTTCAAGTCGGTGATCGCGCAGAAGCCGACAGGACTGCAGTTGATCCCGGTGCAGCCGCCAGATGCGGCGGCGCCGGCCAAGTCACAAGCAAGCTATGAATACGAGCCCGGTGAGGACGAGCTCCTGCGCCCCCTAATCGAACGCAACATCGCGACGCAGATCTTCCGTGGGCTGCTCGAAAATGCGGCAAGCGAGCAGGGTGCGCGCATGTCGGCAATGGACAACGCAACGCGCAACGCCGGAGACATGATCAACAAGCTCACGATCCGCTACAACCGTCAGCGCCAGGCCAATATCACCAAGGAGCTGATCGAGATCATTTCCGGCGCGGAAGCGCTGTGAGACCTCACGCTTGAGGCAGTATGGACGAGCCAGGGTCAAGCGTGAGCACGACCCGAAACCTGATGACGAGGACCTAGGAACGAGCAATGGCAACGAACAAAACCGGCAAGATCCGTCAGGTTATGGGCGCCGTGGTGGACGTGCAGTTCGACGGCCACCTGCCGGAGATTTTGAACGCGCTTGAGACCAGCAATCAAGGCAACCGGCTGATCCTTGAGGTGGCTCAGCATCTCGGTGAAAACACCGTGCGCACGGTGGCGATGGACGCTTCCGAAGGGCTCGTGCGCGGCCAGGATGTCACCGATACTGGCCAGCCGATCGCCGTGCCCGTCGGCGATGAGACGCTCGGTCGGATCATGAACGTGATCGGCGAGCCGGTGGACGAAGCGGGTGCCATCAAGACGGCGACTAGGCGCGCCATTCACCAGCCGACCCCTGCCTATACCGAGCAGTCGACGGAAGCACAGATCCTCGTCACCGGTATCAAGGTGGTGGACCTGCTCGCACCCTACGCGAGGGGCGGCAAGGTCGGTCTGTTCGGCGGGGCCGGCGTCGGCAAGACAGTGCTGATCATGGAGCTGATCAACAACGTGGCCAAGGCGCATGGTGGCTATTCGGTGTTCGCCGGGGTCGGAGAGCGCACGCGCGAGGGCAACGATCTCTATCATGAGATGATCGAGTCCGGCGTCAACAAGGATCCCAAGAAGAACAACGGTACCGCCGCGGGCTCCAAATGCGCCCTCGTCTACGGGCAAATGAACGAGCCGCCCGGCGCGCGCGCGCGGGTCGGCCTCTCCGGCCTCACGGTTGCCGAATATTTCCGCGACCAGGGCCAGGACGTGCTGTTCTTCGTGGATAACATCTTCCGTTTCACGCAGGCAGGTTCGGAAGTGTCGGCCCTCTTGGGCCGCATTCCGTCCGCCGTCGGGTATCAGCCAACGCTGGCAACGGACATGGGGGCGCTGCAGGAGCGCATCACCACCACGCAGAAGGGATCCATCACATCGGTGCAGGCCATCTACGTGCCGGCCGACGACCTGACCGACCCGGCGCCGGCCACGTCCTTCGCCCACCTCGACGCCACGACCGTGCTGTCGCGGCCGATCTCGGAGAAGGGCATCTATCCCGCCGTCGATCCACTCGATTCCACCTCGCGCATGCTCGACCCGCGCATCGTCGGCGAGGAACACTATCAAGTGGCGCGGCAGGTGCAGGCCATCCTGCAGCGTTATAAGTCGTTGCAGGACATCATCGCCATTCTCGGCATGGATGAGCTTTCCGAAGAAGACAAGCTGACGGTGGCGCGTGCACGCAAGATCGAGCGGTTCCTGTCACAGCCCATGCATGTCGCTGCGGTGTTCACGGGCCTTGATGGCGTGTTCGTTGATCTCGCCGACACCATCAAGAGCTTCAAGGGGTTGTGCGCCGGTGACTACGATCACTTGCCGGAGCAAGCCTTCTACATGGTCGGCACCATTGACCAAGCGGTCGCCAAGGCTGAGAAGCTGGCCGAGGCGGCCTAACCAAAGGGGAGACAGAGGGAATGTCGGCGGATGGCGCAGGAAAGTTTGGCAGCTGCTGTGAGGTCCTGAAGGATGTGCTCGAGAGCGACGAGTTCGAGCCGCTGATGGCAGAGGACGACGACGGCGTCCTCTACATGTCGATCGGCATGGTCGACCCCGAGAAGGAGGACGACCCCAACATGGTTGACCATCCGGTGTTTTTCTGTCCCTTCTGCGGTGCCAAGCTGCAGACGCCGGAAGAGGTCGACGCCAAGGGCAAGGCCTAATCGGCGCGCATGGGCGGGAGCGGGCAGCATGGCAGGCACGTTTAAGTTTGAGCTGGTGACACCGGAGCGCATGGCGCTATCGCAGGACGCAACCCAGGTGGTCGTGCCGGGCCTGGAGGGCGACTTCACCGTGCTGCCGGGGCATGCTCCCGTCATCTCGGCGCTGCGTCCCGGCGTCCTCGACGTCACACTCCCGGATGCCAGCAAGGCGCGCATCTTCGTCAAGGGCGGATTCGCCGAGGTGGACCCGCAGCAGCTCACCGTTCTGGCCGAGCGCGCGCTCGACGTGGAGGCAATGGATGCGGGCACCATCGCCGCCGAGCTGACGGCAGCGGAGGCGGATCTTGCCGCCGCCGCCGACGATACCGCCCGCCTCACGGCGACCACCGCGCTTGCCCAACTGAGAGGGCTGCAAAAGGGCTAGCCGAACCTTGGCGGCGAGCGAGCGTCTGCCAGCTGAGGCACAGGGCCGACGCGGGAACATGTTTGCACGGCGCGCCCAATTTGCAGGCGCCGAGGATGTCGGTTGTGATGTCGCTAGGCGCCTGATGGCGAGCCGCGGGGGATTTACCTGAGCCAGTCGGCGAACTCGCGCACCACCTCGGCGTAGACTTGCCGCTTGAAGGCGATGATGAGCCCCGCCAACTGCCCGGCTGCTACCCAGCGCCAGGCCTCGAACTCGGCCTTGTGTCGGCCGCGCGGCGCCACATCGATCTCCTCATCAAGCCCCGTGAAACGCATGGCAAACCACTTCTGCCGCTGGCCGCGGTAGCGGCCCTTGAGGGCGATGCCGATGAGATCATCGGGCAGGTCGTAGCTGAGCCAGGCGGGCGCTTCTGCCACCACCTCGACGCTCGTAACGCCAGTCTCTTCCTCCAATTCACGCAGCGCTGCAGCGCGCTCGTCCTCACCGGGCAAGATGCCGCCCTGCGGCATCTGCCAGAAGTGGGCCGCCGGCCCAGCCGCCCACTTGGGTCGCCGTCGCCCCACCCACACGCGATGCGCCTGATTGATCAACATGATCCCGACGCAGGGACGATAGGGAAGATCGAGGGACTTCTCTGCCAGCATTGCGATCGGCGATCCCGTGCAACGATTGCGCCCGACCCCAATCTTTAGTGATTTGCCGGATTTGTCACGCCAAACCGCGCTGGCGTGCTGCGCGCAAGGTTAAGCGCCGCGGTGCGGCCGGGCGAAGGCGGCGAAGTCGCGCACCACCTGCGCGTAGACGCTGCGCTTGAAGGGCACGATGAGCCCCTCCAGTTCCTCAAGGCGAGCCCAGCGCCAGGCATCGAACTCTTGCGGATGTCCGGGCCGCTCCAAGGCGATCTCATCGTCGGAGCCGGTGAAGCGCATGGCAAACCACTTTTGCCGCTGCCCCCGATAGCGCCCTCCCCAGGCCTTCGGCCGCAGCTCGGCCGGCAGATCATAGGTGTACCAACCGGAGCTCTCGGTCATGATCTCGACGGAGCGGATACCCGTCTCCTCCTCAAGCTCGCGCAAAGCGGCCTTGGGGGGATCTTCGTTGGCGTCGATGCCGCCTTGCGGCATCTGCCACCAGCTGCCGGGGCCTTCGGGTTCGGCCGGGGCGTCGAGGCGCCGACCGAGCCACACCAACCCATCCGGGTTCAGCACCATGATGCCGACGCAGGGACGGTAGGCCGAGATGAGTTCAGGGTCTTCGCTCATCGCTCACCTGCCAGTCTGCAGTCGTTTAGGAGAAAACATCAGCTCGGCGAAGCGACAGCGCCCGGGCCGGAGCATGGCAAAAAAACAGCATGGGCGCCGACGCGCCCACGCCATTTCACGTGGCTTGCTGCCTAGCGTGTTTCCTAGCTCGTTGGCTGGCCTGTTCCCGGGCCTGTTCCCGGGCCTGTTCCCTGGCCTGTTCCCTGGCCCGTTCCCTGGCCTGTTCCCTAGCCTGTTCCCTGGCCCGTTCCCTGAGCCGTTCCGGGGCCTGTTGGGGCATCTGGCCGCCTGGGTTCTTATTGCGGCTTCACCTGTGACGGCGTCGGCTGCGGGCTCGGCGCTGGAGCATCGGTCTTCGGCGCCTCGGCGCGCTGTGTCGGCGGCAGCGGCTCGCCGCGCAGCATCTTCAGGGCGTACTGCAACTGCGCATCCTTTTCTGGTTCCTTCGGCACATAGTTGGAGGAGCCTGAACCCTCCTTGCCGTCCTTTGTCTCGCCCTTGAGGTGACCTCTGAGCGAGGCCTCGCTCGGCATCCGGTTGCTTGCCTTCGACTGCAATTCAGGTGGCAACTCCTGCTCGACGACCACGTCGGGCTCGATACCTTTGGCCTGGATGGAGCGTCCGGACGGCGTATAGTAGCGCGCGGTGGTCAGACGGATGGCGCCATTCTGCGCTCCCCCGCCTAGCGGAATGATGGTCTGCACCGAGCCCTTGCCGAACGAGCGCGTGCCGATGATCGTTGCGCGTTTGTGGTCTTGCAGCGCGCCGGCGACGATCTCGGATGCCGACGCCGACCCACCATTGATGAGCACGACAATCGGCTTGGTGTCGGCGATGTCGCCGGGGCGAGCGTTGGCCCGCTGCGTCTCCTCCAGGCCCCGGCCCTTGGTCAGCACGATCGCGCCCTTGTCGAGGAAGTCGTCGGAAACGGCGATCGCCTGATCGAGCAGCCCACCGGGGTTGCCGCGCAGGTCGATCACGTAACCTTTAACGGTCTTGATGGATTTCTTCAGGCCATCGACCGCCTTCACCAGGTTGGCGTGGGTCTGCTCGTTGAAGGTGGACACCTTCACGTAAACGATGTCGCCCTCGGCCCGCGCCTTGATGGCGTTGATGCGGATCACGTCGCGCACGATCTTGACGTCGAAGGGCTCATCTTTGCCCTTGCGCACGATGGTAAGGGTGATCGGCGTGTTGACCGGCCCTCGCATCTTGTCGACCGCCTGCTCCAAGGTCAGTCCGACGATCTGCTCTCCGTCTAGATGCGTGATGAGGTCGTTGGTCTGCAGCCCGGCCTTGGCGGCGGGGGTGTCGTCGATGGGGGAGACCACCTTCACCACCCCGGAGCCCTGTTCCATCGTCACCTCGATGCCGAGGCCGCCGAATTCGCCGCGCGTCTGCACCTGCATGTCCCGGTAGTTTTTGGGATTGAGGTAGGCCGAGTGCGGATCGAGGGCGGCGAGCATGCCGTTGATGGCCGAGTCGATCAGCATGGCGTCGTCGGGCTTGTCGACATAATCGGCGCGCACGCGCTCCAACACGTCACCAAACAGGTCGAGTTGCTTATAGATTTCGGAGTTGGTCGAGGTGGCAGAGTAGGTCCGGCTGACATTCAGAACCGTCGTGGCTCCGGCCAGGCAGGCCAGCATCACGAATGTCCAGAATGCGAAGTCCGATTTGCGCGTCATCCTTGCACCTTTCGAGAGGCATCCGACCACCAGGGATCGGGATCTATCGGCTGCTTGTCCTTGCGAAATTCGATGTAGAGGATCGGGGCATTGTCTTGGGCCTTGGCCTGCGGCGACTTCGCGGCGGCGCTCATCACGCCCACCGGCTCACCGGCGAGCACGAACTGGCCGAGTTGCACGTCGATTTGAGATAAGCCTGCAAGAAGAATATGATAACCCCCGCCCGCATTAATGATCAAGAGCTGGCCGTAGCTGCGGAACTCGCCCGCATAGACAATCCAGCCATCGCTGGGTGATACGACTTGGCCGCCGTGGCGCGTTTCGAGCACAAGCCCGCGCGACTGACTGCCATACTGGGTCTTCTCGCCGAAGGTGAGCACGCGTCGGCCCTGGGCCGGCAGCGGCAACAGACCTTTAGCCTCAGGAAATGGTATGGCGGGCTTGATCCGGCCAGGTGTCAGCATCGCCACCCGGTCGCTGCCGGGCGCCAGCACAACGGAGGGGTTGCGCGGTTCGGCGGCGGCGGCTGGGCCGGCCGCCTTGCCATCTGCGGGCTGAGGGACCGGCTGCGGCCCAGCTGCCGCGACCTCCTGGTCATAGGAGCCAAGCCCGGTCTTCTCGGCCACTTCCTTATCGAGCTTGGAAATGAGCTCGCTCAGGTCCGTCACGCTCTTTGAGATCTCGCCTGCCGCCTTGCGCACCTGCGACAGCTCCTCCTGGCGCTCGGCAAGCGATTGGCGCTTGGATTCTTGCAAGCCGGCGAGCCGCATGCGCGCGTCGTTGAGGCGTGTCGTTTCGGTGCGCAATCGTTCGCCTTCGGTGCGGATGGAGCGCGTCACCCGCGCGAGATCGGCAAGTTGCTCGGTGAGGGCTTTGGCCTCGCCGCCGAGCTCGTTCAGGACCGGTGTGAGCAGCGTCCCGCTGCGGAAGGAGGAGAGCACGTCCTTGCGGCTTGCCACCATCACCGGCGGCGGATTGCGGCCCATGCGTAGCATGGCCGCAAGCAGCGCCGAAATGGAGCCACGGCGCGCCTCCAGCGTCTCGCGCAGATGCGCCTCCTGCACGTCGAGCTCGCCCAAGCGCGATTCGATGAGGTTCAGCTGGCCCTCGCTCTGCTGCACGAGCTTGGCCGTTTCCACGAGCCGCGCGTTGATGCGCTCACGCTCGGCATTGATTTTGTCGACATCGGCCTGCAGGGCCTTGCTGCGCCGTTCCTTGGCCTCGAGCTTGCCACGCTCGCTGTCGAGCCGTTTGCGGGCCTCCTCGGGAGAAAGACTGCTCTGGGCGGCAGCCAACCACGGAAAGGCGAGGACAGCCAGAATGGCCCCCACGGCCGGCAGCCTCCGCACGCGCGCTAGGTCCTTGCCCAATCCGCCCTCGATGCCCAATCCGTTCACGGCGCCCAGCGACACTTTAGGCGCCCGCGACGCCCAGACAGCCTCGGGCCCATTCCTTAGGCCCGAGCATCCTTGAGGCTCGGCAGGCTCGACGCCCAGCCGCGCCCCGCGAGGCCCAACCTCGCCCAAGCACCAACCCCCCTCCAAACCCGGCCGCCCTCGAGAGCGAGTGCCGACCGATCAGGAGGGCCAGCGAATCGGGCCGTGATCGGGAGATATGCCGCAAATCTCTGCAAAAGTTCACTGCAATTGTGGCATGCCAATTGTGGCATAGGTGAGTTGGCAGGCTGACAGGCGAGGGCGCTGTTGCCGGACGCCCCTGACACGGGCTTTATTGCTGGCGATCGCGCTGCTGGAGGCACCCGATTAAGGGCAAACCGGATCGAAATCATGCAGAGCGTTTTGAAGTACGCCACGACGCTGGCGGCGGTCGGCGTGTTCCTGGTCTTGCTGGCCGGGTTCTGGAACATGATGCGCGGTTCAAACCCCAACCTTAGCCAAAAGTTGATGCGATGGCGCGTTGGGCTGCAGTTTGTCGCCATCATGATTGCCATGATCCTCGTCTATTGGCTGCGTCCGTGAGGGCAAGCGGCACTCCGCGCGCTCCTTGACCGGGATTGTTCGCCAGTTACCCTGCAGGCAACGGAGCGCTCACCCGCGCACGAAGCAGGATGTCCACATGGTCGTGCTCAACAAGATCTACACGCGGACGGGCGATGCCGGCATGACCGCGCTCGGCACGGGCGAGCGCGTCCTCAAACATTCACCGCGGATTGCCGCCTACGGCACCGTGGATGAGACCAACGCCGCCCTCGGCGTGGCACGGCTCGAGTTGCGCCAAGCACACCCCGACGTGGACGCAATGTTGGCGCGCATCCAGAACGACCTGTTCGATCTTGGCGCTGACCTTACGATGCCCGAACGGGCCGAGAACCGCGCGCGCACCCCATTGCGGGTGAGCGATGCGCAGGTGCAGCGGCTCGAGGATGAGATCGACGCAATGAACAAAGAGCTTGCGCCGCTGCGCTCCTTCGTGCTGCCTGGCGGTTCGGCCGCGGCGGCCGCGCTGCACGTGGCCCGCACCGTCTGTCGACGCGCCGAGCGCGGCATCGTCGAGCTCGCGCAGCTTGCCGATGAACCCGTGAGCTCTGCCGCGCTCAAGTACATCAATCGGCTGTCAGATCTCTTGTTCGTGGCCAGCCGCTACGTCAACGCCCGGGGAGACGGCGACGTCTTGTGGGTGCCGGGACAAAACCGCTAGCGGGCGGGGCAGCGCGCACAGAGAGCGGAAGGTAACAGGCCGTGGTCTTCATTCCCCTCTCTGACGATAACCCGCTGCGCTCCATTCGCTTCCAATGGATGACGGTCGGGCTCATCGCGGTCAATGTGCTGGTGTTCGTTTGGCAGAACGCCAGCACGGGAGAGGCCGTGGCGGCCAGTTTTGCCCTCATCCCCAGCGAACTCATGCAAGTCAAAATCTTCGGTGGTGCGGCGCACGGGCCAATGGATGCCCTCGCCGTTCCCGAGGGCTACACGCTCATCACGTACATGTTCCTGCATGCCGATATCATCCACCTTGCCTCCAACATGCTGTTCTTGTGGGTGTTCGGCGACAACGTCGAGGACGCGCTCGGCCACGTTCGCTATCTGGCCTTCTACACAACGTGCGGCCTCGTCGCCGGATTGGTGCACGTCTACATGCTGCCCACCTCCAAACTGCCGCTGATCGGCGCCAGCGGAGCCGTTGCCGGAGTGATCGGCGCCTATCTGATGCTGCATCCGCGCGTGAGGGTCTGGGTGCTGGCTTTCCGGTTCATTCCGCTCAAGATTTCCGCCGCGTGGGTGCTCGGCGTCTGGGTCGCCACCCAAGTGATGATGGTGCTCATCAAGCAGTCCGATGAGGTCGCCTGGTGGGCGCACATCGGCGGCGTCGTCACCGGCGCCCTCCTCATCGTCGTTCTGCGCCGCCCTGGCGTTCCTCTGTTCGACCGCCGGCGCTAGCCCGCCCCCCCGCGGCCGGGGGGTGCGGCTATTGGGCCACAGCGCCGGTTGCCCAACTGTTGTCCAAAGTGCCGCGCCGGTTGCCCAATTGACACCCAATTCCCGCGGCCCTACGCTTCTTTTCGCAGTTGCGAAGCGCCTCGATCCCCCCGTCATAAGCGCGACATAAAGGGGTGGGGCGCCCGCAAAGTTCGCGGTGCAAATTGCGCTGCAGCACGGCGGGCCGGAATTGGGGGGCGCCGTGCCCCACATGGAGCCCTCTCGGGGAGCCTCTCGAGGAATGAAAGTCCTGGTCGCCGTAAAGCGCGTGGTCGACTTCAACGTCAAGATCCGCGTCAAGTCTGACGGGTCTGGCGTCGAGCTTGCCAACGTCAAGATGTCGATGAACCCCTTCGATGAGATCGCCGTCGAAGAGGGGGTGCGGCTCAAGGAAAAAGGTCCGGTGACGGAAATCGTCGCCATCTCCATCGGGCCCACCAAATCGCAGGAGACCATTCGCACGGCGCTGTCGATGGGCGCCGATCGCGGCATTCTCGTTGAGACCCCCGAGGGACAGGCGATCGAGCCGCTGGCCGTTGCCAAGATCCTGAAAGGTGCGATCGATGCCGAGAAGCCAAACTTCGTCATCCTCGGCAAGCAGGCCATCGACGACGATTGCAATCAGACGGGCCAGATGCTCGCCGCCTTGCTTGGCTGGCCGCAGGCCACCTTCGCCTCGCGGATCGTGATCGACGGCGACGCGGCCCACGTGACGCGGGAGGTCGACGGGGGGCTTGAGACGCTGAAGCTGAAGCTGCCGCTGGTCGTCACCACGGATCTGCGCCTCAACGAGCCGCGTTATCCTTCGTTGCCCAACATCATGAAGGCAAAGAAGAAGCCGCTCGAGGTCAAGAAACCCGCCGACTACGGCGTCGACATCACGCCGCGTCTTAAGGTGCTGAAGACCGTGGAGCCGCCCGGCCGCAAGGCCGGCGTCAAGGTCGCCAATGCGGCCGAACTTATTGCCAAGCTCAAGGAGGTCGGAGTGCTGTCATGACCGTCCTCCTCCTTGCCGACCACGACAACGCCACGCTGAGCGGCGGCATCGCCAAGGCCGTTACGGCCGCGCGGGCCCTGGGCCAGGACGTGCACGTTTTGGTGGCGGGTACCGGCTGCAAGGGCGTTGCCGAAGCGGCCGCGAAGCTCGAGGGGATTGGCAAGGTGCTCCATGCCGACGCGCCTCAGTTTGGTCATCAGTTGGCTGAGGAAATTGCCGCTCTGATCGTCGGGCTGATGGATGGCTATGATGCGGTGCTCGGTGCAGCCACCGCTTCGGGTAAAAACATCCTGCCACGCGTGGCGGCGGCGCTGGATGTGATGCAGATCTCCGACATCATCAAGGTGGTCTCTGCCGACACCTTCGAGCGACCGATCTATGCCGGCAACGCCATTCAGACGGTGCAATCAAGCGACAAGAAAAAGGTCATCACCGTCCGCACCACCGCATTCCCGGCGGTCGGCAACAGCGGATCAGCCCCCATCGAGGCCGTCGCGGCGCCCCCGCCCGTCGGCCTCTCGAGTTTCGAGAAGGCTGAGATCCAAAAGTCCGATCGACCGGAGCTCACCGCCGCCAAGATCATCGTCTCGGGCGGGCGCGGTCTGCAGTCGGGCGAGAACTTCAAGAAGTATATCGAACCGGTGGCCGACAAGCTCGGCGCCGCCGTGGGCGCATCGCGCGCCGCCGTGGATGCTGGCTACATGCCCAACGATTATCAAGTGGGCCAAACCGGCAAGGTGGTGGCGCCTGAGCTTTACATCGCGGTCGGCATCTCCGGCGCTATCCAGCATCTCGCCGGCATGAAGGACAGCAAGGTGATCGTGGCCATCAACAAGGACGGCGAGGCGCCGATCTTTCAGGTCGCCGATTTCGGCCTGGTGGCGGATCTGTTTCAGACTTTGCCGGAGCTGAAGGCTGAGCTGGAGAAGGCTGGCACGTGAGAAGGCCCGCGGCGCACGTTCAACCGGGGATGTGAAGGAGCAAGGCGTCATGGATGCAGGCGTCAAAACGAAGAAACCCGGCGCGCAACTGGAGCGCGCCCGCAAGGGCGAAGCCAACGCACATGCGCTGATCAAGTCGGTCGGTATCATTGGCGCCGGGCAAATGGGGAACGGCATCGCCCATGTGGTGGCGCTGGCCGGCTACGATGTGGCGCTTTACGACATCAAGCGCGAAAGCCTCGACAAGGCGCGTGGCACGATCGAGCGCAACATGGCGCGCCAGGTGTCGCGCGGCATCATCACCGACGCGGAGATGCAGAACGCCCTGACACGGATCCGCAGTGCGGCCGACCTTGAGGCCATTGGCGAAGCCGATTTGGTGATCGAGGCCGCCGTCGAGGACGAGGCCGTAAAGCGTAAAATTTTCACCGAACTCTGTCCCAAGCTCAAGAAGAGCGCGGTGCTCGCCAGCAATACCTCCTCCATCTCCATCACCCGGCTTGCCTCGATCACCGACCGGCCCGAGCGCTTCATCGGCATTCACTTCATGAACCCGGTGCCGATGATGCAGCTCGTCGAGCTGATCCGCGGCATCGCCACCGAGGATGAGACGTTCACGCTTGCCAGGAGCTTCATCGAGACGCTCGGCAAGAGTATTGCCGTGTCGGAGGATTTTCCTGCCTTTATCGTCAACCGCATCCTGCTGCCGATGATCAACGAGGCGGTCTATACGCTCTATGAGGGTGTTGGCACGGTGGAATCGATTGATCGGGCCATGCGCATGGGCGCGAACCATCCCATGGGGCCCTTGGAGCTTGCCGACTTCATCGGCCTCGACACCTGCTTGTCGGTGATGCAGGTGCTTTACGAGGGCTTGGCCGACTCCAAGTATCGGCCCTGCCCGCTGTTGGTGAAATATGTGGAGGCCGGCTGGCTCGGTCGCAAAACCCAGCGCGGCTTTTACGACTATCGTGGTGAAAAGCCGGTGCCCACGCGCTAGCGGGGAGCGGGGCTCATACCTGCCGAGCGGCCCCGCAATGGGGCGCGCCCCTAGGCTTCGCCGGCAGGACAGGCCGGGGCAGGCGTGTGCTGCACTGCAATTCAATCTTCCCAGCGGCAATTAGGTCAGCTATGCTGTCCTTTAACACGCGTGCGGCCACGCGTGGTGGCGCACCGGGAACGACCCGGCGGCGCTCCCATTGTGCAGGGGACGCGTCGACTGGGGTGAATTCACCCCGCACGGGTAGGCCCTGCCCGGGACTTGAGCGCAATCCCCGTCTCCTGGGTGACAGCCTGGATGACAAGGGGGTGAGGGCTCGGGTGCGCAGGGGGGGCGGGGTTGCCGGCCAGCGGCGGCCCCTCGAGCGGTGGCGTTCGGCTCCGCAATGGTGCTGGGCTCGGTTGCGCGCCCGTTTCGGCGGGGCGCGGGCGGGCCGCGGTGCGCCGACGAACCGACATGCCCATTGGAGGCACGGGACAAGCCGGAAGGCATGGGCCAATGACACTCAAAGCCAAGGCAACCAACACCGCGCCCGGTCGGGATGGCGCACTCCTGCCGGCCCAGCCCGGCGGACTGTTTGATCCCAAGCGCGAGTATGACGCGTGCGGCGTCGGTTTCATTGCCGATCTCAAGGGCGGGGCTTCGCACGACATCATCAAGGATGCGCTTTATATCCTAGAGAACCTTGAGCATCGTGGCGCCGTCGGCGCCGATCCCATTGCGGGCGACGGTGCCGGCCTCCTCATCCAGGTTCCACACGCCTTCTTGGAGGCCGAATGCGCGCGTCTCAAGATCAAGCTGCCCAAGCGCGGTCATTATGCGGTCGGCCATCTCTTCATGCCGCAGGACGAACGGCTGCGCGCGCACTGCGAACGCGTCTGGATGCGCATCATCCGTGAGGAGGGCCTGGAATTTCTGGGCTGGCGCTCCGTGCCGGTCGATAATTCGTGTCTCTCGGGAATGGTGCGGGCGGTGGAGCCCGTGCATCGGCAGATCTTCATCGGTCGGCCGAAAGACATGAAGGACCAGCAGGCCTTCGAGCGGCGGCTCTACCTCATCCGCAAGGTCGTCTCCAACGCGCTCTACTTTGCCTACAAGGGCAAGGACATCGGCCACTACACCGTGTCGCTGTCGAGCCGCACGCTGGTCTACAAGGGCATGTTCCTGTCCTACCAGGTGGCAAAGTACTATCAGGACGTGACCGATCCGCGGCTTGTCTCGGCCATGGCGCTGGTGCATCAGCGCTTCTCCACCAACACCTTTCCCTCGTGGAAGCTTGCCCATCCTTACCGCATGGTCGCCCACAACGGCGAGATCAACACGCTGCGCGGCAACGTCAACTGGATGGCCGCGCGGCAGGCGTCGGTGTCGACACCCCTGTTCGGTCGCGACATCACCAAGCTGTGGCCGATCTCCTACGAGGGCCAGTCCGACACGGCCTGCTTCGACAATGCCCTCGAGTTCCTGGTCATGGGCGGCTACAGCCTGGCGCACGCGGCCATGATGCTGATCCCTGAAGCGTGGGCCGGCAATCCGTTGATGGATGCCAATCGTCGCGCCTTTTACGAGTACCACGCCTGTCTGATGGAGCCGTGGGACGGGCCGGCCTCCATGGCCTTTACCGACGGCCGGCAGATCGGCGCCACGCTCGACCGCAACGGCCTCAGGCCTGCGCGCTATCTCGTCACCAAGGACGACCGGGTGATCATGTCCTCCGAGGCCGGAGTGCTGCCGGTCGCCGAGCCCAACATCGCGCGCAAGTGGCGGCTGCAGCCTGGCAAGATGCTGCTCATCGACCTAGAACGAGGCCGCATCATTTCCGATGAGGATCTCAAGGCCGATCTGGCCGCGCGCCATCCTTATGAGCAGTGGTTGAAGCGCACCCAGGTGCAGGTGAGCGACTTGCCGCTGCCCAGAAAGATCCCGCGCAAGAAGAGCAACGTCTCGCTGCTCGATCTGCAGCAAGCGTTCGGCTACACGCAGGAGAGCCTCAAGTTCCTGATGGCGCCGATGGCGCACACCGGCCAGGAAGCGGTGGGTTCCATGGGCAACGATACGCCCGTGTCGGTGCTGTCCAACAAACCCAAGCTTCTCCACACCTACTTCAAGCAGAACTTTGCCCAAGTGACGAACCCGCCGATCGATTCGATCCGCGAGGAACTGGTGATGAGCCTGGTCTCGTTCATTGGTCCGCGCCCGAACCTGCTCGACCTGGAAGGCACCGCCAAGATCAAGCGGCTTGAGGTGTATCAGCCAATCCTCACCAACGAGGATCTCGAGCGCATCCGCCAAATCGGTCTCGTCAAAGACAACCAGTTCTCTTCGGTGACGATCGACATCACCTATCCGGCAGAGACAGGCGCCACCGGCATGTCGGCGGCTCTCGACGTCGTGTGCGCCGAAGCCGAGGAGGCGGTGCGCTCCAAGGAATACAACATCGTCATCTTATCGGATCGCGGCACCGGACCCGACCGCATCCCCGTGCCATCTCTGCTCGCCACCTCCGCCGTGCACCACCACCTGATCCGGCAGGGCCTGCGCACGTCGGTGGGTCTCGTTGTTGAGACCGGGGAGGCGCACGAGGTTCACCAGTTTTGCGTGCTGGCGGGCTACGGAGCGGAGGCCATCAATCCCTATCTCGCCTTCGACACGCTCGAACAGCTGCTACCCGAGCTTGACGAGAAGCTGAACCTCAAGGAGGCGCAGAAGCGCTACATCAAGGCCGTCGACAAGGGCATTTTGAAGGTCATGTCCAAGATGGGCATCTCGACCTATCAGTCCTATTGTGGCGCGCAGATCTTCGACGCTGTGGGTCTCAAGTCGAGCTTCGTGCGCAAGTACTTCACTGGCACGCATACTCAAGTCGAGGGGGTGGGTCTGCGTCAGATTGCACGCGAGACGGCGGAGCGCCACCGTCAGGCCTTCGGCGACGTCCCCACGCTGGAGAACGCGCTCGACGTGGGCGGTGAGTACGCCTACCGCATTCGCGGGGAAGCACACATGTGGCGGCCGTCGGTCGTTGCCGACCTGCAGCATGCGGTGCGTGGCAGTCTGCCCGACAAGTATCGTGCCTATGCGCAGCAGATCGACGACCAGTCCGAACAGCTGATGACGCTGCGTGGGCTGTTCCGCCTCAAGGCGCCGCAGGAGGTGGGGCGCCAGGCTGTGCCGTTGCAGGAGGTAGAGCCCGCGGCCAGGATCGTGCGGCGATTTGCGACCGGTGCCATGAGCTTCGGTTCGATCTCACGGGAGGCGCACACCACGCTCGCCATCGCCATGAACCGTATCGGCGGTAAATCGAACACGGGCGAAGGCGGCGAGGAGGCGGATCGCTTCAAGCCGATGGCGAATGGTGATTCCATGCGCTCGGCCATCAAGCAGGTGGCCTCGGGTCGTTTCGGCGTGACGACGGAGTATCTCGCCAACTCGAGCATGATGCAGATCAAGATGGCACAAGGGGCCAAGCCCGGTGAGGGCGGGCAGCTGCCCGGGCACAAGGTGGATGCCGTGATCGCCAAGGTCCGACACTCGACGCCCGGCGTAGGGCTCATCTCGCCGCCGCCACATCACGATATTTACTCGATCGAAGATCTGGCGCAGTTGATCTTCGATTTGAAGAACGTCAATCCGCGCGCGGATGTATCGGTCAAGCTCGTATCGGAGGTTGGCGTTGGCACCGTGGCGGCGGGCGTCGCCAAGGCGCGCTCCGACCACGTGACGATTTCCGGCTTCGAGGGCGGCACCGGCGCTTCGCCGTTGACCTCGATCAAGCACGCGGGCAGTCCCTGGGAGATCGGGCTTGCCGAGACCCATCAAACCCTGGTGGCCAACCGGCTGCGCGGGCGCATCGCTGTGCAGGTGGACGGTGGCATCCGCACCGGCCGCGATGTGGTGATCGGCGCCCTGCTCGGTGCCGACGAATTTGGCTTCTCCACCGCGCCGCTGATAGCACTCGGCTGCATCATGATGCGAAAGTGCCATCTCAACACCTGCCCCGTCGGGGTCGCCACGCAGGATCCCGTGCTGCGCGCGAGGTTCAAGGGACAGCCGGAGCACGTCATCAACTTCTTCTTCTACGTTGCCGAGGAGGTGCGCGAAATCATGGCCGCACTCGGCTATCGAACCTTCGACGCGATGATCGGCCAGTCGCAGTGCCTGGATACGGAGCGCGCGATCGGCCACTGGAAGGCGCGCGGCCTCGACTTTGGGAAACTGTTCCATAAGCCAGAGGTGCCGGAGGGTGTCGCCATCTACAACAGCGAGCGGCAGAACCATGGCCTCGACAAGGTGCTCGACAACAAGCTGATCGGGCTCGCCATGCCGGCGCTGGAGCGCAAGGAGCGGGTCAAGCACGAGCTCGACATTTGCAACCGCGATCGCGCCACCGGCGCCATGCTCTCGGGCGAGGTCGCGCGGCGCTTGGGGCACACCGGACTGCCTGAGGATACGATCTGGCTGTCGCTCAAGGGTACGGCCGGGCAGAGCTTTGGTGCATGGCTGGCGCACGGCGTCACCCTCGACCTCGTCGGTGAGGCCAACGACTACGTCGGCAAGGGGCTTTCCGGCGGCAAGCTGATCGTGCGGCCCCATCCCGAGTCCGGCATCCAACCCGAGCAGAGCATCATCGTCGGCAACACGGTGCTCTATGGAGCCATTACCGGTGAGTGCTACTTCCGCGGTGTCGCGGGGGAGCGCTTTGCCGTGCGCAACTCGGGGGCCGTGGCGGTAGTGGAGGGTACGGGCGACCATGGCTGCGAATACATGACCGGCGGCGTGGTGGTGGTGATTGGTGCCACCGGCCGGAACTTTGCGGCGGGAATGTCGGGGGGAATCGCCTACGTTCTCGATGAGGACGGCACTTTCGAGCGGCGCTGCAATCTCTCGATGATCGACCTTGCCCCGGTTTCGGCGGAGGAAGAGGTGATGCAGCGCCTTGCCAACCAAGGCGGCGATCTCGAAAGTCACGGTCTCGTCGATGTCATGCGCGACATGACAAGCCAGGACGCGGAGCGGCTGCATCAGCTGATCGCGCGACACGGCCACTACACCAACTCGGCCAAGGCCAAGACGATCCTCGAGAACTGGCCGGTCTGGCTGGGCAAGTTCAAGAAGGTCATGCCCGTCGAGTACCGCCGTGCGCTGGAGGAAATTGCCAAGCACCAAGCACCCGAAAAGACGGGCTTTGATGTGCTCGAGATCGGCATGCCGACGGCCAAGGCGTAATGGAGCGAGCGGCGCGTGGTCCGGACCGCGCGCCACGGGCGCGAGCGGCAGACACGTATGATGAAGATTTTCGGCGACTTCGGTTCTGGCAACTGCCTCAAAGTAAAGTATACGGCAGATTATTTGCGCTTGCCGTATAGCTGGCACGATCTCGACATTCTGAAGGGTGAGACGCACACGCCGCAATTTTTGGCCAAGTTTCCGTTGGGCCGCATACCCGCGGTTGAGTTCCATGATGGCCGGCGCCTGGCCGAATCGAATGCCATCATTCGCTATCTGGCGCGGGGCAGTGCGCTGCTGCCGGAGGATGACTTCGTGCAGGCCAAGATCGATGAACTGATGTTTTGGGAGCAGTACAGCCACGAACCCTATGTCGCAACCACCCGCTACCATATCGTCTATCTCAAACGTTCGCTGGACCAACGCGAGGCCTGGCGGGTCGAGCGCGGCGAGGCGGCGCTCGACCTCATGGAGCAAATGCTCTCGGATCGAAGCTGGCTCGTCGGCAACGCCATGACCGTGGCCGACATCGCGTTGCTGCCCTACACGCGATTGGCGCACCAGGGCGGTTTCGATTTGGCGGCGCGGCGCAGCGTCCGTCGGTGGATCGCAGGCTGCGAGCACGCTCTTGGGCTAGGACCCGCTCCAACATGATCGTGCGCCGCCGGCCAAAGGGTTTCGATAGGGTGGGCCAGTCCAGACTGCCGCTCGCCCCGCATGGCGTGTACGTCGCCTCGCGCGCTCATGTCTGCGATGGGCAAACCGAAGAGCAATATTTGTGGGCTAGACGTGCCCGACACCGGCAATTCGCAGCGACACTGCAGTAGGCGCCAATGGGCAAGATTACGGGTTTTCTCGAGTTCGATCGTCGCGACAGGTCCTACCGGCCCGTCGCGGAGCGTCTGAAGCATTGGCGTGAATTCGTCGAGCCGTTGGCGAAGGAGGAGGTGAGCAAGCAGGCCGCGCGCTGCATGGACTGCGGCATTCCCTACTGTCACAACGGCTGCCCGGTGAACAACCAGATCCCCGACTGGAACGATCTCGTCTACCGCGACCAGTGGAAGACGGCGGCGCTCAACCTCCATTCGACCAATAACTTTCCTGAGGTGACGGGCCGGGTGTGTCCGGCGCCGTGCGAGGCCTCCTGCACGCTCAACATCGAAGACAAACCGGTCACCATCAAGACCATCGAGTGCGCGATCGCCGACCGGGCGCTCCAGGAGGGTTGGGTGGCGCCCAAGCCACCCGAAGGGAAGACCGGCAAGCGGGTTGCCATCGTCGGATCGGGACCGGCCGGGCTGGCTGCCGCCCAACAGCTAGCCCGCGTTGGCCACGAAGTGCACGTCTACGAGAAGAGCCACAAGCCTGGCGGCCTGCTCGTCTACGGCATACCCGACTTCAAGATGGAGAAGCACATCGTGGCGCGGCGCGTAAAGCAAATGGAGGCCGAGGGGGTGGTCTTCCATTGCAACGCCCATGTCGGAAAGGATATCGGCGCCCTTGAACTCGAGGCCGCCCACGATGCCTTGCTGCTGGCCGGGGGCTCCGAGCAGCCATTCGATTTCTTCGCCGGCGCTCCAGGACGCGGCCTCGACGGCCTAGTCTATGCGATGACATTCCTGCCGCAGCAGAACCGGCGCGTGGCAGGCGAGCCGCCGACCGCGGGGGTTGAGATCACCGCCCAGGACAGGCACGTCATCGTCATCGGCGGCGGCGACACCGGCAGCGATTGCATCGGCACCTCCTTCCGGCAGGGCGCCAAGTCGGTGACGCAGCTCGAAATCATGCCGATGCCGCCCGAAACAGAGAACAAGGCCCTGTCATGGCCGCACTGGCCGCTGAAGCTGCGCCTCTCCTCGAGCCAGGCTGAGGGCGCCAAGGTCGAGTATTCGATCTCCACCACCGGCTTCGCTGGCCGCAACGGCAAGGTGGAGAAGCTCCTCTACACGCGCGTCGACAAAGCGCTGAAGCCGGTGCCGGGGAGCGAGGGCGAGCTGCCGGCCGAGCTCGTGTTGTTTGCGATGGGTTTCTCCGGGCCAGTGGAGAGCGATGTCATCAAAGAGCTCGGCCTCGCCGTGGTGGCGCGCGGACGCTTCAAGGGGCTCGATGCCAATGACCGTGACTACCGCCTCAGGGCGCGGTCAAAGGTGTTTGCGGCCGGCGACATGCGCCGCGGTCAAAGTCTGGTGGTATGGGCCATTCGCGAGGGCAGACAGGCTGCCCATGCGATCGATCGCTTCCTGATGGGCAGGAGCGACCTGCCGAGGTGACCCCTCGCCCTGGCGCACGCACGTGAACAAAGCGTAATTCGCGCTTGCGACGGGGCATGATCCCGTCGCTCGTTTTCCGGGCATCGATCATGAGCGGGGTAAAGGTCGCACAGGAGATTGAGAACAATGCGTGCCTACAAAACCAAGTATCTAGCACCAGCCATGCTGGCGGCAGTGATTCCAGCCGGCGTGGTCCTTGCCCAGCAGGCCCAGCCGCAGCAGTCCGAGCCGGCCCAGAAGCGCGAGTGGCCGGATCGGCCGAGGCTGTCGCCCGACGCCATGAAGCGGCTGCAGGAGGGCAGGCTCGAGGGGCGCATCACCGAGATCAAGGAGGCGCTGAAGCTTAACGATGCACAGGCGAAGCTATGGGCTCCGGTGGAGCAGCAGCTGCGGGCCAGATTCGCGGCGCGTCAACAGGCCCGCCAGCAGTTCAGGGATCGGATGGAAGAGCGGCGCCAGCAGGGCAGCGCGGCTGAGCGACTGGCGCTGCCCGATCGTCTCGATCGGATCGCCAAGCGCATGAGCGAGCGCGCCCAGCGCATGCAGGCGTTCACCGAGGCGTTCAAGCCCTTCTACGCCGCCCTGAGCGATGAACAAAAGGCCGTTGCCGGCGTCGTGCTGCGTGATCTGCGCGGCCCCATGCATGGGCCCTGGCACGGGCGACGCTGGGCCATGGAACGCGGCCGCGCTGGGCCCGGATCGGGTACACAACCGCGCTGAGGCCGAGCGCGCCGGACCCATCGGCGACGGACCGGTCGAGGTTGGTGCGTTGAAGTGTCGATCCGTGCGGGCAGCGTGCCACCTGCGGTCCGCCGGATCGATCTCCGGGCGCCTGGACACTCCTCCCCCGTCTAGGCGCCCGATCTCTAGGTGGGCCAGCGCCCGTGCCGGTGCGGCCGAGCGCTTAACCCAACCCGGCCGCACCGCAAGCGACGGGTACGCGCGACAGGGCCCGGCGCCTTGCGTCTAATAAGCAGGCAAAGCGGTTAGGAATTCACCAACAGGGCGTTAAGCAATGGTGAGCTCGGCGGCGATCCAGCGGCGAAGGAAGCGGTCGAGCCAAGCGTGCACCTTGGGCGCGTGTTGAAGGTGGCCTTCGATGTGCTCGTGACGCGCGCGTGCACCCTTCATGCCGAGGCGCCCCTGATTGTGGCCGGTCCAGCGGTGCACCTGGGCATAGGTAATCTCGGGATGAAATTGCACGGCGACGGCAGAACCATAGCTGAACGCCTGGTTGGGGAAGGCGCCCGTGGAAGTGGCAAGAAGCCTCGCGCCGTGCGCAAGGGCAAACCCCTCCCGGTGCCATTGATAGACGTGCTGGGGAAAGGCTCCGAGTTGGGCTGGGGCGGTGGTGAGGATTGGGTAGTAGCCGATCTCGGCCAACTCGTGGGCATGGAAGCCCACCTTGGCACCCAAGTGATTGGCGAGCATCTGGGCGCCAAGGCAGATGCCGAGCAATGGTTTCTGTTCTGTTAGCGCGACACCGATCCAGCCGGTTTCGCGGCCAATGAACTCATCCTTGTCGTTGGCGCTCATGGGGCCGCCAAAGATGACGGCACCGCAGTGGTGTGCGAGCGTTGCGGGGAGAGGATCGCCGTAGCGGGGCTTGCGCACGTCGAGTGCATAACCGTTGCGGCGAAACCAGTGGCCGACGTGGCCAGGATCCGACCGCTCGTCGTGGAGCACGATACAGACAGGCTTGTTTGCCTTCCGCTGCGGCGGGTCCAGGACGATGTCATCAACGTCTGATGCGTCTGCGCCAGCGGCTGACTTGGCCTCAAGCATCGCTGCCTTAAACTCCCCGCGCGTTGAAACCAAACGAGCTCGTGGCCGGCCTCGCCTTGTGCACCCGCTGGCGGATGCCCCATGGCACGTTTGCTAGCAGGGGCCGATTCCCAAAGCCTGGCAACATCTATTCCACGCCGGGACCGGCGCGTTCCGGAACGTAACGGCAAATGCGTCGCGGGGAAAGTTGCTCTCGGCGGCGCTGGCGGCGCCGCAGCGAACATTATGAAGTGCGCCACCAAGCGAGCTCAGCTCGGCTGCGAGACTTCCGGCTGCCTCATGGCTCCCAACCACTGCTACCGTAAGGTCGCGTGATGACCTCCAGAAGATGGCCGCTGGGGTCCTCGAAATAGATGCCGCGTCCACCGTCGTGACGGTTGATCTCAGCCGCCTTCATCTGTGCGGGGTCGGCCCAATGCGACAGGCCCTGTGCTTTCACGCGGGCCAAGATTTGGTCGAATTCCGTCTCGCTCACCAGGAATGCATAGTGCTGCTTCCTGATCTCACCCTCCTTGTCCATGAAATCGACGCTCACGTTGTTGGCCGTGGTGACGACCTGAAACGGGCCCCATTTCCGAGGAGCCGGGAGCCCAAGCATGCGCGCAAGAAACGCCGCTGAGGCCTTGCTGTCGCGCGACCAGACGATGGTATGGTTGAACTCGACGCTCATCGCCACCTCGTCACTTTTCGACGATCGGCACGAAGCCGCCAAAGATCATGCGCTTGCCGTCAAACGGCATCGGGTTCTTGTCAGGTTGCATGCGCGGGTCGTTCATAAGCGCCTTCATGCCCTTGTCGCGCAGCGCGCGCGACGGCCAAATGATCCACGAGAAGACGACGGTTTCATCTGGTTTGCACTTCACCGCCATCGGCAACGACGTCACCTGGCCCTCGGGGACATCATCGCCCCAACATTCGACCACCTTGAGAGCGCCGTTTTCCTTGAAGACATCGGCCGCCTCTTCGGCATGCTTCTTGAATTTCTCGCGGTTTGCCGTGGGAACCGCAGCGACGAAACCATCGACATAGGTCATGGGCATAGCTCCGTTTGCGGTTGTGGATTTAGCGGTGGCTCGTGTGTTGGCCGACGCGTCGACACTCGCCCTTTACCTGGTGTTACGCCTACCCGGTAGCAAGGGCGGTCCTCCTCGAGCCGATGAGCGCGGCCTTGGGTATTGGAGCCAGGTCGGCACATGGCCCTTGCATGGCACTCATGGACGGCACCTGGGGTTGTGCGCGCGCCGCGGCGGTCAGCCAAGACCACGGCGTGTCAGTCACGGCCCTGCTAGTTCCCCTATCGTCGGGGGAAGATGACAGCCATCGCGGCTCTTCGAATGCCGGGGCAGCCGCCACGCACGGCCCTGCGGGTGGGCGCTAGGTCCGACCGGGCTTGGCGCATCAGTTCGTGGGCGGTCGCGGGGCATCATTTCCTAGGCCCGTTGATCGGTGACCCGCTGGCCTTGGGACGGGCGCTGTTAGGCCTGGGCCGTCGCCTCGCCTCGCCTCGCCTCGCAAGGACGCCGCGGTCGTGGCGCAGAAGGCAAGGAACATGATGCCAGCGTTGATGGCATGGGAATATTCCCATTGTCGGCGTAGATCGAGCCAAGCCTCAGGCTCGGTTGTCCAATTGGCAGTCGCGGCATTTGCCGGCTGTGTCCAAACAAAGAAGATGGCGAGGTCCAGGGCAATCAATGCGGCGGCCAACATCGCAAGTATGCGGGCCATGCCGTCGTAGCGTGCAGCGACCGCCAGGGCGAGATTGGCCACCAAGGCTGCGGGCAACAGCAAGCCCACGAGCCACCAACCATTGTAGACCCTCTGAACGACGAAATAGTCATTGGCCTCCATCCGCATTTTGTTCGGCAGCTCGAGGAGATGCGCAGCCGGCGCGACAAGCGCCATTCCAGTGAGGACGATGGCTGCGAAGGCTATGGAACCGCACACGCGCCAACTCATTGGTCCTCTTTGCTTGCTTCGCTTGGATGCTTGATCGGTCGTGGCCCGGGCTCCGGTCGGGCAATACGATGGGCGTGCCGTCTCGACCAAAGGAGCTGGGCTGGTCTGCCTCTTTCGGCCGCATCCCTGAGCCCTTTCGCCGGCGACGTTGCAGAGCTGTGCCTGGTCTGGCCGTGCAACGTCCACGGAACGCTGTGCGCCGGAGGGAGTTCCGGCATCATGCAGCTCGAAAAACCGGTATCTGTGCAGAGCGGCAAGGCCATGAGTGGCTTGAGCGCCCTCTTGCTATGGGAATTCGTGGTCGCTGTCGGATTGTCGCTCAAATATTTCTTCAAGCCGAAGGCCACGCTCAATTATCCCTTCGAGAAAGGTCCGCTCAGCCCGCGCTTTCGAGGTGAGCATGCTCTGCGCCGGTATCCCAACGGCGAAGAGCGCTGCATCGCATGCAAGCTCTGTGAGGCGATTTGTCCGGCGCAATGCATTGTGATCGAGGCTGGTCCCAGACGACAGGACGGCACGCGCCGCGCCACGCGCTACGACATAGACATGCACAAGTGCATCTACTGCGGGCTATGCCAGGAAGCCTGTCCCGTCGACGCCATCGTCGAAGGGCCCAATTTCGAATTTGCGACCGAGACGCGCGAGGAACTCTACTACGACAAGGAACGACTCCTCGCGAATGGCGATCGCTGGGAACGCGAAATCGCCCAAGCGCTTGAACTCGACGCGCCATTTCGATGATGAACGCAACCTAAGTCTTTGGCGAACACCCGTTGCGCGTGAAGGCTTCACAACCAGCTTTGCCTGCGCCACTGTCGCCCGGCCCAGCGTCTATCCCAGTATCTGGCCCAGTATCTGGCCCAGTATCTGGCCCAGTATCTGGCCCAGTATCTGGCCCAGTATCTGGCCCAGTATCTGGCCCAGCATCTGGCCCAGCATCTGGCCCAGCATCGCCTGGCCCGGTATCTCCTGGTCCAGCATCTTCAGGCCCAGTGTCTATTGGCCCAGTGTCTATTGGCCCAGCCCCTTCTGGCCCAGCCCCACCAGGGCTCCTCCCCCGGCGCGTCGCCTCCCCAGGATGGCCTGCTCACCCAGGCGCGCGCGGCGAGACTATCAACGCACGCGGGATATCGATGCTCGTGGCGATGAGCGGAAAGCCAATTGCCATCGACGAGGCTACGACGCGGGGGCGGCGTTATTTTTCTATGTTTGGGTTTCCAAGCTGAGCCGGCCGGATCCATGAGGCAGCTCCGGCGTCGGCCGTTACCGCAGCTCATTCCTCCCGAGCACGACTTGATCTGCGCAACGCTATTGCTGCGGTGTTACTAGCGCGCCGTTGCGCTTCAATCGGTTGATGCTTGTTGCCACCTGGGTTTGAGCAACCAGCCGACGATGGCGGTCCCGATCCTATGCGGCAAGATGCGCAAGGCCAATGCTAGGGCCGGGTTGAAGGTTCCGGGAATGATCACGCGCCAGCCCCAACCGAACCCGCGATATGCGGCCGCAGCCACTCGGTCGGGAGAGGCAGGGGGCACGAGGTAGCGATAAAAGCTGCGCTCGCTGCCCATGCGCCGATGGAAGTCCGTGCTGACGGGTCCCGGTGCCAAAGCGCTCACCCGCACGCCCTCACCGGCGGTCTCCGCCGCCACCGCCTCGCTCAGCGCCAGCACGTACGCCTTGCTCGCGTAATAGACCGCTTGGTAGGGGCCAGGCACGTAGCCGCCCAATGAGGCGAGGTTGAGGATCCCTCCGCGTCCGCGCACCCGCATGCCCGGCAAAAAATGGCGCATCAACCGGGTGAGCGCGAGCACATTGAGTTCCAAAAGCCGCAACACCGCCTCAGGCGGTTGGCTGACGAATGCCCCGGCAAGGCCCATGCCGGCGTTGTTGATCAACACATCGGCGAAGCCGCGATGGTTCGCCAACGCTGCTGCGATGGCGCCGGTCGCTTGCGGCTCGGTAATGTCGACTGCCACGGCAACGGCTTCGACATGGAATTCAGCGCAGATGCGCGCGGCTGCTTCCTGAAGCGGCTGGGGCCGGCGAGCCACAACAACGAGATCGTTTCCGGCGGCCGCAAAGCGACGCGCCAGCGCATAGCCAATACCTTCCGAGGCGCCGGTGACCACCACCATCGGCTTGAGGCCTTGATAGGCGGCGAGTGCCGCCTGATCCGGTTGCCATCGCCGCCGGCGCCAAGCCTGAACCAGGGGGGCCTGAAGCAGGGGGGCCTGAAGGAGCGAGGCCTGAAGCAGCGAGGCCTGAAGCAGCGAGGCCTGAAGGAGCGAAGATTGCATGCCGGCCCTTGTCGCCAGTTCGCTCGCCGGCACGATCTCAAGCCGCAGAGGACAGCGGTTTGCGTCGATAGCGCACGGCCAGTTCCGGCCCCGACGGACGGCGGAAGTGCGTGGCGAATTCCTGTGTGATGTGTCGCGCCAACTCGACCGCGATCTCGTTCTGCCGCGCCGGCGGCAAATACATGTTGACGAGAAACTTGGGCAGCCGCGGCAGGCGGGCATCCTCCACAACCGTCAGATAGTCCGGAATCGAACGGCGCAGGAAGGGGCCAACAGCAAGGTCGGCCTCGATCGATGCAAGGAGTGGTTCCATACTGGAGACCTCGCACACGGGCCGCCAGTCGCGCCCGGTGTCGGCGAGCGCCTTCAGCACGCACTCGCGAAATTCGCACTTCTCATCGCCCAGCGACACCGGCAGCGGGTCGCGTCGATGCGCCGCCCCGTTGGGGGCACCGGCCCACACCAGATCGTCCTCCAGCAACACCTCTCCACCGCGCTGGCAGCGCTGTTCCGTTGTCAGCGTCAAGTCGAGGACACCTTGGCCCAGCAACTCGCGCAGCAGGGGCGTGGTCGTGCATTTCAGCGTCACCCGCACGCGCGGCCAGGCCTTGTCGAACCGTTTCAGGATCGGCGGCAGGTAGGGTCCGACGATGTCATGCGGTACGCCCAAGCATACCTCGCCGACGTAGGCCGGTGCGCTCATGGCTCCCCATACCTCGTCATTGAGCGCGATCAACCGTTGTGCATGGGCGATCAGGCGTTCGCCATTGGGCTTGAGGAGCAGGCGCTTGTGATGGCGCTCGAACAACTCGGTGCCAAACAGGTCTTCGAGACGCTTGAGCTGTTGACTGACGGCAGCCTGCGTGAGGTTCAACAGCGCAGCGGCGCTGGTCGCGCTGCCCGTCTCCACGACGGCGACGAAGGCGCGCAACAAGGAAATGTCGATGTCGCGGCGCAGGGTTCACCTTCTGAATAAGGGTGTCTACTGCAAAACATAAACAACATTCGATTCCTTTATGCAAGAGAAAAGCGTATGCAGCCGCTTCAAGACCCCATGAGGGGCGAGCCTTTTGGAGAGATCATGACCCATTTCGTTCTTCCGCAGGTGCGGCTCTCGCCCGACCTGGGCGGGGTAGGCCGCCATGTTTGGCAATGTGTGTGTGCCGTTGGCGTTGCCTTGCGCGTGCGCAGCGAGCGTCGCGCGCTGGCGGACCTCGACGAGCGCTCGCTCAAGGACATCGGCTACACGCATGGCGCCGCGTGGGCCGAGGCTCAGCGCCGGTTTTGGGATGTGCCTGCCGAGCGGCTGCGTGCCTAACCTCAAAGGGGCGGCCCCCACGATGGAGGCCGGCGGGAGCCAATTGTGCTCTTGCCGATCGGGGCTTGGCGCGCCACCCTGGATGGCAAGGCCGCGACCGGCAACTCCCCGGCAACTCCATGGAGCTGTGGCTCGTCGAATTACCAGCGGCAGTGCCGGCGCTAGAGGCCCTCGAGCGCCAAGTCCCACGCCTGTCGGCCGATGATTGCACGCGCGCTGCGCGTTTGCGCGACGAAGGCGAGCGGCGGCAGCGGTTAGCGGCCTACATTGCGCTGCGGATCATCATCGAGCGGATCGGCGGCGCGCACGTGCGCCAGCAGGCCTTTATGCGCACTGCAAGCGGGCGGCCTCACCTTGGTGAGGCAGCTCCAAGCTTCAGCCTATCGCACAGTGGGAAATGGGCACTGCTCGGCATTGCGCGCTCGCCCATTGGGGTTGATCTTGAGGCTCATCGCCGCCTCAAGTTGTCGGCGCGCCGCCGACAAGAAGTTCTCGCGATCGGCGCCGGGCTTGCTCGGTCCCTCGCCTGGGAGGGAACCGGCGAGGCGCCGGTGCTGCAGGCTTGGTGCCGGCTCGAGGCCTACGCCAAGGCCACCGGCCAGGGGCTTGCGCACATTTTGGCAGAGCTGGGCTTGCGTCAGGCCAGTGGCCGGCAGCTCGTGGCTGGCGAGATCGAGGCGGCTGCGCGGCGGCTTGCCGACGCCAGCGGCATGGCTGTTGGGGATCTCAAGCTCCCACCAGGCTTATGTGGCGCCGTCGCCTGCTCCGGCGCGCGTCGGCTCGCGCGCGTGCGTCGGTTTCCCGCTGACAGGGCAGCCATTGCGCGGCTCGTTGCGGACCACCCCCGCGCGCCGCGAGTGGCGGGCGGCGAACGCCTGCGCTAACTTGTGGCGGATCCCCCGCTTTCGCTGGGGAGGGACGCAAAGAGTGAGGGAGGCGCCACATGAGCACTTACGACCGAACCGTCGAGGATGTCGGCAATGTCGTCGCCCTCGAGCACGTAAACACCCGCGTACCGGACCAACAGCTGGCAATCCTCTTTTATGCCACGGGTCTCGGCCTCACCCGCGATCCCTACCTGATGACGGGCATCGGCAACATGTGGATGAACGTCGGCCGCAGCCAATTTCATTTGCCGACCGGGGCGGCACAGGTGTTGCGTGGTCACACCGGCCTGGTGATGCCCGATCGCGCTGCGCTGCTGCGGCGGCTCAATGGCGTGAAGGAGGCCCTCCAAGCCACCCGTTTTTCCGTCAGCGAGCAGGACGAGTTTGTCGAAGTGACGTGCCCGTGGGGCAACCGCATACGGCTCTTCCAATCGGGCGCGCGCTTCGGGCGCATGCAGCTCGGCATACCCTACGTGGAATTTGAGGCGGCGGTTGGCACCGCCGATGGGATCGCGCGCTTCTACCGTGAGGTCATGCAAACGAGGGCGAGCGTTGGTGAGGACTCGGAGGGGCGGTTTGCGCGCGTGTCGGTCGGCGCCGGCCAGGACCTCTACTTCCGCGAGACGGCCAAGCCCGCCCCGGCCTTTGATGGTCATCACATCGCCGTCTACCTGGCCGATTTCTCCGGACCCTATCGCCGGCTCATCGAAAGGGACCTCGTCACCGAGGAGAGCGATCAGCACCAATACCGTTTCGAGGACATCATCGCCCTCGATACCGGCAAGGTACTGTTTACCATCGAGCATGAGGTGCGCAGCATGCGCCACCCGCTCTATGCGCGGCCGCAGGTCAACCGCAATCCGGAGCAGACCAACCGCAGTTTCGCTCCTGGACACGAGGAGCTGTCCTGGTCGTTGCCGATCGAGGGCTGATCGGCGGCGCCAACGAGATCGCTTGGGATAGCCCTTCCAGCCAGGGCTGTCCGGCCGCGGTGACAGGGCGGCGTTGGCAAAGCTCCACCGCTGCCCCCAGGCCCTCCCCAGACGGCTCTCACCAGAGCGCTTCACTCCGAGGAATGCCTGTGGGCCTTCGTCTGATTGTCGGGCAACAATTGCACCCGCCCCCATTTCGTTGTCTCTTGGTGCCGGAAGCGGGAAGGGTGAGCCCCGTAGAGAGGGCCTGAGGGTATGCGAGCCTATCTTGTGCGCCGCCTGCTGGCGCTCATTCCCGCGCTCTTCTTCGCTAGCGTCATCGTGTTCGTGACCGTGCGCCTCATTCCCGGCAACGTCATCGATTTGATGCTCTCTCAGAACGATATTTCCGCCGACAAGCTGAGCCGCGAGCAGCTCATTGCGGCGCTGGGGTTCGATAAGCCGATCTGGGAGCAGTACGTGCGCTGGATGGGCGGCATCCTCTTTGCAGGCGACTTTGGTCGCTCCCTTTGGGGCAACACCCCGGTTGCCGAATTGTTGCTCGCGCGCCTGCCCGTGACCTTCGAGCTCGGCTTGCTGGCCCTCGTGGTGGCGTTGGCCGTTGCCATTCCAATCGGTGCCTATTCCGCCATGCGGCAGGATACGGCCGGCGACTACCTTGGCCGGTCTTTCTCGATCGTGATGCTGGCGGTGCCGAGCTTTTGGATGGGCACCATGGTGATGGTATTCCCCTCGATTTGGTGGGGCTGGTCGCCGGAAGTAAAATTCGTGCCATTCCGCCAGGATCCGCTGCACAACCTGTCGCAGATGATCCTGCCGGCCGTCATTCTGGGGACGTCGCTGTCGGCCGTCACCATGCGGCTCACCCGCACCATGATGCTGGAGGTGCTCAGGCAGGACTACATCCGTACCGCCTGGGCCAAGGGGCTCTCGGAGAACCTCGTCATCACCCGCCACGCGCTGCGCAATGCACTGATCCCTGTGGTGACGTTGATCGGATTGCAGGCGCCGTTGCTGATCGGTGGCGCCGTCATCATGGAACAGATTTTTGTCATCCCCGGGATGGGCTTGCTCCTGCTCGATGCCGTCAATCAGCGCGACTATCCCATCATCACCGGGGTATTCCTGATCGTTGGCGTGGCCGTGATGCTGATCAACCTTCTGGTCGATCTCAGCTACGGGTTGCTCGACCCCAAGGTGAGGTACCGCTGATGGCGGCGCTGGCCCCATCTGTGGCACGGCGGCCGACGGCCAGCCCAACGCTTCGCTTCCTCAGCCGACTGTTGCGTGAAAAGCCGCTCGGTGCTGTCGGCGGCATTCTCTGCGTATTGTTCTTGCTCATCGGTCTGTTTGCGGACTTTCTTGCCCCTTACGGCGCAAACCAAATCAGCCCGATCAACCGGCTCAAGCCGCCTTCATCGCTGTTCCTCTTCGGCACCGACAATTTGGGGCGCGATGTGCTCTCGCGCTGCATCTACGGCGCGCAGCTGTCCGTCGTCATCGGCTTCTGCGCCGCCGGCCTGGCGACGCTGATTTCGGTCGCGATCGGCATCGTCACCGGCTATCTCGGCGGCAAGGTCGATCTCATCACACAGCGCTTCGTCGACGCCTGGCAGAGCTTCCCCGACCTCGTCGTGCTGATCGTGGTCGTCTCGGTGGTGGGCCCGGGCATGCCGCAGATCATTGTCACCTTGGGCTTGCTCCTGGGCGTTGCCGGCTCACGCATCATCCGTGCGGCGGTCATCTCCGTGCGCGAGCACATGTATGTACACGCTGCGCAATCGATCGGCGCCTCCACCGCGCGCATCCTCTGGCGCCACGTCTTGCCCAACGTGCTCGCCCCGATTGTCGTGCTTTTCACGACGCGTGTGGGAGCGGTGATCCTGATCGAGTCGGCGTTGTCGTTCCTTGGGCTCGGTGTGCCGCCGCCCGCACCCACCTGGGGCGGTATGTTGTCGGGAAGCGGACGGGCGTTCATGTTCCACGGGCCCTGGCTCGCCCTGGCACCTGGGCTCTGCCTCACCATCGTGGTCTATGCGATCAACGTCTTTGGCGACGCCCTGCGGGATCTCTTCGATCCGCGCATGCGCGGCTCCGGCTGAGGGTGGAATGCCACAAAGCAACAAGGGAGGAGGCAATGAAGCTCAACACGGCGAGCCTCGGCACGCTGCTCGCGGCCGGCATCTTCGGATGCTGGCTGGTGCTTGGCGCCGGCAACCTGCGAGCCGAGACTGAGGCCCCGAAATACGGTGGCACGCTGGAGGTCGGCACGGTCTACGTGACGCTCACGGCATTGTCATGGGATGCACAGGATTGGAACTGGAAACACAACCACGACACCGGCCAGGTCTACGAGCAGCTGTTCGCCGCCGATCTGTCGAAGAGCGTCAAGAACGGGGGTCCATATCCTTTCTATGCCGATGCGTGGCTGCCCTCTGATGCCATCCGCGGCGAGCTGGCGGAGAGCTGGGAGTGGAAGGAGAACCCGTTGCGGGTCGAAATCAAGCTGCGCAAAGGCATCATGTTTCCGGACAAGCCCGGCGTGATGGCCGCGCGTGAGCTCATCGCCGACGACGTCGTGTTCGCCTTCAATCGGCTCAACAATAGTCCGCGCAAGCTCAAGGACTACTTCAATCATGTGGCCAAGGTCGAGGCGACCGACAAACATACGGTGGTCTTCACATTCAACGGCTACTTCGCGGAATGGGACTATCGCTTTGGCTACGGATACTACTCGGCGATCTATCCCAAGGAAGTGGCGGACGCCGGCGCCGCCAACTGGAAAAACGTCAATGGCACTGGCCCGTTCATGCTGGCGGATTTTGTGCAGGGCAACTCCAACACCTACAGCAAGAACCCGAACTATTGGGGCAGGGACACGGTCAACGGCGCGGAATACCAGCTCCCCTTCATCGATAAGCTTGTCTTCCGCACCATCAAGGACGAAGCCACCTTCGTCACCGCGCTGCGCACGGGCAAGCTCGATATCCTTGAGAGCATGCGCTGGCAGAACGTGGACGAGCTCAAGAGGAGCGCGCCACGTCTGCAGTGGTCGCGGTGGCTCAGTATGTCCGGGACTTACCTGGCGTTGCAGGTCAATCAAAAACCGTTTGACGATATCCGCGTGCGCCGCGCGCTCAACATGGCGGTCAACAAGAAGGAGATCGTCTCCGCCTACTACAACGGCAACGCCGAGCTCTTCGCCTATCCCATGCACCCCGATTACAAGGGCTACTACGAGCCGCTCGAGGCGATGCCGGCGAGCGTAAGGGAGCTCTATGAGTACAATCCCGACCGCGCAAAGAAGCTGCTGGCCGAGGCCGGAATCCGCAATGGCCTCAGCTTCAAGGTGCAGGTGTGCACCTGCAATCCCGACCACATGGACCTGCTGCCGCTGGTTGCCGCCTATCTGGAGCAGGTTGGCGTGAAGATCGAGATTGAGCCCATGGAATATGCCGCGTTCCTGTCGGCAATGACCACGCGCAAGATGACGCCGGGGTACTTCATGAACAACGGCCACACCAACCCGACAACGACCATCCGCAAGAGCTTCGCCACCGGGCAGCAATGGAACGCCTCGGGCTGGTCCGATCCGGCGTTCGATAAGAAGATGGACGAGGTCTATGGCGAGCGCGACGAAACCAAGCGGCAAGCCATGCTCAAGGCGATGACGCGCGAGATCATCGACAAGGCGCCCTACATCTGGCTGCCCACACCCTACCTTCACTCGGCGTGGTGGCCCTGGGTGAAAAACTACAACGGCGAGCTGCGCGCCGGGGCCGTGCGGCCCGGCCCCATCTATGCGCGCATTTGGATCGACCAGGACCTCAAGAAGAAGATGGGCTACTGAAGGGCAACCGCAGCGTCGGCGAGCCTTGCCCGCCGGTGCCATGGTCGATGGCGTTGAAATGCCTCTCCCTCTCCTGCAAGTGCGCAACCTCACCACCCGCTTCACCACAGAACGTGGGGTAGTGACAGCGGTCGACAACATTTCCTTCGACATCGATGCCGGCGAGACGGTGGCCCTTGTTGGTGAATCGGGCTCTGGCAAGAGCGTGACGGCGTTGTCGATCATTGGGCTCATCCCGTCGCCGCCGGGTCGCATCGAAAGCGGTGAGGTCGTGTTCGAGGGCCGGGATCTCTTCAAGCTCGATGAGGGCGGCATCCGTGCCGTACGCGGCAACAAGATCGCCATGATCTTCCAGGAGCCGATGTCGTCGCTCAATCCTGCGCTGAGCGTCGGCATGCAGATCGCCGAACCGATCAACGTGCATCGGGGCACGGCGTGGGCCAAGGCCCTGGAGCAGGCTAAGGTGCTGATGGGCCGGGTGCGCATGTCCGATGCGGCGAGCCGGCTTGCCTCCTACCCGCATCAATATTCCGGCGGCATGCGCCAGCGCGTGATGATCGCCATGGCATTGGCGTGCAGTCCGCGCCTCATCATCGCCGACGAGCCGACCACCGCGCTCGATGTCACCGTGCAAGCGCAAATCCTCGATCTGTTGAAGGAGTTGACGCTGGAGACCGGCTCCTCGCTGCTGCTCATAACGCACGATCTGGGTGTGGTTGCCCGCTACGCCGACCGGGTCGCCGTCATGTACGGCGGTCGCATCGTGGAGACGGCTCCGTCGCGCGAGCTCTACAAGCACCCACATCACCCCTACACACAGGGCTTGATGGCGTCCGTGCCGCGCCTCGATAGCGATACGGCGCAACGCTTGGTACCCATCGAGGGGCAGCCGCCCGATCTCGCGCAATTGCCCACGGGTTGTGCCTTCGCTCCGCGCTGCCGCAGCGTCAGCGACATTTGCCGTTCCGCCCGTCCGCCTCTCACCCCCGTGGCAGCGCGCCACTTCAAGGCCTGCTTCAATGACCCAAGAGCTTGATGGCGCGTCCGCCGCGTTGCGCGTCGCCGACACAAGGTCTCAGGAGATCCTGCGTGTGGAGGGGCTTTGTGTGCACTTTCCCCTGCGAAGGGGCGTGCTGATTGAGCGGCGCGTTGGCTCCATCAAGGCCGTGGACGGCGTCGATTTGGCGCTCGAGCGCGGCGGCGCCCTGGGCCTCGTCGGCGAGTCGGGGTGCGGCAAGTCCACCACCGCGCTGGCCATCCTGCGCATGCTGGAGCCGACGGCCGGCCGCATCGTGTTTGAGGGACGGGACATTACGTTTTGTGGCCGGGACGAAATGCGACCGATCCGCCGGCGCATGCAGATGGTCTACCAAGACCCCTTTGGGTCCTTGAACCCGCGCATGAAAGTGCGCGACATCATCGGCGAACCCCTCAAGGTGCATGGCTTGGCCGGCGTTGCAGCAACGTACGCAGAACGGGTCGCAGAGCTGATCGGCATGGTTGGGCTTCTGCCCGACATGGGCGACCGCTACCCCCACGAATTCTCGGGTGGTCAGCGTCAGCGCATCGGCATCGCTCGCGCGTTGGCGCTGAACCCGAGCCTCGTCATCTGCGATGAACCCGTCTCAGCACTGGATGTCTCCATCCAGGCGCAGGTGGTGAACCTGTTCATCGAGCTCAAGCAGCGGCTCTCGCTCACCTATCTGTTCATCGCCCACGATCTGGCGGTGGTGCGGCACGTGTGCGAGCGCATTGCCGTCATGTATCTTGGCCGCATCGTCGAGATCGCGGGCCGCGATGAGCTCTATAAGCATCCCCTGCATCCCTATACGCATGCGCTGTTGGCTGCGATCCCGGTCGCCGATCCGGAGGTCGAAGCCCGGCGGCCGCGCGCGATCGCCACCGGCGAGGTACCAAGCGCGCTCAACCCGCCCTCGGGCTGCCGTTTCCACCCACGTTGCCCCCAGGCGATGGACCACTGCCGGCGGGTTGATCCGGCGCTGATCGACCTCGGCGACGGCCGCAGCGTGGCCTGCCACCTCTTCAGCGCCCGGTGAACGCTTAGTGGCGAGGCTTGGAACTGGCGAGAGGCCGCGCGAGGGCGGTAATGCGACCGCTTGCCACCACGCATCTTGCTCACAGCGCAGCGCCGCCATCGGCGCGCATGGCCTCATCGCGCGGGAAGCTTGGCATCGAGAGCCAGAGCCGCCTCTAGCAGCACCTGGGCGCCGGCGGCGCAATCCTCCATCGTGGCGCTCTCAGCCTCGTTGTGGCTGAGACCGTCCTTGCACGGCACGAAGATCATCGCGGTCGGCGTCACCTTGGAGAGATGCACAGCATCGTGGCCCGCCCCAGAAATGATGTTTCGATGCGAAAGGCCCAACGTCTCGGCGCCCGCGCGCACGGCCGCAATGCAGTCGGGATGGAACTTGGTCGCTGGCACCGCGTGCAGCGTCTTGAGGGCGAAATCCACCTTATCCTCCAAGGCGCTCTCTTCGATCGCGGCATGCAGCCTCTTTTCCATGTCCTCGAGGATGGCATCGTCGTGATGGCGCAGGTCGACGGTCATGCGCACCGTGCCCGGGACGACGTTGGGCGAGTTGGGTTCGACCTCGACGCGACCGACGGTGCCTACGGCGCTCGGCTTGTGTGCCAAGGCGATCGCCTGCACCTCCAGCGCCAACCGGGCGCAGGCAATGAACGCGTCGGCCCGGCGGGGCATCGGCGTGGTGCCGGCGTGGCTCTCGCGACCCGTAATCGTCGCTTCGTACCAGCGCACCCCCTGGGCGCCGGTAACCACGCCGATGGCCTTGTTCTCCAATTCGAGGATTGGCCCCTGCTCGATGTGGAGTTCGAGGTAGGCTGACAGGGGCATGGCTCCGGCCTTGAGCTCGCCACGCCAGCCGATGGCTTCGAGCGCATCGCCGAAGCGCGTCCCTTGACTGTCGGTTGTCAGATCGGCATCCGCCCGACGGTACACGCCCGCAAACACGCCCGAGCCCAGCATGGCAGGAGCAAAGCGCGCACCCTCCTCATTGGTCCAGCTCACCGCGACGAAGGGCGCATTGGTCTCGTAGCCGGCGGCGACCAGCGTGCGCAAGGCTTCGAGCGCGCCGAGCACACCCAAGTTGCCGTCGAACTTGCCCCCAGTCGGCTGCGTGTCGAGGTGGCTACCGAGGGCGATGGGTGCAAGCCCCGCATTCCGGCCCGGGCGCAAGGCAAACACGTTGCCGACCTCGTCGACCGTGACGCGACAGCCCAGGGACTGAGCCTCACGCTTGAACCACGCCCGCACCATGCCGTCCTCGGCCGTAAGGGTCTGGCGGTTGATGCCGCCCTTGAGCGTTGCGCCAAAGGCGGCGGTCTCCATCAGGCTGGTCCATAGGCGTTGCGGATCGATGCGCAGATTGCTCGGCATGGTGGCTCCCGGAGTGCACTAAGGCTTGGGCCCATTGTCGCCGCGAAACCGGTCCGAGGTCTACGCCCACCGCAGGCCAGATCTGGCGAGCCGCATTGGGCCACGGGCGCGGACATGCTAGCCTGGCGCAATGCCCAATACCCCTAATGCGGACAGGAAGACCCTGATCTTGACCGGGGCTTCGCGCGGCATTGGCCACGCCACCGTCAAGCGCTTTGCGTCGGCGGGATGGCGCGTGATCACCTGCTCACGCCATCCCTTTCCCGAGAACTGCCCTTGGGAGATGGGACCTGAGGATCACATCCAGGTCGACCTGGCCGATCCGCAGCACACCGCCGGGGCCATCGGCGAGATGCGCGAGCGGCTTAAGGCCCAGGGCTCGCGGCTCAACGCACTGGTCAACAATGCGGGCATTTCGCCCAAGGGTCTCGGTGGGAGCCGCCTCGGCGCCATCGAGACGCCGCTTGAGGATTGGCAGCACGTGTTCCAGGTCAACTTCTTCGCGCCCATCATGCTGGCGCGCGGGCTGATTGCCGAACTCGAAACGGCCAGAGGGGCGGTGGTCAACGTCACCTCGATCGCCGGTGGGCGCGTCCATCCTTTTGCCGGCGCCGCCTATGCAACCTCGAAGGCCGCCCTTGCATCGCTGACGCGTGAGATGGCTGCCGACTTCGGCCCGCGGGGCATCCGCGTCAATGCCATCTCACCGGGCGAGATCGACACCGCCATCCTGTCGCCGGGGACCGAGCGGCTGGTGCACGAGCAGATCCCGCTGCGCCGCCTGGGTGAGCCGGAGGAAGTGGCCAAGGCGATTTATTTCCTGTGTACGGAGCAGTCGAGCTACGTGCACGGTGCGGAACTGCACATCGACGGTGGCCAGCACGTTTGATGCGGCGCCCACGGGGCATGTCGCGCGGGCAACGGGCGCGCACCGGCCATGGCGGCTTGCTTGCAACGGGGGGCTAGCTGGCGGCCAGGCTTTAGAGAGGCAGGCCCAAGAGGCTCGTGCGATGATCGGGCCCCGACGGGCGCCAGTCTGCGTTCCTCGCGCCGGCGCGGCGCCCAACCCCCCGAGCGCAATAAACCCCGGCCTGCCCTCTTGACGAACCGGCGACCGTTTGCCATGTAAATGTTATAAACATTGACATGGGCACGTACCCGGGAGGTGAAACCGCCATGTCTGATGTCGTGGCACGCATAGATGACTTTGGCAGGCCGGCATGGATTGCCCTGATGGTGATCGGCTTCATCGTGTTTTGGCCGATCGGGTTGGCGATCCTGGCCTACATCATATGGAGTGGACGGATGGGATGTGGATGGCATGGGACCCGCGGCGATATCGAACGGTGGCGCGAGCGGGCCACGGAGCGGGTGAACCGCGCGGCCGCGCGCTGGGAGCGCAAGCGTACGCGCTTGGAAGAGCGCATGCAGCACTGGCGCGGGCACTATGAGCATGGCCTACGTCCCAGCGGCAATCACGCCTTCGATGAGTACCGCGAGGAGGCGTTGCGCAAGCTGGAAGAGGAGGCGAGCGAGTTCCGGGCGTTCCTAGAGCGTCTGCGTGCGGCCAAGGACCGCTCTGAGTTCGACGCGTTTATGCGCGAGCGGCGCAATCGCCAGCCGGATGCGGGCTCGGATCAGGGACACTCCTCTCAACCGCAGCAGCCGCAAGCCTAATCTTGCAGCCAATCTGAAGCGCACTGCAGGCAAATTGTGGGCCGGCTCCCCGACGGAGCCGGTCCTGCCTTTTTCCCCGGGGCGCGTGGATCCGGGTCGGCGTGGCAGGGCCCAGAGAGGGCCAGAGCGCCAGGGCCAGAGCGCCAGGGCCAGAGCGCCAGGGCCAGGGCGCCAGGACCCAGAGCGCCAGGACCCAAGTGCGCACGGGTCAAAGTGCCAGGGTGAGGATGCCAGAGTCAGGTGCCAGAGTCAGGTGCCAGAGTCAGGGTCCAGCGTCCCGAGGCGCCGCGGGCCAATGTGGTGGGTTCCAGGGCCCGTCCATGGGCTCGCTCCCGTGGCTCCTCCGTGGGATCACGAGGCGTGCCGGCTCGTTCATTGCGGTTGCGTCTGCACGCGCCGCTCAGCGAGGGGAGCGGGGGCCGCGTGCGGGACATCGTCCGGATCGATCAGGCTCGATAGGTTGATGGCCTCCCCCTTGAATTCCTGCGCCCACATAAGCCGCGCCGTCTGCGGCCCCGGCCGCAAGCGCATCGGCGGCACCGAGCTCAGCTGATCCAGCATTTCGAGGGTCTTGTCGAGATCGGGATGGACCATGCGCGCCAAGGCGGGATCGTCAACGGAAGCGGTGGCCGTGAGAAACGGCGCAATCGGGAAAGGCCGATAGGACAGCTCCTCGGGGTGCTCCTCGTCGTAGGCTGGGGCCGGCACGAACGTGGTCTCACGGCTGAGCGAGGCGCCCCACTGCAAGCGCTTCAGGGCTGCGGCGGCCGCTGGATCGATGCCGGCCACGCGCATCCCCCCTAACATGGACGCCTGGGACGCCTCCTGGGACAGCTGGGACACCGGCATGCCTAAGGCCGCGGGTCGCGGCCGGTTCACCGGCGTCGGTGCGAGGATGAGCCGGGGCAACGGTTCGTCCGCCAGCGCGGCAAGGCGGGCGCGGTCCTCATCGCTGGGCCCCCTCCCGAGACGGTCGACGAGACGCGGTGGCGACAACAGCTGCGGCAGGGACGGACCGAGCGTAGCGATCTGCATCGGCGGGCTTGGATGGGCGTGCAGTTGCAGGACCTCGGCGATCTGCTGGGCAAGCTCGGTATTGGCGGCACGCGCGCGGCGAGCATCCTCGGGCGTGATTTGGCCGCCGTCCTCGGGAACGTGCTGGGTGCGACCATTGGGAAAGAGCAAGGCCAGTTCCTGTCGCGGCAGTCGCGGCCAGGCGCGCACCCGATCGGTGTCGATGTGCACGAACGGGGTGGCGGAGGTTGGATAATACCCAACACCGCCGCGTTCGCGAATGAGGGCGGAATAGCGCAGCTTCTTCACCGGCACGTCGGGGAACGTCACGTCCATGGCCTTGCCAAGAATGTGTCGGCTCTGACTGGCCTGGCCGCCGACGGTTCGCCGCAGCAGCTCGTTGGTGTCGCGCGAACGAAAGCCGGAGATGACGTTGATCGGCTCGGCGGACCCCAGCTCGTTATGGATCTCCCAAACGAGGTCGATGAGATCGGGATCCATTTGGGTCGGCTCATCCTTGCGCCAGTCCCGCAGGATCCAGTTGATTTTTTCCATCGCCTCGGGGACGTGCTTGCCGTTCTTCATGTACTGGATCGTCAGCGTCTCCTTGGTGTTCACGGCGTAAAAGGAGATGGTGCGGTCGCGGCTGGAGTTGGCCGAGATCCCGGCACCGCCGCTGACGCCGAGCAGCGCGACGGCGATCGCAATGGCTATTGAACGGCGGCGGACTGGCAAATTGCGTCCCTCACTGTATTGGCCTTGGGTGTTGGCCCGAGTTCGGCGCCAGTACTGAGCCGAGTACTGGCCCCAGTACTGGCCCGAATGTTGGCCCGAGTACTGGCCCGAGTACTGGCCCGAGTACTGGCCCGAGTACTGGCCCGAGTGTTGGCCCGATCGGCTGGCGTTGAGCTGGTCTTGGTGTGGGCGCCGCGTTCCGACGCCCCGCTCATGGGCCCCTGTCGGCTGCCGTTAGCGAACTCCCCCCAAAGCGTCCTCCCCCAAAGTGCCCTCGCGCAACGTGTCTCGCCGGCAAGGTCGAAGGGCAACTTGCCCTTGCCTGCGCGCCCTTCGCCGCGCTCACCCCATCGCCCTGACCGCAGCAACCGGAACTTGCATCTTTCGCCGGTGCCGTCTCCCGCGTCTTTGCCGGCATCGCCGCAGGGGCGTTCCCCGTTCGGTGTGAGCCCCGCGATTCGGCCCGATTGAAAGCCGCCTATGCGGCAAGATCGGGGCGGGAGGCGCATCGGACGAACCAATTGGGGGTGCTGCGCGCGAGTATTGGCTTGCGCTGGTCAACAACTTGCAAATGCGCGCAGGGTTAAAAGCCCCCGGGATTGCCGAGCGCCCGGCGCGCCCAATCCTTCTTGCCGAAGCTATCGTTGGCAGCCTCGGCCAGGCTGCCGATCGCCTCGGCCCGCGCCGGCGCCTTGTCCTCCTTCCAACGCGGGATCAGCTGCGCCTTGCCTTCGAGGCCCAGCGCGATCTTGCTCTCGTGGTCGTAGATGTCAGCGAACAGCTTGAGCTTGCCGTCCGCATCCACGGCCGCGGTGAAGTACGTGATGTGTACGGGGATGGAGTGCTCGATGTTGATTGGATTGTTCTGCACCCCGGCGGGGCCGATGGCTGCGGCAGTGCGATTGGCCGGCCAGCCTTGGTCCTCGGCCAGCACCACTTGCGCCAGCTGCTCGGGGTGGCGCACGCGCATGCAGCCGTGACTGAAGGCGCGAACCTCCGCGTTGAACAAGTTTTTTTGCGGCGTGTCATGCATGTAGACGTCATGCTTGTTGGGGAAGCGGAATTTGATGTTGCCCAGCACGTTGTTCTCGCCCGGCGGCTGGTAGACGTGGAAATTGCGGATATCGGCGCTCGACCAATCTATGCTGGCCGGATCGATGTCACGGCCGCCGCGCTGGATGCGCAGGTGATAGAAGGTGAAAATGCGTGTGCTGCCGCGGATGAGGCTTGGAAGAACATCCTGACGCTTGATGGATTCCGGTACGCCCCAGCTCGGATGGAAGACGATCTGTTCCAGGTTTTGTGAAAAGACCGGCGTTGGAGTGTCAGGCTTGCCGACCACCACGCGCTCCGTATGAATGACGTTGCCTCCCTTGACGACCCGCAGCGTGAATTCGGGAATATTCACCCAGATGTAGAAGTCGCCCAGCGTGTCCGGCATCCAACGCCACTCTTCCAGATTGACGAGCAGCTTGCGCGCGCTGCCTGCCGCAGGTGTGACGGTGGGAGGCCTTGCCGGGGTAGACTTTGTGGCGCCGCTTGCCCCGTCTCGGTCGGCAGCGGGGATCAGGCCTCCCCTCAGAGCCAGATATTTTTGGCGGAGCGCCTCGAATTGCGGATGCTGCGGATGCAAGGAGCGCAGATAGGCATCGGGTGCATCGGCCTTCGCGATCGCCGCCATCACCTGCTGCGGCTCCAACAGGGGCGGCTTGCGGTCGAGAAATTTGCTCAGCGTTGCGGGATCGGCGCGGCTGCCGCGCGCATGGCGGGCGTATTTGAGGACAGCGAGACCCAGGGCGCTCTCCCATTGGGCCCCTTGGACAGGGGAGAGTTCGGTGCCCGGCGATGGGGACGCCTTGGGCAGCTGGAAGGCGGACGCTTCCAGGCCCCAATCATCGGCGCGACGGAGCTCGGCAATGACGGCCTGGGCCGCCGGTGTCAGTCCTGCCGCGGAGACCCAAAGCGGCCGATGCTGGCGCGCGGCATAGAACGCGGCCAGTGCGGCGCGGTCCTCACGGTCTGGCGCGGGGCCGGCAGTCCCAGGCGCCGTCAGGCGCTCCGTCAGCTCCTTGCCGAAGCCAGCATCGGCGGGCGCGAGCGCGGTGGTGGGCGCTGGCGCATCGGCGGACACATTGGCGCTGGAGGCTTGCGCACCCGAAGCGGTCGCGCCCACAGGGGGAGCCTGGGCCCATGTGGGTGGCGCGCAAAGGCCAACGATCACGGCAAGTAGCGATAAGCGCCTCAACATCGGCTCCCCCTCGGCCCCCGCCTCGGAACTATAGCAGCCGAGCGCCAATGGCGAGAATTGGGCCGACTCGATTGCCGGGGTTGATGATAGGCCCGCGGTCGCAGCTATGCACGCTTGCGCTGGCTGGGGCAGGTGCGGATGGCTTAGTGTCGGTGCGGGATTGCCGCATGGCCCGCAGATGTGACGAGGCGGCTGGGGGAGAAGGGCGATGGATCAATACGATTACATTGTCGTGGGCGCAGGTTCCGCCGGCGCGGCGTTGGCCGCGCGCCTGAGCGAGAACCCGCGCTGGCGTGTGCTGCTCCTCGAAGCTGGGCGAGCCAACCATCCCTATTCGCGCTTTCCCGTGAGCTTCGGCCTCTTGATCGACAATGCGAGGGCCAATTGGCGCTACGAGTCGGAGCCCGAGCCCGGCACCGCGAACCGGGCGATCCCGGTGCCCCGCGGCAAGTTGCTGGGCGGCTCGAGCGCCATCAACGGTCTCGTTTGGGTGCGCGGGCAACCCCTCGACTACGATACCTGGGCGCAGATGGGTGCGCGCGGCTGGAGCTGGCAAGAGGTGGCGCCGATCTTTACCCGCATCGAGTGCTACGAGAGCGGCAACGCCGCCAACGGACGCGGCACGACAGGTCTCCTCCGCGTGACGGAGGTGCCCGACCAAAATCCGCTCTATGACGCGCTCTTCAAGGCCGCCGTCGCCGCCGGTTTCAGGGTCAACCGGGACTACAACAGCGAGGATCAGGAGGGCGTCGTCAAGACCCAGGCCTCCATCAGCCGTGGCCGCCGCATGAGCGTCGCCCACTGCTACCTAAGGCCGGCGATGCGCCGGCCCAACTTCGATATCGTCACCGAAGCACCGACGCGGCGCGTCCTCCTTGAGGGCAGGCGCTGCGTGGGTGTCGTCTACGAGCGCTGGGGCCGGCAGATTGAGGCGCGGGCCGGTCGCGAGGTCATTCTGTCGGCGGGCGCGGTGGCCACGCCGCAGCTCCTGGAGCTGTCGGGCATCGGCAACCCCGCGATAGTCAAGGCGCACGGCATAGACCTAGCGCACGCTTTGCCCGCCGTCGGAGAGAACTTCCGCGACCACATCAACGCGCGCGTGGTGTGGCGCGTGAAAGTGCCCGCCGTCTCCTACAACCACAAGGCACGCGGGCTGGGGGCCGTGGGCCAAGTCTTGCGATACGTGACGACCCGCGGCGGCTTCTTCAGCCTTCCGTCGGCACCGCTGCTGGCGTTTCTCAAAACGCGGCCCGAACTGGCGACGCCCGATGTCCAGATGCACCTCGTTCCCTACGCGATTAAGGACCCCAAGAAGCGCAAGCTGCAGACCTTTCCGTCCATGACGGTGTCCGTCTACCAGCTGCGCCCCGAAAGCCTGGGCTCCATTCACATCCGCTCCGCCGACCCTGGCGCGCATCCCGCCATTCGCTTCAACTTCCTGTCGGATACAATCGATCAGCGCACCATGGTGGATGGGTTCAAACTCATCCGGCGTCTGGTCGAGGCCAAGCCCTTGGACGAGTTGCGGGGGGAGGAGTATTCGCCGGGCAAGCACATCGAAAGCGATGCTGAGATCCTCGGCTGGATTCGCGCCAACGCGCAAACCGCCTACCACCCTATCGGCACCTGCCGGATGGGGCCGGCGGGCTCCAACACGGTGGTCAACGAAAAGCTTAAGGTGCATGGGCTCGAGGGCCTGCGCATTGCCGATGCCTCGATCTTTCCGACCATGCCGTCTGGCAACACCAATGCACCCTGCATCATGGTGGGCGAGAAGTGCGCGGACCTCATCCGCGATGCGGCATAGCCCGAACCTCACGACGTCCGCGGCGCGGCGCGTGCGCTCACGGCATCGGCAGCGCTTCGTGCTCTTTCAAGACCCGATTGCCCTCGACGTCCTGCTCGACGAGCTTGACGCGATAGCCCCATAGCTGCGCCAGGTATTGCAGTGTGCGCTCCGCTTCGGTCTTGTCGAGCAGCACGCCGTTGCGCACGCGGTGCGTTAGCACAAGGCGGCGACTGCCGGAGAGATCGGCGTCCGTGACCTGCAAGTCGGGGTCTTGCGTTGACACATCGTAATGGCGGGCGAGCCGGCGGCGTACGTCCTTGTAGCCCTGCTCGTCATGGATTGCCTTGACTTCCATGGCAGCTTCCTTGGCGTCGTCGCTGACGGCAAACAAGCGGAAGTCGCGGATGAGCTTCGGGCTCAAGTATTGAAGCACGAAGCTCTCGTCGCGGAACTGGGCCCACGCCTGCCGCAGGGCCTCCATCCAGTCGCCGCTGCCGGCGAGCTCGGGAAACCACTCCCGATCCTCCGCGGTAGGCTCGGTGCAGATGCGCCGAATGTCATTCATCATCGCGAAGCCGAGCGCGTAAGGATTGAGGCCGCTAAAGCGCCGGTCATTGAATGAGGGCTGGAAGATCACCGAGGAATGCGAATGCAGGAATTCCAGCATCGTGCCGTCGGTGAGCTGACCGCGCTCGTAGAGCCGGTTCATGATCACGTAGTGCACGAAGGTGGCGCAGCCTTCGTTCATCATCTTGGTCTGGCGTTGCGGATAAAAATATTGTGACAGCAGCCGCACGATGCGGAGGAGCTCGCGTTGCCAGTCTTCGAGCTTGGGCGCGTTCTTCTCGAGGAAGTAGAGCAGGTTTTCTTCAGGCAGCCCCAACCGGCGCTGCTCGTTTTGTGCTTCGGGCGGCTCCGTCGCTCGCTCCTTGGTGATCTCGGGCAGGGTGCGATAGATATCGTCGTAGGTTGCTTCCTCATGGGCGCGGCGACGCGCCGCCTTCTCTTGCTCGCGCTTGGCGACGTTGCGCGGCCGCGGACGCAGATCGCGGCTGACACCCTGGTTCATCAGTGCGTGAGCCGCATCGAGCGTCGTCTCGACCGCCTCTTGTCCGTAGCGTTCTTCGCATTCGGCAACGTAGCTCTTGGCAAAGCCAAGGTAATCGATGATGTGATCGGGCTGTGTCCAAAGCTGGAATTGGTAGTTGTTCTTGAAGAAGTGATTGTGACCGTAGGCAGCATGGGCAATCACGAGCGCCTGCATGGTCATGGAATTCTCTTCCATGACGTAGCTGATGCACGGGTCAGAGTTGATGACGAGCTCGTAGGCCAGGCTGCGCATGCCGCGCTTGTAGTAGGCCTCGTCGCGAGCAAACCGCTTGCCGAACGACCAGTGCCGATACATCAGCGGCATCCCGATCGAGGAGTAGGAATCGAGCATCTGCTCTGCGGTGATGACCTCGATCTGATTGGGATAAATATCGAGACCCAGTTCACCCAGCGCGATCTCGCCCATCACGTCGTGCACCTTGCGGATGAGCTCGAAGGTCCACTCCGACCCATCGAACAGGGTGCGCATGTTGCCCCGGCGCTTTCCGGGCTTCTTGGGCATCATGGCGGCCAACTTCGATCTCCTCCCTCAGGCGGCCGCGGCGTCGGCCGAGAACAGCTCATGAAACACCGGAAAGATATCCTCCGGCGATGCCACTCGCCGCATGGCGAAATTGCGCCGCCGCTGCGCGACCTCGGAATAGCCGTGCCACACGGGGGTCTCCACCGTGTCGTTGAAGCGCTCGCCGTGAGCGGTCTCGATGTAGGCGAAGTATTGGCACACGGGCAGGATCTGCTCGTTGAGCAGTTCCAGGCAGCGTGGCATGTCGTCGTGAAAGTTGTCGCCGTCGGAGGCCTGCGCGGCGTAGATGTTCCAGTCCGCCGGCGAATAGCGCTCGCGCATCACCTTGAGCATCTCCTCAAGCGCGGTCGAGATTACGGTGCCACCCGTCTCGGTGCCGCGGAAGAAGGTCTCCTCGTCGACCTCGGCGGCCGTGCTGGTGTGGCGGATGAAGACGATGTGCACCTCCCGGTAGTAGCGCGTCAGGAACACGTGCAGCAGCATGAAGAAGCGCTTGGCCAGGTCCTTCAGCGGCTCGGTCATCGACGCGGAGGCGTCCATCAGGCAGAACATGACGGCCTGAGTCGTCGGCTTGGGCACCCGATCGAAGCGGTTGTAGGCCAAGTCGATGGGATCGATGTAGGCGATGGTGCGGCGCAGCCGCTGTTTGTGCTCAAGACGCGAGCGCAGTTCGGCGATGCGCTTGGGGTCGGGCGGGGTCTCGGCCTCGGCGGCGGCCAGCTCCTGCTCGAGCCGCTTCAACTCCGCCTCACTTGGACGGCGCAGCGCCATCCGCCGGCCTAGGCTCCGGCGCATGGTGCGCGTGCGATTGAGCCGGGCCGGAGGGCCGTCGGTGGTAAACCCGGCGCGCACCAATCGCGGCGCCTTGAGATCCTTCAGTTTGACCTTGATGAGGTTGGGCAGCTTCAGATCATCGAAGAAGAGGTCGAGAAACTCATCCTTGGTCAGCGTGAACGTGAAATCGTCCTGGCCCTCGCCGTCGGGACTGCCTTGGTTGCCCCGGCCGCCGGCGCCACCCTGGGGCTTGGGGATCTCATCACCGACCTTGTATTCCTCGTTGCCGGGCAGGACGTAGTCGCGCAGCCCCGAGTTGCGTCCGAGTGAAAACGACGGTTCGCGCAAGCTCTTAGATCTGATGGTGACCTTCTCCGCGCTCTCCGTCTCCGCGATCTTGCGCGAGCGCAGCGAATCCTTGATGGCCTCGCGGATCTCGCCCTTGGCGCGGCGCAGAAAGCGTTGGCGGTTGCCGAGGCTCTTGGCTTTGGGATTGAGCCGCCGATCGACGATCTGCATCTTGGCTACCTGCTTGAACTTGCGCTCTCGGGCCTCTGGAACGCACCATGGGCGGCGGAAGTTGCCCCCCGCCGCGGCTGGTGAACGTCTAGCATAGAGGAGCGCGCCCCGCACCCAGTCGATCAGCTCGACTTTTTCACCCGCATGTACCACTCCACGAGGCGACGCACCTGACGCGGCGTATACCCGCGCTCGACCATGCGCTGCACGAATTCCTCGTGCTTCTTCTCGGTCTCGCTGTCCTGCTTCTTGCCGAAGCTGATGACCGGTAGCAAGTCCTCGACTTGGCTGAACATGCGCCGCTCGATGACCTCACGGATCTTCTCGTAGCTTGTCCAGCTGGGGTTCTTGCCGCCGTTCTTCGAGCGGGCCCTGAGCGAGAACTTGACGACCTCGAAGCGGAAGTCCTTCGGGTTGGCGATGCCGGCCGGCTTCTCGATCTTGGAGAGCTCCTGCTCCAGCACCTGCCGGCTCATCAGCTGGCCGGTATCGGGATCCTTGAAGTCGTGGTCCTCGATCCAGGCGTCGGCATAGGCCACGTAACGGTCGAATAGGTTCTGGCCGAAGTCATAGTAGGATTCCAGATACGCTTTCTGGATCTCGTTACCGATGAACTCGGCGTAGCGCGGCGACAGCTCCTCCTTCAGAAACTCAAGCCAACGGCTCTCCGTCTCTTCCGGCAGCTGTTCGCGCCGCACCGCCTGCTCGATGACGTAGAGCAGATGCACCGGATCGGCCGCCACCTCGTGCGTGTCAAAGTTGAAGGTTTCCGAGAGGATCTTGTAGGCAAAGCGCGTCGAGGCACCGTCCATGCCCTCCGTCACGCCGGCAGCGTCGCGGTACTCCTGGATGGTCTTGGCGTGCGGATCGGTATCCTTCAGCGTCTCGCCGTCATAAACGCGCATCTTGGAATAGAGCGAAGAGTTCTCATGCGCCTTGAGCCGCGTGAGCACCGAGAAACGCGCCAGCATCTCCAGCGTGCCGGGCGCCACGGGTGCGCCTTGCAGCTCGCTCGTCGAGAGCAGCTTCTCGTAGATCTTCTTCTCCTCGGCAACGCGCAAACAGTACGGCACCTTGATGACGCTGATGCGATCGAGGAACGCCTCATTGTTCTTGTTGGCGCGGAAGCTCTGCCACTCGCTTTCATTCGAATGCGCGATGATCAGGCCCTGGTAGGGCATGGCACCCACGTTCTCGGTGCCGACGTAGGTGCGATCCTGCGTAGCGGTCAGCAGCGGGTGCAGCATCTTCAGCGGTGCCTTGAACATCTCGACGAATTCAAGGATGCCCTGGGTCGTGCGGTTGAGACCGCCTGAGTAGGAATAGGCGTCGGCATCGTTCTGGCCGAAGTGCTCGAGCTTGCGGATGTCGACCTTGCCGACGAGGGCGGAGATGTCCTGATTGTTCTCATCACCCGGCTCGGTCTTGGCCACGCAGACCTGCCGCAGCTTGGAGGGATGCAGCTTGATCACCGAGAACTTCGAGATGTCGCCGCCGAACTCATCCAATCGCTTCACCGCCCACGGCGACATGTTGCCGGTCAACAAGCGTTCGGGGATGCCGTAGCGATCCTCCAGCATACGGCCCATGGTAGCGGGATCGAAGAGCCCGAGCGGGCTTTCGAAGATCGGGCTCACGCCGTCGTTGGTGGCCAGCCCATAGATCGGGCATTTCTCCATCAAGTCCTTCAGACGATCAGCGAGCGAAGATTTGCCGCCGCCGACGGGCCCGAGCAGGTAGAGGATTTGCTTCTTTTCCTCCAGACCCTGGGCGGCATGGCGGAAGAAACCCACGATCCGCTCGATGGTTTCCTCCAGACCGTAGAAATCCTTGAAGGCTGGGTACACCTTCAGTGTGCGGTTCATGAAGATGCGGCCAAGACGGCTGTCTTTGGCAGTGTCGACGAATTCCGGCTCTCCGATCGCCGTGATCATGCGCTCGGCGGTACCGGCGTACAGCGAGGTATCAGCGCGGCAGCCTTCGAGGTACTCCCGCAAGGTCATCCGGTGCTGTTTCTGGCTCTCATATGCCTGAGCATAGAGATCGAAAATGTTGTCCTTCGTCGTCATTCGTCATCGCCTCTGCAGTCGGCGGCGCGTCACAGGCAGACTAGACCAAGTAAGCTGGGCGAGAATAGGTGTGTAGCTGGTTTGCTCGCCTCCAACCCTGTGACCATATGGCCAATTCGCCACGCCGGCTTACTTGCACAGAAAGATGGTGATCGGGCTGCCCGAAAACAAAGCCTTCCTGCACTCCTGTCGGGCAGGCTCGGCCGCACGATCCTGCTTCCGCGCTGGCTACGGTGCTCGCTCGGCGGCGTGAACGCTTATCACGAGGCGGTGGGATCGCGAATCGAGCCCTCCGCCCTCGACAAAACTCGCAGGCGTCGATTCCGTTCGCCCCGCAGGGTTCGAGACGACGCCTCGGGCACCCGCGGGCGCCCCCACGAGGGCAATTGTGACGCATCCACGCCCAGCGCCGGCCTAGCCTCGGTCGGGGGCGCTCCAGGCCCGGGGTGATCAACATCCCCCGCAGGTTCGTCGGCTTTGAGCGCCGGACGCCCGGGGAAGGCGCGCTGACACCCCGCAATCGGCATTGGTGCCACAACTGGCCATTTGGTTGGAGGGCCTTTGCAGCGGGCCTGCGTCTTGGCGGCACGCTTTAGCCGGCGCCCAAGGCTGTCGGTCGACAGCTTGCATCCGCCACAATGGTGCCGAGGGCCGGCTTGCGAGCAGCACCTTCAGCCCTTGCGGCGGTGCTCCTCCAGGCGCGGCATGATCTCAACGAAATTGCAGGGGCGATGGCGATTGTCGAGCTGCCACTTGAGAATGTCCTCCCATGCGTCCTTGCACGCGCCGGGCGAACCGGGCAGGCAAAAAATGTAGGTGCCGCGCGCGAGCCCCGCGCAGGCGCGCGACTGGATGGTGGAGGTGCCCACCTTCTGCAGTGAGATGACATGAAACACCGTGGCAAAGCCGTCGATTTCCTTTTCGAAAAGGGGCCTGACGGCTTCCGGTGTCACGTCCCGGCCGGTGAACCCGGTGCCACCGGTGGTCATCACGACGTCAATTGCCGGGTCGGCAATCCAACGCTCCACTGCTGTCCTGATGGCGCCCACGTCGTCCTTGACGAGATCGCGGGCTGCCAGCTGATGGCCCGCCTCGGCGAGCATGCGCACGAGCGCATCGCCTGACCTGTCGTCGGGGATGGCGCGCGTATCGGAGACCGTCAACACGGCGATGCGCACGGGGATGAACGGGCGAGACGCGTCGATCCTTGGCATGGCAGGCCCTCTGGGCTCGGACCCGGCATTGTCTCAGGACGCCAGGCCCGCGTCACCTGGCCACGTTACCTGCTCCCGTACCTGGGACCCCCTTCACCCGACCCGGGTCTTCTGGACCTCCTCTTCTGGCCCTCGTCTTCTGGCCCTCGTCTTCTGGCCCTCGTTTTCTGGCCCTCGTCTTCTGGCCCTCATCTTCTGGCACCCATGACCTGCTCGGCGCCCCGCGCATCGGTGCCATTCCCAACGGCCGTCACCAAAACTGGGGGCACCCCCTGCCGGCATAAGAGGCATCCCCGGCATATTGCCGCAAAACGACGTCTGCTTGAGGCAAGCGGGTCAAACAAGCGCGCGCGGACATCAGGAGCGGAACACAGCACGGGCGGGGCGCCGACCGTGGCGAGGCACCTCCCGCTGCGGCCGCGCATCGCGGCGCTAGAGGATGAGGTTGCGATGGAGGTTCGGAATGCGCGTCGGGCCAATGCGGGGTCGGCGGGGCTTCGGCGCGATTTCGCGGTTGGCCGTCGAGGTGCGGGACCGATGCGAGACCCGGCGTGGGCACGGTCGAGGTGCCCCCCAGCATCCGCCGGGCTACTCGCTTGCGGGGTCGAAGCTGATACGGCGCTGCGTCATAACGTAGCAGCGACCAATCGTGTGGGCGGCCTTGGCGAGCGGTGCGTAGGCGTTTGCGCTAGTCGCCAACGGCGGCCTTGATCGCCAGGAGATCGCGCCAGGCCAGCCGTTTGGCAGCCGGGGTACGCAGCAGATAGGCGGGATGGAGCGTGGCCAGCGCGCGCGGCTTGCTGCTGCCGATCTCCAGCTCCCGCCACTTGCCGCGGATACGCATGATGCCGTCCGCCACGCCAAAGAGGTGCTTGGCAGCGGCCCCGCCGAGGAGAACGATGATGCCAGGCGCCACCAGCTCTATCTGGCGTTCCAGAAACGGACGGCACACCTGAGCCTCTTGGGGCGTGGGGGTGCGATTGCCCGGCGGGCGCCAGTAGACGATGTTGGTGATGTGGGCATTGCGCTCGGAGAGGCCGATCGCCGCCAGCATGCGGTCGAGCAACTGTCCTGCGCGGCCGACGAAGGGTTTACCCTCCAAGTCTTCATCCCGCCCGGGTGCCTCGCCGATCAGCATGACCTGCGCCTGCGGCGGGCCGCGGTAGAAACACAGGTTCGTGGCGGTGGCCTTGAGGCTGCAACCGTCGAAGGCGGCGAGCCTGGCGCCAAGCTCATCGAGGTCGGCGGCCTGGCGCGCGGCCGCGCGCGCCGCCATGACGGCCGCGTCCGGCGTTGTCGCCGGGAACTGACGCAGAGGCGGATTAGGTGCGGGGCGGGAGGGCGGGTGCGAGACGGCCGGCGGTCCAGCCCTGGCCACGGCAACCTCGGGCGGGGCATTGGGAACAGCGGGCAATGGCCCATTGAAGCCCTTGCCTGGGCCCCGATCTCCGCGGTGTAGCCAATCGATGGGGACATCGCCGGTTGCCTCGTCGGCGCCCATCGCACGGTACCACTCGAGCACCGCTACCAGCTCCGTCAGCATGCTTGCGTCCAACATTGCGCAGGCCTCAGGCGTTCGCTTTTGCTTGCTCTGAAGCTCAACTCTATCGCCCCTGCCAAATAAGGGGTCCGAGAGGGCGTGGCCTCACGCCCGGGCGGCATGGACGACGAAGCTGTCGACAACGCGCTTGCGGCCCGCCTTGTCGAAGTCGATGGTGAGCTTGTTGCCGTCCACCTCCGCCACCTCGCCGTAGCCGAACTTCTCGTGGAACACTCGTTCCCCCTGGGCATAGCTGGAAACGCCGGCCGAGGCGGCGACAAGCTCACCATCAAGCGTAATGGGCGGGCGCGTCTTGGCCGGACCTTCGCGTCCACGGCGCTCCTTGGCACGTTGCCAGCCAGGGGTGGTGTAGCCGCTGGCAAATCCCGCGGCTGGTTCGTCAAAGCGGCTGTGGCCGTAGGGATTTGACCGGCCAACGCCAGCCGATGGTCCGCCGTAGGGACTTTGGCGCTCGACGACCTCGACATTGGCCACGGGCAGTTCGTCGACGAAACGAGAGGGCGAAGCCGCTTGCCATAGGCCTCGATTGCGCCGGTTCTCCGCGAAGCTGACCTTCACGAGCTGACGCGCACGCGTGAGGCCTACGTAGGCGAGCCGTCGCTCCTCCTCGAGGCCTGCCTGACCATTTTCGTCGAGGCTGCGCTGGTGTGGGAACAATCCCTCCTCCCAGCCAGGCAGAAACACCACATCGAACTCGAGACCCTTGGCGGCGTGCAGCGTCATGAGCGAGACGCGTTCCTCGCCGTCTTGCGTGTCGGCATCCATGACGAGCGAGACGTGCTCAAGAAAGCCCTGCAAGCTTTCGAACTCGTGCATGAAACGGACGAGCTCCTTCAGGTTCTCCAGCCGGGCGTGGGCCTGCGGGCTCTTGTCGTTCTGCCACATCTGCGTGTAGCCGGATTCATCCAAGATGAGCTCCGCGAGCTCGGTGTGCTTCATGCTGTCGATCTGCCCGCGCCAGCGTTCGAACGCTTCGATCAGGTCCCGAAGCGCCTTGCGCGCCCGACCGCTCAGTTCCTCGGTCTCGGTGATCTCGCGTGCGGCCTGGTAGAGGGTGGCGTTCCGGGAGCGGGCGAGCGCGGTGATGCGTCGCAGCGCGGTGTCGCCGAGACCGCGCTTGGGGGTGTTGAGGATGCGCTCGAATTTCAGGTCATTGGCGGGATTGAGCGTGACCTCGAGGTAGGCGATGGCATCCTTGATTTCCTGGCGCTCGTAGAAGCGTGGCCCACCGATCACGCGATAGGGCACGCCAACCGACACGAAGCGGTCTTCGAACGCGCGCATCTGGAACGAGGCGCGGACCAGGATTGCCATCTCGTTGCGACGCGTGCCCGCCTTGCATAAGGATTCGATGTTGTCGGCAATGCTGCGCGCCTCTTCCTCATCATCCCAGGTGCAGGTTACGACCACCGGCAGGCCCAGCACCTCGTCGGTGAAGAGCGTCTTGCCGAGCCGCCCCTTGTTGTGCGCGATGAGCCCGGAGGCGGCCGCCAAGATGTGACCCTTGGAGCGATAGTTGCGCTCAAGTCGGATCACCCGCGCGCCCGGGAAGTCCCGCTCAAACCGCAGGATATTGTCCACTTCCGCGCCACGCCAGCCATAGATCGATTGGTCATCATCGCCCACGCAGCAGATGTTGGGTGAGCCGCCGGCGATGAGCCGGAGCCATAGATACTGCGCCACGTTGGTGTCCTGATACTCGTCGACCAGCGTGTAGCGGAAGCGGTTTTGGTATTGGGCGAGGAGGTCGGCATTCTGCAAGAAGAGGCGCAACACCTCGAGCAGGAGGTCGCCGAAATCGGCGGCATTGAGCTCCTTGAGGCGCTTCTGGTAGGCCCCATAGAGCGCCGCCCCCTTGCCTTCGGCAAATCCGAACGCCTCCCCACGCGGCACCTTGTCGGGCGTCAGCCCGCGGTTCTTCCAGGCATCGATCAGGGCCGCCAGCTGGCGCGCCGGCCAGCGATCCTTGTCCAAACCCTCAGCCTCGATCACCTGCCTGATGAGGCGGATCTGGTCGTCCGTATCAAGGATCGTGAAGCCTGACTTGAGGCCGACGAGCTCGGCATGGCGGCGCAGGATCTTGGCTCCAATGGCATGGAAGGTGCCAAGCCAGGGCATGCCCTCGACGGCGCCGCCGACGAGCTCCCCGACGCGCTGCTTCATCTCGCGCGCCGCCTTATTGGTGAAGGTGACGGCTAGGATTTCGGCGGCGCGTGCGCGCCCCGTGCACATGATGTGCGCAATGCGGGTGGTGAGCACGCGTGTCTTGCCGGTGCCGGCGCCCGCCAGCACGAGCACGGGTCCGTCCATGGCTTCGACGGCGGCGCGCTGCTCGGGGTTGAGATTGGCCAGGTAGGCCGTTGCGAATCTGCCCTGAGCGCGCGCCGAAATCGTGCCTTGGCTCGGCGCTGCCGACGTGAGCGCACCAGATTCGGCTGAGCTTTGGCGATTCGCGGGCATCAGCTGCACCTATCGCACCGGGCATGCGCCGGCAATGCGCCAACGCCACCTGCCCACAGCCCACCGATGGCCGCGGAAGCGGCAAATTCCTGATCCAAACTTGCGCGCAACTGTGTGATAATCGCATCAGAGGCAAGCGGCAGCCTCGTGAGGGCCAGCTGTGCTGGGCAAGCGCCCCGGAAGGGTAGGGTCAATGCGGTTTGGGGCAAGGTCAGGCGCCCGCGCAGGGCGCTGTTGGCGGCGAGGGCGGGCGCGGCCGCGCGCCTCCGCGAGCAGGATCGGCGGATGAGCAATTTCATCATCGCCATAGCGGTCTTTCTGATCACCGTTGTTGGCGCGCTGTTTGCCATTCCCTATTTCGTCGATTGGAACGGCTATCGCAGCGTGTTCGAGGAGGAAGCCACGCGGTTGTTGGGTCGCGAGGTTCGGGTGGGCGGTGCGGTCAACCTCCACCTGCTCCCGACCCCTTATTTCCGCTTCGAGAAGGTGCGCATTGCCGATGCGTCCGTCAACCTCCAGGAGCCGTTCTTCCGCGCCGACAGCCTCACCGTCAAGCTCGCCATCCCGCCAATGGTCCGCGGCGTCCTGGAGGCCAACGACATCGAGCTGCTGCGCCCCGTGCTGCGCCTGGCCCTCGACAACAACGATGGTTGGAATTGGCAGAGCTTCGGGGAGGCTCTCGCACGCGCCGCATTCCTGCCCGCCAAGGTAACGCTCTCGTCGGTCAAGATCATCGATGGCGTACTGGCCCTGCACGGGCCCGACGGGGCCGAGCGCGCGCGCTTTGAGGGCTTCAATGGCGAGCTGTCAACGCCCGCGCTCGAGGGTCCCTACCGGCTGCGCGGCACCTTTGGCACGCAGGGCCCCGAGCGGGAGCTGCGGATCGCCACCGCGCGGGCGGAAGGCGATGGTTCCTTGCGCTTCAAGGCGATCGTGCGGGTCGACGGCGGGCTCTCGACCTATACGTTCGATGGGGGCGTGGCCGACCTCATGGGCAAGCCCAGCATCGAGGGCGACCTCAGCGCGCGGGTGCCCGTCGCCGGGCTCTGGCAGGCGCAGCCAACGACGACGCTCCGCCTACCCAGGAAACCGATAAAGTCCGATCCCGAGGGGGGCCCGGACAAGGCTGAGGCCGCCTTCGACCTGCGCGCCCGGCTGCGTGCGGATCCCGCGGGAGCGACGCTTTCGGATCTCTCCCTCTCGTTCGAGCAGGATGGCCGCCCGCAGCTTGTGAGCGGCGAGGTCAGGGCAGCGTGGCGGACTGCGCTGGCCGTGGAGCTCAACCTTTCTTCGCGTTGGCTCGACCTTGACCGCATCGCCGGCGCCGGCGAGGGCGCGGGCCCGCTCGACAGCATCGTTCCACTGGCGGTCGGTCTGCGCGACCTGCTGCCGGGCGAGAGCCGATCGCGCGCGACCATCTCCATCGCCCAGGCCAACATCGGCCGTGAAGCCGTGAGCGGGGTGCATCTGGCGCTGGTGCGTTCGGCCGGCAAGCTCGCGATCGAAGATCTTCGGCTCGGTCTGCCGGGCGGCAGTCGCGGCGAGCTGCAGGGCAGCGTCACCGGTCCGCCGGAGGCGCCCGTGTTTGAGGGCAACATCGGTTTGCGCGGCACGAGCCTGGTGCGTTTCCTCTCCTGGGCGACAGCGGGAGCAATCGCGTTGGATCCGAAGGGCGACGGCAGCTTTGGAGCTCGCGCCCAGCTGGCGATGACCACCGGCGGCGTGTCGCTGCGCAACATCATCGGCGATCTGTCGGGAGGTGCGATCTTTGCCGACGCGCAGTACGCCTGGGAGGGTCGACCCGAATTGCGGGTGAAGGTCGAGAGCCCGCAACTCGACGCGCGTGCCTTCATTCCCGCGGGAGCGAGCCTGGGCGAGATTTTTGACACGGCCTTGCGGGGACCCATCATGAGCCCGAATGGAGGGCGGCTCGGACAGGGTGGCCTTGGCGGGTCCAAACCCGCCTGGCGCGGCGCGCAGGCCGATGCTTTCATTCGTCTCAATGCCGGACAGCTCTTTACTGGCGCGCGCAGCTATCGCGACGTCGGCATGGAGATCGCGTTCGAGGGCGGTCGGCTGCGCATCCCGGCGCTGCGGCTGGCAGGCGACGAAGGCTTCAGCCTGGAACTCGAAGGCGAGGTGGAGGATGCGGCGGTGCACCCGAAGGGCAATCTGCGGGGCTTGGTCGTCGCCGACCGCAGTACCGGGGTCGCTCCGTTGGCTGAGCTCATCGGCGTTCCCGAGGCGTTTCGCCCTGACGACAAACGGGCCAAGGCGGTGGTGCCTCTGCGCATGGCCGGATCGATCGCATTTGGAGCGCGCACGCCGACCTCGGTCGACCTGGTGCTCGACGGCGAGGCCAACGGTGCCAGCGCCAAGCTCAACGCGCGTCTCGATGGCGGCCCCGCCGGCTGGCGCACGGGGCCGGCCGACGTGACGGGTCTCATCGAGGGCAACGATGCGCAAACCGTCGCGGCGATTCTGGCTCCGGCCGCCGCACCGGCTCGCGCCGCCAACGCCCAGCCGGGACGCGTCGTGGTCAAGGCGACGGGCGTGCCCAAGGAGGGACTGATGTCGTTGGCCTCGGTGGCGGCCGGCGATCTTGCCCTCGAGTTCCGGGGTCGCATGGTTGCGGGCGAGGCGGGCAACACGGCGCAGGGCACCCTCGACATCAAGAGCGCCGACGGCGGCCGCCTTGCCGGCCTCGCCGGCTTGCAACCCCCCTTGCGGCTTGATGGCGTGCCCGTGAGCGGTTCACTGGAGCTCGCCATCGAGCCCAGCAAGATTGCCCTGGAGAGGCTCGCGCTCAACGTTGCGGGCAGCAGCATCAGGGGCGAGCTCTCGATCGCCCAGGGCAGCGAGCGCCGCCAGGTGGCGGCTCGGCTCGATGTCGATGGGCTCTCGCTTGCCGGATTGCTCGCGATTGTGCAGGACCAGCGGTTGGCGGTGGCCGCGGCGGCCGAAAGCGCGATCTCGGGTCACTCGAGCGTGTGGTCGGACGATCCCTTCGACGGGGCTGGGTTCGATGGCTTTGAGGGCAACGTCAAGCTCAATGCCAAGCGGCTGGTGCTGGCCGATGGTTTGGGGCTCGACGACGCCAGCCTCGACGTCGCCTTGCAGCGCGGCAAGATCGACGTGCGAGAGCTTGCCGGCACCTGCCTGGGCGGGCGCTGCCGAGCACGGTTTGGCATCGCCAAGATGCCCGGGGGCGTCGATGTCAGCGGCAGCCTAAGCCTTGCCGGCCTAGCCGTGGGCGCGCTCGCTGCCGATACCCGCGCTACGGGATCGATCAGTGGAGAGATCAAATTCTCCGGCAAAGGCGTGAGCCCGCGCGGTGTCCTTGCAGTGCTGCAGGGGGGCGGCGCGCTGGAGCTTACCGGCGCCAAGCTCCCGACTTTGTGGCCAGGCGCCGTCGGCAAGGCGGTCGACGCGGCGCTGCGCAGCGACCCCGACAGCCTCAATGCCACGCTCAAGCAGGCGCTCGGTACGGGTCTGAGCACCGGCGAGCTGTCGCTTCCCGGCGAGATCGCCATCGACATCGCCGACGGCCGGTTCGCGACGAGGTCGATTGCGATCGATGCGCCCGAAGGGCATGCACAGGGCACTGCAGCCCTTGACCTGAAGTCACTGCAATTTGAGTCCGATTGGCGGCTCGAGACGAAGGCCGCAGGCGCTGCCGATAAGCCGCCCCTGCCGGCGGTGATAGTGGGCTACCGCGGCCCGGTTACCGGGCTCGGCAGTCTCGAGCCTCGCATCGATGCGGAGGCGCTCCAGCGCGAGCTTGCCGTGCGACGCATGGAGCGCGACGTGGAGGAGCTGGAGCGGCTGCGCCGGCTCGATGAGGCGCGACGGCGCGAGGAGTTGGAGCGCCAGCGCCGGCAGCTGGAGCAGGCGCCGGCGCCAGGGCCCGTGCCGGTAGCTCCGGCAGTTCCGGCCCCGCGCCCCGCCACGCCGGGTTAGCACTGGATCGCCATGCCAACAGCGCGCAAGGTGAGGGGGTGCGGAGCTTGCGCCATCCGGACACGGCCAATTGCGAGAGGGTAGTCGTCGCAGCTTGGGTTTTGGGAGGCAAGCGTTGCAAGATTTCGTTTATGAGCGGCCGCAAACCATGGCGCAGGCCGTCGCGCTCCTGCGGCGTGGCGATGCCAGGGTGCTGGCCGGGGGCACCGACTTGATCGCGCAGATGCGCGAGGGCCGCCGCAGCGTCGGCTGCATCGTCGATATCAAACGCATTGGCGAGCTCACCGGGATCTTGCCGCTGCCGGAGGGCGGCGTTGCCATCGGAGCCGCAGTCACCGCCGCGACCGTGTCGCGCAGTTCGCCGATCGCCGCGAACTTTCCCGCCGTCGCGCGGGCGGCGCGGCTCATCGGCGGCGTCCAGGTGCAGAACCGCGCGAGCCTCGGCGGCAATATCTGCAACGCGGCGCCGTCGGCCGACGCGGTTCCTGCCTTGGTCTGCCACGCTGCCGAGGCGCGCATTGCCGGGCCGACCGGAACGCGACAGCTGCCGCTCGAGACGCTTTTCATCGGTCCCGGCAAGACCACGATCGAGCGCGGCGAACTTCTCGTTTCGATTGTCCTTCCGCCCCCTTCTGCTCGATCGGCGGTTGCCTATCTGCGCTTCACGCCGCGCCGCGAGATGGACATCGCCATCGCCGGCGCCGGCACCTACCTTCGGCTTGACCAAGGCGGCGTCATAGCCGAGGCCCGCGTGACGCTCGCCTCGGTCGGCCCGACCCCGATGCGTGCTCCGTTGGCTGAGCAGCGGCTTGTTGGTGAGCGGCCCACCCGCGCGCTGCTTGCGGAGGTCGGCCGGTGCGCTGCCCGCGATGCGCGACCGATCTCGGACACGCGCGGGTCGGCCGACTACCGCCGCTCGCTTATCGCGGTGCTGACGATGCGCGCGCTCGGCGACTGCTGCGGACAGCTCGGCATGGACCTCGAGGCATCTTCCAAATGAACACGCTCATCACCTGCACCGTGAACGGCGAGGAGCGCACCGCGCTCGCGGACACGCGCGACACGCTCTTGGAGCTGCTGCGCGATCGCTTGGGCCTGACGGGCGCCAAGGAAGGCTGCGGCAACGGCAACTGTGGCACTTGCACGGTGCTCATCGACGGCGCCGCCGTGTGCTCTTGTCTGATGCTGGCCCAGGAGGCACCGGGCCACGATATTCTCACGATCGAGGGTCTCGCCAAGGCCGACACGCTCCACCCGATCCAGCAGGCGATCGTCGAGAGCGGCGGTACGCAGTGCGGTTTTTGTACGCCGGGCATCGTGCTTTCCGCCAAGGCGCTGCTCGATGCGAACGCCCTTCCCACCGACGCCGAGATCCGGCACGCAATCGCCGGAAACCTGTGTCGCTGCACGGGCTATGGCAAGATCGTGGAGGCCATCCATTCTGCCGCTACCACACTGGCAGGGCGATAGGCGATGGCACCCAAGCCAAGTTCAGCCTACCAGATCGTCGGCAAGCGTTTGCCGCGCGTCGACGCCAAGGAGCGCGTGACAGGTCAGGCGCTCTATCCAGCCGACTTGACCATACCAGGTATGGTGCACGCCAAGCTCTTGCGCAGTCCGCACGCGCATGCGCGCATCCGCAGCATCGATGTTGCGCGCGCGCAAGCACTCAAGGGCGTGCTGGCGGTCGTCACCGCGGCCGATTTCCCCGAGCTGCCGGTGGGGGCCACGATCCCCATGGGGGAGACGGGCTACGACATGTGGATGATCGCGGCGGTCAACTTGGCGCGCGGCAAGGTGCACTGGGTGGGCCAACCGGTGGCCGGTGTGGCTGCGGTCGACGTGCACGTCGCCGAGGCGGCGCTGGCCTTGATCGAGGTGGACTACGAGCCGCTGCCCGCGGTGCTTGACATCGCCGCCGCCATGGACCCCGTGGCGCCCGTCCTTCACGAGCACGTCTTCACCAAGGGCGTTGAGCCCCGGCCGCGCGCGCCGAGCAATGTCGGCTCGCGCACCGTCATAGCGCGCGGCAATGTTGCACGGGCGCTGGAAGGCGCCGCCGCCAGGCAACGCATTCGTGTTGAGGTCGACACCGCGCATCAGGGCTATCTGGAGCCGCAGGCGGTGGTGGCTCAGGTGGACGCCAATGGCTTTGCCACCGTTTGGGCGTCGACGCAGGCCCAGTTCACGGCCGAGCTGATGATCGCACGCATGCTTGGGATGGCGCAGTCGCGGCTCAAGGTGGTACCGCTCGAGATCGGTGGCGGCTTTGGCGGCAAGATCGCCATTCATGGCGAGGCGGTCGCCGTCCGCCTGGCGCAGAAATGCGGGCGCCCCGTCAAGCTGACATTGACGCGCGAGGAGGTCCTGCAAGGGGGAAGCGGCCCTCCCGCCGGTGCGCTCATCGACGTGGCGGTCGCAGCCGATGATGGGGGCCGCCTCGTCGCCATCGAGGGCACCTATTGCATGGACGCGGGCGGGCTGCCGGGCCTCTCGCCGTCGCTCCTCATGCAGGCGTCCGCCGCCCTCTACCAAACTCCCAACCTGCACCTTCAAGGCTATGACGTCGTCACCAACAAGCCGCGCACGGAAGCCTATCGCGGGCCTGGCGGCATCCAGGCTGCCTTTGCCATGGAGCAGGCGATGGATGCGCTCTGCCAGCGCCTAGATCTCGATCCCCTCGAGTTTCGCAAGCGCAATGCCGCGGTCACCGGCAGCACGATGCCGATCGGCACACCGTTTCCGTCCATCGGGCTGACAACGATCTTGCAGTGCGTGGGCGAGCACCCCTGCTGGACGGACCCGCTTACCCAGGGTCGATTGCCTCGCGGGCGAGGCCTCGCCCTAGGCTACTGGCGGGGCACATCCATGACCTCGGCTGGTCACATCACCATCACCGGCGACGGTCGCCCGATGGTGACCATGGGCGCCATCGACCTTTCCGGCACGCGCACGACCATGGCGCAGGTCGTGGCGGAGGAATTCGGCGTGCCCATCAGCGACATTCATATCAGCACCGGCGACACCAAGTCGGTGGGCTACAGCGATGGTGCCGCCGGCAGCCGCGTGGCGCGCACCATGACGGCCGCGCTCATTGAGGCCAGCCGCGATGCTTTGGCTCAGCTGGCCGGGCGCGCGGCGGAAAAACTGCAATGCCGTGCCGAGGATCTGAGCTATGCTCGCGGCGTTTTCCGCTCGCGCCAGATCGGCGGTCCGGCCATCTCGCTCGCCGAGCTCATGCAGGCAACCCTGACCGACGGCGCCGTGGTTGGACGCGGCGTCTCCACCAAGCTGCCGCTTGGCGTCGAAATTGGCGCGCACGTGTGTGACGTCGAGGTCGACACCGCCACCGGTCAGGTGACGGTGCTGCGCTATACGGCCTTCCAGGACGTGGGGCTCGCCCTCAATCCGGCGGCAGTGGAGGGCCAAATCGAGGGCAGCGTGGTGCAGGGACTGGGCTGGGCGTTGACCGAAGGCTTCGACTATGGGCCAGACGGCCGGCTGCGCAATGCGAGCCTTCTCGACTACCGTATGCCGACCGCACTCGACGTGCCCAAGATCGAGTGCGTGATCGTGGAGACGCCGGTGCCGAATGTGCCTTACGGCGTGCGCGGCGTCGGCGAGGTGCCAATCGTGCCACCCGCGGCGTGCGTGGCCAACGCCATCGCGCGCGCCACCGGTGTCCGGCTCACGCGCATGCCCATGACGCCGGAGCGCGTGCTGAGCGCGCTGGAGGCCCTCGCGCGCCCCTGACGCTCGATTGGCCAGCGCGAAATTAAGGTCTGGCCGGGACCCAGCGTCGCGAGATCTCGCTTTGATCGTCGAATGAGGCTTCGAAGATCGGTGCGGCGAGCGTTGCCTGAACGTGCAGCGTCGCGGCGCCGATGTTGCGAAAACCGTGCTTGCGGCCCGCCGGCACGAGCACCGATTGGCCCTTGCTGAGCGTGGCGTGCTCGTCCTCGATCCATGTTTCAGCCTCCCCATCGAGGACGGTGAGGATCTCCTCGACCGCATGGAGGTGGGTGGGTGCGCCCTTGCCGGGATCGCACCATTGCTGGAAGACGCAGAGCTGCGCGGAGCCAGTGACGGCCGACACCTGCATGCGCGTCAAGACGCCAGGTCGCCACTGCTCGCGCGACTGGCTCGCGTGATCGATGATGCGCATGGAGCGATCTCCCCGTTGTTGGTGTCTGCACGATCCTTGCCACGCGACGAGCGGGCCACGCCGCCGTCCCGAAGGCTCCGCAAGGGTCGGGGTGGACCTCCCGAGCCTCGTCTGCAATCCCGGCGTCCAATGCTGGGGCGCGATCTTGGCCGTTGGCGGCCGTGCGGGCCCAAGCTTGCCGAGCGGGAAACGGTCAAGCCATGTACTGCCCGCCATTGACGTCGAGGCAGGCGCCGGTGATGAAGCCGGCAGCATCGTCGGCGAGAAACGTTACGCAGCGCGCCACTTCCTCGGCGGTGCCGAGGCGGCCGACGGGAATGAATGGCAGGATCTTGGTGTCCAGGATCTCCTTTGGCACTGCCCGCACCATCTCGGTGGCGATGTAGCCCGGGGCGATGACGTTGATGGTGATGCCGCGCGCCGCTGCCTCCTGCGCCACGGCCTTGCTGAAGCCCAACAGCGCCGCCTTGGCGGCCGAGTAGTTGGCCTGGCCCAGCTGTCCCTTGCGGCCGTTGATGGAGGATATGTTGATGATGCGCCCGAAGCTGCGCGAGCGCATGCCCTCGATCACGAGCCGCGTCATGTTGAACACCGAATCAAGGTTGGTGTGGATCACCGCGTCCCAGTTTTCCTTGCTCATCCGATGCAGAACGGTGTCGCGGGTAATTCCGGCATTGTTGACCAGGATGTCGACGGGCCCAAGATCCCGGGTGATGCGTGTGACGCCCTCCTGGCAGGCGGCGAAATCGCTCACATCAAACTTGTAGACGGGAATGCCGGTCTCCGCCTGGAATTGGCGCGCGGCCGTATCGTTGCCGCCGTAGTTGGCCGCCACACGGCAGCCCTTGTATTTGAGGGCGATCGAGATGGCGTGGCCGATGCCGCGCGTCCCTCCGGTGACCAACGCAACGCGTGTCATTTCTGATTTCCTCCCATTCAGCCGGTCAAGGCTAAATGAAATCCTCGGCCGAGCGAACGCCGGCCGAGGATTTTTGTTAAGCTGCAGCGCGAAATGGGGCGGGGCGGGCCAACGTCAATCCCGCTCGATGCACATGGCAACGCCCATGCCGCCGCCGATGCACAAGGTGGCAAGTCCCTTCTTGGCGTTGCGCCGCTTCATCTCAAACAACAGCGTATTGAGCACGCGCGCGCCGGACGCGCCGATCGGATGCCCGATAGCGATGGCGCCGCCGTTGACGTTGACCTTGTCGGTGTCCCAACCGAGGCCCTTGTTGACGGCGCAAGCCTGGGCGGCGAAGGCTTCATTGGCTTCGATCAGGTCAAGGTCCTTGACGGTCCAGCCGGCCCTTTCCAACGCCTTCTTGGAGGCGGGGATTGGTCCCGTACCCATGATCGAGGGATCGACACCGGCATGGGCCCACGAGACGATCCGCGCCAGGGGTATGATGCCGCGCCGTTTCGCCTCCTCAAGCGTCATGAGCACGACGGCCGCGGCGCCATCATTGATGCCGCTAGCGCTGCCGGCCGTCACCGTCCCTTCCTTGTCGAAGGCGGGCCGCAACTTGGCGATCGATTCGTAGGTCACGCCATCCTTGATGTACTCATCCTCCGCGACAATGGTCTCCCCCTTGCGCGTCTTGATGGTGACGGGCGCAATCTCATCCTTGAACTTGCCGGCCTTCTTGGCGGCTTCGGCCTTGTTCTGCGAGGCGACCGCGAAACGGTCCTGCTCCTCGCGGGTGATCTGCCATTGCCGCGCCACGTTCTCTGCTGTGTTGCCCATGTGATAGCCATTGAAGGCATCCCATAGGCCGTCCTTGATCATGGTGTCGATGAACTTCACATCGCCCATCTTGGTGCCCTCGCGCATGTGCGCACAGTGCGGTGCCTGGCTCATGCTCTCCTGGCCGCCGGCGACCACGATTGAGGAAGAGCCGAGCTGGATCTGTTGGGCACCGAGTGCCACCGCCCGCAGACCCGAGCCGCACAGCTGATTCATGCCCCACGCAGGCGCATCGACCGGGATGCCGGCGCCGATGGAGGCCTGCCGGGCCGGGTTCTGGCCGGCGCCGGCGGCAAGGATCTGGCCCATGATGACCTCGGAGACCTCGCCCGGCTCCACGTGCGCGCGCTCGAGCGCAGCCTTGATCGCAATCTTGCCGAGTTCATGGGCGGGCAGGCTCGCCAGCGAGCCATTGAACGAGCCGACCGGTGTGCGCGCGGCCCCGGCGATGACGATGGTGGATTGATCCTGGTTCATCACGAGCTCCAAGAAGAGTAAGTGGATAGGCGAGTGTCTGGACCCAGTGTGAGCCCAGCGTCGGGCAGAGTGTCGGGCACAGTCCCGATGCGGTGCGGAACAAACCTGCGCAACCTCAAGACACGATAGCAAAATCCGCTTCGCGCCTGCAACGTAAGCTCGCCACAGAGAAGACCCGCCCAACCGTTTGACAAGGTAAATTGGGTGGCACGGCGGGGAATCCAACCAACAAAACGGCTGGTCTTCGCAGCCGCGAACGTGTTAGTTTATGCACAGAAATTGATGATCAGCCCAGCGAGCGACGCAAAGCTCATGCTCAACAAAGCGGATCCGCCCTCGGACAAAAAGGAACCGGTTGTCATCAAGAAATACGCCAACCGGCGCCTCTACAACACCGAGACCAGCACGTACGTGACCCTCGACGATCTGGCGGCGATGGTGAAATCCGAGCGGGATTTCGTGGTGTTTGACGCCAAGACCGGCGATGACCTGACGCACGCGGTGTTGACGCAAATCATCGTCGACCAGGAGAGCCAAAAGCGCGGCGAGACCCTGCTGCCCATCCCCTTCCTGCGCCAACTGATCCGCTTCTATGGCGCCAGCATCGAGCGCTTTGTTCCGAGCTATCTGCAGGCGAGCCTTGAGACTTTGGCCAAGGAACAGGAGCGGTTCCGCAAGCAGTTTGCCGGTGCCTTTACACCGGCTGGCGCGTTCGAGGCCTATCAGGAGCAGGCGCGCAAGAACCTGGCGATGTTCGAGCAGGCAATGCTGATGTTCTCGCCCTTCGGGCATAACAAGAGCACCGGCCCTGGCGGCAAACCGGACGAGGAAGCCAAGAAGCCAGAGGCGTCCAGGTCGTCGCAGTCGGAGGAGATCGCCGAGCTCAAAGCGCAGCTCGCCTCCATCCAATCGAAGCTCGAAAAGCTTTCCGACGGCAGCAACAAATAGGCTCTGCCTTCAGAGCGCTTGTGTCACGGCCATCGCGCGGAACGGCTGCGCGCGGGCAGCGTTAGCTGCCGGCCCCAATGGTCAAGTCGCGGCGGGCAACGCGAATGCCGATCGTAAACCCGGCCACAACGTCGATCAGCGCACCGGTCATCACGAAGAAGAAGACCGACGTGGCGGCGGAGTCCACCACCAGGAACTCGATGATGCAAACGATGAACACCAGCATCGAGAGGCCGTGATCGAACAGGGACGCCGCGCTCGTGTACGTCGATTTGATGAGCTCGACGAACAGGCAACCCATGGTGATCAGAATGATCAGATCACCGCGCGAGAAGACCCACTCTGCGCCTTTGATCATCCGCATCGTGAACAGCGGCACGTGGAGGAAGCTGGCGGCCGAGCCGTCGCCGGCAAACACCACCAGCGCGTTATAAAGAATGACGGGAATTGCGATTGTCGGCAGTGCCCTGAGCGACATATCAAACCCTCCGGTGCGTGGGCGGGAACGACCTCGCACGCCTCACCGTTGCGCTTCCAACACGGCGCCATTGCGGCGAGCCGGCGTCAGGCAGTCGATAAGGCCTAGACTTCGGGCTTGGGCTCAAGCACTTGACGCCCGCGATATTTGCCCGACTTGAGGTCGATGTGGTGGGGGCGGCGGCGCTCACCGCTGTCCTTGTCTTCGACGTAAATTGGCGCAGCCAGAGCGTCCGCCGAGCGACGATTCCCGCGCTTCATGCGTGAAACTTTCTTTCTGGGAACGGCCATCGGGGTCTCCTGACAAAACCAAGCGCACGGGCGGTGCGACCACGGCCGCGCCCTGCGGGCAAACCGCCGGGCTTATAGCGACAATCGGCGAACCTGACCAGAGGCACATGACCAAGGGCATCCGATCAAAGGGCCAGGTGCTCTCGCAAGCTGCTCTGGCGCAGTGCCTGGCGCGGTGCACTGGCCTGGCCATCGCGTCCTCGGTGGGTGTGCCCCCCGTCGCGTTTGCGCACGTGTGCCCACTCCCCAGCGTGTGCGGGCCACCAGAGGCGTGGTGTGATCTGGTGATGAGGCCGTAAGGCCTTGATCGCAAAGCGCGACCGGCCATTGTGCCCCGCCAACACTCCCCCCACCTCGGTCTTGCTTGGATTAGCCCCATCGCCAGTTCCCGCCCACGCACCTCCATCAGAGGGGGGTTGACGCAGGCGCCGCGCGGGCATCGGGATCCTCCCGGCACCGATGCTCCGTCAGCTCTCGGGCGCGCCGGTCGATTGGGGCGCACGATCAAGGCTGGGCTGGGCGGCGCTAGCCGCCATAGCGTGGTGCGCGCACGCAGCTCGTGTTTGCCCGCGCGGCCTTCATGCGCAACAGCAGGTGGTCCGCAAGTCGCAGCGTGCCGGGTCCTGGATGGCCGGCCTGGCGCTCAAAGGGATTGGGGAGCGAGACGGCGAGTAGCGCCGCTTCACGCGCGGTGAGCAAGAGCGCAGGCTTGCGGAAGTGGTATCGTGCCGCGGCCTCGGCCCCGAAGATACCGGGGCCCCACTCCGCGACGTTGAGGTAGATTTCCAAGATGCGTCGCTTGGTCCACAGCGCCTCGATGCTATAGGCCAGCGCTATTTCGATCGCCTTGCGCACGTAACTGCGCGAGGGCCACAGGAAGAGGTTCTTCACCACCTGCATTGAGATCGTGCTGCCGCCGCGCGCCAGGCCGTCACCGGCGCTCTCGATCGCCTCCTTAAGCTCGCCCCAGTCGACGCCATGATGACGACAGAAGTGGCCGTCCTCCGACGCAATCACGGCCGCGACCAGGTTGGGTGACATGCGCTCCAGGGGGATCCAGCGCTGCGTGGTCGCCATACCGGCAAACCGCTGCGACAGCATCAATGTCGAGGCCGGTGGATCAACCCAGCGGTAGAGGAGAATGAGGACCAAGAGCAGCCCGCCGGCGCCGATGAGGAGCGCCAGACCGGCGCCTAGGAGAAGGCGCAAGTGGCGTCGCTCGAGGCCAAATCCGTGCCGTGATGGAGGCGGCAGCTCTTTGGCAGGGGTGGGCGCGCGCATCGGGATGGTCCGCGCGCTTGCGGCAATGGCCGGGGCGTCCATCAACTGCGGCCTTGCAGGCGGGCGGAGGGGGTGAAGGGGCGAGTTGTTGGGGGCGTGCAGCGCGGCGGGCACAACTTCGGACGCCGACGCGCTCGCTTCGCCGGGCTCGATTGCATCGGATACTTTGATGCGCGCGGGCTCGACCTCGACCGGCCCGAGCGCCGGCGTGACCGAGGGCGACAGAGCCGGCGGGATCGGCTGAACCTCAGGGATGAGCCCGGCCACCCCAGTGCGCACCGCGCCCCGATCCTCCAGCGCCGGTTCGGTTTGCGGGAAAGCCGCTTCATCGCCGGCGGCGGCTGGCGACGTTGCGTCATCGGCAGGCGTCTCAGGGGCCTCGGGCGAGAGTGCTTGCACCGGGGACGGCGGTGCGTGCGATCCCGCGCTCGCTCGAGCGATGCTTGCGCCGTTCGCCGGCTCCAAGCCCGCGTCCACTGGCCGGTGGGCTGCGCCGGCCAGAGCTTGCGCGGGTCTTGGCACGGGCGTCGGTGGCTCGGGGATTGCGGCGCCATCGGCTCCAGCGGGCTCAATGTCGATCCCGGGTGCCTCGCTGGCAGCGACGTCGGTTTTTCCGGGTGCCGGCTCGGCCTCTGTTGCCGGCTGGGGCACCAGCTCGACTGCCCGCGTGGTTTTCCCAGGCAACGGCTCGGCCGCAATCTGAGGCGGCGTCTCCGCTTGGAACGGCAGGGCGTCCGGCTCTTGAGCGATGCCATCGCCGTCGGGTTGGGCCGGCCGGCTGGGCAGAGGCTCTGCGGCTCCCCAACTCGCCTCAGTCGTGAGCGCCGCAACGGCTCCGGCTCCGCCGCTGGCGGCGCGCGGAAGCAGTGGATGGCCCGGCACGTGGCGCGGTCGGGCGTTTGCGTCCGCGCGCCGGCCATTCGCCTCCCCGCCAAGCGAGGGCTCAGGTGCACGCGCAGTGGGCGCGGCTTGCCAGGCGAGGCCGCAATCCGTCCGCTCCTCATCGCGGGCGCGTTCAACCACGGCCCAGTGTCCCTTCGCCCAGTGTCGCTTCGCCCAGTGTCGCTTCGCCCTGTGTTCCGTCAAACTGTTCTGTCAGAGTGTTCTGCCGGAGTGTTCTGTCAGATTGCTTGCCTTTCGCGCCGCGCACCGGACCGCTAAAAAAAGGCGCGCCAACGGCGTCGTTGCGCTCCATCGGTACCCACACATTGCATATGGTCGCAACATGGGCTTCAGCCAACGGCTAATGCACGCTGCGGCACTCATCCAGGCGCGCCTTGCGGACCTCCTTGACCATCAAGTCGCGGTCGGCGCCCCCGTTAGGCTGATCGAGGCCATGCGGCAGGGCGCGCTCGGCGGGGGCAAGCGGTTGCGGCCATTCCTGACGCTTGAATGCGCCCAACTCTTCGGCGTGCCGGCCGAGGCCGCGGTCGAGACCGCCGTGGCGCTCGAATGCGTGCACTGCTATTCGCTCGTCCACGACGACCTGCCGGCTATGGACGACGACGACATGCGGCGCGGCAAGCCCACCATTCACAAGGCCTTCGACGAGTGGACCGCCATCCTGGCCGGCGACGCGCTGCTGACGTTGGCATTCGAGCTCTTGGCCTCGCCGCAAACGCACGCCGACCCCGGCGTGCGCACCGAGCTTATTGCCGGCCTCGCGCGCGCCTCGGGCGCGGCCGGCATGGCCGGCGGCCAAAGCCTTGATCTGGAGGCCGACAAGCTCGGCGTGCCGCAGCGGCCCAGCCTCGCCCACATCGCGCGCCTGCAGGCCATGAAGACCGGGGCGCTCTTTGGCTATGCGTGCGAGGCCGGCGCCATCCTCGGGCGGGCCGATGCCGCGAGCCGCACGCGGCTGGCGCGGTTTGGTGAGCAAATGGGCACGGCCTTCCAGATCGCCGATGACCTTCTCGATCTGGAAGGTGAAGCCGCCGTTCTCGGCAAGGCGACAGGCAAAGACGCGGGCAAGGCCACCCTGGTCGCCGCCCTGGGGGTTCACAAGGCGAGAGCGCGGCTTAACGTGTTGGAGGCGGAGGCGATCGCGTTGCTCACACCCTTCGGTGCCAAGGCCGATATTCTGCGGGAGACGGTGCGGTTCGTTGGCCAGCGCCAGTCGTGAGGATCAGGCGGCGCCGATGAGGCCGACAGCGTCGATAATGGCCGCGAAGTGGCAGCATGATGCAGCGAGAACCAGGCCGTGCCAGATGGCGTTGTGGTAGCGCAGCCTCTCCCACAGGTGGAACACGACGCCCACGGTGTAAAGGCAACCACCGACGAAGAGCAGGATGAGGACCCGGTTTGATACCGCGGGCAACAGCGAATTGAGGGCGCTCAACACGGCCCAGCCCTGGACCAGATAGAGCACATAGGAAGTGCGCGCGAGATGCCCAGGCCACAGCAGTTTGGCGGTAGCGCCAAAGGCGGTGATGGCCCATACCCCGCCAAGCAGCAGAAGGCCGCCGAGGTCGCCCATCTTGATGGCCAGCGGAGTATAGGTGCCGGCGATCTTCACGTAGATGGCGGCATGATCGAAGCGGCGCAGGATGGCTTTTAGGTGGGGTCGAGCGGGAGAGGCGAGATTGTAGGCGGCGGAGCAGGCGAATACTGCCACCATGCCAAAGGCATAGACGCCAAGGCCTGCGGTCGCGGTGGGGGACAGCATTTTCGCGGCCAGCGTCATCATCACCGCCACGGCGATGAGGCTGAAGGTGACACCGGTTGCATGCACGCAGCCGTCGGCCACGAGCTCGGCTCGCGAGTAGCGCGGAAACTGACGTTGCATGGCTCTCCAGTGGCGCCCGCATCTGGGCAGGGGATCGCTGACTTTGAGTCTAATCGAGACTGCGCGGGGAGCGCTAGCCTCCAGAGGGCTTGGCCAATTGGAGCGTGTGGCCCGTGGGCAGGCTCAGATCGCTATCTCGGTCTGAGCATCGAAGAAGTGCAGCCGTGCCGGGTTGACGGCGAGACGGATCTGTTCCTGCACCTTGGCGCGGATGGTGGGATCGACCGCCGCGACCATGGTGTCGCCGCCGACGCGAACGTCGAGCAGGATCTCTGAGCCGAGCTGCTCCACCACCTCGACCTTGGAGGGGAAGGTGAAGCCGGCAGGATCGGAATCGGTGGCGACATGCAGGTTCTCCGGCCTGATGCCGATCGTGACCTCGCGGCCGATGTGGCTCTTCAGCCGTGCCATGTGCGATTGCGGCACCTCGAGCTCCAGGCCCGCGTTCTTGGCGGTGAGGCGGCCGTTGCCGTCCGTCATCGTTACGGTGGCGAAGTTCATGGCTGGCGAGCCGATGAAGCCCGCCACGAAGCGGTTGGCAGGGCTGTTGTAGAGTTCGAGCGGCTCGCCGACCTGCTGCACGACGCCATCGCGCATGACGACGACGCGGTCACCGAGCGTCATGGCCTCGACCTGGTCATGGGTGACGTAGACGGCGGTGGTGCCCAGCCGCTGGTGCAGCTTCTTGAGCTCGACGCGCATCTGCACGCGAAGCTTGGCGTCGAGGTTGGAAAGGGGCTCGTCAAACAGAAACACGCGCGGATGGCGCACGATGGCGCGCCCAAGTGCCACGCGTTGACGCTGACCACCGGAGAGCTGGCGTGGCTTACGCTTGAGGTAGTCGCCAATATCGAGGATGTCGGCCGCTTCCTGCACGCGCTTGGCAATCTCACGTCGAGCGAATTTGCGCATCTTGAGCCCGAACGCCATGTTGTCGTAGACGCTCATGTGGGGGTAGAGCGCGTAGTTCTGGAACACCATGGCAATGTCGCGGTCCATGGGCGGCAGGTTGTTGACGACCTGGCCATCGATGGAAATGTCACCCGAGCTGATCGCTTCGAGGCCCGCAATCATGCGCAGCGTTGTGGTCTTGCCGCAGCCCGATGGGCCGACGAAGACCACGAACTCCTTGTCGCGAATCTGCAAGTTGACGTCTTTGACCGCGTGCACGCTGTCGTAGAACTTGTTGATGTTCCGGAGGACAACTTGTCCCATTCCGCTCCTCTCCTCCCTCACCCGCGAGAGATGCTATCCCTTAACGCTCCCCGTCAGGCCGGACACGTAGTGCTCGACGAAGAAGGAGTAGGCGACGGCCACCGGGATAGAGCCCAGCAGCGCGCCCGCCATGAGCGGGCCCCAGAAGAACACATCTCCGCGAATGAGCTCTGAGGTGACGCCCACCGGCACCGTCTTTTGCTCCGGGCTCGACAGGAACACCAAGGCGTAGATGAATTCGTTCCACGACAGCGTGAAGGCGAAGATCCCCGCCGACAGGATGCCGGGAATCGCCACCGGGATGATGATGTAGAGCATGGCCTTCCAGCGCGAGGCCCCGTCGATGCGCGCGCACTCCTCAAGCTCCTTTGGGATCGCCTTGAAGTAGCCCATCATCAGCCAGGTGACGAAGGGGATGAGGAAGGTCGGATAGGTGAGAATGAGCGACCAGGGTGTGTCGCCCAACTTGTAGTTGCGGATGATCTCGGCCAGCGGGATGAACAGCAGCGTTTGCGGCACCAGATAGGTGATGAAGATGCCGGTGCCGAGACTGCCGGCGAACGGAAAGTTAAGCCGCGACAGCGCGTAGCCGGCGAACACTCCGCACACGAGTGAAATAAGGGTTGATGCGAGCGCGATGAAAGTGGTGTTCCAGAGCCACTGCGAGAAGAGCGTTTCCTCAAACAGGTATCTGACGTGTTCCAACGTCGGGTTGGTGGTCCAGAACGGGTTGTAGTTGACCGAGTTCCACGGACGATAGAGCTCGCCATCAGGGCGGAAGCTGGTGATGATCATCCAATAGAACGGGAACAGCAGAAAAACCAGAAACATCGCCATGGGCATGTAGAAGAATACCCATCGTCTCCATCGGGCGCCTTCGATCATGGCTCAGCGGACCTCGACTCGCCGGATATAGAGGAGCTGAATGATGACGACGAGAAACAGGATCGGGAACATGGCAAGGGAAATGGCTGCACCCTCGCTCAAGAGACCGGTGCCGACGCCGATTTGGTAGGCGTAGGTGGCGAAAAGATGCGTGGCATTGGCCGGTCCGCCACCGGTCATCACATAGACGATCTGGAAATCGGCAAACGTTTGGATCACCGAGAACAGCACGACAACCATGGTGACGGGCAGCAGCAGGGGCCACGTGACGTGCCAGAACCGTTGCCAGGGCTTGGCGCCGTCGATGGCCGCCGCTTCGTTGAGCTCGGGGCTGATGGTTTGCAGACCGGCCAGGAGGCTGATGGCAAAAAACGGCACGCCGCGCCAGATATTGACCACTACGATTGAGATCATCGCAAGGTCGGGATCGCCCAGCCAATTGATGCGGCCGGTGATGAGGCCGAGGTGGTAGAGGACCCAATTGAGCACGCTGAACGTCGGGTCGAACATCCACTTCCAGGCAAACGTTGACAGCACGGTCGGAATAATGAAGGGGAGCAGAATGAAGGCGCGCGTGAACGCCTTGCCCCGAAAGTCGCGGTTGAGAAGCATGGCGAGCCAGAGCCCGAGCCCTAGCTTGAAGACGGTGGTGACCGCCGTGTAGAGAAACGTATTGAAGACAGCGGTGCGGAAGATGTTGTCGTTCCAGATCTTGTAATAATTGGCGAGACCCACGAAGTCACCCGGCACGCCCACGCGCGAGTTCGTCACCGAAAGCAGGATGCCGCGCACGAACGGGTAGGCGATGAACATGCCGAGCAGCACCATGGTGGGCACCAGCAGCACGAAGGCGAGCCAGCGCTCGTCCTCGAGCAGACGTTGGCGTCGTGGCGGCGGAGCTTCGCCGAACGTGGTTTCAATTGCCTGGACCGCCATTGCCGATCTTTCTCTGCTCTGCCTCCGGGCTCACCAGGGGTGAGCTCATTGGGAGGCCATCACCTCAGACGTAGACCTTCTTGAGTTCCTCCTCGGTCGCCTTCACCGCCTCCTCCGCGGGCATGCCCTGCACCGCCTTGGCGTACATGTCGGTGATGATGTATTTGGTCCAAACCTCGGCCGCCTTCGCGTTGGGCGACCCGGCGAAGCCCGGCGCCTGACCCAGCCGCGCCGCGACCTTATAGGGGGCCATCACCGGGTCCTCGTCCCACAACTTGTGCTTTTCCCAGGCGGCGGTGCACGGCGTCGCGAAGCCCTTCTGCGAAAGGAACCACTTCTCGTAGTTGGAGGTCGTCTGCAGCCACTGCACCAGCCTCTTTGCTGCCTCCTGGTTCTTGGAATACTTCATGAGCATGTGCGACTGCAGCAGATGGAAGCCGAATTGTCCGGCCGGCCCCTTGGGCAAGGGCGCGTGCTGGATGTCGGTCTTCATCTGCGCCCCCTTCTCGGTGACGTACTTATCGGGGTTGCGCAGCGACTCGATATAGATCGATGCGCCGTTGAGGGTGGCCGAGATCGTCTGTGACAGGAAGGCACGGTTATTGTTGGTGTCGTCCCAGGCAAGCCCGCCCTCGTCATGGGCCTCCTTCCAGAAGGCGGTCATGAACTTGACGGACTCAAGCGTCTCCTTGCTGTTGATGGCCACCGTCTTGCCGTCGGCCTCCATCTCCTTGCCGCCCCACGACCACAGCAAGGGATATGTGAACCCCGGAGCATCGCCGAAGGTGTGCCCGAGCGTCTGCCCGATGGGTCGGCCCTTGGCCTTGAGTTTCTTGCCGGCTTCGCGGTAGGCCTCCCAGGTCTCGGGAAACGTCGTTACGCCGATTTCGTCAAACCAAGACTTGCGGTAGGCGATCATGCCGCCGATCACGGCCCAGGGCATGCTCATGAAGCGCTTGCCGTCGCTGCACAACGAGCGGGCGTACTTGTAGAGACCACCCTCGTTGGCCGACGTGGTCTCCGCTAGCTCGGTCATCTCCACGATGCTGTCGGCATAAAGGTAGGGCCAGTTGTTGAAGGCCATGATCAGGTCGGCACCGCTGCCCGATTGGATGGCAGCCGTGATGCGCGGTTGCAAGTCGTTGGCGTTGATGGTCTCGAGATTGATCTTGATACCGAGCGCCTTTTCGGCCTCCGGCACCATGTCCCTCTTCAGAAGCTGATCCGATGCCGGAACGAAGTCGACCCACTTCAGCCAATGCACGCTGGCGGTCTGTGCGTACGCGGGCGCTTGCCCGGCGGCCAGAATGCCGGCGATGCCGCCCGACTTGGCGGCCAGTGCACCGGCGCTGGATGCCTGCAAGAATTTGCGTCGCGTAACGCGAGCCATGCTGTCTCCTCCCCCCACGTCGTTTTTTGTGCCCTCAATTTCTGGAAGTCTAGGTGGATACCGCGCGCGAGACAAGCTTTGCGGGATTGGGCGCCGGGGATAGGGCTAATGCGCCGGAGCCCAACGCGCCCCGGTGTGGCTGCCGGATTGGCACCCGCGTTCACGGCCCCGGCTGGGCTCGAATGCGAATTGAGCGATCGATCCCTTGGGAGGTTGGATTACCCGCCCCACAGAAGCTCGCCGCCCCCCGACGGCAAGCCACCCAGGGGCGCAGGCCCCAAAGAGACTGGCCTCAAAGAGATTGGCGCAAAAGACTGGCCCCAGAGATTGGCGCCAGAGACTGGCGCCGGAGACTGGCGCCGGAGACTGGCGCCAGAGACTGCGCAAGAGACTGGGGGCCTTCAGTTCCCAAGATCAGTTCCCCGTGATGCAGAGGCCAGTTGCGGGGTTCAGTCCGAGAGAGCAGCCCTCGGGCCAACGCTAGCGGGCGGCAATAGCGGGCAGCGCAAAGACCCCATGACAAAGACCCCATGGGGCGGTTGATCCCCGGCAAGCCACAGCTCGACGGGAACGCTCATCGCGTGCCCGTCCATCGCAGGGTTGGTGAGCCTTAGCGTCCGCAGCCCGCTTCCCCGTTGGCCCCATCCGTGCGAAACCCGAGCCCTGAACCAAGCTCGCGGAGGTCCAACCCGCCATGCTCACGATCTACGGCGTCCATCGCTCGCGCGCTTCGCGCGCCATCTGGCTTGCCAACGAGCTTGGTGTTTCATTCGCGCAGGTGCCCGTCGTGCAGCGCTATCGGCTCTCGGCCGAGGCCGCTACCGGCACGCTCCACACGCGCTCGCCCGACTTCCTCAAAATCAACCCGAACGGGCATATTCCCACCATCGAGGACGACGGACTGGTGCTGAGCGAGTCGCTGGCCATCAACCTTTACCTCGCCAAGAAGCACGGCGGCCCCTTGGCCCCCGCCGACCTCGCCGAGGACGCGCTGATGACCATGTGGGCCCTGTGGGCGGCGACCGAGGTTGAGCCGCACGCCCTCGTGGTGCTCAATCACCGCCAAGCCAAGCCACCCGAGGAGCGCGATGGCAATGCCGCCGACGCGGCGATCGGCGCGTTGCGCACTCCCTTTGCGGTGCTTGAGACGGCTTTGGGTGCATCGGGCTACATCGTCGGCGGACGCTTCACCGTGGCGGACATCAATACGGCCGAAGTTTTTCGTTACGCCATGCCCGCTCCGGAGCTGTTCGAGGCGGCACCGCGCGTGAAGGCTTGGCTTGCCACCTGCCATGCTCGCCCGGCCTTCAAACGGATGATGGCGGCGCGCGAGAAGGAGCCTGCGTGAGCCATGGCGAGCATGGTCGCCGCCCGCAGGTCCAGCAAGCTGCGCGTGCTGATTGCCGGTGCCGGGCTCGGCGGCCTCACCGCGGCGCTCGCGCTCATCAAGCGCGGCTTCGACGTGGAGCTCTACGAACAGGCCGAGGAGCTGCACGAGCTCGGCGCAGGCATCCAGCTCGGCCCCAACGGATCGCGCATCTTGATCGCGCTGGGTCTCGGTCCAGCCATGCAGGAGATCGTGGCCGAGCCAGCAGCAAAGGAGGTGCGGCTATGGAATAGCGATGCGGTCTGGAAGCTTTTCGATCTCGGCCGCGACTCGCTTGAGCGCTTCGGCGCCCCCTATTGGATGGTGCATCGCGGCGACTTCCATCGCGTCCTCTGGCAGGCCGTGGAGCGGGAGAGGCCGGGCGCACTCAACCTCGCCTGCCGCGCCATCGCCTGCAGCGAGCGCGGCGGCAAGGCCTTGCTTGAGCTCGAAGGCGGCAGCCGCGTCGAGGGGGACGTTCTAATCGCTGCCGATGGCGTGCACTCGCGGCTGCGCTCGCACCTGTTCGGGGCGGCCAAACCACGGTTCACCGGCTTGATGGCCTGGCGCGGCATCGTCCCCATGGACCGGCTGCCCGCCGAGCTGCGCCGCCCGGTCGGCACCAATTGGCACGGACCAGGCGGCCACGTGGTCACCTATCCGCTGCGGCGCGGCACGCTTCTCAATTTCGTCGGTGTGGTCGAGCGCGACGACTGGCGAAGCGACGGATGGAGCGAGCCTGGATCCCAACAGGAGTGCGCGGCCGACTTTGCCGGTTGGCACCCGCTCATCCACGCCATCATCGCCAACTTGGACGTGGTCTATAAATGGGCGTTGATCGGACGCGCGCCGATGCCGGCATGGAGCAAGGGACCGATGACGCTGCTGGGCGATGCCTGCCACCCCACGCTGCCGTTTCTCGCCCAAGGCGCGATCATGGCGATCGAGGATGGCGTGGTGCTGGCACGCTCACTGGACGCTTCGCCCGACAACATCGCCGGTGCCCTCAACCGCTACCAGGGCCTGCGTCTTGCGCGCACCGCGCGCGTGGTGGCGGGTTCGGCCGCGAATACCGAGCGCTTCCACAACCGCGTGCTCGCCGATCCCGTTGCGGCGCACGCGTACATGACGCGCGAGTACCCGCCCGACAAGGGCCGGACGATCTATGATTGGTTGTTCGCCTACGATGCCATGACGGTGCCGATGGTGTAGGCGGGATGCTCACGATCGGCCATACCGCCGAGCGACGTACTCCTCCACGAGCGCCTTGAACTGCTGGGCGATGTTGGCACCGTGCAGGGTCGTTGCCTTCTTGCCGTCGATAAAGACAGGGGCGGAGGGCGTCTCGCCCGTGCCAGGCAGGGAGATGCCGATATCGGCGTGCTTGGATTCGCCGGGACCGTTCACGATGCAGCCCATCACCGCGAGATTGAGGCCTTCGACGCCCGGATAGCGGCCGCGCCATTCGGGCATGCGCTCGCGAACGTGGGCCGCAATCTCGCTCGCCAGCTCCTGGAAGAGGGTCGAGGTGGTGCGTCCGCAACCCGGACAGGCCGCAACACTGGGCACGAACGATCTGAGCCCCATGGTCTGTAGGATTTCTTGGGCAACGCGCACCTCCTGGGTGCGATCGCCGCCCGGATCGGGGGTGAGGGAGATGCGGATGGTGTCGCCGATGCCTTGCTGCAGCAGGATGCCGATCGCTGCCGTCGATGCGACGATGCCCTTCGAGCCCATACCGGCTTCCGTGAGCCCCAAGTGCAGCGCGTATCGGCAGCGCGCGGCCAGCATGGTGTAGACGCTGATCAGATCCTGCACGGCGCTGACCTTGGCCGAGATGACGATCGCGTCGGGTCGCATGCCGAGCTCTTCAGCGCGCTGAGCCGAGAGGAGGCCCGACTGCACGATGGCCTCGTGGAGAACGGCGCGCGCGTCCTTGGGCGACGGGGCGGCGGCATTCTCATCCATCAGGCGAGTGAGCAGTTCCTGGTCGAGGCTGCCCCAGTTGACGCCGATCCGTACCGGCTTGGCGTGCCGCAGGGCCAGCTCGACGATTGCCGAGAACTGCCGGTCACGCTTGGCCTTGAACCCAACGTTGCCCGGATTGATGCGGTACTTGGCGAGCGCCTCGGCACAGGCGGGATTGTCGGCCAGCAGCGTATGGCCGTTGTAGTGGAAGTCGCCGACGAGGGGCACTGTGACGCCCATCTGCGCCAGCCGATCGCGAATATGCGGCACGGCCTTAGCCGCTTCGTCCCGATCGACCGTGATGCGGACGATCTGTGATCCGGCGCGAGCAAGCGCTGCCGACTGGCGCGCGGTGGCGTCGACGTCGTCGGTGTCGGTGTTGGTCATCGACTGCACGACGATCGGGGCATCGCCGCCGATGACGACGTCGCCGACTGCGACCGGGATGCTTGGGCGGCGGGAAACGAGAGAGCTTGTCATGGAAGCATTGTGCGCTCGTTGCCCCACTCAATGCTAGCGCGACGGCATGCCGCTGGCGCGCCTAGCGCTGACCGCGCACGGCGGCGGGGAGGATGGCGGCGACGAAAATGAACGCAAGCACAAGCACGATGGAGGGACCGCCGGGTGTGTCAAAGGACACTGACAGGAAGAGGCCCAACCCCACCGCAAGCGAGCCGAAGATCGCCGCGAACAGTGCCATTTGCTCGGGGGTCTCCGACAGCGGCCTGGCCGCGGCGGCGGGCATGATGAGGAAGGCGATGGTCAACAGCACGCCAACGATCTTGATGGCCATTGCCACGACGAGTGCCAGCACCAGCACGAACAGGAGCTTGACGCGCTCCACGGGCGTCCCTTCCGCTGCAGCCAGGTCCTCGTGCACGCAAAGCGACAGCAATGGCCGCCATACATAAATGAGCGCGCCCAATGCCAACGCGCCGCCCAGATAGATCCATTTGAGGTCACTGGCGCTGACGGCGAAGATGTCGCCGAACAGGAAGGCCATCAAATCCAGCTGTGGGCCGCGCACCAGCGAGGCCGCAATGACGCCGACGGCGAGTGCTGCGTGTGCCACCAAACCCAAGAGGGCGTCGAAGGGCACGAGCTGCTGCCGGCTCAAAACCACGAGCAGCATGGAAACGAGGAGCGTTACCGCAAGCACGCTCGCCGTCAAATTGACCGAGAGCGCCAGGCCGACGGCAATGCCGATGAGACCGGCTTGCGCGACCGCCTCGCCATAGTAGGCCATGCGGCGCCACACCACGAAGCACCCGAGCGGTGCTGCCACGACCGCCAGGCCCAACCCGGCGAGGAGGGCGCGCATCAGGAAAGGTTCGGACACGTCAGGCCCGGTCGCTCGCACGAGCCGACGGCGTTTGCGGCTCGCCAGCCAGGTCGTGCCGGTGGTCGTGATGATGCTGATAGAGCGCCAGCGCTCGGGCGACCTGGGCGCCAAACAGCCTCGCGTACTCGGGATGCTGGGCCACCGACTGGGGCACCCCCGAGCAGCACACATGGCGGTTGAGGCAGATCACGCGGTCACTCTGCGCCATGACGACGTGCAGGTCATGGGACACGAGGAGCACGCCGAAGCCGCGTTCGGAGCGAAGCCGCCCGATCAGGGCATAAAGCTCCGCCTCGCCGGCATAGTCGATGCCGCGCGCCGGCTCGTCGAGCACAAGCACCCCGGGCGATCCGACGAGCGCACGGGCGAGCACCACACGCTGCAATTCCCCGCCAGAGAGCTCCGAGAGCTGACGGTCGGCGAGCTTATCGGCACCGACGTCGGCGAGCGCGCGCCCGGCGTCCTCGTCCTCAATGCGGCGCCCGAGCTCAAGGAAGCGAGCGACCGTAAGTGGAATAGCGCGATCGATCGCAAAGCGCTGTGGCACGTAGCCCACGACAAGACCTGGCTTGCGCTGGACCGTTCCCCGATCGGGCTTCTCAAGGCCGAGCAAGACCCGCACCAGTGTCGTTTTGCCGGCGCCGTTGGGACCGATGAGGGTGAGGATCTCGCCCTCGGCAACGTCCAGATCGACATTTTGCAGGATGGCGCGGCCGGTGCGCGTGAGCCACAGCGAGCGCGCTTTGAAGAGCGTATCGCCAACTGGAGCAGGTGCGGGGTGGGTCTGCGGATCGCAATGGGGATGCGGCTGATCGCGCCCGTTGGCCTCTGGGCGATGCGCATGCCCTGCCCCTGGCGGCCGCGCAACCACCCCTTGAGGGTTACGCGCTGCCATGCGCCGGCTCCCGGTTTCCACCCCTGCAAGCGGCGCACAGGCCCCGCACTTCGACAACGGCACCCTTGGGCACGAAGCCTGCCCGGTCGGCGCAGCTGTCGATGGCCGCAAAGACGGCGTCCGCATCCGCCTCCGCCACGCGCCCGCAGGCTTCGCAGGCGAGCACCAGCTGGCGCATTTGGTGGCCGGCGTGGCAGGCAAAGAAGGCGTTGCGGCTTTCGAAGCGGTGCACGATGCCCGCCGATACCAGCGCATCGATGGCGCGGTAGACGGAGATCGGTGCCAGCCGTTCGCCCCTGGTGGCCAGCCGGTCGAGCACCTCATAGGCGCCGATCGCCTTGTGCGATGCGGCGATCTCGCGCAAGACGGACTGCCGCAACGGCGTGAGCTTGAGGCCCTTCACTTGAAACGCCTCGCGCGCCCGCTCCATCGCCTCCTCAAGGCAAAGGTCGTGGTCATGCTCGGGTGACGGAAAGGCCTTGTTGGCGACGGTTTGCGACATCGGGCCACTTATAGCACCGGCGCACGGCCGCGCCACCGTCCTGTCCGACAACGGGCGGGATTTCGCCATGTTCCTGTGCTGCATCGGGACCGAGACTGACCCGAGCGGCAGGCGGAGCCGCGGGTGCTCCCTGCGGCTGCTCCAGTACGGATGCGTTAGCTATGACCTCGGCCCCGGTGCTGGGACCTGCCTACATCGTAGCCGCACGGCGTACCGCGCTCGGCCGGCCGGGCGGACTGCACAAGAGCCGGCGCATCGAGAGCCTTACCTCGCCGGTGGTGCTGGCAGCGCTCGAGGATGCCGGCCTTGAGCCCAACGCCGTCGACGAGATCATCTTCGGCAACACCACGGCAGGCGGCAATCCCGGACGCATCGTCGGGCTAGCGGCTGGGCTCGGCGAGAGCGTGCCCGCCCTCACCGTCGACCGGCAATGTGCGTCCGGTCTGGATGCGATCCTGCTCGGTGCGCGCGCGGTGGCGCTGGGCGAGGCCCGCGTCGTGGTTGCGGGAGGGGGGGAATCGCTCTCGACCGCCCCTTGGCGGGTGGCTCGCCCCAAGAACGTGTTCCAGACCCCGCGCTTCTTGGGCCTGGAGCCGGAGGACGGGGAGGCTGCCGCCGCGCCTCACTCGGTCACCGCCTCCGAGAAGCTGGCGCGGCGCCTCGGCATCGGTCGGGACCGGCAGGACGCCTATGCGCTCCAGTCGCACCTCAACGCCGAGCGAGCCGCGGACGAGCGGCGCTTCGTGCGCGAAATCGTGCCGCTGCGCATGGCGGCGGGAGAAGCGCGCGACGAAAGCGCGGAGGTGCAGAGCCTGGAAGACCTGGCCGAGCTGGCGCCGATCGTGCCGCCGGATGGAACCCATACGCACGGCAACGTCAGCGCTCCGCAGGAGGGTGCGGCCATCGCCGTCATCCTCGCCCATGAGGTCTGGACCACGCTCGGGCGCCCTCATGCCCTGCGGCTGGCCGCCAGCGTGACGCAGGGCGTGGGCGCCAGCGAGGAGGCCGGCGCTCCGGTCGCTGCCCTCGAAAAGCTGATGCGCACCAACAGTGGCTTCAGCCGCGACAAGCTGGCGCTCGTGGAAATGTCGGAGATCTCCGCGGCGCAGGCGCTGGCGGTGCGTGACGCTTTCTCTCTTGAGGAGAACGAGCTCAATCCGGACGGCGGCGCGCTGGTGCGCGGCTATCCATTGGGGGCAGCAAGCGCGGTCAGCCTCGTGCGGTTGTTTACGCGGATGGTGCGCACGCCCGTGGCCGGGCAGCGGCGGTTCGGCGCCGTCACCCAGGGCGCCATCGGCGGCCTCGGCGTGGCCGCGCTGTTTGAGGCGGTCTAGGGCCTCGCGTCGCGCGGCGGCCTGTGCTCTGCTAGCAAGCCCGGACAATGGCGCACGCACTCACCAAAGGTGCGACAGGGGGTCCCGTCATGGGACCGGCCAAGAGGCCCCATCGCGATCTGGCAGGGATCTTTGGCAGCGATAGGCGGAGGCAGCATGCAAGACTTGGCAGGCAGGCTGGCGGTGGTCACTGGCGGCGGCTCCGGCATGGGCCGCGAATTGGTCCGTCAGCTGGTCGCCGAAGGCTGCAACGTTGCCATGTGCGACGTGTCGGCGGAGACCATGGCCGAGACGCGCGAGCTTTGCGATCGCGCGTCCGCGCGCGTCAGCGCACACCTCGCCGACGTGGCGGTGGAACCCCAGGTCTTGCGCTTTCGCGACGAGGTTATCCGGGACCACGACACTGATGAGGTGCATCTGCTGTTCAACAATGCCGGGATCGGCGGCGGTGGCAGCCTGTTTTCCACTCCACGCGAGCAATGGGAAAGAACCTTCAACATCTGCTGGGGTGGCGTCTACTTCTGCACACGAGCGTTCCTGCCGCTGTTGATGAAGGCGTCGCAGGCCCACATCGTCAACACCAGCAGCATCAACGGATTTTGGGCATCGGTGGGACCGCAACTGCCGCACACGGCCTATAGCGCGGCAAAGTTTGCCGTGAAGGGCTTTAGCGAGGCGCTGATCACCGACCTGCGGTTGAACGCACCCCATATCAAGTGCTCGGTCGTCATGCCCGGCCACATCGGGACATCGATCCTCGGCAATTCGCGCAAGATCCAATTCGGCGCTCAGTCCGATGACATGACGCGCGAGGAGATCGCGCAAATCCGCGTGCGCCTGGCTGCCGCCGGTCGCGACCTCTCGCAGGTCTCGGACGCCGATATTCAGAAGATGTCGATCGAGCGTGCGCGCCGGTTCCGGGAGGAGGCGCCGATGACGGCCGCCGCTGCCGCCAAGGTCATCCTCGAGGGCGTCAAGGCCAATCGCTGGCGCATTCTCGTAGGCGAGGACGCGCACCGGATCGATGAATTGGTCCGGCAAACGCCCGAGGCGGCCTATGAGGAGGAATTCTTTAGTGCCTTCGCCGCCGAAGTCGGATGGGCGGTAACACGCTGACGCGGTTAACCCGCAAAGCGCGCGCCCACAAGCGATGAGGGGGGGAACGCAGCCATCAAGGAGGCCGCATCTTATGGCCCACCCGATCGAGATCATCGAGGCCGACATCACCACGCTCGACGTGGACGCCATCGTCAATGCGGCGAACCCGACGCTGCTTGGCGGCGGCGGGGTAGACGGAGCCATCCATCGCGCCGCCGGCCCAGAGCTGGTGGCCGAGTGCCGCACGCTCGGCGGTTGTGGGGTGGGAGAGGCGAAGATCACGCGCGGCTATCGGCTCAACGCCCGCTACGTCATTCACACGGTGGGACCGGTATGGCAGGGCGGGAGTGCCGGCGAGGCAAAGCTGCTCGCCGGCGCCTATGCCAATAGCCTGGCCCTGGCGCGCACACAGGGACTGCGCAGTATTGCCTTCCCGGCGATCTCCACCGGCGTCTATGGCTACCCCCCCGATGCGGCAGCCGACGTCGCCGTCGGCACGGTGGTCTCGGCCCTGCGCGGCGATGCCCACTTTGCCCGCATCGTCTTTTGTTGCTTCAGCCCGCAGTCGCGCGCCCGTCACGCCGAGGCCTTGGGCCGGTTGGACGAGCGCGCTTGAGCGTTGCCCCTCTCTGCGGATGGTAAGGGGCTGCCGCCGAGGCCGCCCCCTAGATTAATGATATTTCATGGTTGGCGAGTTCCCGAGGGCGGTGGCCTCGTGCATAAATGAGTGCAGCCCACCGCTCTCGCCGCCACGGCACTTGCATGCTGGCACGCGCAAGCGCGTTGGGGGAGGGGAATGGTCGGGCGTAGCTAGGAATATGCTCAGGAACCTCACAAGCCACAAAATACCCCCAATGGTGCCGACAAAGCGCCCGCATAAAGAAGGATCGTCGAATCGGCCCATTGCCGGCCGACGCCGAGGGCGATTGGGCCGCCACCCAGCGCCATTGAAACCCCGCTGTGGCGGTCAGATGGGCAGGCGGTAGGGACGGCAAGGCGGCGGGCTGGGAGAGCAGGGCATGGGCTTCGATATCAAGGCGGCGGCGGACGGCATCGTCGCGGTCGTGAGCCAGAATTATCCCTATCTCCTCGCCGGCTTCGTCCTGCTCCTGGTGTTCGGCAGCCACCGCGTTCGCGATGGGCTGCACAAGGCGTTTACCGACAACTGGCAACTGACGCTGTTGGCGTCAACGGGCATCGCGCTGTCGCTGGCCTCTGCTTACACCACCTTCGACGGGCTTAGAAACTTCACGAGCGCGCCGCTGCTCTCGGTCTTCATCTCGTTTGGCATCCAGGGCGTGATGCTGATCGTAGCCTGGCTGATCGGCGAGAGCTTTGCCGTCGGGTTGAACCAGCGTGCCGCCGACGGCCGGCGCATTCGACTGGTCGATGCCGCCGTCGGCATGGCTCTGGGCCTCGCCTTTATCGGGCTCGTCTTCTACTGGTTTCTGCACCAATACAACGCCGTCAACCTGACGGACCACGGCCTGCGGGCGGACATAACGAAGCTTGCGGATGTGTCGGTCTATTTCCTGTTCGCGCTCGTGCTCGTCGGCATGATGGCGTTCGGCTTCCGGCGCGGTGGCGACATCTCGACGCCCTACGTCCAAAGCCTCCGCCTGATCGTCAAGAACGCCGTGCTATGGGTCATGTTCTTGGCCTCGATGACGGCCTCCGTGTTCTTCTCGTTTGATTCGCATTTCAACGCGATATTTCCCGCCGAACAGCGCAAGCGCGCCGCCGAGATTCGCACCACCAATCAAATCGGCGGCGTTGTTGCCGATATCGGGGCGCTGACCCAAAGGCGGCAGCTGGAGGAAGCCGACCGGCTGTTCGATACCGAGGGCTGGAAGGCCTATGACAGGCAGCTTGCAATGCTGGCCCAGGCGGCGCAGGGCGCACAGGCCGAGATCGAACGATACTTCGTTCAGCAGATGGAGGAGCGCCGGCGCGCGATCGCTCAGCAGCAGGAGCGCATCGCCACCTCGCAAAGCGGCCAGGCGGGTCTCGCGGTCAAGAAGACCTCGATCGTGGAGGAGCTGTCGCGGCTCAAGGCTGAGCGCCCTGGCCTTGCCGCCGAATACAGCGAACACAAGAGTGAGCTTGACGCCAAGGCCAAGGAAATCGACGCCAAGCGCGTGGAGGGAATGGCGGAGGATCGAGGCGTGGAAGGGACCATGAAGATCGGCAAAGGTCCCGTCTATCGCCAGCGCATGGCCGAACTTGCCAGCCTGCAGGACCAGTACAAGATCAAGCAGGAGCGCGCCAAAGACGCCCAGAAGCGGCTGGTGAGCGTGGAGACGCGCATTGCCCAGATCGAGCGCGAGCTCTCCACGATCGACGGCGATCTTGCCAAGCTCAAGGGCGAGGCCGAGACGGCGCAGCAGCGCATCAAGAACGCCGAAACGACGAACGCGGACGACGACGGCGCCAGGCTCGATCCGGCTCGCGTCCTCCCGGCTTTCGAGCGCGCCCGTGCGGCCTTCAGGCAGCAACCGGACACGGAACGGCTTGCCACGCTGCAGGCGCAATGTACGCAGCTGGCCAACGCGATGGCCGGCACGCCGGCGACCAAGGAGAAGGTGCGCGCCATCGATTGCGATCCCAAACAGGCGGCCGAGGCGGCGGGGCGCGTGTTTGCGCTCAACGCGGGGCTCCTGGCCTACCGAAGCAATTGCGCAGGCGGGGACAAGCTGGCCACGTTCACGACCACGGACGCGCTCCTGGGCTTCGGGCGCAAATGTCTGCAGGATTCAGGTCTCATCAGTGCGGATTCGGCCGACGTGGGCGCCAGGCTGTCGGCCATCGATATGAACCGCGATGACAAGGCCCACCGGTTCGTGGTCACCTGGAACGCGTTCTTAGACGGCAACCGGCTGGCCTATCTTTCGCTCGTCCTGGCGATTGGCGTCGATGCCCTGGTGTTCATGTCGGGCCTGTTCGGCGCCCAGGCGCTGCGCTCGCCCCTTTCGGATGTACCTAGTCCCAAGGCCCGCAGCGCCCATCAGCTGGAAGCCATTATCGAGGCGGCACTGCTGCCCGATACCTTCAAGAATGCGCGCTTGGCGCTGCGCGCGATGCACCCCCGCCAACCGCTCGACGGCTTCACCAACGAGGTCCGCCTCGACGAGCTCGATCCCGAGAGCGCCTTGCAGGTGCGCGATGTGCTCAACGCTGGCGCCACCATCGGCGCAGTGCGCGAAACCGGCGTGGTGGGTCATTACCTCGTTCGCTCAGAGCTGCACACATTCCTCTCCGACGTCGTCAAGCGCGAGCTCAAACGCAAGCCGGAAGAAACCGAGAGGGGGCTCGACCTCGACCGGCTGGAAAAGCGCATCCGCGAAGCGTTGATGCCGGACGTGCTGGAGACCGCCGATGCCGTGCTCCAGCACCTGCACCCGATCGACGAGGTGCGCGGTTTCACCTCGGAGATCTTCCTCAACGAGGTCGATCCGCAGCACCTGCGCCCGGTCCGCAATCTGCTCACGGCTGGCTCGGGTCTGCGGGTGGCGGCGCGGGACAGGAACAATGAGGCGGGCTATCTCGTGCACGCCGATCTTTATGCGACGCTGGCGCGCATCCGCGCGCGCGAGCTTGCCATCCTCTCGCAGCGGACACCCAGGCCCGCGTTGTGGGGCGGCAGGCTCGGGCAGACGGTCATCGCCGATGGCCGCGCGGATCGGCACGTCCCCGACGAGCGACGCCGATTGGCGGACTTCTCGCAACGCGGCAGGGGATTGGCCGACAGCCCGGGAGAAGAGGCGCTCAAACGCGAAATTTGGAACGAGATGCTGAGCGTCATGGGGCTCGATCTGGCGGCCGCCGCCCGCCTCCAGCATCCCAGCGTTCGCGAACAGGCGACCGCCGCTTGGTACGCGCTCGATCACCTGGCGCAAACCAATGATCGGCTGCGCACCTTCCTCAAGGATGCCGAAGATTACAAGATTGGCGGCGTCGACCAGAAATATAGCGACATGCGCGGCAAGCTGGCAGATAGCCCGAACGGCCTCGCAGTTCTCGACGAAGTGGATGGAGACCTACAGGCGATCCTGCGGGCGCTCCTGCTGCTGCCGGAGGTTGGACTGCTGCAGGAGCTGATCGACCGGCTGGAGGAGCCGGCGCAGCGTGACGACGGCCAGGGCCCGGGCGAGCAAGAGCTGCGCGATCTTCTCATCGCCATCCGCGGCGAGATCGAGCGCATCGACAAGGCGAGCCCGGAGGCGTGGAAGCGCATTGCACACATGATCCAGATGCGCAAGCCTGCAAGTCACAGCCTGAGCGAGCTCGATCCGGTGAACAAGCGCGCGATCTGAGCCACGCACACGCGCTTTCCTAGGGGCGAGCGCGCCGTCAGCGCGCGCCCCGTAATGCTCCAGCGACCCGCCACAGATATCCCCGACCGCTAGCGATGTCTGCGTGCGCGCCAGCGGGGCGAGCGACCGTCCAAACTAACGGCGGCACGCCCCACTCTGCCGGCGACAGCAGGCTGTGTGGGATGGTGTGAGGTTACGTCCACCAAGTCCCGGCGCTCGCTCGGCGGCATGCCATGCAGCCGCCCGCGCCACGGGCGGCGGGTGGACGGCCTACTCCTTGAACGGCACCACCTTGGATTTCTGCTCGCCGAGCCCGGCGATCTGCAGCGTCATCACGTCACCGGCAACGAGCCATTTCGGCGGCTTCATGCCGAGTGCGACGCCTGGCGGCGTGCCCGTCGTCACCACGTCTCCCGGGTCGAGCACCATGAACTGAGAGATGTAGTGCAACAGGTGCTGAATGCCAAAGATCATCGTCTTGGTAGTGCCGGTCTGGCGACGCTCGCCGTTGACATCGAGCGACATCGCCAGATCCTGCACGTTCTCGATCTCATCGCGCGTAACGAGCCAGGGACCGAGCGGCCCGAACGTTTCGGCGCATTTGCCCTTCATCCATTGTCCACCGCGCTCGGCTTGGAAGACGCGTTCGGAGATGTCGTTGCAGATGGTGTAGCCGGCAATGTGCGACAGCGCGTTCTTCTCTTCCACGTAGCGTGCGCGTGTGCCGATGACGAAGGCGATCTCAATCTCATAATCAAGCTTCGTCGAAGCCTTCGGCACCATGACCTCGTCATTGGGACCGACGATGCAATTGGAAAGCTTATTGAAGAGGATCGGCTCTTTGGGGATTGCTGCCCCGGTCTCCTTGGCATGATCGACGTAGTTGAGGCCGACGGCGATGAAGTTGCCAACGCGCCCGACGGGGGCGCCGAGACGCACCCCCTGCGGTGCCGCGGGCAGCGACTTGGGATCGATCTTGCGCAGTTTGTCGAGATTGGCCGGTGACAAGCCATCGCCGGCGATGTCCCGGACGTGGGCGGAAAGATCGCGCACCACACCTTGCGCATCGACGAGACCCGGCTTTTCGGCGCCAGGCGCGCCAAATCGAACAAGCTTCATGGGGTTTGACCTCCTGCTGGCGGGGCGCCTCGCCGCGCTGGGCAGGAGGCGCCCCTATCGGGTCGCCTCAGCCGCCCTGAGTCAAGTGCCGAGATGGGTTGGGGGCCGCCGTGGCCGCCGCTCGCTTTGGGAGTGCGCGGGAACGGAAGAGTTGCTGGTGGCGGCGGTTCAGCGTCATCGGAAAATGCAGATTGGGCCTGTGGACAAGCCATCCTCGCGCGCTGCACATAGCTTTCGTGCAGTGCCAACAGAGATTTGCCGATGCGGATAGAGCCTTTGTCGCAGCACCGCCCGATAGCGCCGCAATCGCCGTTCGCCTCAGAAGAGGTAGACGACGATGTAGATGCCGGCACCCACAATTGGCGCAGCGGCGCACGCTAACGCCATGATAACAAACGACTTATCGATCACCGCACAACCCCGCCTGTACGCCACGCTCACGAGCCCGCCTCCCACCGATGGGCAGACTCGACACGGCCCCTCGTCCCTCTAGGCCTGTCGGTTAAAACAATATCGTAAATTTGTGCCCGTTGCATCTGGTTTTATAAGCTTTATTAATGCGCAAGTGCTTTTTTGTTGGGCTGGCCAGGTCGGCACCCCCCGCCCCCGTGCCCCCTTATCTGAACAGGCGCAGCTGCTTTTCGTCCTGGCCCTTGGTCTCGCGCGCCAGCTGCTCGATGCGGTCGAAGGGCACCTGCTCGGCGGCGATGAGCGAGCGTTGCGCGCGCATCGGACGCACCAGGCCTTCCTGCACCAAGTGGAACTCGCCGACCGTCTGCCCCGGCAGCACCACCGCGGGGTCGAGGCCCGACTCGCTCTGAAACGCGGCCCTCAGCTTGCGCAGCGCCGTATCCTCCCGAACGCGGCCGATGAACCACGACGTGATCTGGTCGCGCGACTTGTAGTCGAGGTCACCGGGCGACTGGGTCGCCAGCATGATGCCGAGCCCCGCGGAGCGGGCGCGCTTCAAGAGGCTTTGCAACGGCTCGGCCGTGGCAGGCTTGGCGTTGGCCGGAATGTAGAGGTCGGCTTCGTCGAACATGACGACCGCCTGCAACTCGTCGTTGGGATTGCGCTGGCAGAACCGCAGCGCCTCCGACAGGAACTGCGACACCCAGAATAGGATGTTCTCGTTGTCGCCCAGGAAACCCGTGTAGATGATCGAGAGCCGCGTACGACCGTCGCGCCGGCCGTAGCGGCCGTCGCCGAGCAGTGCCTCCATGCGCAAGGGCTCGCCGCCGGCTTCGAACAGCGCGGAGTTGCGATGCCTGAGACTGTCGAGTTGCGCGACCAGATCGCGCCGGATGCGGCCCGAAGGATCCATGCGCTGCGTCAATTCGCCGAGCTCGGGATCTTCCTCTTCAAGCAGGTTGATGAGATCGGCGAGCGTCACCTCTTTGCTGAAGCGAGCCCCGAGGATGCGCAATGCCACCGACAGTGTGCCCGATTGCTTCTGGTGGGTGGCAGAGTTCTTGAGGTGCAACATGTCGCCCAGCGCCGCGGCCGAGAGATTGGCTAGGAGCTGCTGCTCCTGTCCGGGCAGTTCGTTGATGCCGTTGGGTAGCAGCGTGATGGAGATCGGCCGGCCGGAGGCGCGGCCGGGGGTATAGACGGCCACGTCGATGGAGTCGGCAAGCTTCTCGCGTTCGCCGCGCCGCTCGCCAAGCTCGCCCTCGAGCGCGCGCCACACTTCGGGGTTGGCGTAGGAGCACAAGTCGCCCTTGCGGTCGATGAGCACCGCGGGCGTGCCTTTGAGCAGCAGCTGCTCGATGATGCAGAGCGCCAGGGTGGTCTTGCCCGAGCCCGATCCGCCCAACACCGCGGTGTGGCGCTTGAGGACGCCCTTGTTGAGAGTGATGCTCTTGCTGGAGCGCACGGCCCGACCGGCCAGGATGCTGCCGGCGGCTTCGCCCGACTCGTCGAGCAACATCGAGAGCGGCAGCTCCTTCTCCTCTGCTTCGGGCTGCGCTGTGGCGGTGTCCGCGATCGGCGCCTCCCCGGTCGCGTGTGCGGCCGGCGCGAGGGCTCTGCCACCGCCGGCGATGAGGTCGAGCCGCAGGATCTGCGCGAGCACCGGCACGCCAGACAGCAGCTTTGCGCCCTCGAAAAACTCGCTAAAGCCTGGATCGTTGCGGTGCTGGGCATGGAACTCGCGCACCATCATCATGCGTTCCCAGTCGGTGATGGGCACCAGCAAAGACCGCCCACCGCCCTCGCGGAACTTGCGGAAGGCTTGCGCGGTCTGGTTCTTCTTGTTCGGCGGAAAGTCGCTCGCCCGCAGCATGAAGCAGTTCTTGCCCAGCATGGCCGGCAGGGCCCGGTCGAGCTGGCGTTTGAAGCCGCCGCCCTGGGTTGGCCGATTGCACAGGAAGATGCGTGCCTCAGCCGCGAACCCCTTTTCATGCCGCAGCGTGAGATCTACAGCGGGGAGGTCCTCCTCGACGTTGGGTCGCTGCATGGAGACGTTGATGGTGCGCCCCCACTCCTCGCGCGCCAGCGTCAGCGCACCGGTCAAAACATCGAGCATGCCCTGATCGTCGGGAGGGATCTCCGCTTCCGATTGCGCCACGAAGCGCTGCCAAAGGTCGCGAAAATCGATTTCGCCGGCGTCCTCCTCGAGCTCCCCCGGCCCGTGGCCGCCAAAGCCCAGCGCGGCCGCGAGCGTCGAGATGAACCCCAGCGGTTTTTCTTGGGCGGGCGCCGGTTCGGTGCCCCCCTCTGCGCTCAGGCGCGCCTGAGCGAGCTCCAGGATGCGTCGGGTCGAGAGGCCACCGAATTCTTCGTAGAAGCGGGGGCCGAAATAGCGGCTGGCGTCCTCGAGCGGTCCGTTGCCGCCGTCGTGCATGAGGCGCTTGGAAATGATGAGGCGTGCCTCCTCCGCCGTGCGCGTTTCGATGAGCGGCACCGGTCCCGCCTTCTCGATCCGGTCGACATAGGACTGGGTCAACGTCTCGCGTACCTTGCCGTAGAAATCGCCAAGGCAGGAGACGAGCACGATCGAGGTCGGCACGCGGTTGGCGAGCTGGATCAGGTCACGGGCAGCCTTCTGGAAACGCTCCTGGTAATCCTCGAAAAAGCGCAGGTCCTCAACCTGGTCGATGCAAAAGACGAGGGCTGCCCGATCCACCGTCCACATTAGCCGACCCAAGGACTCGATGATCTCGAAGGCGCGTCCTTCGCCCGTGTTGGGATCGAGCGCGGCCACTGACGCGCCGGAGAGATCTGCCAGTTGCCGACCGTAGAGGTATTGTCGCACGCGCTGGTCTATGCGCGGGTCGGAACGCTGCAAATAGAGCAGTGCGCGCACGATGTTGATATCGAGGTTCTGGCCCATCAGCCTCGGTGCGGCGACGATGTCGTCGGCCAGCTCCAGCACCATTTTGCCGAGCTGCGCCTCGCTAAGCTTGGCCTCGCGCAGCTTTTCAAGCACCGTCGGGTCGAGCACGCCCTTATCGGCAACGAGGTGGTTGGTGAGACGAGCAAGTCCACTCTCGCCGCCCTGGTCGGGGTCGTAGGGCTTCTCCAGCGAGTTGACGAGCCGGCGCAAGTAGTAGTCGGCATAGTTGGCGACGTCGGGGGTCATCTGCGCGTAGCCGAAGTAGGCCTTGCCGGCCCGATGGGCGGCGGTGCGTAGTGCGCGGATGAGGTGGGTCTTGCCGGCTCCCGACTGACCATGAAAAAGGAGAATGCGCGCCTGGCCGCTGCGCTCGCTCGTCACGGCGTCCAACAGTGCGGCGAACTTGCGGCGCGCGGGCGCGTGGATGGCTTCGACGTCGACGGGATCGGCACGCCAGAGGTCGTCCTCCCAGGTGATGGAGTGTTCGAATATCGCCGAGAGACGGTCCATCTGCGGCACGATACGGGGCTCAAAGCGCATGAAACCTCAATGGGGAAGGAGGGAGCTGCCGTGGTATCAGCAGTCGACGCGCACGAAGTGGAAGACGGCGTTTTTGTAGACGACGGCAGAGTCCTGCAAATCCGCGATGTTGCTCTTGTCCTTCATGTCGGCGTGGGCGAGCGCGAGGCTGCCGGCGCGATGCGCCTCGATCAGCATGCACTTGAACTCGATCTCCGAGAGGCCCCACTCGCAGCGCCGCTCGCGCAAGCGCTGCCAGACATGGCTGATGTAGGCCTTGCGATTGCCTGGCCAGCCTTGCGCATGCGCCTCTGCGTTCCGGCGCACTTCGTGGGCGAAGCCGGTGAGGTCGGGCCTCCTTGGCTCTGCGGGTGCCGGCAGCGATGCCACCGCCCTTGGCCGCGGCGGCGTCCTTGCCGGCGGACGCGGCCGGGTCGGCGGCTTCTCCGCGGTGCACTTGTCAGCCGTGCAAAGGTAGCCCCGGACGAGGGCCAGCCGAAGCGAAGGGCCGTCGGCCCGAGCTATACCCACATGCTCGGCTGCGAGAGCAGCGATGAGGCGGGCGTCGGTGCCGAAGTCGCGCGGCTTCTTGGCGAGCTGCCCTGCGAGCAAGCGACCGGCCGTGGCGGAAAGTCCGAGCTTGCCCGAGAGGCCGGATTTGATCTGATTGCCGAAGGCGCGCTCGAGCGCCACCGCAGCGAGGGCAACGCGCAGGCGGGCGGGTGTGACAACCCCCCTAATCTTGAGCCCAAAGGCGCGCTCAACGATCGCCGCGCGCAAGCCATCCGGGGTGGCGAGCGCGGCAAGGCGGCGGCCCGAGTGGTCCAATCCCAGCACCTTGGCCATGAGGTGCACATCGTGCACCTCCTCCCAGCAGCGCGGCAAAGCGCCTTTCAAACCGAGAAAGATGGCAGCTCGGGCGAGCCCCGCATCGCTCACCTCGAGGCGTGAACCGACGATCCGTGCGAGGCCAGCCTCGCAGAGCGCCGTGCTCTCGCGCGCAACGAGCAAACGCCAATGGGCGAGCGGCAGCCGATGGGCGGTGCAAGCTGCGAGCTCGGCGGTGAGCGCAGATCGGCTGAGCCCGTCGGCCGCACAGGCGATGCGGCTCAGCAAAAGCGCGCGCACGCGATCGACATCGAGCGGGCCGGAGGCAACCGGCTTCTCGAGGACGGCGGACTTCATGGCCGAAAGCCTCCGTGGGCGTAGCACGCAAACAGCACTGCCGTCGCTCGGGCAACGCACAAAGGGCGATTTCGCGGCGACCACCGGACGCGCGAATCACCGGAGGCTTGGCGCCCATCTTGCTGAATTCGTGCTGCGACGCCAAGTGCTTGCTTGTGCGCGAAACAAGGTTGGCGCGGGGTCGTTGCGTCGCGGAGGATCCCAACGCAGCAAACAAAATTCGTCGCGCCGGCCGCGTAAAGCCCCGGTTCGGCCCAACTAACGTCATGATTGCATAGCGTCATCAAGCTTGAGGGAAGCAGGACGCATCGAGCCAGCGCGGTCCAGTCGTGTCACGACTGGACGTGAGCGGTCGATGATCCAGTTCACCTCCCAGTCTCTTGGCCAGTCTCTTGGCCAGTCTCTTGGCCAGTCTTTTGGCCAATCTCTTGGCCCCGGCAGTTCGGGGTGTAGGCAGCTTGACTTTGAGCGTTGCCGGGGGAGCGTTAACGGGCAGTTAACAGGTTGACGCCATGCTCCTCGGTAAACCCCGTGTGTACCCGACGGGAGGTAGATGATGTATCGCGTTCTGGTGCCGCTGCTCTTCCTGCTGCTGTGTGGTTGCAGCATGGCGAACTCCTCGGGCGTCTCGGCAGGGTTTGCCGCCGATGAGCAGCCGACGAGCTCGATAACCTCGAGCCGACTGGCAAGCGATCCCGCTGAGCGCTCGAGCGGCCCGTCGGAGGGCACACCCAAGCGCTACGCCAGCAACGACGACCACATCCCAAAGGGAACCTTTGAGAAAGCGCCCTCCGGCGCGCTTGCGAACCGCGACTACAGCACCACCCAGCTCGACCCCGAAAAGGCGCGCGATCTCATCAATGCCTACCGCAAGACAAAGGGGTTGAAGCCCCTGAAGCTCAACGCGGCGCTCACCGAAGCGGCAAAGGCCCACTCGCGCGACCTCGCCAAATGGGACCGCATCTCCCACTACGGCTCGGACGGCTCCAATCCCTGGGACCGGGTCAAGCGCGCGGGTTACAATGCCAAGGTGGCGGCCGAGAACGTGGGCACGGGTCAGGCCAGCCTCGAAGAAGTCATCAAGGGTTGGCAGGCCAGTCCCGGTCACAACAAGAACCTGCTGTTGGCGGACGTCGAGCAGATGGGGATCGCCCTGGTGCAGGACCCGCGCACCGAGTTCAAGACCTTTTGGACCCTGGTGGTGGGGGCGTCGCTCTAGCGCCGCGGGCGGGCTCAACTGACAGCTTGGACATCTCTGTTATCCCCAGCGTCAATCCCTTGGGCCATGAACCTTTGGGCCATGATCCCTCGGGCCATGATCCCTTGAGGCTGCGATCCTTGCCGATGTCAGCCTGGGGTTGTGATCCTCGGGGGATGTGATCCTTAGGGTTTCCTGGACGCTTTATCCCTAACGTGATGCCCGCGGCGGGGCGGGACGCATCCATGACAAATGCCGCAGGCCCTGGCCTCTCCCCCGAGGTCCGCAGTAGGGTTGCACCATGACCCTTCCGCCCCCGAGAGGCGCCCCGGCCCGTGACACCGTGAGCTTCGGCTTCAAGGCGGTGCCGGCGGCGGTGCGTCAAGGCCTCGTCAATGAGGTCTTCTCCACCGTGGCCGATCGCTACGATCTGATGAACGATCTCATGTCGGGTGGACTGCACCGAGCCTGGAAGGGGGACGTCGTGGCCTGGCTCGCGCCTCCGAAATCGGCCCGCCCGTTCGATCTCATCGACGTGGCTGGGGGCACGGGCGATATCGCGCGGCGTTTTCTTGATACCGGCGGGTCGGGCTGCTCCGCCCTCCTGTGCGACATTAGCCCGGCGATGGTAGACGCGGGACGCAGGCGATTTGCAGGCGCCCAATTCGCCCAGCGTATCGCCTTCACCATCGCTAACGCCGAGACGCTGCCGTTTCCTGACAAGTCGTTCGACGCCTACACGATCGCGTTCGGCATCCGCAATGTCACGCGCATCGACCTCGCGCTGGCTGAGGCCTACCGCGTACTCAAGAGGGGCGGACGCTTCTTATGCCTGGAGTTCTCGGCCTGCGAGGTGCCACTGCTGGACCGCCTCTATGACTTCCACGCATTCGAGATCATTCCGCGGCTGGCTGCTCTGGCCACGGGCTCGCCCGAGCCCTACCGCTATCTGGTCGAGAGCATCCGCCAATTCCCGCGCCAGGAGCCTTTCGCAGCGCTAATCGGCGCGGCGGGCTTTGCCCGCGTGCGCTACCGCAACCTTATGGGCGGCATCGCTGCGATACACTCGGGTTGGAGGGTATAGTTGGGCAACGCGCCCGAGGCAGTCCGCGTCGATGGACTACCAGTCCTCGCGCAGGTGATGGCGCCGCTTGCGTTTGACGGAAGCACCGTTCTTGGGTGCCGGCGGTGGGCTCACCGATGGCTCGGGCGGCGGGGTTGGGGCTTGCGCCGGCGACGGTGCCGTTTCGCCCGACGGCACTGCCGGCACGGCTTTTTGCACGACGATTGGCCGATCGGGCTTGTATTCGGGGGCGGCACGCAGCTGATCGGGCGTCATGTCGAGGATGGCGACGGTCTGCTTGCCTTGGGTCTCGAGCCGCAGGGCTGACCACTCGATCGCGATCTTGCGGCTGCCCATGCCAAGAAACCCGCCGAACTCGATGACGGCCGCCTCCACCTGCCCGCTGCGGCTGGCGAGGAGATCGACGATGCGACCGACATTCTGCTCCCGGCTGGTGCGCACTTCGATGCCAAGCACGCTGCCGAGCCGGCGGGTCTCGGCGGGAGTTTCCGTCCTTGGCGTTGGACTGGCCTCGGGGTTGGTTTCAGGATTGGCCTGGGGACTTGTCTGAGGGGCCTGGGGATTGGCCTGGGGATTGGCCTGGGGATTGCCCTGGGGGCCGGCCTGGGCCGGGGCACTGTCCTCGATGAGACCTTTGCGCGAGGCTGGCTGTGCGGCAGACGGCAGCAGGCCTAAAGCCCCTACCGCCGCGAACGTCACCAGGGCCGTGAGAGGGGCGCAGAAGGGAGGTCTCATGGCATCCGCCAATTGCGCGTGCGCCTTCCCTAAATCCCCTCGTCACGTTTAAGTTCCAGGGATCGCCGCCGCCTGGTGCAGCCCCTTCCGCGCAGTGGGTTTACTCCGCGTAATCAGCCTCCTGGCGGTCGAGGATGCGCTTCAGCGCCTCGAAATGGCGCTCGGCCGGGGTTGGGCCATCATAGAAGCGGGCGCCGCCGATGTCGTTGATGGTCTTCTGGACCACCGGTTCCGGCAGCTGCTTTAGCCGCTGGCCGGTCCACATGGCATAGATCTGCACCTGCGCCGCACGCTCCACATAGTAGAGCCGGTCGTAGGCCTCGGCCACGCAGCCGCCGACGGTGGTGATGCCGTGGTTGGCCATGAACAAGATACCCTTGTCGCCCAGGATCTTGGCGAGCCGCTCGCCCTCCGACGGGTCGAAGGCTGGACCCGTATAGGTGTCGTCATAGGCGATCTCACCGGCCAATCCGACCTCGGTTTGGCCGATCTCTTTGATGCGCGGATCCTCAAGCCGCGTCAGCGCGCTGGCGAACGGCATGTGTGTGTGAAACACCGCGGCGGCGGTTTTGGGCTGCAATTTATGGATTGGGGCGTGGATCGAATAGCACGAGCGCTCCACCTCACCGGCACCTCGCTTCACCTTGCCATCGTCAATGCCGACCTCCATGAAGGTGCTGGCCTTCACCTCCGACCAGTGCAGCCCAAAGGGGATCTGATAATAACGCTCAGGTTTGCCGGGCACCGCCAGCGTGAGGTGGTTGAAGATGCCTTCGTGGAAGCCGTGCATCACGGCAAGCCGGTGTGCGGCGGCCAGGTCGATTCGCGCCTGCCATTCCTCGGCAGAGCATTCCTGGCGGCTGATGGGCGAAACCTTGAGCTGCATGGGAGTTCTCCTCGGGCAATCGGCCTTGCGCATCCACTTTAGGCTTGTTGACGCCGCCGCGCCAAGGCGGCAAGCCCAGGCGCGCGCGACACCAGCTATGCCCTCCAGGCAGACCGATGGGTCCCAGCATGCCGATCGCATGCTGATCTGGGGCCGATATTCGGCCGACATCGACAAGCCCGTCAGCTCGCCTGCGTCAGCCGCCAGGGGCGCCCTGGGTGTTGACGTAAAGCGCATAGAGCGACTGGCTTGCCGCCATGAACAGGCGGTTGCGCTTGAGCCCGCCGAAGCAGACGTTGGCGGAGCGTTCGGGCAGGGCGATGCGGCCGATCGGCTTGCCATCTGGCGCGAAGACCATGACCCCGTCGTGTTCAGCCGACCCCATGCCCCAGCCGCACCACAGGTTGCCGTCGATGTCACACCGCATGCCGTCGGGTGTGCCTGGGCCCGCGTCGATGTGCACGCGTTTGTTGGCGAGCTTGCGCCCGCCGTCGATCACGTCATAGGCCAAGATCTTGCGGTTTGGCATTCCGCGGCTCTCGACGAGGTAGAGGATTTTCTCGTCGGGCGAGAAGGCGAGCCCGTTGGGCCCGAGCACGCCCTCCGCGACGATTGAGGCCTGCAACGTCTCTGGCTCCAGCCGGTAGACGTTGGGCTCGAGCTCGGGCTGAGATTGATAACCCTCGTAGTTGCCGAGGATGCCGAACGTGGGATCGGTGAACCAGATCGAGCCGTCCGACTTCACCACCACGTCGTTGGGTGAGTTGAGGCGCTTGCCGTCGAAGCGGTCGATCAGGACCCTGATGGAGCCATCGTATTCCGTTCGGGTGACACACCGCCCACCATGCGAGCAGCCGATGAGGCGGCCCTGGCGGTCGCGCGTGTGGCCGTTGGCGAAGTTCGACGGCTTGCGATAGACGCTGACTGCGCCCGTCTCCTCCTCCCATTTGAGAATGCGATTGTTGGGGATGTCGCTCCACAGCAGATACCGCCCATCGCCAAAGTAGACGGGGCCCTCCGCCCAGCGGCAGCCGGTGAACAGCCGCTCCACGCACGAGAGCTTGATCCAATACTTCTCAAAGCGTGGGTCGAGGGCGACAATGGCGGGATCTGGATAGCGCGTGGCCTGCTGCCAGCCGTTGGCGAAGGTGGGGGCGGACGGGGTGGACATGGGCTCCTCCTCGAGTGGCTGGCACAATAAGGGCCAAATTGGGTGCGCTGTGCAACCCGGCTAACGTGTTTGCAAACGTTTATCGGCTAGCTTGCTTGACCCGCGGCCCTACCAGCGCAATCTGCCAACGCTGCCTCATGCAACCCATCCGCCGGGATCATGGCATCCACCATCGGCAACGTCCTGCGCCTGATGCGCGCCGCCATCGTGTTGGCCCAGCACGGCGTGCGCTTTGTTCCGGCCGGGAGCCGGGTGCCGCTCGGCCTGCATTTGGCGCGGGCCGCCACGCTGCCGATCCGTGCCCTGACCTGGCCGTTCCGCCGGCGCCAACCCAAGGAGCGGCGCGTGGCGGGCGCACTCACCAGGCTCGGCCCGAGCTACATCAAGCTCGGCCAATTCCTCGCCACCCGCCCCGACCTCATCGGGGTCGAGCTCGCGCACGACCTCGGCCACTTGCAAGACCGGTTGGCTCCCTTCGCCATGCCGCAGGTGCGCCAAGCGATCGAGGCGGCACTCGGCGGTCGCCTCGAGGACCACTACGCCGAGTTCGGCTGCGCGGTCGCCGCCGCTTCCATCGCCCAGGTGCACAGGGCCGTCGTGATCGATGGCGGCGCGCCACGCGAAGTTGCCGTGAAAATCCTGCGCCCGGGCATCGAGCGCCGCTTTCGCCGCGACCTCGAGAGCTACTTTTTCGCCGCGCGACAGATCGAGCGCTGGCATTCGCCCTCGCGGCGACTGCGCCCGGTCGCCGTCGTGGAGACGCTCGCGCGCAGCGTAGAAATCGAGATGGATATGCGCCTGGAGGCGGCCGCCATCTCCGAGATGGGCGATAACATTGCCTCCGACCAGACGCTACCTGACGGCCGCTTTCGTGTGCCCAGCGTAGACTGGCGTCGCACCGCCAAGCGCGTGCTGACGCTCCAGTGGATCGATGGCATTGCGATATCGGACCGTGCCGCGCTGAAGGCCGCCGGTCATGACCTCAAGGCGCTGGGCCTCACCATCCTGCGCTCGTTCCTGCGCCATGCCATGCGCGACGGTTTTTTTCATGCCGACATGCACCAGGGCAACCTGCTGGTGGACAGTGATGGTTGGGTCGTGGCCGTCGACTTTGGCATCATGGGCCGGCTCGGCGCCAAGGAGCGACGATTCCTAGCCGAGATCCTCCACAGCCTCATCACGCGCGACTATCGTCGCGCCGCTGCCATCCATTTCGAGGCCGGCTACGTGCCCCCGCAACATTCGGTGGAGGTGTTCGCGCAGGCCATGCGCGCGATTGGCGAGCCGATCCATGGCCGAACGGCCAATCAAATATCAATGGCCGATCTCTTGGGTCAGCTCTTCGCCTATACCGAAGTGTTCGACATGCAGACGCGGCCCGAACTATTGCTGCTCCAGAAGACGATGGTCGTGGTGGAGGGGGTCGCCCGCTCGCTTGACCCCGAGCTCAACATCTGGAGCGCGGCCGAGCCCATTGCCCAGGAGTGGATCGCTGCCAACTACGGCGTGAGCGGACGGCTGCGCGAGGCGGGCGAGGGCGCCGAGTTGATGGGCCGGGTGATCGCCCAAGTGCCGCGCCTGCTGGAGCAGGCAGAGCGAACGGCGCTGGCGCTCGCCGACATGGCGCGCGAGGGGCTCAGGCTCGACGGGGCCACGCTGGAACGCCTCGCCGCCGCCGAGGCTCGTCACGGCCGCTCGACACGCCTTGCCCTATGGCTCGGCGCGCTGGCGCTCACTGCCATGGCACTTTGGCTGATCCGGCCGGGTGGGTAGGAGTTGGCGCTCGTGTGCGCTACCGCGCCAGCCATCAAGGCCACTTCAAAGGCTGCGAGGTACCCTTCAGGTAACCCGGGGCGCCAGCTTTGGGTGAAGTTCATGGGGTGCTGGGCTCAGCGGCGCTGCTTTTTTTGATCGAAGAAGGCGCCAATGGCGGCCTGCGGCTCACCCGTCCGATAGGCGTCCGACAGCGCGTCGATGCCGGCCAGCACGCCTTCCTCCACCGAGACCCGCTCCCAGCGGTTCATCAGTGCCTTCTGTGCACGGACGGCCTGCGGCGCAGCGCGACAGATGGCGGCGAGCCAGGTCTCCACAGCCGCGTCTAGCCCGCCGGCGGGCACCACCTTTTCAACGAAGCCCATGGCGAGTGCTTCGGCCGCGGTGCTCAGTTCTCCCGTCAACAGCATTTCGCGGGTCTTGCCCCAGCCGATCAGGCCCGGCAGTAGGGCTGCCTCGATGACCGAGGGGAGGCCCATGCGCACCTCCGGCATGCCAAAGCGCGCCTCATCCGCTGCCGCCCGCATGTCGCAGCTCGCTGCCACCTCGAGGCCAGCGCCCAAACAAAAACCGTTGATGCGGCCGATCACCGGGAGAGGACAGTCGCGGATAGCCTTGCAGGCCCGATGCAAGCGCGTAATGAAGAGGCGGGCACTGTCGGCGCACAGTCCGCCCAACTCGTTGAGGTCGGCACCGCCGATGAACGCCCGCTCGCCGGCTCCTGTGAGGACGATCGCCCGCAGCGTGTGGTCCTCTGCAAGCCTGGAGAAGGCCTCGGTGAGCTCGACGATCAGCGGCGTGGAGAGGCAGTTGAGCTTCTTTTCATTGTCCAGCGTGACGCGGGCGATGCGCCGGTTCTGGTGCTCCTCAACCTTCACTTTGACACCGGCATCCAGCATGGTGCTCTCCTGGATCGCTCAAGGGGGGACCAGTGTGGCAGATCGTGGCAGATCAGGCGATGCCCTGGCAGGAGCTTGAATCCGCAAGGCGCGGCCGTGAGCTACGGGCGGGACGATGCTTGCCGCAAAGGAGAGCACGCCACGACCCTCAAGGATCGACCAAGGCGTCTTCCCTGCCGAGTGGATGACCCGCGACTTGGCCCGGGCTAGCATGTCCACATCATCGCCTTGCGAGAGGCAAGGGGTCAGAGCCATCGGGATGCCCAGGAGAAGCCCGCATGCATGCCGAGCACGACAGGACATGGCGCATCGCGCGCCGTGACTTCCTGAAATCGAGCGCCGCTTTCGGCGTGGCTACTGCCTGCGGTCTCGCCCCGAGCCGAGGCCTCGCCCAAGGCGTGCCGTTACAATTCGACGGTTCGAAGTTCATGCTGCAACCCGCCGAGGCCAATGCCAAGCGCGGCGGCGTGCTGCGGATCTGCGTGCTCTCGCGCCAGCCCCACTTTGACGTGCACCAGTCGGGCACATTTGCCAACATCTCGACGCAAGCGTGCATGTTCGACAACCTTATCCGCCGCGATCCACGCGACAGCGGCAAGTCGATCATTCCCGATCTCGCGCACAGCTGGGATATAACCCCCGACGGCACCGGTTACACGTTTTTGCTGCGTCAGGGCGTTGAGTTCCACGACGGTGCCGAGCTTACGGCCGCGGACGTCAAGGCCACCTTTGATCGCATCGCCAAGCCGCCCTCCGGCATTGCCATCCCACGCTCGAGCCTGTTCCGGGCGGTCGAGGAGATCCGCGCCCGCGACAAGTACACGGTTGAGTTCAAGCTCGCTGAGCCCCGGCCCATCAACTTCATCATGTCGGCCATCGCCTCGGGCTGGAACGTCATCGTGCGCAAGAAGGTGCTCGAAGACAACAACTACAATCTGCGTCGCGTCAGCACGCTGTCCGGCACCGGGCCGTTCGTTTCGCGGAAGCGCGTCGAGAACGAGGTTTGGACCTTCGAGCGCAACAAGAACTACTGGAACAAGGACCTGCCGCTGATCGACGCCCTTGAGGTCTACCACGCGCTGCCGTTCTCGCCGGAGATGGCCTCCGCCCTCCTCTCCAACCGCGTCGACTACGTGCGCGTCACCGATCCGGCCACCATGAAGCGGGTGGCGCAAACGCCAGGGATGAGCGGCGCCCAGTACTACCAGAGCGTCATCCACGCGATGTGGCCCAACAATAAGAGAAAGTCGTTCGGCGACCCGCGCGTGCGCCGGGCAATGCACCTGGTGCTTGATCGGCCCGTGCTCGTCGAGATCGTGAAGGACCTGGCCCCGACCATGGTCGGCGGCTTCATCTATCCGTTCTCGGAGTTCGCGACCCCGAAGGACGAGCTCGAGCAGCGCGTTGGCTATCAGGCCGACCCAGCGGCCGCGATCAATGAGGCGCGCGCGCTGCTTCAGGCGGCGGGCGCCGATCGGGGCCTCAAGGGCCTCGATTTCCTGGTCCGCGATCTGCCGAACACGAAACTGTGGGCGCAGGCGGTACAGGGCATGTTGCAGCAGACGCTCAATATCGAGACGAACCTACGCGTTGCGCCGGAGTCGACCTGGTTTGACGACGCCAAGTCGGGCAACTTCGACATTCTGATCGGGGTCATCGTCTCGTCGCTGCTCGACCCGTCCGACTATTTCCGCGCCTGGTACAGCGCCGACGGTCCCCAAAACTATGCATTTTGGCGCAATTCGAAGTTCGACGATACACTGCTCAAGATCGACCGCGAGGTGGATGCCGCGCAGCGGCTCACCTACATCCGCGAGGCAGAGAAGCTCATGGAAGACGATCCGCCTCTGCTGCCGATGGTTTGGGAGAAGATCAACGACGCTTGGTACAGCTACGTGAAGGGCCTGAAGCCGCAGGAGTATTTCGGTCTCTACGACGTCAACCGGTACGACGTCGTCTGGCTCGACAAGTGAAGTGCTGCCTCGGGACAAAAGGACTGGTCATGAACGTCTTGATGCCGACGACGCTCGTCGGAAGCTTCCCGCAACCGGATTGGCTGGTGCGGAAGGACGTCATGCTCACCAGCGCACCGCCGCGGGTCCGACTGAAAAAGATCTGGCGCGTCGAGGAACCCTACCTTGAGGAAGCCCAAGACGACGCGACGGCCCAGGCGGTGCGCATGCAGGAAGCGGCCGGCATCGATATCATCACCGACGGCGAAATTCGGCGCGAAAGCTACTTTAACCGTTTCGCCAATGCACTCGGCGGCATCGACATTGACAATCCGGCCGAGGTCGAGGGGCGTCATGGCACGCGCCAGATCGTGCCGCGCGTGATCGGAGAAATCTGCCGCACACATCCCGTACAGGTGCGCGATGTCGAAGTGCTGCGGGCGTTGACCAACAAACCGATCAAAATCACGGTGCCCGGTCCATTCACCATGATGCGCCTTGCCAAGGACGAGTTCTACCGTGACAAGCGTGCCCTGCTGATGGCCTACGCGAAGGCGGTGAACGAGGAGGTCCACGATTACAAGAAGGCCGGCGCCGACATCATCCAGCTGGATGAACCGTTCATCGACTCGTTCGTCGCCGAGGCCAATGAATTTGCGGTCGATGGCATCGATCGGTCGCTCCAGGGCATTACCGGAACCACCGTCGTGCACCTGTGCTTCGGCTATGCGCACTACGTTAAAGTGAAAAAGCCAAATGCCTACAGTTTCCTCGCGCCATTGAATGCTTGTGCCGCGCACCAGATCTCACTTGAGGCCGCACAGCCAAACCTCGATCCGGCCACACTCGATATGCTGTCCGACAAGGCCGTGATGTATGGCGTGCTCGACCTCAAGGACCACACGGTGGAGACGCCGGAAGTCGTGGCCCAGCGGATACGCGGTGCACTTCGCCACGTCGCCCCCGAACGGCTCGTCATTGCGCCGGATTGCGGCATGAAATACCTGCCGCGGGCCGTGGCGTTCGCAAAGCTGGAGGCGATGGTGGCGGGCCGCAATATTGTTCGCGGCGAACTTCAGGCCGAGAAGCCTGCCAGAAAACGTGCCTGAAAACGTGCCAGAAAACCTGCCAGAAAACCTGCCAGAAAACCTGCCTGAGATCCCGCCCACGCACAATGCTCGGATGGCCACGAGCCAAAGCGTGCATCATTCGTCGACATCGGAAATCTTTTCCCAGTAGAGGACGCGCTGTTCGGGCGGGCGGCCCACGTAGGTGCGCAGAGGCGGCCGTAGCACCATGAGCCCGTGCTGGTAGCCAACCTCGCGCACTTGCTCGGTGCCCATGTAGGCAGGATTGGAGCAGCAATCGACACGGGTGATGAGCCGCTTGCCATCGAATGTATAAGTGCCGGCGTAGGTATTGTACTCGCGGACCTGGCCGGCGTGCGCGGCGTGGCGACCATCGCCGGTCATGGCCATCATGCGACCGCTGCTCGTGAACAGGAGGCGGCCGACCGGCGTGCCGCCATAGGGAGGGGGCTGTGTCGGCTTACCGTTCGCGTCGAATGCTTCGGCGCGCACAAGGCGCCAAGTACCAACGATGCTGATCATGAGGTCCTCGCTCTTTCCGGCGGATTGATCACGCCCTTCGGCCGGCTCGCCACAGGCGGAAGGTGTCGACCCGTCTCCCATCGGATATCAGCCGGCTGGGTGTCTGGGAGCACGAGTGGCGCAGGCTTCAGGGCATCTTCATCCTCCTCGTCGCTGCGCCCGGATCGCGCGCCGATCGCGCCCCTCTCTTTGAGCATTCGGGATGATCCGACCCCCATCACGCGACCACGACAGCTAAACTTCCCTCAGTCATTTACGGCGCGCAAGAGAGCTATGAATACGCCGAGAGGGAGCGCGTAGGCGGCGGAGAGGACCAGAACAACGATTGCCAGATTGGTTCGCCATCGCAGCAGACTGAGGCCCGACCAGAGGGCGGCCAGCAGAAAAAACCACAGGACATAGAGCCCCCATGGCGGGTAGCTGCCCTCGCGCGTGAGATCGCTCGCCACCACGGCGATCGCCCGCATGGTGAGCGCCGCGGCCATGCCGACAGCTGCCACGATGGACCATCCGCGCAGCGAACTTGGTAGCATGGTGGCTCAATCCCTTTGACCTGGCCTTTGACCTGGCCTTTGACCTGGCCTTTGACGTGGCTTTGGATGCGGCTTTGGATGTGGCTTTGGATCTGGCCTGAAGACCTGGCCTGAAGACCTGGCCTGAAGACCTGGCCTGAAGACCTGGCCTGAAGACCTGGCCTGAAGACCTGGCTTGAGGACCTGGCCTGGGATGTCACAAGTCAGATCCCACGAGGGGCTGCCTCTATCAACCGTGTGCTCCCGCCAGACCCGGACCCGTTGAGGCTGGAAGCGGTCGGGGTCTGCGGCTGCTACTTTGCCCAATGGCCGGGAATGGCTCTTCCAAACAGGGCAAGTGGGCGGGCGACCTGCCGTCCTCAGATCTTCGCCACCTTGAAGCGCTGGTCGTCGTCGGTCGCCATCTGGTTCACAAGGTCGATTTCCCAGGCAAGGTAGGCGCGCATGGCGCTCTCGCGGTCGTTGCCGCGCTCGCGGGGCGACAGCCACACATCGTCCGGCGTATCGGCCAATTGATCGGCCCCTTTCGCAAGGGGATAGCCCGCCAGCATCCAAGCATGCGTTCCGCCTTCGAGCGCATGGACCGGCAGCGCGGCAGTTTGGGCGAGCTCTGCCGCCGCGATACGGGCGAGGTCACCGTCGGGTGATGTGAGTACGATGCCGGCCACCGGTGCCAGTTTGTCGAGCGCAGTGCCAAGCCGCGTACGCGTCGCAAACCAGGCCCCGGGGATGTGGCCGTCTCGGTAAGGCTTGGAGTACTCTAGGTCGAGGAGCGTGACGGTGCCCGCTTCGAGCCGGCCCTTCACCTCGGCGGGACTGATTGTGGCAACCCGCGCCTGCTCGAGGCCGAGCGCGAGCGAATGATGAGGACCGGTTACCCGGCTGCCCGGCACATCCTCAAGCCCGATGACGGCCACGTCATCCCAACCCATTTGCTTGAGCCAGGAAGCCGTCATGATAGCGCGCACGCCGTCCGTGTCGGCGAGCACCACGCGGGCGCCCCAGGTCGCCAGATAGTTGTCGGTCTCCTGCACCAGCTGTCCACCCGGTGCCGACCGAATACCCGCCACATGACCCGCCTCGTACTCCTCGGGTGTGCGCACGTCGAGCACATAGAGCGAACGCCTGTCGCTCTCGGCGCGCCAGGCGGCGAGCGTGGCGCGATCGATGCGCGGAATGCGCAAAGCGCTGGCGATGCGCTCGACCGATCGGCGCGCGGCTTCGGCGGATGCTGGTGAGATCCCAGGCGGCCTCTGGCCGGCGCCCCGGATGATCTGAAAGCCGGCGAGATGCCAGGCCATGGTTCCGTCCTTCAGCGAAACGACCTTATTGGCAACGCCAGCATTGATCAGCGACTGGGCGCCAATGATGCTGCGCGTCCGGCCGCCGCAATTGACGATCACCATCGTCGTCGACGATGGCACCAGATCCTTGAAGCGGTAGACCAGCTCGGCGCCGGGGACACTGACGGCGGTTGGAATGGAGTTGGTGTGGTATTCGGGGAACGAGCGGCTGTCCAAGAGTGCGATGTCCTGGCCCGCATCGATCAGTGACTTGAGTTCGTCGGCAGTGATCCAGGGCGTGCTGAGATCGTGTTCGACGACTTCGGCAAACGCCTTGCTCGGCACGTGCACGCCGCTGTAGATGCGAAAGCCGGCCTTCTCCCAGGCGGCAACGCCGCCGTCGAGGATTGAGACATCCCAATAGCCGAGGTCGGCCATCCGCCGGGCAGCTCGCTCGCCCAAGCCTGCGCCGTCGTCGCACCACACAACGCGTGTCTGGCGTCGCGGTACCATGTCATCAGCCAGCACCTCGATGCGCCCCAACGGCATGCATGTGGCCATCAGAATGTGCCGCTCTGCGAACGTCTGCTCCTCGCGGGCATCGAGGAGAGCGATTTCGAGCCCATCGTGCAGCGCCGCCTTGAGCGCCTGCGCGTCGATGCGCTTGATCGAACCAGACATCACTTCCTCCTCCTACAGGGGCCCCGGCGCGACAACTGGTGAGGACAGCATGGGGCATTGGACCTTTGCACGCGGGTCAGGCAAGACGGACTGGCGGGCTGCAGAATAGGCGAACATGCGAGTTATTGGATCTTAGGCGGCCCGAGATCGAGGGGCGGCATATTGATTTGCGGGATCTCAATCTTGATGTTCGACGGGTCGGTGGCGACCGGCTTGTCGATCCAATAGGTGACCGACGTCGGCCAGAAGATGACGATGACGACCAAAATCACCTGGAGCGCCACCCA
>DATBGH010000004.1:0-77292 GCA_036558085.1 Hyphomicrobiaceae bacterium
CTTGGCGACATCGAGCACGGTGTTGATGAGGCCCAGCAAGTGCTTGCCGTTGGAGCGAATGCGGGTGAGGGCATCGAGCGATTTCGGTCCCTGCGCCTCATAAAAGCCCTCCTGCATGAGCTCGGCGTAGCCAAGGATGGCCGCGAGCGGGGTTCTGAGCTCATGGCTCATGTTGGCCACAAACTGCGACTTGTGCTGGCTGGCGACTTCGAGTTCACGGCTCTTCTGGGCGATGTCGTTAAACAACCGTACATTCTCTATCGCAATGACGGCCTGATCGGCAAACGTCTCGACGAGCTCAATCTGCCTCGCGCTGAACGCCCGAACCTCCTCACGATAGATAATGATGACGCCGAGCAGATGCCCCTCCCTGAGCATTGGTACGCCGAGTGTCGTTCGAACACCGATCTTTTCAACAAAATCATATTCGGGATCCGCGCGTACGTCGCGAACATGTATTGTCCGCCGTTCTAGGATGACCCTTCCCGTAACACTGTTGCGGGCATGCCGAACCGGACGCTGGGCAAGGAAGTCCAACAATTCAGGTGCCGCATTGTAGGCGGCGCCCCACTGTCCCGATTCGCCCTCTACCCGATAAATAAAGCCCTTATCTGCGCCGCACAGTCGACAGGCGTTTTCGATGAGCGTTTCGAGAACCGGCTGAAGATCGAACGCGGAACGACTTATTACCTTTAAGACTTCGGCTGTGGCGGTTTGCTGCTCAAGCGCCTCGCTGAGATCGCGGTTGCGCGCCTGCACCTCCTCAAATAACCGCGCGTTCTCAATGGCGATCACGGCTTGACTGGCGAAGATCTCGAGCATCGCGATTTGTTTGCTAGAAAATGGGTTAACCGCCATTCGACGAATTAGAATCGCGCCAATCGGAACGTTCTTGCTCAACAGCGGGGTGGCCAACGTCGTGCGGAATCCAAGCTCCTTTTGGTAGGAGATCGAATCAGGAAACTCGGTTGCCAAAACAGCGGCCAGATCAGGGACATGGATGGTTTGCCGATCCAAGAAAGCCCGGCCGGTCACCGTACCCCTGGTCAGCGGCAAACCGCGCGCACGTGCACTCGCGGTCGCCCCTACTCCGCCATGCGACGCCACAAGGCGCAACGCGCCATCATCGACACGGTAAACTTGTGCGTCGCTTGCGCCGCATACATGTGCCGCGTTGTAGGCGACGGTGACCATGACGCGGGATAGGTCGGTGGGCGAGTTGCTGATCACTTTGAGGATCTCGGCGGTCGCGGCTTGTTGCTCGCGCGCCTCGACTAGCTCCCGCTGCAGCTGACCGATCGGTTCATCGCCACTGACAGTCGAGACTTCGGACGGCATGACGACGTCGAACCTCTGCATGGCGCCCGGTCACAAACGACAACTTCCTTAGATGGCGCGGTAGATCTTGCTACTGATGAGATCCCGGAAGCAACCCTGAAATCCCTCAGAGATACATGAGGCGCGCATTTGCCGGTCGATTGCCCGCAGCAATTCGACAAGAACGGGCAGTGCGTACCAGGGTAAGGCGGCAATGAGCCGACCAATCAGGCAAAAGCCAATGCTAGGGGTGTCAACGGGCGAGCTGCGCCCCGCGTAGGGACAGGTGATTATGCGCATCGACCATTATACCATCGGTCCGGTGAGCAATCCCCACGCGATTGGGTGGGGAGGGCAAGAACGTGCGCGCATGGGCCGCGGAACCCATCCTGTACAGGCTCAAGGGGTTCACGCAGCGTGCGCACACCCTAGTCCACCCTCCGACAGCTGAATGCGGCCGTTACATAGGGCATCGTCACTTCACTCCTGCCGGCCAGATCAGGCTCATTGGCGATCAGTTTCCGTGCCTGGTCGCCTACGCGGTCGCGTTCAATGGCTGGGAGCGCTGCTATAAAGCTCGTGGAGAGCACACGATCCACGATCACGTGTTCAGGTGAACCGGTGTGGCCGTGCGGGAAATGCTTTTCAGTCAGTGGCCCGAAGCCAGTGGCAGGAAAGACCCTGCGCCACATTTGCGTGTGATACCGAGGGGCATCCCCTTCGTGCGGATCGAAAATTGCGCGCAAGGCAGCAACCCATGCCACGCGTTCATCGCGGATGTTCCAGATCAGCCCAAGAACGCCACCGATTTTCAAGATCCTTCGCATTTCGCCAAGCGCGTTGATGTTGGCAAACCAATGAAACGATTGCGCACAGACAACGGCATCCACAGAAGCGTCAGGCAGCGGGATACGTTCAGCAGACCCTTGCCTTGCTTCCACACCTGGGTGGAGATTGACCAACTGTGCCAACATTTCGGGAACAGGCTCAACGGCGACGACGGTCGCCCCAGTGTTGCGCAGATAAGCCAAAAACTTTCCTGTGCCGGCGCCGAGGTCGAGCGCGACCTTACCTTTTCCGAGGGCCAGATCCTCGCGTAGCCAATCATTGACTTGGGGTGGATAGTCGGGTCGGCCTCTTGCGTAGCTTGTTGCCGTCACGGCGTAACCGTCGGCTGCTGAGTGATGGATGCTGGACATCAGCCTAATCTCACCATGCTTGTTGCCTATCGACCGGCGTTAGGTTCGCTGGGCACATTGGCTCACCCAAACTCGTTTCGATCTCTTCATCTGGCCTAGGTCATCATCGCGCTTGCCTACTCTGGCCACCAAGCAGATCCTCGTCTCTCCACCATGAGGCGCCCGGAGACCGTGATTTGCAACAGGCATCAAGCGATGCGCAAAAATCGCCATGACCTCCGTGCGAATATGTGCTCATGGGGATCCATCAGATTTCATGCCTGGTGTGGGATCCGCGCGCTTGAATTGGTGCGCGTCATGGCGATGATCGTGCAGGCGGCACGAAGGACTGCCGCCCGTTGACGGCTTCGACGTCGAGACCCGCTGCAGCGGCGAACGAGCTCGAGATGGTCTCCAGTTCCTGGCGCGAAATCACATCGTCGATCCGTGCAAAACCGTCGGGTGCGCGCTCTTCAACCAGCTGCAGTGCAGCTTCCGGTCCAAGCCGGCGGTTGCGCAATGTGATGTCGTTCATGGTGGGTCGGCGCTGGCTTTCGTAGTGCTCCATAGCCGCTAATGGATTTGATCCACTAAGCAACGTTGCGGTGAGCGCCCGTGCGTCGATGATGGCCTGAGAGCCGGCTTGCGACCCGATCGGCTGCATCGGGTGTGCGGCATCACCGATGAGGGTGACCCGGCCGAAGGTCCACGCTTGGATTGGATCTCGATCAACGAGTGGAAATTCGTAGATATCGCGCGTGCGCTCTATCAGCCCCGGTATATCTAGCCAAGGAAAACGCCATTGCCCAAAGGCGGTCAACACCGGCTGCTTTGTGACGCGACGGTTCCAATCCTCCCGCCCTGGCGGCTCGCCGGCGACGGACACTTGGCAAATCAGGTTGGTCAGTAGCGAGCCAGGGCTTGAACCGGGGCCAACGGGGTAGGCAATAACCCGCTGATGAAAGTGTCCGGCGATGGCCATCGTGCGCCCACCGAGGAAGGGCTGGGCGTCGATGGCCGCCCGCCACAGGACTTGTCGCGCGAAGCGCGGCTTGCCTTCAGCGGGGTAAAGGTGGCGTCGAACAGTCGAGTGGATCCCGTCGGCGCCGACGAGGATATCGGCGCCGTCTGACATGGCCGTTCCGGATTCGCCGTCAATGAAAGTCGCACTAACCCTGTTCCGATCCTGCTGCAATGTCGTCAGCCGCAATCCGCTGCGAAAGTTGTCCTTCCCGATCCGCTCTTGGACGGCACGCAACAGGAGCATTTGCAGTTGCCCCCGATGAATTGAATATTGTGGCCACTTGTATCCCGCTTGAAGCCCCCTTGGCTCTGTCCAAATCAACTGACCGTGCTTGTTGAAGTAACTCAATTGCTGGGTCGCAATCCCCGTGCGCGCAAGAACGTCGCCTAACCCAAGTTCGATAAGTTCGCGCACCGCGCCTGGTTGTAGGTTTATACCCACCCCAAGGGGTGCTGGCTCGCGAACACTTTCGTACACGCGGACCGCAATACCGGCTTGATGCAAACTCAGCGCGAGAGTGAGGCCGCCAATGCCACCTCCGATGACGATGACCTGCAGACCCATTTTTTCCTTCTACCGCTGTGAGAGACGCATCTGCGGCGGCCGTTGGAGCCGCCGTGCATGCGACCATCATGAGGTCGGATTTCACCGTATTGCTGGCGCAAAATCCTTGACGGCTTCAAAGGTTGCAAACTCCACGTTGTGAAGTTCTCCATCCATCCTGTCCACCTTCCGGATGTAGATGTTGTGAACCACGTCGCCGGTCTGCCGATCGATCAACATTGGTCCGCGTGGGCTTTCCCAAGACATGCCCTTCATTGCTGCCATGAGCGCGGCCGCGTCAGATGAACCGTTGGTCTGCCTCAGTGCCGCATAGATGAGGTGCATTCCGTCATATCCGCTGACCGCCATGAAGTTCGCGCGCGCACCATTTTGCTTCTGGTAAGCCATGGCGAAAGCCTTATTAATGGCCGAGGGGTGCGCCGCCGAGTAGAAGTGGGCAGTCACAGCGCCTAACATCACGTCGCCGCTATTGGACAACATCTCATCGTCGGTCAAATCTCCTGGGCCCATCAACTTGATGCCAGCCTTATCCAATCCCCGTTCTACGAACTGCTTGGCAAAGGTGCCAGCTTGGACCGAAGGAATGAAGACGAAGATCGCGTGCGGGCTGGCATCATGCGCGCGTTGCAGAAACGGAGCAAAGTCGGGGTTTTGCAGGGGCACGCGGATCGCCTCGACGATCTCGCCTCCCGCCGCAACATAGCGCCCCTTGAACGTTGCCTCGGCCTCATGACCGGGAGAAAAGTCTGTCACGACCGTCACAACTTTCTTGATATCGTTCTTGATGGCCCAGTCGGCCAAAATCCCGGAGGATTGCGCAAGCGTGCAGCTGGTGCGTACAAAGTATGACGACTTGTTGATCACGGCCGCCGTGCTCGACAACATGATGACGGTGGGCTTCTGGGCCTCGTTGATGAGCGATGCGCTGGCAAGCAGGTCGCCCGTCAAGCCGCCGGCGATGACGTCTACCTTGTCACTCGTAATAGCCTCGAGCATGAGGCGCCTGCCAACATCGGAGGCGGAGGTATCGTCCTTGACGATGAGCTCGATTTTTCGGCCGGCAACGATGTCGCCATGCTGGCTCACGTAGAGACGGGCGCCAGCGACCACCTGCTTGCCTGCCGCTGCCAGGCCGCCCGTCAACGGCATAACCATTCCAATCTTAACGGTACCCTCCGCAGCGGCGCTTCCTATCATCGCAACCGCAACGGTGAGGGGCGCAGCAAATTGGGCGATGTTTCTGCTCCAAGTCGACATGGCTGCTCTCTCCGGTGCTTCCTCGGCTGTACGTTCCCTTTCCCTTCACCATTGCGAGCTTCGCCGATCCTGCTGTAGTCTGGAAGCCCGCTTTTTACGACATCCCTGTAGCTAAACGGCTAAGGTGAGATCATGCATTGGGGAGACCGAATCGGGCGCCAGCTCAAACTTCGGGATCTCCACGTCCTGCTGGCGGTAGCGGAGTGTGGCAGCATGGCGAAGGCCGCCGAGCGCCTCGCCATCACGCATCCTGTCGTCTCCAAGACGATCTGCGACCTCGAACAGAGCCTGAGCGTGCGCTTGTTTGATCGCAGCGCGCACGGCGTCGAATTGACGACGTATGGTCAGGCCCTGCTCAAGTGTGGGGTGACCGTCTTCGACGAGTTGCGACAGGGCATAAAACAGATCGAGTCCTTGGCCGACCCCAACTGCGGCGAGCTGCGAATTGGTTGCCCGGAGATCATGGTTGCGGGGGTCCTGCCAGCCCTCGCCGAGCAATTCCTTCGGCAATACTCGAAAGTACGCCTGCACGTCGTCCATGCCGACACGGCGCTCCGGCAATTCGATGAGCTGCGCAAACGCAACGTGGAGCTCCTGATTGGTCGCCTGCCGCGGCCATTCGTCGAAGACGATTTGATCGCAGAGGAATTGTTCGATGAGCCCTTTCTGGCGTTCTGCGGGATCGACAGCCGATGGGCGCGCCGTCGCCAGATCCGTGTGGCTGACCTCATCGACGAGCCCTGGGTACTGCCACCATACGACAGCATACCGGGTATGCTCATCGCGCAGTTTTTTCGTGCACACGACGTCGAGCCACCGCGCGTAAGGCTCGCTACCTTGTCGGTTCAGCTAACGGTCGCTCTCGTCGCGAGTGGCCAATACCTCGGATTATTGCCGGCATCGGTCCTGCATTTCAGCGCCCGGCGACTGTCCCTCAAGGCATTGCCAATGGAGGCTTCCGCCGAGCGCACGGCGGCCGGCATCATTACCGTCAAGGGCCGGTCGCTAAGCCCGCTCGCTGAACGCTTCGTTCGATGCGCGCAAGACATGACACGATCCCTGTCTGGCCCGATCTGAGGGCGACTGCCCCGTGCGCAATTTTTGCTAGGCGTGGATAGCTGACGAACGAAAGGCTCCAATCCTCCCGCCGGCTACGATGCGTCACGCCGGGCCACTCCGATCTCGCCCCGGCAGGCGGTGCAGATCGAGGCCGCCGCGGCCGCCAACACGGGTAGGCTCGCCATCTTCACAACTTCCGAAGACCCCATTGCTGTTGGTCAGGTACGCACGGCCTCCGCCGAGGGCGCGAGGGGTGCACTGTCCGATTTAGCCAGCCTCAGATACCAAATCAGTGCGGCGGCTTGCCCGGATATCAACACGACGAGCACCACCCTATAGGCTTGCGCCGGGTAGTGCCCGGGGCCGGTAGCTTCCCAACGAGACAGTATGAATCCCACGGCAAATTGCACGAGGCATGCACCACCGATGTGAAACAAATTGATCGCACCGTTCACCCGACCTAGCGTCGACCTGTCGAAGACGGCCGCTGTGATGGAATAAGTGGCAACCGTCCCCGCGCTCATGAATGCAACCAAACACCATGGAACCACCGCAGGTACGAGATGGCGCCCCGTAAGCAGGAACTCGGCAGCCATCAGCAGCAACACCATTCCAGGCAGGATCTTCGAAGGACCCACTCCCCATCGCCCGAGAAAGCCGATGGCGACGCCCAAACCCAGCGCGCCGGCAGAGAGGACCAGGGACATGACGAACAGGTAGGTCACCAGGGTGGCGCGATCCAACCCCCCAACGTCTGACATCCATTGAGCCGCCCATAGTCCCTGCAACGCCCACGCACTTCCAACACTGAGGCCAGAGAGCAGGGCAAGGCGCCAGAACTGTGGATCCTTGAACAGCGAGCGATAGCTCAACCTCGCCGCATGAGCCGACGGTGCCAATGCGCTCTGAGGTAATGCAGGGACCAGGAGCAAAAAGGCGCAGGCAATCAATAACAATGCACAGGCAAAGATCTGGAAGAGCCCCCGCCAATCGACGAGTGCAAGACCCCACTCGGCCGGCGCGGTAGCGGCAACGGCGCCCAACGTCCCAAGAGCGATAAAGCAACCGTTCATCATGGCGACCCGGTCTTTGGGGAAGGAGATGGCGATTGTCTTGAGGCCGGCAACCAGTCCCGCGGCCATCCCCACACCGATGAGGAGACGCCCAGCCATAAGCTGCCAGGATGAGGCGGCGAAGCTGAACGTGGTGGCGCCGAGCCCAGCCAACAGGCAAAGCGGAACTTGCACGCGCACCGGACCGAAGCGATCGAGACAGGCGCCGAGTGGAATTTGGATTGCGGCAAAGCCAAGAAAATAAAGCGACGTCAGAGAGCCGAGCTGAGCAGCATCGAGCTGAAAGTCCTGCACCAGGTGCGGCGCCACCACGGCATTGACGTTGCGTAGCAGATACGAAAGAAAATAGGCCAATGCAAAGGGCAGAAAGACCTTGCAGAGCAAGTGGAAAGTCGTGAGACGATCCGTTGTCGCCAAGGTTGCCCCCGATCGCGTGTGCTAGCGGGCGGAGGGCCATTTCGCAAGCGCATCGGCAACGTGCCGATGAAGATCGCCGGGGCCTATGCCGCGCCTTTCGAGCTCGGGTGCCGATAATCTGGCAAGGTCTTCATATTGCACCGCTGCTGAATAGCAGTCGGCATAGAACCGGACGTACTGCAGTAATCGAACCGCAATCCGTCGGCCTTTTCGACGCATTATCTCGACAGGCGATCTGGTCGACTGAAAGGCAATTTGAGTAAGCGCCATCGTGCGTATCATGGTGGTTCCCACAAAGCCATTGGTGACGCGGCTTTAATCTCGGTCAGGCGTGGTCGCATGCGACAGCGAGGCGCTGCCACAGTCGGGTAAAGGATCCATACGATGGGATCCCGCACCCATCAGACTCGTGGTCGCGGCTCATTATTCCAGTGACCGGGTAAATCTTTTGAAGTGAGCAGACATAATAATCATGCCCAAATCAAGAAACGCGGAAAGAAAACGCTTAAGTATTGTGCAAATGGCCGTGTTTCAATCAATACTAAGAATTCTGACGCTCGCATGACGATCGATGGACTTGCAGTCTGCAATCGGGATGGGGCGGACGCCGTTTGAGTTTTGGCGGAGACCGGCAAGCATGGTCTCGGCGTGTTGAGCGGCTCGTGCTACCGCATGACGATGCGGGCATACCAATCCGCGTCCTGCTCGCAGTCACGATAGTTTGCGTTGCAGGACCCCCGCCGGTGACACTGCCCCACATCGCACCATCAAGGGCAAAACGTTGGAGCGCATTGGCGGGTGTCTCAATGGGTGTCTCAATGTTGCGCCCTTGATGGGTCTTGTTGTTGGTCGAACGCACATGGCAACGAGCCACGATTGGTCTTGTGCAGCAAGTCCGGCCGATGCATCGCAATCGCATGCAGTGCGTCGCCGACACTGCCGTCAAGCAACAACATGCTGATGGTGACGGCGGGCACGTCAAAGCCCGTCTGACAAGGGCCCCCAATCCGCACCAGCCAGGGTGTCCCTCGCAATGTGTCATCAGGCCAAGAGAGAACGAGATCGACGACTTGGCTCCTGCGGACGTCCACGCGGCACACCGCGGCGATTTCCTGCCACGCAATGCGCCGGGCCATGAGCCGACGGTCCAAGATGCCTCGGTGGTCGATGGAGAGCACAACCGTTGCTGGATCGCATCGTCGGACCAGCCCATGCATCAGTGCGGCCACGCTCACCAATGCGGTGAGAAAGAACCACCTCCCCGCTGGGCCAGAGAGAGCAAACCCAACCCCAGTTGGCAGTACCAAGCTCGCCAGGATCAACGATGCCAGACGAAGCTTTGCCACGTGCCAGCCAAACGAAATGGCCGCCGTTGCGGGTGCGTGTTGTGCATTGAGAGCTGCCGCCGACGAGCCCCTCGCCCTGTGCGTCATGGGTCGATAACCACACTTGCCGGACAATCACAGCGCACGCCCCCGCCCCGAATTTCCGCTGGCACCTGGGGCGCAAGTTGATGTGGAGAACGCAACTCCTCCTCCAACCTGACCTCCGCCGCAAGGCTCTCTGCGATAGGCTGCATTGGCCGATTGGGCTGATGGCAGCTCAAATGGTTGTACTCCATACCGCTTCGCCCCCTCCTGCCACGTCTTCGAGAGCGAACGCGGTTCTGCCTCAGCGCAGGGGTGCGAAGGCACCGGCGAGCATGGCACGCCATCCCGCGCCGCTACGCGCCATCAACGACCCGTTTCGTGCAACAGCGAAGACCCCTTCGAGTGCCGACTTATTCCATCGCTGCCCGCCATCACCTCTGCCGAATTGCGTGGCCTCTGCCATCGCTGGCAGCCGCGGCAACCGACGAAACCAAATTGGCCAATGCGGCCGCGGCAAGGAAGTCTTCGCGTCGACTGCGGACCTTCCCTCAAATGTGCGGCTGGCTACAGCGGGGCGGCGCCGCTAGCGGAGCAATTTTTGCAGCTCGGCCATTTCTGCCGCGTTGAGATCGGACACCGCCCAATACGTTGTGCCATGGGCCGTCCAAGTGAGCACGTTGTAGCCCTTGGACGCCGCAGCCCGCGCCGCGCTGTCGATACCCGCCGTCGGCCACATGAACACGTCGATGAGATGTTGTCGCCGCTTGTAAATCACCGCCGCCACGCGTCGGTCGCCAATGACGTCGAGGCGACCACCGGCAAGTGGAAAGCCGTCCGCGGCGAGATCCTTGACCTGTGGTGCAAAATCGACGCGCCCGTTGAACCATGGCTTGACCGTGTGGCTGTCTGACGAGGCGACCTGGATGGGCGCCTCCTGAATGAGAGATCGTATGTGAGCAACAACGACGTCGCGTTCAATTTCAGCTTGCTCTGCAAGGTTTTGCGCCAGAACCCACGTCAGAAACGCCGTTGCACCCACGGCCAGGAGCAACACGGCAGCTCTTTGTAAAAGTTGACGCCGGCCGAGCGTTGCGCGGGACGCCATGGGCTTTTCCCGTGCCAGGGTCGACCGAATGGTGTCGGCAAGATCAGCCGGGGCTCGTTGGTAGCCCGCACGCAATAGCCTGCCGATGCTGCGATAATCGTCCGCCAGCTTGGTGCACGTCGCACAAGATGCGACATGCATTTCTACCTCGCGCCCTTGCTGGCCGCTAAGCTCCCCGTCGACGAGCGGACCAACGAGGTCTCGGGCATCTTCACACCGCATCAGTGTTGGCCCTGCGGGTTGGCTCGTTCATACCCTCTTGAGGTCTCAACGAGCATGCCACAAAACGACAGCACCGTGCGAAGTGTTGCACCGGTGATCAGCATGATCTCAGTATACGGTATACCGTTATCGCAAGCTGCCATTTGTCCCGATATATTGGGGAAAGCCACGTTCACCGCGATCAGCCCTTCCTCTATCTTAGGTACCCGGCGGGCGTACCCTGGCCCTTACACCTGCAGTGGGTGACCGGTGCAAGAGTGTTCCGGATGCTCGCGCATCGGTCGGGCCCCTCAAATCCAACCCACGCGGCACGGTGCCTCCGCTGGCCAGCCCCCAGACCCAGGCCTGTGCCGACCTTGGTCGGATGCTGCGTCTGCGGAACGTGGTGCCCGGACGCCCCTCGAAGGCTCGGACGACCGCTAGCTATCCAACCGGTGCTCGGTCCTACTGCGTCGTTCGCGTGATCAGATGCAATCCGCCCTTGCGGCGCACGCCGCGCGGCACGAGAAGCCATTGCACCCCGCTTGGCAAGCACGCCAATATCATCAATCATCTAACCGGCGAGGTCGCATACTTATTCCATCCAGCTCCACAAAATGTTGTTTAAACGCCCGGCATGCCCACCCGGCCAAACGGCCCCCTGAGCGTTGGTGCGATGGCGCAACGGCTCCCTCAGCGAAGGCCCTCGCCATAGCCCCCGCAAGACGCCTGCTGCGATCGGCTCCAGGTGAGAGCGGGGTGCGCGCCCCCGGGGCTCCGACCGGGCCGACAGATCCCTGCAGGGAGGCCTTTTAGAAAAGTGGAGCCCGGCAGCATCTCGTCTGCCGGGCTCCCAGGACGCCAGTGCCAAAGGAGGAGGGACACCGGCAGAAGACAGGGACGTTCGCTGCGCATTTGTTCCGTCGTTCAACTCCGTGTGAGGGCGCTGAAGGCCTGTGATGGGGCCCTTGCGCGAGCCTCAAGCGAGCAGGGCCGGATCCGGTCGCACCGCCCGGGCAGGTCAGTTCGATGGCAGTTGATGCGTGCACCCGCCAGCGTGCTTGCGGCCAACGGCCTTGGATGCGTGCCTACCGGTTGGCGAGTTCCAACAGCAAGGCTGCGTGACAGATGTCGGGCTTGCCGGGCTGCGGCAGCGGGCACCAACAGGCAAGGTTCTTGCCCCGCAGGCTTGGCAGCGCCGAAATCACCTCCGTACGCCTCGCCTCCAGGTCCCGCAGCAGCTTGCTGGCAATAGGCGGGCCACCGCGTTCGTCGGTGATCCAGGCCCGGTAGAGGGCGACGGCCTTGTCTCGGCCGTAGCCCTCGATCGAAAACGGGTTGCCAAACCGCGTGGTGCGATCGACTTTGACGGTATTGGCGGGCATGCGCCAGCCGCGCGTGCGGCGCAGCTGAACGCGACGAGGCCTCAGCAACGTCCTGGGCTCTTTCGTCGGCTCCTCCATCGCGTTCGGCGCCTTCGTCGCCCTGATCCGACCTGGGGAACGCTGCGGAGGGCCAAGCCTCGGGCCCGCCGCATCCCTCGCAGGCTCGCATGGGCTCCGCCCGATCCCATCGCGAGCCTCAATGGCCATTGCAGCCTCAAGGCCAGTCGCCGCTCACCAAGCACGACGCCCGTGCGCCTGAGGCCGTCAGAGCCTGCGCTTGACCACCACCCCACCACCTCGAATTGCGGCAGACCATCAGCATCATTGCCCGTATCATTGCCGGCTCGCTTGCGCACCCAACCAGACCGACCATGCCAGCTCGCTTTGATCCCCATCTGGTCAATGAACCGTTCGCAGATCCAGGACTTTATGTGGACCTCAGGTTTGAGCGTCGCGCGCTTCTCTTTGATCTGGGCGACCTTTCTTCCCTGCCCCCGCGCAAACTGCTGCGCATCAGCGACGTCTTCATCACCCACCGCCACATGGATCATTTTGCGGGTTTCGATCACCTGCTGCGCTTTCTTCTCGGGCGCGACAAAGTGGTGCGATTGTTCGGATTGCCAGGCCTCATCGACGCCATTGACGCCAAGCTGCGCGCGTATACCTGGAACCTCGTGGCCGGCTATGATGGCAACCTCGTTTTGCACGCGATCGAACTGCAGCCGGCAGATCGACTGGCGGTCGCCAAATTCGCTGGCAGACAAGGCTTTGTCCGCGTCGAGGACAATGATCGCAGTATCGAAGGGGGCTTGCTGCTCGATGAGCCCGGTCTGCAAGTGCGCGCCACCACCCTCGACCACGGCATCCCAGTCCTCGGCTTTGCCCTCCAAGAGCGCGCGCATATCAATATTTGGCGCAACCGCCTGGACCATCTCGGGCTTGCGGTCGGGCCCTGGCTACGTGCGTTCAAGGACGCAGTCGTGCGCGGCGATCCTGAGGACACGCCAGTTTCCGTCGCCTGGGCCCAACAGACGAGCCGGCCTGACCAGGTGCCATTGGGCCAGCTCAAGCGCGAGATCATGCGCGTCACCGCGGGACGCAAAATTGCCTATGTCGTCGACATCGCCTTCACCCCGCAGAACATCGGCAAAGTCGTGGACCTTGCCAACGGCGCGGATATCCTGTTCATCGAAGGCGGATTTCTCGATGTGGATGCGGCCGATGCTGCCCTGCGCCGCCACCTCACCGCCGGCCAAGCCGGAACGATCGCCCGCCTGGCCGGCGTCAAGCGGCTTGAGACCCTTCATTATTCGCCACGCTACCAGGGCAACGGCACGGCGCTGGCGCGGGAGGCTGCAGCAGCCTTCCGGGCCAGCCAAGCCGGCCACGACCCCTCGCCACAAAGGCTTCCCAGCACAGACGATGGTGGCAGTTGAGTGCCCGTTGAGGCACGTCAAATTGCAGCGAGGTTGGAGTTACTTTTGCGGTGCCAAACCCGACCGATAGCACAAGCGTTGCACGCTCGCAGGGATCGTCGGAACTTGCTCGGGAGGCCCGGTTCACCCCCAAGCCCCAGGCAGCATCGGCGCGCCCCTGAGGCGATCTTCGGCAAGGAGGTTTCCATGGATGAAGACAAGTTCAACATGTCGCTGCGCAAGTTTTTGAAGCAGGTGGGCGTGACCTCCCAACGCGAGATCGAGCGCGTCGTGCGCCAGAGGGGGTCCCAACAGGGCAAACTCAAGGTCAAGATTGTGCTGACCGCCGCAGGCACAAACCTCAACCACGTGGTCGAGGAGGAGATCGACCTGGGCTGAAGGGATGTCGCCAACATAGGCGCCGGCAAAGATAAAGGCCCGCAAGCTCGCTTGCGGGCCTTCGAGGCGCTACCTACTGGGAGGCTTAGTAGGATTGGCGCTCTTGCTGCTGATAGAAATCCTTGGCGTCGAAGGCACTGGCTGGGGCAGCGGCAACGCCGGCAAGGACTGAGAGTGCAAGCAGGGTCGATAGGATCGTCTTCATGGCTCTTCTCCTTCTAGAGTGAGAACTTGGTTGATAGTTGCGCTTGATCTTTCGGGTCAGTAGCGGTTGCCCTGCTGCTGCCAGAAGGTCTTGGAGTCGAACTCCGCGGCGCTCACCGGCGCGGCGACTGCAGACAGGACCGATAAAGTGAGGAGCGCGGACACGAGGATCTTCATGACTTTTCTCCAGTGGCAGGATTTGGCCTGTGGTCTAATCCGGTTCGTTCTTCAGCGACTTGGCCCGCATTTCTGGGTCGTTGGTGGCTCGACCGGTGGATGTGGCTCGTGCGCCTGATATGGCGCTGTTTGCACTTGCAAAAAGACGTGCTCGCGCATGCGTGATAAACAGTGATCAATTAAGGTGCCGACGTGAACCGATGTGACAAACGCGGGCGAACGGGGGAGGCTGCTGCCGTGCGGGTCGGCGCCAACGGGTGCTTCCAGCGGGGGGGCATCGCACCGCCCCGCGTCGGCCGGCGCCCGCAAGGAGGTTGCCTCAGATGACCGCCGCGCGCATTGGGACCCCGATCGCCCTCGAGGTCATCAAGCGCCTCAAAGCCGCGGCCGGCCCCGGCGGCGCCCTCGACGATCCCACCGACATGGCGCCCTACTGCAGGAGCTTTCGCGACGGCTGGGAGGGGCGTGTGCCCGTCGTGCTGCGGCCGCAGACGACCGCCGCCGTGGCCGACGTCGTGCGCATCTGCGCCGAAGCGGGCATCGGCATCGTCCCGCAGGGCGGCAACACCGGGCTCACCGGCGGTAGCCAGCCTCACGCCGATATGAGCGAGATCGTCCTCTCCACGTCTCGGCTGAACCAGATCCGCGCCATCGATACCGTCAACGATACCTTGCTCGCGGAGGCGGGCGTGGTGCTCAAAACGATCCAGAGCGCAGCCGAACGCGTCGATCGGTTATTCCCACTGAGCCTCGGCGCCGAAGGGTCCTGCCAGATCGGCGGCAACATCTCCACCAACGCCGGCGGCGTGCAGGTCTTGCGCTACGGGAATATGCGCAATCTGGTGCTTGGGCTCGAGGTCGTGCTCCCCGACGGCAGCGTTTGGAACGGCCTCAGGGGGTTGCGCAAAGACAACGCCGGCTATGACTTGAAGCAGATCTTCATCGGCGCGGAAGGAACTCTGGGCATCGTCACGGCGGCAGTCCTGCGCCTGCTGCCCAAACCGACCGCCAGCGAGACGGCGTGGATTGGCCTCGCATCACCCGCCGCTGCCGTAGCCCTGCTGGGCCACATGCGCGCGCGGCTTGGCGATACCATTTCGGCCTTCGAGCTGATCGGCCGCTCCGCCCTCGACTTGTTGCTGGGGGGCGTTCCCGGCCACGAAGATCCCATGGGCCAAATTCATCCCTGGTATGTCCTCATGGAGCTGACAAACCAAGGCCCGGCCGGTTCACTCAACGCACCGCTGGCCGACGCCTTGGCTGCGGCGCTCGAGAGGGACCTCATCGGCGACGCTCTGCTCGCCGCCTCCGGCGCACAGGCGGCAAAGCTGTGGCGCATGCGAGAAAGCTTGGTCGAAGCCCAACAAGCCGCCGGCGGCAGCATCGCCCACGACGTCTCCGTCCCCGTCTCGCGCATCGCCGACTTCATCGCGCGCGCCGATGCGGCCCTCGCCGCAGCATGTCCTGGCATGCGCCATTGCGCATTTGGCCACGTCGGCGACGGCAACATTCATTACAACCCCGTGCGCCCGCTCGATTGGGACACCGCCCGCCTCCGCCAGGAGCGCCCGCACGTCAATCGCATCGTCCACGATATTGTCGCCGATCTCGGCGGCTCCATCAGCGCGGAGCACGGCGTGGGCCAGTCGCGTCTGGACGAGTTAGAGCATTACAAGCACGCCGTGGAGCTCGACATGATGCGCACGCTCAAGCGTGCGCTCGACCCCCGCGGGATCATGAACCCGGGAAAACTCATTGTGCGCTAGCCAATGCACGCGCCGGGCCGGCGCCCGCTGCGGCGGTCAAATCCCTCACACCACCTGCGGCCGCTGGCACCAGCAAGCTCGAGCAAGCTCGGTCCGCTGCCACCGAACCGTGGCATCGCCTTCGCACCCACAGGGATTGTGAGCCCCCCGCCCGCGCCAGTGCTCGGCCAAGCGTCCGCCCGATCGGCTGGCAACGTTGCCGAGCTCGGTGGGCTCAACGAAGCGCCAATCCCTCGGCGCCTGCCATGTGTTGCGGCCAGCGGCCTCAGCTGCGGTGGGCGCCGGACGCCCGCTGGGCTCTAAGGCGGGCTTCGCGCCGCGTGATGTAGACAGCGGAGGCAAAGATGATGACTGCGCCAATCCAGGTCCAAGCATCGATGACTTCACCGAACGCCAGATAGGCAATGCCCACCGCGAACGGCAGTTTGGAGAACTCGAATGTCATCGCCAGCGATGCGTCGGTGGCGGCATAGCCGCGCACCACGCAAACGTGGCCCAGGACCGCGCACAGACCCATGCCAACCAACGCCGGTAGCATATCCATCGTGGGCCAGGTCCACACGAACAAGGCGGGAACCAGCGACAGCGGCATGAGCATGGCGTTAGTAAGAAACACGATCTTGTCCGGGTCGTCGTGCGCGGTGAGCTGCTTCACCAGCACCGAGGTGAGACCGCTCGTCATGGCGGAGATGAGCGCGCACACCTGGCCCACTCCCATCGCCGCACCCGAGGGGCGCAAAATTATCATGGCGCCCGCGAAGCCTACGGCCAGCGCTGTCCAGCGGCGAATGCGCACCACCTCGCCCAGCAAGAATACCGCGCCCAGGGTACCAAACAGCGGGGCCAGATAGCTGATGGCGGTGACCTCGCCGATCGGGATGAGGGAGAGCGCGTAGAACCAGGCCTGCATTGACAGGAGCGAGATTGCAACGCGGACACCGTAGAGGCCCGCCCGCTGTGACCGCAGAAGCGAGCCTCCGCGGTAGACGAGGAGCGGCACCAAAAGCACGCAGGCGCACGCGTTGCGCAGGAACACGACCTCGAAGGGATGCAGACCCGCGTTCATGGCTCGGCGCGAAAACACCGCAAGCCCGGCGAACAGGGCCATGGAGATGGTGATCCAGATCACGCCGGCGACGGGGTCACCGGCGGCGGGCGGCATCATCGCAGCGCTCTTGAGCTTGATCCTGACGTCCGACATTTGCGCTGCTCCCTCACCGACGTGCGCGGTCCAATGCACGCTCAGGTTTCCTTCGACAAACTGCGGGGCTTTTTCGCGGCGACGTCGCGTTGACGCCATCCAAGCGAGCAATCGACGAATGAAAAGTGCAAACGTCGCTTTCAAGGTTGCAAGCTACATCGCCATGAAACTTTCTGTCGTGGCGGTCCATCTCAGTGTCGATCCGGCTTTGCTTCGCGATAAAGTTCAAACCTTTATTTTTGAATGCAACAGCTTGCAAAACCACGAAAATTGTGGATTCGCAGCAACAGGAAGATTTGAAAACTCATAAATCCTCGATTTGAAACTTCCTTTCCTATCAACAAGTCGCCTGAATTTGTTCAGTGTTCGGGAGTTCGAACTGATTCGAACGTGAGAGAGAAAGAGAGAGGGCATTAATATGGCTAAGGCAGCTGTGAAGACCAAGGCGAAGGCAAAGAAGAAGCCGATGAAGCGAGCGGTCGCCAAGAAGCGCCGCAGCATGAAGCGGCGTTGAGCGATCGGGACCGGTGGTCCGGCGCCGGCTCGCTGGGCATCAGAGCAGAGCAGCGGACCTCGCTCCCACGATTGAAGTCTTCCATTGGTATTCGAGGCCGGAGATCGCGATTGCGTCTCCGGCCTTCGAGTTTTTGCAGTCTGCATTCTACGGGCTGGCCGCGGCCTAAAGTTCGAGACGCTGGCGGTAGAGGAAGCGCCGGTCACCTTTAGGCAGCTTGCCGCAACGGATGGGTTTGCGTTGCCGCGTCAGGCGCACGACCCCGGCGGTGTGCGGACTTTGGCCCTTCCCGTCGGGTAGGCGGGCCGCGTGCGGGCCGATGATCGCCAAGATCCGCTCCAATTCGCGCTCGCGGATACCCACCTCAGCCAGGTGCCGCAGCGTGCTGATGAGATAGTCAAGATTGGCCCCGGAGCGGCCACACGCACCGTGGATGAGGCCCGCTTGGACCGCAAGCGGCAGCCGACCGGCGTAGTTGGGGTGTGCGCGCTCGACGATGTAGGCGAGTGCCAGCACCTCACGATGGGGGCCCGCGATCAGCTCTACCGGCGCATGCGTCTCGCGGTAGACGCCATAGACCTGCTCGCGCGCACGCAGATACTGCCTCGTCTCCCGCGCGCGGGCGGCGGGCACGCGATAGGCGATCCCCTCGCAAGCTCCGCCGCGGTCGAGGCCCAACACCAGCCCGGGTCGTTCGAGCGTGCCGCGATGGTAGACCGAGTAGATGCAAAAGCAGCGCCGGTAACCGATGAGGCGCGCGTGCTGCGCCTCAGCGTAAGCAAAGCCCGGCCGCCACATTAGCGATCCGTAGCCGAACACCCACAGATCGTGGCCGCCCCTAGCCATCCTCAAGGCTGCTTGCCGGACGCACCGTGATGCCGCCCGAAATCAGCGTCCGCCGTATCTTGACCGGCCTCGATGATGCCGCGACGGACCGCGCGCGATTCGCTGAAGAGCTTGTGCAGCGTGTCGCCGTCAGCATAGCGAATGGCGCGCTGCAACGCGGTCAGGTCTTCGCTGAAGCGCCCCAACATCTCCAACACGGCCTCCTTGTTGTTAAGGAAGACGTCGCGCCACATCACGGGATCTGACGCGGCGATGCGCGTAAAATCGCGAAACCCGCCGGCGGAAAACTTGATCACCTCGGTGTCGGTCACTTGCTCGAGGTGCCGCGCTGTGTTCACGATGTTGTAGGCGATGAGGTGCGGTACATGACTGGTGATGGCCAAAACCAGATCGTGGTGCTGGGCATCCATGACCTCGACATGGGATCCGCACGCCTGCCAGAACGCGGCAAGCTTGCGCACCGCCACCTCGTCGGCTCCTGGCGGCGGCGTCAGCACGCACCAGCGGCCTTCGAACAGTTCAGCGAACCCCGACTCTGGCCCGGAATGTTCCGTACCGGCAATCGGATGGCCGGGGATGAAGTGGACACCCTTGGGCACGGACGGCCCCACGTCGCGAACCACGGCGCCCTTGACCGAGCCCACGTCCGTCAGAATGGCTCCCGCCTTCATGGCGGGTGCCATGCTGCGGGCAAGCGAGCCGCAGGCCCCGACCGGCACACAAAGGATGACGAGATCGGCATCGCGTGCGGCCTCCGCGGCGCTGGCGTAAGCCGAGCTCACGAGCCCCAGCCGCAGCGCCGTGTCACGCGTTTTCTCGCTCTGTGCGTGGCCCGCAATGCTGCGCACGAGCCCGTTGCGCCGCATGGCGTGGCTCAGCGAAGAGCCGATCAGCCCCAGCCCGATCAGGGCAACACGCTCAAACATCGGCGCCGTCATGATCGCCCCAGGAAGGCAGCCAATGCCGCCACCACCTTGCGATTGTCGTCCTCGGTGCCGATCGTCATGCGCAGACAGTCCGGCAGTCCATAGGCAGCGACACGGCGCATGATGATGCCGCGCGCCTTTAGGAACTCGTCGGCCGCAGCCGCATCCTTGCCGCTCGCGTAGGGGAAATGGATCAGCACGAAGTTGCCAACACTTGGCGTCACCTTAAGACCCAACGTCTCGATCTCATCCGTCACCCAGGGCAGCCATCTTTCGTTGTGAGCGACGGCCGCCTCAACGTGCGAGCGATCCTCCAGCGCCGCCACGCCGGCTGCGATCGCCGGGGCCGTGACGTTGAACGGACCGCGCACGCGATTGAGCACGTCTGCGACATCGGCCGGACAATAGGCCCAGCCCAACCGCAGCGCCGCCAGCCCGTAGATCTTGGAGAAGGTGCGCGTCATCACGGTGTTGTCGGTTGTTGCAACCAGCTCAAGCCCGGCTTCGTAGTCGTTGCGACGAACGTATTCGCAATAGGCCGCGTCCAAGACGAGCAACGTCTGCCTCGGCAGGCCCGCGCGCAGGCGACGCACCTCTCCGTGCGAGAGATAGGTGCCGGTTGGATTATTAGGATTGGCCAGGAACACGATCTTAGTCTTGGGTGTCGCGCGCGCCAAAATCGCATCCACGTCGGCGCAATAGGCCGTCTCCGGCACGGAAATTGGCGCACCACCGTTCGACAGCGTGGCGATCCGGTACATCAAAAAGCCATGCTCGCTCAAGATCGCCTCATCACCGGGCCCGATGTAGGCATGGGCAATGAGGTTGATGAGCTCATCGGAGCCACAGCCGCACACGATGCGTTCCGCATCGAGCCCGTATCTTTTGGCGATCGCATTGCGCAAGCCAGCGGCCGCCCCATCTGGATAGCGGTGCAACTCATCGGCGAGGGACTTGTAGGCCGCCACCGCCATGGGGCTTGGGCCCAGCGGCGTCTCGTTGGAGGACAGCTTGATCGGTGTTACGCCGCCGGGGACGCTGCTTTCGCCCGGCACGTAGGGGTTGATCTTGAGGATGCCGGGCTGCGGCGCTGGGCCAGTCTTTGCCATGAGATCGTCTCGAGATTGTCTCGTCGTTTCGAAGCCCTAGACCTAGACAGCGCTGCGGACAAACGGGCGAAAAATAGCCGCTCGCATCGGCCTTGGCCAATCGGACAGGACGGGACCAGCCCGAGGACCAATCGCAAGTCGTACGGGGCCAATCGAAGCCAGTCGCAAACCATCCACCTTGCACCACCTTTGGGCCGCCCGTCATAGCCCCCAAATGCCTGAGCCACAATGGCGTGAAGCGACCTCAGACCCAATCTCTGCTATAAGCCGCCCGGAATGGACCTTTCAAAGCGGCAAATGCGGCGCATGGCATTAACCCCCGACGAAATCGAGCGCTACAAGCGACATCTGGTGCTGCGCGAGGTCGGCGGCCAGGGTCAACAGAAGATCAAGGCGGCAAGAGTGCTGGTGGTGGGGGCCGGGGGGCTCGGCTCGCCGATCTTGATGTATTTGGCCGCGGCGGGGGTGGGTACCATCGGCATCGTCGATGACGACCGCGTCTCACTCGACAACCTGCAGCGTCAGATCGTGCATGATACCCCTCACGTTGGCGCGGCCAAGGTCGAGAGTGCCAAGGAGGCGCTTGCGCGATTGAACCCACACGTAGCGGTCGAGATGCACGATGCGCGCATCGACGCCAGCAACGCCCTGCGCATGATTGGCCGCTACGACATCGTCGCCGACGGCTCGGACAATTTCGCCACCCGTTATCTGGTGAGCGACGCCTGCTATCTGGCCAAGCGCACGCTGGTGTTTGCCGCGGTCGGCCCCTTCGACGGGTATGTCACCACCTTCAAGCCGCACGAAACCGGCGCGGACGGTCAGCCCTACCCCAGCTATCGCTGCCTCTTCCCGGAAGCGCCGCCGCCGGGGACGGTCGCCAACTGCGCCGAGGTGGGTGTGTTGGGTGCGGCCGTCGGGGTCATTGGCACGCTGCAGGCCACCGAAGTGTTGAAGGAGATCTTGGGCGTGGGCGAGGGACTGGCGGGACGCCTGGTGCTCTACGACGCCCGCGGCGCGCGCTTCAACGAGATCAAGGTTGCCTGGGACCCGGCCAACCCGCTGTCGGGACGAACGCCGACCATCCAAGATTTGAGTATCCACGCGGGCAGCCAACAAGGGACGGCGTGCGTGGCCTGAGGGTGCCCGGCAGCTTAAATTGCAGTCGCTCGGGAGAGCCCTCGGGAGAGCCCTCGGGAGAGCCATGGCCATTCGCGGCATCTTGTTCGACAAGGACGGGACCATCATCGACTATTGGCGCACCTGGGTGCCGATTAACCGTGCGGCCGCGCTTTATGCTGCAAGCGGCGATGCAGCGGTCGCCGACGCCCTGTTGAGGCTCGGCGGGCATGATCCCGCGACCGACTGCATCATGCCGGGCTCGCCGTTGGCAGCCGGCGATGCCTTCGACGTCGCCGAGGCGTTCGCCAGCCATCCAGGGATCGCCCCCGCTGATCGGCTCGTTGCCGGCATCGACCGCATCTTCTGCACCGGCGGCGCGCAAGGCTCTGCGCTCATCAGCGGCGCCGGCGAGACACTGGCGGAGCTCAAACGCCGGGGCTTTCGCATTGGGCTCGCCACCAACGATTCCAGCGCCGGGCTCGAAGCGTCGTTGGCCTCCCACGGGATCCTGCCTCTTTTCGACTTTACCGCGGGTTGCGATGCAGGGTTCGGCTCCAAACCGGACCCGCGCATGGTGCAAGGCTTCTGCGTTGCGGTGGGCCTCGGCCGCGATGAGATAGCCATGGTCGGCGACGCCCCCCACGACCTCGTCATGGGCCGGGCAGCCGGCGTGGCCATCAACGTGGGCGTCCTCTCCGGCACCAGCCGGCGTCAGGACCTCGCAGCGTTGGCCGATCTCATTGTCGATAGCATCAATGACCTTCCGGCACGGCCGCAGTTCCACCGCACCGTCCACCGCACCGGCGATTGCTAGCTCAAGTTGGGCTTTCCCGATGCGCGCCGGTCCCCACTGCGCCGGTCTTCAGCGATTGCGATTGACGAAGCTATTTATGGCGATGAGGGTCGACTGGCGAAACTCCCCGTCAATCGGTCCGCTATAAACGCCAGCCCCTTGCAGCCTCTGCTGCAAGGCACGGCGGAACTCCTTGCTCCAGGTATGGGAGCTCTGCGTCATTTGCTTCAGCGAAAACTCGTTGTGACGAGCGAGTGCCTTCATCATCTGATCGGCGGCCTCCTCGGGGTCCTTGCGTACGCCGCGCCCCCCCTGCAGCATCCAGGCCAGGTTGTTCATCGCCGTGGAGTTGCCAAGATCGGCCGCCTTGCGCATGAGCGCCGCCGCGGCACTTTCGCTCTTCTCCACGCCTTTGCCCTGGATATGCAGCAGCGCCAGATCCGCCATCGCATTGGCATTGCCGAGATCCGCCGCGCGTTTGTACCACATGACCGCCTTGCCAAGGTCCGCCTCGACGCCTTTGCCTTGGCTGTAAAGCCAACCAAGCCCCGCCATGCCACCGGCGTTGCCGAGATCGGCGGCCCGCTTGAACCACATCGCGGCTTTGTCGGGGTCGGCCGCAACGCCGTTGCCGTGAGCGTACATGCGGCCGATTTCCACCATCGATGGTGCGTGGCCCAACTCGGCCCCCTTCGTGAACAGGCGCGCCGCCTCCAGCGGATCCTTGGCCGCGAGCTTGCCCTCGAGCACGATGTGGCCCAGCCGGTTCATCGCCTCGATCTGATCCTGCCCCGCAGCCACTGCGAGCAGGCGAAGGGCCTCGGGCTGATCCTTGGCAACACCCCGGCCTTCGAGCAGCGCGATGGCAAGCGCGGCCCTCGCGTCCCGGTTGCCGCTATCGGCACCCCGTCGGAACCAGCGTGCCGCCTCCGCATCGTCGCGCGACGTGCCGATGCCGCCAGCATACATCCGCCCCACACGGTGCATTGCCGCGCCATCGCCGCCGTCGGCCAGCCGACGCATGAGTTGCAAAAAGTCTGCCTCATCGCTTAGAGCGCGCCAGACCTCCACAAGGGTCCCTCGTCCGGGTGCGAGCGCCGATATGCGCTGGCGCAGATCAGCGCTGTCTGCGATCGACCCCCCGTCGATACCGACGATGACATCGCCCACCCGGATGCCCGCCTGATCCGCTGGTCCACCCGGCGTCTTGTTGAAAACCAACGCACCGTTGGCGTGCGCCAGGCCCAGCGCCTGCGCCCAGCGCTGCTCCAGAGCTTCCGCATTGACGCCCAGCCAAGCCTTCTCCGCGTCGGCTTGCAGGTGCCCCATTTTCACGTCGACCTTGATCAGTTGGCCGCGTGGCTCGGCGGGCCCGATCGCACCGGGTCGGGCGGCCGCGGGCGGCCTCTCCTCGCGGGAGGCAATCCGCCGCTCCTCGTCTTGTCGCCTCTCCTCCTCAGCCCTGCGCCGCGCGGCTGCATCGGCGATGCGCTGCTCTTCAAGGCGTCTGCGCTCTGCCTCGAGCTCGGCCTGGCGCTGGGCACCGTCCATTGGCTCCCTTCGTTCTTCGGCCCGGGACTTTTGGCCCTCGTAGGCCTTCGCGTGCGCTTGCGTTTGCTCGCTTCCCGCATGCCAGCGCGTAAATTCATATCCGCCGTAGGCCCCGCCCACGATCATCAGCACCGCCGCGCCGAGAAGCGGCCAATGTCGCGGCGCCCCCCGCGCCGGACCTTGCATGTGCGCGGGACGGTCGAGGACAACCGCGGAGCTTGCGCGTCTCCCGACCGCGGTTGCGAGCGGCCTGCGCCGCTCTGGTTCGAATAGGATCGAGCGCAATTGGGCAACCGATTGCGGGCGGTCCGCGTGCTTGATCTTGAGACACGCATCGATGGCCTGCAGGAATTGCGGCCGATAGCCCGCCTTGGCGGCGAGCGCGGCGGGCGCCATGCGGTCGTCATCGACGCGCAGCGTAGCCTCTTCGGGAGCGTGTCCGGTGACCGCGCGATAGAGCGTGCCACCCAAAGCGTAAAGGTCGGACCAGGGTCCCTGCAGCCGATTGTTGGAGGAATATTGTTCGTGCGGCGAATAGCCTGCCTTGACGATGCCGGTGAGCGACCGGCTCATCTGCGCGACCGCCCGGCGCGCTGCGCCGAAATCGAGCAGCACGGGCGTCCCGTCACCCCGCACGATGATGTTGTCGGGCGCGATGTCGCGATGCAAGAAATTGGCCGCATGCATCAGCTCCAGCGCCCCGAGCAGCGGGACGACGATGGCGTCGAGCTCAGCTTGGGTGGGCGGCCGCCCCAACCCATTGAGCCAGGCCTCCAAGCTCTGACCCCGCTCGAAGCTCATCACCATGTAGGCGGTGGAGTTGGCCTCGAATACCCGGCTGACGCGGACGATGCTGGTGTGCTCGAAGCGGGCCAGAGTGCGCGCTTCCTTGAGAAAGTTTGATCGGCCCCATTCGAAGGTTTTTCTGTGGCGCTCGGATTTGGCGCGCACACTCATGCCGGCGTCGCGGTCGCCAAACTCGTCGGGGTAGTATTCCTTGATGGCTACCGCCGTGCAGAGATTGATGTCCTCCGCCTCGTAGGTGATGCCAAAACCTCCCGTCCCGACGACGCGCACGATGCGGTAGGCGCCATCAAGAACTGTGTCTGCCGGCAAAGCGAAGCGGGTGTCCAAGACATCCCTCGCAGTCTTCAGAGCCCCTATGTGCGGGCCCACCAGCACCAATCATGGGTCAAGGCCACCCATGAGGGCCACTCGCGGGGGGGCCGAGGAGCAATCCATATAGCCCATGCTTGGGCGCCCGCGCTGTTCCCTGGGTTAAAGCGCGGCCAGCGATCGCCTCGGGCAAGGCTGACGTTGCCGCCGAGACGGCATCGCGCCCGCGCGAGGCGGCAAACGAGATGGTGGAGAAAGCGCCGGAGCGGCCGGCCTCAGCCCGGCACCTGCGCCTTCTTGGCCGCCGGCGGCCTGGCCGCAGGGGACGGGATTGCCGCGGGCGACTGGGGAGCGCCAGCACCGTCCCCCCAACACACAAGCGCACTGGCTTGGCAGGTGTGCTCGTCAAAGACGATGAAGTTGAGGAACAGGTCGCACTTTACGTCCTTCTTGCCGACCGTGTATTTCGCGATGCCCTGTCCCTTGGTCCAGTCGGCAATGTACTTGTCGAGCAGCTTCTTGGCGTCGTTGGTGGGCCCTTCCTTGCCGTAGTCGTTGACGGAGTAGGCAAGCCGCTGGCACTTGGCGGCGGCCGGGGTCGCCACGGCACAGGCCATGGCCGTGCAGGCACCGGCGGCGAGCGCACGTGCGGTCCTAGAGATCATGGAACCCCTCCCTCGATGACCCCACCCCCCAACAACCCCAACCTATAGCTGCAAGGGGTGGCCTATGCCTAGTGCCTGATAGATACTGCCAAGGCTTGCGAGCATGTTGCCACCAGCAAAAATGAACCCATCGAGCCCGGCAGCTTTGAGCGCGGCCTCTAACCGCGACGGCCGGCCGGCGAGCAACACCTGACGCGCTCCCGCGGCCTTGAGCGCACCGATCGCGGCCTCCGCCAGCTCGCCATAGACCGTATCGGAGGAACAAAGGCAGGCGAGGCGCGCTCCGCTCGCGCTGAAGGCGTTCGCCACATCGGCCGCAGTGTGCAGCGCTTCGCCGGCGATGGCCTCGATGCCCCCAGCCGCGAGGAAGTTGCGGGTCCAGGTAGCACGCGCCGAATAGACGGCAAGGTCGCCCAGGCAAGCCAAGAAGATCTGCGGCCGGCTGCCGGTCGCGGCCAGGTGCGCATCCGACACATCGCGCAGCGCCTCGAACGGCTCGGCCAGCCGCCGCGCCAGGAGCGGCGTCACCGAAGTCCCGCCCTTGACGATGGGCGGCGCGGCGGGATGCGCAACGACCTGGACGCCATCCTCGCCAAGGCGCGGGAACGCCGATATGGCGGTGAGCTCCTGCCGGCGCATGGCAATGTTGTCTGCGCGCCGGGCGGCGGTGCGTGCGACCTCGGCCTGGATGTACCCGCTCTCCAGTGCCGCCCCCATGCCGCCTTTGGCCTCGATGGCCTGGAACGCCTCCCAGCTTTGCCGCGCCAGCTCCTCCGTCATCGTCTCGATGAAGAAGGCGCCGTGCGCCGCGTCGCTGACGCGGCCGAGCGAGCTTTCCGCCTGCAGCACGAGCTGCGTGTTGCGCGCGATGCGGCGGGCGAATGCATCGGGTCGGCCCAGCGCCCAGGTGTAGGGCAATACGGTAACGGCATCCGCCCCCCCGAGTGCCGCACCGGCGCAGGCGATCGCGCTGCGCAGCATGTTCACCCACGGATCGCGCTTGGCCATCATGCGTTCGGAGGTGGTTGCCCACACATTGACGCGATCGGCGGCATGGCTGGCGCCGCAGGCCTCAGCGATGCGGGCGATGAGCTTGCGGGCGGCGCGCAGCTTGGCAATGGTCAAAAACAGGTCAGCGTCAGCCGCCAGGCCCACGCCGACCTTGGCAAAGGCCGTACGCGGCCGCACTCCGGCGTTCTCACAGGCGCGCAGATAGGCCACCAGCGTCGCCAACATGGCCGCCAGCTCCTGGGCCTCGCCGGCCCCGCCTTCGTGATAGGGGCGGCCGTCGGCCAGCAACGCCGTCACATTGGTCATCGTGCGGCAGTCGCTCGCAAACTTTGCCGCGATCTCGCAGGCGCGCGCGTGCGGATAATAGAGCGTGCCCGTCCGAGCCAAGACGCCGAGCGGGTCGTGGTTGAAGGCGCCGCGGCGCCGGTTTTCGCCGATCCCACGCTGGCGCCAGATCTCGATCAGGCTGCCCGCCGCATCCATCGTGTTCTCACCGGCATCGAGTGCGACCGCGCAACCCTCAAGGAATACGCCCTCGAGGGCGCTTCCCAGCGCCTCGGCCGCGTAGGAGAGCCCCGACTGACCGGGTGCCAAGATCTGCAGGGCAAGTGAGGTCACGCCGCCCGCGAGGTCATCCAGAAGGGCGCTGTTGGCGGCCTTCGCATCCGGCTCGGCGCAGCGTTGGCGGATATCCCAGCCGCCGGGGAAATAGGCCGCCCGGCCGACCAGGGTCCCGGCACCGGCATCCTTGCGTGCATAGAGCGGTTCCACCCTGAGCCCCTCGGCGGTGTGCGCAACGAGGCGTTGCTCCAAGCCACTCCCCCGCAACACCTTGTCGACGAGCGCCAGCCACGCCTCGCGCGTGGCGGGGGCAAATTCGGGAATGAGGGCAATATCGGCGTCGGACATGTTGCTACCGGCTCTTCACGCCTTGCGCGGGGGGCACCTAGCTCCCCTGCTCCCTGGTGCAAGACTAACCCGTGGCAATTGCGGTGCCCATCGTGTGATTGCTCGCCCACGCCGAAAGGCGGAGGCTTCCCCCTGCAAAGGCCGCAGCGGTCGCATGCACCGACTTACGCAGGCCTCCAGGGGCTGCAATGCCGTGACGGCGAATGTTGAGCGCCGCATTGACATCGCGATGGTGGTGCTCGCCACAGTCCGGGCAGTCCCAGCCACGAACGTCGAGCGGCAGTTCAGCAAGCCGGTGACCGCAGTCCGCACGCGTCTTGGACGTGGCTTCCCGCTGATCGAGCTTGACGAAGTGCAACGCCTTGGCATCTCACTGGGCCAGTTGCTTGGGGCCAGTTGTTGGGGCCAGTTGCTTGGGGCCAGTTGCTTGGGGCCAGTTCATTGCGGAGGGTAGGGCTGGCGCCGCTCTGCCAGGATTTGCGAGGTCACCCGCAACACGCTCTCGCCCCTTTGGTTGCGCGCCTCGATCTCGGTGGCGATAAGGCCACGACCGGGGCGGGACTTGAGGTCGATCTTCGCCGCGAGCCGACCGCGGTAGTGGAGCGTGTCGCCCACGTAGACGGGACTATGCCAGCTGACACTGCGAAACCCCGGCGAGGGCCCGTAGGCTGCAAGCTTCACGCCCTGCGCCCGCGCCTGCCGATTGCCCTCAAGCCGCGAGCGGATGTGGCCGCGCACGCCAAACAGCACCGTATGCCATCCCGAGGCGCAGAGCGCCCCGAAGAGCGAAGCCTTGGCAGCGGCCTCGTCGAGATGGAAGGGCTGCGGATCGAAGGCGCCGGCAAAGGCGACGATCTCGTCCCGGGCGAAGGTGTGGGACCCAAAATCCGTGAGCTCGCCCACTTGCCGATCCTCAAAGTAAAGGTCGGGACGAGCCAGGCTCACGCTGGCGCCGGCGACCTCCCACAGGCGAGCATCCCCTGGGCGCTCGCGCTTTGCCGCAGGCGGATCGGCCGCCGCCCCCCGATGCCGGCGACGGGTGAGCTGATTGGTGCGCCAATTGGCGACCGTCTCGCCCTTCTGGTTGAAGAGCTCCACGAGCGCCTTTGAGATGCCGACGTCCGGTCGGGAACGAAGGTCGCGCTTTTCGAGCACGGTGTAGCGACAGTTGACAACGTCACCCGGCCGCACCGGCACCAGCCACCGCCCCTCGTCCAAGCCAGGTGCCCCCAGCGAAGCGACGCGGTTGAGCATGCCATCGGCCACCAGGCGCATCATGATGCAGCAGGTGTGCCAGCCCGAGGCACACAACCCACCAACCAGCGTGGCCTTGGCCGCCTCCTCGTCGACGTGCAAGGGCTGGGGATCCCAGGCGCGACCGAAGGCAATGATCTCATCCTTGAGCACCGCCTTGCTGCCACAGTCCACGGCGGTGCCGAGGACGAGGTCCTCATGGTGCAGCCGGTCTTCATTCGCAACCTGGCTCGGCCTGCTGTTGTCGCGCACGCGTTCATTCCTGCCCTGCATTGCCCTGCGCGTCTCTTACAGCCAAGCCCCGCCGTTGTCAGCGGCCGCCACATGCCATGAGGTGGCGTCTTGGGATGCTTGCGCCTCGATCAACGTTTGGACCAGCATTTAGGCCTGCACTTAGCCTGCAGTGGGGTCATATCCGCAGCGGTATCTGGACGGGCATCTGGTGCGGGTTGGCCCGGCTGCGCGAGGGCGCCACTGCGCCCAAGGGAACTTGGCGAGACCTAGAGGTGCGCCCAGCCAAGGTGTCGCCCGAGCCATTCCGCCTCTCGGCCGCCTCTCGGCCGCCTCTCGGCCGCCTCTCGACATGAGGCCCGTTGGACCGCGGCGATTTTTGGCCTTGCCTTGAGGCCGAGCCCGCCGGGCTTGCAAGCACCGTCGGATCGGCGCACAGTGTTGGCGTTCCAGGGGGGCCGGCGGGAGCCGGCTGAGATGGCGCTAAGCCCGCGCCGCCACCCTTAGAACCTGATCCGGGTCATGCCGGCGAAGGGACGGACGAGGCACTCCCCTCACCCGCATCAACGATCAGCACAAGTGTTGCAAGTGTCCCCGTCCCCAGGGCTCCCTTGGGCACCGGGGGAGAGCGAGGCCGGAGGGCCCCAGGAGAGCGACATGAACAAGATCACGCGCGGCAAGGAGCTGATGGTGCCGAAGGTCACGACCGGACCAATCAGCGCCAGCAGCAAGGTCTACGTCTCTCCCGAGGGCCATCCCGACGTGTTGGTGCCGCTGCGCGAAATCGCCCTCAGCAAAGAGAGCGGCGAACCGCCGTTCCGCGTGTACGACCCGTCGGGGCCCTACACGGATGCCAATGCCGCCATTGACGTGGAGAAGGGCCTGCCGCGCATCCGCCAGGCCTGGGTAGGGGAGCGCGGCGGCTGCGAGCCATACCAAGGCCGCCAAATCAAACCCGAGGACAACGGCAACGTCGTTGGCAAGCACTTGGCGCGCGACTTTCCCAACAAGCCCGAGCCCCTGCGCGGGCTGCCTGGCAAGCCCATCACGCAGCTCCAGTTCGCCCGCGCCGGCATCATCACCAAGGAGATGATCTACGTCGCGCACCGCGAAAACCTCGGCCGCCGCGCCGCCCTGCAAGCGGCCAAGGCCAGGATCGCAGACGGCGAGAGCTTCAGCGCCGCAATCCCCGAGCACATCACGCCGGAGTTCGTGCGCAGTGAGGTTGCGCGCGGTCGGGCCATCATTCCTGCGAACATCAACCACGCCGAACTCGAGCCGATGGCCATCGGCCGCAACTTCTTGGTCAAGATCAATGCCAACATCGGCAATTCGGCCGTCACCTCCTCGGTGGAGGAGGAGGTCGAGAAAATGGTGTGGGCGATCCGCTGGGGTGCCGACACGGTCATGGACCTCTCGACCGGCCGCAACATCCACAACACGCGCGAGTGGATCTTGCGCAACTCGCCGGTGCCGATCGGCACCGTGCCGATCTACCAGGCGCTCGAGAAATGCGGCGGCGATCCCGTCAAGCTCACCTGGGAGATGTACAAGGACACCCTCATCGAGCAGTGCGAACAGGGCGTCGACTACTTTACGATCCACGCCGGCGTGCGCCTGGCTTACGTGCCGCTTACCGCCAACCGCATGACCGGCATCGTCTCGCGCGGGGGCTCCATCATGGCCAAGTGGTGCCTAGCCCACCACAAGGAGAGCTTCCTCTACGAGCGGTTCGACGAGATCTGCGATCTCATGCGCAAGTACGACGTGTCGTTCTCGCTGGGGGACGGCCTGCGCCCGGGTTCCATCGCCGACGCCAACGACCGAGCCCAGTTCGCCGAGCTCGAGACGTTGGGCGAGCTGACCAAAATCGCCTGGGCCAAGGGCTGCCAAGTCATGATCGAGGGTCCCGGCCACGTGCCGATGCACAAGATCAAAATCAACATGGACAAGCAATTGGCCGAATGCGGCGAGGCACCGTTCTACACGCTTGGACCGCTCGTCACCGACATCGCGCCGGCCTACGACCACATCACCTCCGGCATCGGTGCCGCCATGATCGGCTGGTTCGGCACGGCCATGCTCTGCTACGTAACACCCAAGGAGCACCTGGGACTTCCCGACCGTGATGACGTGAAGCAGGGGGTGATCACCTACCGAATCGCGGCGCACGCGGCCGATCTGGCCAAGGGACACCCGGCGGCGCAACTGCGCGACGACGCACTGAGCCGAGCGCGCTTCGACTTCCGTTGGGAGGACCAGTTCAACCTGTCTCTCGATCCCGACACGGCGCGCCAGTACCACGACGAGACCTTGCCCAAGGAAGCGCACAAAGTGGCGCACTTCTGCTCCATGTGCGGGCCAAAGTTCTGCTCCATGAAGATCACCCAGGACGTGCGCGATTATGCCGCCAAGCTCAACGAACGCGACGTGGAGCTGGCCGAGGAAACGACGCAGATCGATCCCGCGGCCAATGCCATGCGCGAGGCGGGTATGGCCGAGATGGCGAGCAAGTTCCGGGAGATGGGCGGGGAGGTTTATGTGGATGCCGACAAGGTGAAGGCGGCCAACAAGGCGCTTGGCTAGAACGCCGAACGGGCAATTGACCGCTCGGCGAGGCGCGGGCCGGGCAAAAGGCTCACCACGCCAGTTCCGTGGTGGCCGCGATCGCTGGTGGGGTATCTGGGGCGTCGAACAGGCGAGCCAGCCGCGTCCCATCGATGGTGTCGCCGGTCACGAGTTCGTTCTTGTGAATGCCGGCAACGATGAAGAGGCCGTCCACGCCAAGGCCCTGGGCGGCGGCCAGATCGGTGCGCACCGCATCGCCGATGGCAAGAATGCGGCCAAGAGCTGGGGCAGCGCCGCGCAGCTCGGCCGCCAGCGCCAGCGCTGCGCGGTAGGCGGCCGGATGCGGCTTGCCGGCCCAGAATACCTGCCCACCAAGCCGCTCGTACTCCGCGGCGATGCTGCCGGCGCAGGGGAGCTGCACCGCGCCGACATCGACGATGAGATCGGGATTGGCGCACACAAAGGGCAGCGCGCGCGCCACACCCTCCTCGATCAAAGGGCGGTATTCCGCGACCGTCTCAGTGCGGTCGTCCCTGAGACCGGTGCAGACGATGGCATCCGCCTCGGCCAGCGCGACACTCGGCGCCTTGAGCCGCACGTAGAGTTCATAATCGCGTTTGCTAGGGCCCACCCAGTGCATTCGGTGGTAACCCTTTTCGGCAATGTGGCTGAGCGCGATATCGCCCGAGGACACGATGGCGTCCCACGCGTCGCGCCGCACGCCGGTCTTCTCCAGCACGCGTTCCACACCCGATGCCGGGATCGGCGCATTGGAGACCAAGATCACGGTGCCGCCCTGCGTTCGGAAGCGGGCCAACGCCGCACCGGCTTTTGCATAAGCGCGCCGTCCGTTATGCATCACGCCCCATACGTCGCAGAACACCACGTCGTAGCGCGCCAGCAGCGGGCCGGCAGCAGTGATGATCGGCGGCGTCATGGCATTGGCCAAGCGGCGTCCCTCTGAGATTATGCGCTCATAACGCCGCCACTCATAGCCGGAGCGACGGCCAGCACAACGGGCGAAATGATGCAGCTCTCCTATGCGCAGAACCTCGAGGACTACCACCTCGATCTGATCTTTGCCGGCCAGCCGACGGGAACCTACGTCGACGTCGGCGGCGGACACCCGGTCGCGGACAACGTGTCCTTCTGGTTTTATCTCAAGGGTTGGCGCGGCCTGGTGGTCGAACCGCAGGACGCACTGGCCGAGCTCTACGCCCATGTGCGCCCGCGCGATCATACGGTGTCGTGCCTGGCCGGGCGCAAGGAGGGCGAGGTCCAATTCCACGTGGTCGATAAGCTGCACGGCTTCTCCTCCACCGTGCGCGAGCACGCACAGGCGGCCGCCGAGTTCGGCGCCGCCTTCTCGACCACCGTCAAACCGGTACGAACGCTTGCAGCGTTGATCGCCGAGGCTCAACTCACGGCCATCGATTTTCTCAAGATCGATGTGGAGGGCGCCGAAGCCGAGGTGCTGGCCGGTGTCGACTTCGAGCGCCAGCGGCCGCGCGTGATCGTGCTTGAGGCGCTGGCCCCCGGCAGCATGGCCGACACGTGGGCGACCTGGGAGCCCGATCTCCTGGCTCAGGGCTATCGCTTCGCCCTCTTCGACCGCCTCAACCGCTTCTATGTGGCAGAAGAGGCCCAAGACCTCGCCCAGCGCCTGCCGACGGAGCCCGCTTCCTGGGACAAGGTCGCGCACCTTTGGGACTGCGGTCGCGCGCCCGAGCGGCCCGACCATCCCGATCATGCGCTCGCCCAAACGCTCCAATCTGGCTTCTTTGCCACGCTGCCATCGCTCGAGCCCGCACTGCTTGCGCGCGTGCTTGAGCGCGGTCTCAAGGCCACCGGCGCGGCCCAGTTCTCGCCTGCGGCCGCCGATGCTCTGCTGGGCAAGGCCGAATTTCCTCGGCCCGGCCGCGAGCCCGCCGCCGATCTTACCGCCCTCCTCGCCACCGACCAGCTGCGCGCAGCCCTTGGCCGCATCGCCTCGATGTATGATGGCGGACACGTGCTGGACTAGGCCGACCCTGGTGGGGGATCCTTTGCCATCGGCACCTCGTGAGGCAACGAGGCCCAGCCGAGAACGGGCGGCAAGGTCCCACCATCGCCGGCGACAGCCCGCGCGGTCACGCGTGCCAATCGCGCCATGGAGGATTGCATGTTCTTTCCCAACTTCACCCTCGAGCACGTCGCTCTCGCCGATGGAACCGTCCGCGTGCGCCATGGCGGCTTGGGACCCCCGCTGCTGTTGCTCCACGGCAATCCCCAGACGCACGCCATGTGGCACGCTGTGGCCCCGGCGCTGGCGCAACGCTTCACGGTGATATGCCCCGATCTGCGCGGCTATGGCCTCTCCTTCAAGCCCGGGGCCACGGCGGATCATGCCCCCTATGCCAAGAAGGCGATGGCGCGCGATGCGGTGGAAATCATGCAGCACTTCGGCCATCGCCGGTTCTGTGTCGGCAGTCACGACCGCGGGGCGCGTGTCGCCCACCGGCTTGCACTCGACTTCCCCGACCGGGTCGAAAGACTGGCCGTGCTCGACATCGTGCCCACGATCGAGCACTTCGAACGGGCGAATATGGCCTTCGCCATGGGCTACTATCACTGGTTCTGGTTCGCCCAACCGCATCCCTTCCCAGAGACGCTCATCAATGCCGCACCCGAGGCATGGTTGCGCACCCACACCACGCGCGAGCCGAAACCCTCCACGTTTTTCCATCCCGAAGCGATGGCGGACTACCTGGCGGCGGTACGCCAGCCCGAAATGATCCGAGGCATGTGCGAGGACTATCGGGCGGCAGCGACCATCGACCTGGAGCACGATCGCGCCAGCCGCGCCGCCGGCGCCAAGGTTGCGTGTCCACTCCTGGTCCTGTGGGGCAGCAAGGGCAAGATCGGTCAGTGGTATGACGCCTTGGCCATCTGGCAGCAATATTGTCGCGCGGAAGTGACGGGTGGTCCCATCGACAGCGGGCATTACCTCGCCGAGGAAGCCCCGGACGCGGTAATTGAGCGTTTCCTCGCCTTCTTCTGCTGAGCTCGTGAACTACCGTCCCCTGAAGGTGACAGCTTCTCAGTCAAGCTAGGCGGCAACCCGCTGGCTGGCGACCCACGGCCCGCTCCGGGCCAGAAACAAGGCCTGAAGTGCGCAAATCGCAGCAGCAGCGTCCCGGCCGGAACGCAACCGCCTCGCAGCGGTGCTCGCGCTCGGCCAGCGTCTTTGCAGCGACGATCCCGCATTCGGGGCACATTTGTGCAGTGGGAAACTTGCGCAGCCTTTGACCGCCCCTGCCGTGACCAGCCTGCGGCCGCCCTGGCCGGCCCAGCTCGTTGCATCGCTCTGCCACCACGCGCGCAAGCCATCAAATTCGATGTCGCTGGTCACCGACAACGTCGACAACGTCGGCTGGCGCGCATCAACCCCGCAGCTCTCGTTGCATCGCGCCAAGGCGGTCAGGGCCGACCTTCAGAGCAATGTCGGCGCGATCCGAGTTCAAACCAGGGGGCAAGCCCACCTTGAACCGTAAAATCCTTGGCGTCTTAGAGGCGCTTGGCCACCTCGTCCAACATGACCTCCGTGGCGCCCCCGCCGATCGCCTGGACGCGTGCATCGCGCGCCATGCGCTCGATTGGGCTCTCGCGCATGTAACCCATGGCGCCGTGAAACTGCAGGCAATCGTAGAGGACCTCGTTGACGAGCGTGCCGGCCAGTGCCTTCAGCATCGACACTTCCCTCACCACGTTCTCGTTGCGGGTATCGCGCCAGGCGGTGTTGAAGAGCAAGGCGCGCGCTGCCTCCACCTGAGCCAGCCGCATGGAGAGCCGCTGGCGGATGGCCTGCTTATCCCACAGCACTCCCCCGAACGCCTTGCGCTCTTTGACCCACTCTAGCGTGAGCTCGATCGCCTTGGTGGCTTCACCCAGGGCCTGCGCGGCCAACACGATGCGCTCGTTTTGCAGGTTCTTGACGAGCGCAAAGAAGCCTTGCCCCTCTGGCCCAAGCACGTTGTCGTCGGGCACGAAGCAATCCTCAAACACCAGTTCGGCCGTGTCGCTGGAAAGCCAGCCATGCTTGTTGAGCGCCCTCGCGACACGCAAGCCGGCTGCGCCTTTCTCGACGGCAAACATCGTCAGTTCCCGGTTGCGGCCAGGCGCACCAGACTTGGCGGCAACGAAGACGAGATCGCCATGCACGCCGTTGGTGATGAACATCTTGGCGCCATTGAGGACGTAGCCTCCCTGGACCTTGCGTGCCGTTGTGCGCATGGAGGCCAGATCCGATCCGGCATCCGCTTCGGTCATGGCAATGGCCGTGATCATCCGGCCGGCGGTAATGGCGGGCATCCAGCGCTCGAGCTGGGCGCGTGTGCCGGCGTGGTAAAGATGCGGCGAGGCCATGTCGGTGTGCACCAGCACGGTGACCGCAAACCCGCCGTAGGTGGAACGGCCGAGCTCCTCGGCCAGCACGGCATTGGCGAGGGTATCGAGGCCCTGCCCACCGAGCTCTGGCGCGTAACGCATGCCAAGCAGGCCGAGGCTTCCCATCCGAAGCAAAATCTCGCGCGGCACAAATCCCTGCTCCTCCCATGCGTCGGCAACCGGCAACACTTGCTCGGCAACGAAGCGGCGAATGGAATGGCGCAGCAGCGTGTGTTCCTCGCCGAAGTACGGGAAGCTCTCGCTGAGGATGGGCTCGGTCATGGCTTGCCCCTTAATGTGGATGGGCTCCTTGGTCGGCGAAGGAGCGCGCACCAGCGCTCCCCGCAAGCCAACGGCGCCGGTTGCGGTTGGCCCCCATGCCGGCCGCGCGAGGAGCCAGAACTGGGTGGTCCCGGGTCGCCCCAGATCACCTAGATCACGCGCTTCGACCGCAGGCTGGCAATCGCCCCATCGTCATAGCCGAGGCTCCTCAGGATCGCGTCGGTGTGCTCCCCGAGAGTGGGGGCGCGACGCTTGATGGCGCCGGGTGTCTGCGACAGCCATACCGGCACCTTGGCGATCGGCGCCGGCTTCGGCGCGCCCGGAAACTCGGTCGGCTGGAAGAAGCCCATGGCGTTGATGTGAGGATCCTCCAGCGTCTGCTGCGGTTTGAGCACCGGTCCTGACGGGATGCGCGCCTTGGCCAAGATTTCGAGCGCCTCCGCCGTCGTGCGCTCGGCGCACCAACGAGCCATGCGCTCGCTGATGACGGCGCCGTTGTCGCCGCGGGAGATGTCGTCCTTGAAGCGCGCGTCCTCGAGCCAGTGCGCCTCGCCCATCAGCTTGGCCCAGCGCCGGTAAAGCGGCTCACCGATCACCTGGGCCAAGATAAATCCGTCCTTGGTGCGGAAGATGTCGACCGGCGCCGCCGTCTGGCCACGGTTTCCGGTCGGTACCCGGTTGGGCGCGATGACCGCCTGTTCGATCAGCAACGCGTTGCCGAAGGTGACGGCGGTGGCAAGCAACGCGCCCTCCACCCATTGGCCCTTACCGGTCACGTTACGCGCCATCAGGGCCGCCATGGTGCCAAAGGCACAGTGCAGCGCCGTGCCAAAGTCGACCCAGGGCACCTGTGCCCGATAGGGCTGGTCCTCGGTCCCCGTCATGTAGACGGCGCCCGACATGACCTGGCCAATTCCGTCAAAGCCGACGCGGTCGCTGTAAGGCCCGCCCCGGCCATATGCCGTGACGGTGGTCAGAATGATATCGGGCTTCACAGCCGTCAAACTGGCATAGTCGAGCTTCATATCCCGCAACGTCTGTGGTGGCAGGTTGGCAACCACGACATCGGCGGTGGCCACCAACTTGCGCACGACCTCTTGGCCCTCCGGCCGCATCGGATCAAGCGTCATCCCGAGCTTGTTGCGGTTCATCTGCAGGAACAGAGCACCCTCGCCGCTGCTTGCCACCGGTGCTTGGTAGCGGTCCTCGCTGCCCTGGAGCTTTTCAACGCGGATCACCTCTGCACCGTGCTCTGCCAATAGTGCGGCGCAATAGGGGCCGGCGATGTAGCGGCCGAAATCGAGCACCCTGATACCCTCGAGCACGCTCATTAGCGCTCTCCTCGCTGCCCGAGGCTCAACCGGGAAGCGCAGTGGTTGGGAACACCGCGCCTGTTCGCTTCGGAACGTTGAAGATGTTCGTTACGTCTGGGCTGACAACGCGATGACCGCCGGTGAGGATCGAAGCGAGAATGAGGATGCCCACCGCCTGCCAGAAGGTGATCGTCTTCAACCCAAACACGGCCGGTATGGTGTGATTCCAGATCCAGCGGAACACAAGCACGAAAACAATGAAGCCGATCAGGGCTCCAGCAATGAACAAGGTCGTCGTTGTGACGGGATCCATGGCTCTCTTCCCTCCTGTCGGTTCGTCCCTGCCCGAAGTGCTTGTGGCGCAACACGGCCAGCAATGGCTGCGATCGATCGCGGTGAAGGCATGCCCCCTGCCAGCCTAGCACGCCCGCGATTCATGGTGCAGTGCGGAAGTGCCAGGCCTTGCTCCGAGAACGTTTGTCTGCTGGCAGATGACAGGCAAAAGCGGTAACCTTTCGATTCGGCAGCCGCCCGAGGCGCCCAGCATCACGGGCCGCCTGGCGCAAGGGCGATGGAATAAAGCGCGCGGCCCCAGGGGGAAGGACAAACCATGGCGCCTGAAAACATAATTATCTGGCTCGTCATCGGTGCCATCGCCGGCTGGCTCGCCGGCCAGATCATGAAGGGTGGAGGGTTCGGGTTAATCGGCGATATCGTCGTCGGCATCATCGGTGCGGTGATCGCCGGTTGGCTTCTGCCGCGCGTTGGACTCTTTATCGGCGGCGGGTTCATCGCCGAGGTCATCAATGCCGTTATTGGTGCGGTGATCCTGTTGTTTGTCGTGCGCCTGGTCAAGCGCTGACGCGACTAAACGCCAAGAAGAACGGGCGCGGCGCCCTGCGCGGGTTGCCGCCCCACTTTTTTGGGTGTTCTCGCAATCTCATGCGAGAGCCAAGTCCCTGGGGGGGCATAGAGCCTCCAACGCGCGACCCCTCTCCAATCTCCACGCTGTGTGGTTTGCCGACTGCACTTGTCCCCGGCCGCACTTCGCCTGGCCGCACTTCGCCTGGCCGCACTTTGCCTGGCCGCACCTAGCCTGCCCGCACCTAGCCTGGCCGCACCTGGCCCGTCCCGCGCACGATATATTTGAATGTGGTGAGTTGCTCCACGCCCACGGGCCCACGCGCGTGCAGCCGGCCGGTGGCAATGCCGATCTCGGCGCCCATTCCAAACTCACCGCCGTCGGCGAACTGGGTCGAGGCATTGTGCAAGACGATGGCGCTGTCGAGCCGGACGAGAAAGCGCTCGGCCGTCGCCGGGTCGTCGGTGACGATGCAATCGGTGTGCTGCGAGCCATATTGGCGAATGTGGGCCAGTGCCGCATCGACCCCATCCACCGTGCGCACCGCAATGATGGCGTCCAGATATTCGGTGGACCAGTCCTGCTCGGTGGCGCGTCTGACCCGGCCATCGGCCTTGCGCGCAGCCACATCGCCGCGCACTTCACATCCAGCCTCGATCAGGGCGGCGATGAGCGCCGGCAGATAGCCGGGGGGCGCATGGGCATCGACCAGCAGCGTCTCGGTGGCGCCGCACACGCCTGTGCGCCGCATCTTGGCGTTGACCACGATGGCCTTGGCCATCGCCAGATCGGCGCGCTTGTCCACATAGGTGTGGCAGATGCCCTCAAGGTGCGCAAACACCGGCACGCGCGCCTCCTCCTGGACGCGCGCCACCAAGCTCTTGCCCCCGCGTGGAACGATCACATCGAGGGTCCCATCCAGACCCCGAAGCATCAAGCCGACGGCCTCGCGATCGATTGTGGGCACCAGTTGCACGGCAGCATCGGGCAAACCCGCCGCGCGCAGCCCGCGCGCAAGGCAGGCCTGGATGGTCCGGCTCGAATTGTGGCTCTCCGATCCACCCCGCAAGATCGCCGCATTGCCGGCCTTGAGAGCAAGCGCACCGGCGTCCGCGGTCACGTTGGGTCGGCTCTCGTAGATGATGCCAATGACGCCGAGCGGAACGCGCACGCGCTCGATGCCAAGGCCGTTCGGCCGTGTCCAACGCGCGATCTGAGCACCGACCGGATCGGGCAGTGCCGCCACGTCCTCAAGCCCCCTCGCCATGGCCTCGACGCGCCTGGGATCCAGCGCGAGCCGGTCGAGGAACGCGGCCGTGACGGCGCCTTCCCGCGCCGACTGCAGATCGCGCGCATTGGCCTCCAGGATCGCCGCCGTCTGTGCGCGCATTTCACCTGCCGCCGCGCGCAGCGCCGCGTTCTTGGCCTCGGTGGAGGCGAGCGCGAGCTCACGGGCGGCCTCGCGCGCCCGAGTGCCAAGCGCGGCCATCGCCTGCTGCACGTTGTCGAGCGCCTCGGGCCGCGCGCGCCCCGCACCGGCCGTGCGCTTGGACTTGGCAACCGCTGCGCTCTCCGCGCGCGCCCGCGCAATTTTGTGTTGCGCTACCGTTCTCGTCATCTGCCGTTTCACGCGTTGTCGTCGAGCGCCCTCGTCAGCAAGTTCGGCGCATGCGGTTCTTTAAGCCGCGTTCAGCCTCGCCTCAAGACCATATCGTCGCGATGGACCAAGGCGGCGCGGCCGGCAAAGCCTAGGATGGCGGCGATCTCGCTCGTCCGCTTGCCGATGATGCGCTCGGCGTCGTCGCGCGCATAGGCGACGAGCCCGCGGCCGAGTTCGCGGCCGTCGGCAGCGCGGATGACCACCGCATCGCCCCGCTCAAAGGCCCCACCCACGCGCGTGACGCCGGCAGGGAGGAGGCTCTTTCCCGAGAACAATGCGCGCTCGGCGCCCGCGTCGATCGCCACAAAACCCTTCGGCTCGAGCTGGCCGGCGATCCAGCGCTTGCGAGCCGTCACCGGATCGGACGGCGCCAGCAACCAGGTGCACGGTCCACCCTCTTCCAGCCGGCGCAACGGATGCTCAACCGTCCCCGACGTGATCACCATGTGCGTGCCCGACGCCAGCGCGATCTTGCCGGCCTCGAGCTTAGTCACCATGCCGCCGCGCGCCAGCTCATTGGCGGTGCCACCGGCCATGGCCTCGATGTCGGGTGTGATGTGGCGTATCTCGGCAATGAGCCGCGCGCCACTGCCGCTGCCAGGAGGGGCGGTATAGAGCCCGTTGACGTCCGACAACAATACCAGGCAGTCGGCGCTCATCATGCTGGCGACGCGGGCGGAGAGGCGGTCGTTGTCGCCGTAGCGGATCTCGGCGGTGGCGACCGTGTCGTTCTCATTGACGACCGGCACGGCGCGCTCGCTAAGCAGCGTGTCGATGGTCTGACGCGCATTGAGGTAACGGCGTCGCTCCTCCGTGTCGCCCAAGGTCAGAAGGATCTGGGCAGCGGCGAGCCCGCGCGCCTTGAACACAGCCTGGTAGGCGCCGGCGAGCGAAATCTGCCCGACGGCGGCAGCAGCCTGCGACTTCTCAAGCTCCAGCGTGCCCCTTGCAAAGCCCAGCACGTGGCGGCCAAGCGCGATCGCGCCCGAGGAGACCACGATCACCTCCCGGCCGGCTCTTACCAATCCCGCGATATCCTCGGCGAGGGTGGCAAGCCACGCTGATTTGAGCTCGCCGCTTGCCCGGTCGACCAGCAGGCTCGAGCCGATCTTGACGACGATGCGCCGTGCTCGGGTCCACTCGGGCCGCGTCTGGTTCGGCTGCGCTTTGTCGGAGACGGCCATGACGGCGGTGGCGCTGTTGGGATGGGCGAGCGGGTGCGCCCAACTCCTAGCAGGGCGCCACATGACAAGATACCGCAAACACCTCTTTTGGGGGAGAAGGAGGGCTGTCAGGCGGGAGGCGAGGCTGGCGGCGCCTTCAGCGCATCCTCGGTGATGACCTGACCGAAGTAGGCCCGCTCCAGCCGGCGCGGCAGGTCAGGCTCGTTGCCAGCGGCCTCCAGCACGATCGAGCCGCGCGCCAGGGCGTAGACCCTGTCGGCGAGGAGCAGCGCCTTCTCGATCAGCTGTTCCACCAGCAACACGGCCGTGCCGGCATCGCGCAGCTGTCCCGCGGCCGCGAGCACGCGGTCCACGAGCACGGGCGAGAGCCCGGCCGAAGGCTCATCGAGCATCAGCAGGCGCGGACGGCGCACCAGACCCTGGGCGACAGCCAGCATCTGCTGCTGGCCGCCCGACAGCGTCACCGCGCCGTCGTGGCGTTTGGCGGCGATCTCGGGAAAGAAGGCAAGCGCCTCCTCGACTTGTGGGATGAGCCGTCGTCGCGGCAAGCCGTAGCCTGCCAGCAGCAGGTTGTCGAAGACCGTGAGCTGCGTGAAGACGCGGTGCCCCTCGATGACGTGCACGAGCCCAGCCCGCACCGTGTCGCGCGGGCTGGCTCCGGTCAGATCCTTGCCGGCAAAGCGTACGCGTCCCGACCAGGGCAGCAGGCCGGAGATTGCGCGCAGCAGGGTGGTCTTGCCCGCGCCATTGGGCCCAAGCAGGGCCACCACCTCGCCCGTTCCGACCGTCAGGTCGATGCCATTGAGCACGCCGATCTTGCCGTAGCCGGCAGCGAGGTCGCTGATCTGGAGCAGGGGCTCACGCGCCGAGGTAGGCATTGACGACCTCGCGATGGGCACGAATCTCCGCCGGCGTTCCCGATGCGAGGACCTTGCCCAGATTGAGCACGGTGACGCGGTCGCAGATATCGAAGATCAAGTCGGCATGGTGCTCCACTAGGAGCACGCCCGTTCCCTGCCGGCTGACGGTGAGGATGAGGTCCCCCAGGCGCTTGATTTCGTCGACGGACAATCCCGCCGCGGGTTCATCGAGCAGCAGAAAGGACGGGCGCAGCATCAATGCGCGCGCAATCTCCACGAAGCGCAACTCGCCGTGTTGCAATCGATCCGAACGCGCAAAGGCGAGCTGCTCTAGGCCCACCACCGACAGCGCCGCCATCGCCGCTTGTGCCAGCTTGGCCTCGTCGCGGCGATGCCGTGACAGGGCCATCAGCGATTCCACGAAGGTCCCGCGGCCATCTTTGCTGCCCCCGATCATCACGTTGTCGAGCACGGAGGCAGCGCCGATCAGCCGGGGGGTTTGGAACGTGCGTGCGATGCCTTGCGCGGCACGCGTATGTGGCGCGCGCGGTCGCAACGGCCTGCCGCTCAAGAGCACCTGGCCCTGCTGTGGTGCATAGTACCCGGAAATCACGTTGAGCGTGGTGGTCTTGCCACTGCCGTTGGGGCCGATCAGTCCGTGCACCTCGCCGACCCGGATCTCCAGAGCAAGATCGTCGATGGCGCGAACGCCGCCGAAGCTCAGCGACACACCCTTGAGCGTGAGCACATCGGGCGACGCGTCGGAATTGCTGAGCGTCCCCAGCAGCTCGGGGCGCGGACGAATTTCGCGATGGCGTTCAAGCGGCCGCCGGTTCTTGAAGTCTAGCGCCTCGGCAATGCCGCCCGGCATGGCAAGCACGATGATCAGCAAAAGCACGGCATAGAGGAAGGTGGACCACGCCACCAGCGGTGCGGCAAATTCGGGAAGCGCCGTCAGAATGATGGTGCCCAGCAAAGGCCCCAGGATCGAGCCGCGGCCGCCGATCAGGATGGCGATGAAGAACAAGACGGATAGGTCGAACGTGAAGGCGTCTGGCGTGATGTAGGACTGCAGCGACGCAAAGAGGCCGCCCGCAACTCCCGCCACGGCGCCGCTGAACAGGAACACCTTGACCAGCAGCCCCGGCTTGGAGATGCCGACTGCCTCGGCCGCGACCTCAGCATCGCGGATCGCCACCAGGGCCCGGCCGAAGCGGCTCGCAGCGAGGTTCACCGTCATCCACGTGCACAGGAGCGCAAGCCCGAGGCAGAAGAAGTAGAAGCCCCAGGGTGAAGAAAACGGCCAAGGAAAAATCGGACCTGGCACGCCGACGCCGCCCCCGGTCACGCTCTTCCAGGCGAGCGCCACCTGCGTGACGATGGTGGCAAAGCCGAGCGTCGTCATCGCGAAATAGAACGTGCGCAGGCGCAGGGCCGGCAGGCCGACGATCACACCGAAGATGGCGCCGAAGACCCCGGCGATCGCCAGCGCCAGATAGGGGGAAAGTTCGGGCGCCACGGTCCCCGCCGTGAGCACGCTCGTGACATAGGCCCCAAGCGTCAGCAACGCCACCCAGCCAATGGCGATTTGGCCGGCGAAGCCAACCACGAGGTTGAGCCCGGATACGAGCACCCAATAGATGCACGCGCGCGTGCCGATCACTCCGAGATAGGCATCGTTAAACAGCGGCAGGCAGGCGCCGGCGATGAGAAGCACGAGGACCGGCGCCAAGGCTTCGAGCCTGGCGAGCCCCCCGGTCGCAGCGACGGGGCTGGGCGATGCCGCCAAATCCTTCATACGCGTCGCGCCGTGGCGGCGCCGGCGAGCCCCTCGGGCCGCGCCAGGAGCACGACAATGAACACCACGAACACGGCGACCGAGGCGAAGATGCCGCCCACCATAAAGTTTGCCGTCTGCTGGAAGAGGCCGAGCGCAAGCCCACCCACCACGGCGCCCCGGTTGCTGCCCATGCCGCCGAGCGCGACCGGCACAAACCCGTAAAAATTCAACAGCGGGCCGTTGCCGAAATAGGCAAGCATCATCTCCGCCCCGGTAAATCCGGCCAACGTGCCGATCACGCCCGCCAGGGCATAGCTGGCGATGCGCAGGCGTTGTTCTGGCAGGCCCAGTGCGCGGGCGGCGTAGTTGTCCTCGGCGATGGCCAGGAACGCGCGGCCGATCAGCGTGCGACGGTAGAGCCACTCAAGACTTCCGATCGTGACCGCACAGGCCAGCATCGGCAGCCAGAACTGCTGATCAAAGAGCCCCGGACCGATCGGCAACAAGCGAGGGAAGGGCTGCGGCTCGGTGCTCCATTCGATGGCGGTGAGCTGCTGGATCATCAGCGCGAATGCGAGTGTGGACAGCACATAAAGGTGCTGATCCAGGCTCTTGAGCACCGGCCGTACCGTCAAGATTTCGGTGATGATGCCGAGCACAGCCCCCGCCGCCAGCGTGGCCGTGAAACCGACGATCACCGGCATCCCCAGGCGGTCGATAAACAACGCACCCAGCACCCCACCCAGCATGCCCGTCATCCCCGCCGTGAAGCTGAACACGCGCGAGGCGGTGAACATGACGTTGTAGGTGATGCCGATCAGTGCATAGACAGCTCCCAGCGCCAGGCCGTAGGAGACGATCGACACCAGCATCGGGCTAGCCGGAATAGCCAGGCGCCAGGACGAACGCCCCCTCACGCAGGGAATTGGCCTGCACCATCACGATCTCGCTGTTTTGGAAACCATCGTGCAGTTCGGGCGTCCAGGTGATCGTGCCGTAGACGCCTGGCCAACCCTGGACCTTGTTCCAGTAGCCGGCGATCTCCTCGGGCGCACTGCCTGCCTCCCGGATCGCGTCGGCGATCAGCCGCGGGCCGTCGTAGCCCAAGGCGATCCACCACAGCAATGTATCGGACATCTCGATGCCGGCCTTGCGGATCCGTTCCACGAATTCCACGGTGCGCGGCGGCAGCTGTCCGGACGCATCATAGCTGCAGTTGCGGAAGTTGTTGGGATAGACCTTCTCCCAATACTCGGGCTTCTTCAGCAGCGCCTTGGTTTGACCGGAGCCGAGCGTCGTCTGGCCGACGATCGGGACGTCCCATTCCATCTCGGCGCGGGTGTTGATGATGCGCGACAGGAACCCGGCATTCACGCTCCAGGGCATGATGGCCTGGGCGCCCGCCGCTTGCATGCGCAAGAGCTCGGGCTTGACGTCGGGATTGTTGGCTTCAACGCTGCTCTGATAGACGACCGTCGCACCCAGGCTTTTGAGCATCGGCACATAGGCGTTGAGCGAGGCCGTGCCGTAGCCCGTGGTGTCGCTGACGACGGCCACCTTGTTGGCCTTGAGAATACCGAAGACGTAGTGGTTGGCCCCGCCGCCGATCTGCTGATTGGTGGGCGCATTGCGGAAGGCCAGCGGGTATTTCTTGGGATCCGTCAGCGTATCGACCCAGCAGGGGTGAATTTGCGGTACCCCATCGCGCGCGATCAGGGGCGTGGCCGCCAGGGCTTCGCCCGAATTCAGCGGGCCCCACATGACCTGCACCTTGTGCCGGCGCGTGAGCTCCGTCGCGCCGTTGACCGCCTTGGTCGGATCGCTCTGTGTATCGCGGACGATGAGTTCGATCTGCCGTCCCTTGACGCCGCCGGCAGCGTTTATTTCCTTCACCGCAAGCTCCGTCCCGCGGTTGATGCCGATGCCCGTCGAGGAGCTGGGACCTGTGAGCGCCGGAAGATATCCGATGCGGATGGGTTCCGATTGTGCGATGGCCGGCCGGAACACGCCCGTGGCCAGCGCGGCAGCGCTTGCAGCGGTCCCTTTCAAAGCTTGACGGCGACTGACCTTCATTGCCTTCTCCCCAAGCAGATTTGCCTCCCGCGGCAGCGTGCGTCGAAGTCCGCTCCCCACTCGCGCGTGGATTGAGCGAGCATGCCTGCCGCAATGGCCGCAGATTATATAGCTTGGCCGCGCAAGCACTGGCGAGGCCCATTTCCGCGGCTCCCGGCCATGATGCATGCATGCTCTGCGCCGCTCGGATAGCTCGGTGGGCCCCTTCCCACTTGAGCCGTCGAGGCCACGCAGATGGCGCGGGGCAAGACCCGCGCCGGATGCCGCAGCGGTCGACCTGCTCAAGCCACGCACCCCCAGCCGTTGCCCCGAGCCGGCTGTCTCGCCAGTAGGCGCGATGCCTCATGGCACGTTGCCCGACGCCCACTGCAAGCCGGGCGCGATGGCTTCACACGCCGCGTGACCGCCCGTTCCGGACCTCTTCACAACCGCGTCGCAACCGCGTTGGGAACCTGGACGCCCGCGCATTGTTGATGCGCGGGCCCAATCGGGCGCGCTGGATCGGCTGGATAGTTGGCGCGAGCCCCGATATGACAGCCTGCGTTCGTTGCGAAGGAAGAGACATGCAGCACCGGGCCAAAGCCGGCGCCATGACCGGCGGCATGGCGATCGTGGAGGCGCTGATTTCCAACGGCGTCGATACCGTGTTTGGCCTACCCGGCGCCCAACTCTATCCGCTCTTCGATGCGCTCCAGCAGAAGAGCGACCGGATCCGTACCGTGGGCGCCCGGCACGAGCAGGCCTGCGGCTACATGGCGTTCGGCTACGCGCGCTCGACGGGGCGACCGGGCGTGTTCGCCGTCGTGCCTGGGCCCGGCATCCTCAATACCGCCGCCGCCATTTGCACCGCGCAGGGATGCTGTGCGCCGGTGCTCTTGATCACGGGCCAGGTACCGTCCGCCTTCCTGGGCCGCGGTCGCGGCCATCTGCACGAGCTGCCCGATCAACTCGCAACCCTGCGTTCTCTCACCAAATGGGCCGCGCGCATCGAGCGCCCAGCCGACGCGCCGGCCATCGTCAATGAAGCATTTCGCCAGATGCTGTCGGGTCGGCCGGGCGCAGTGGCGGTCGAGATGGCCTGGGATACGATGGCCTCGGTCGGCCACGTCGAACCCTTGGGTGCTGCGGCCATTCCCAGGGCACCCGCTCCCTCGCCTGGCGAGGTGGAGGCCGCCGCCAAGCTGCTCGCCACGACCACGCGGCCGATGCTCATGGTGGGCAGCGGAGCGCAGCACGCAAGCGAAGCGGTGCGCGCGCTGGCCGAGGAGCTCGACGCGCCGGTGGCCGCGTTTCGCGGCGGGCGCGGCATCGTTGCAGAGGACCATGAACTCGGCGTCTCCTCCTACGCCGCCTTCCGCCTTTGGCCCCAGACCGATGCCCTCATCGCCATCGGCACCCGGGCCGAAATGCCGTACATGCGCTGGACCGGCATGATGTCTCTCATCGACCGGCCGCAGCCCCCGCCGCAGCTGATCCGCATCGACATCGATCCTGCGGAGATGCGCCGGCTGGTGCCGCACGCGGGGATTGTTGCGGACGCCGATGCAGGCAGCCGCGCCCTGCTCGCCGCCGTGCGCCGCCTGCGCGGTCGCAAGGGCGCCAAGGCCGTCGCGGGCGCCAACCAAGGGCGGGCCCACATCGCCACCGCCAAGGCTGCGGCACGCGCAGCCTACAGCAAGGTGCAGCCGCAGCTCGCCTATCTCGATGCCATCCGCCAGGTGCTACCCCGCGAGGGTCTGCTCGTGATCGAGGTGAGCCAGGTGGGGTTCACGTCCTACTTCGGCTTTCCCGTCTACGCGCCGCGCACCTATGTATCGGAAGGTTTTCAGGGCACGCTGGGTTTCGGGTTTCCCACCGCGCTCGGCGTTAAGCTAGCGCATCCCGACACGCCGGTCGTGGCCGTGACCGGCGACGGTGGTTTCATGTTTGCCGTGCAGGAACTCGCAACGGCCACACAGTACGGCATCGCCCTCATCACGCTCGTTTTCAACAACGCTGCCTATGGCAACGTCCTGCGCGACCAGAAGACCGCCTTTTCCAACCGCGTCATTGGTTCGGTGCTGGACAATCCCGATTTCATGCTGCTGGCAAAGGCTTTCGGCATCGAGGGGCACCGCGTGACATCTCCTGCCGCGCTGGGGCGCGTTCTCGCCAAGACAATAAAAACGCCAAAGCCGGTGCTGATCGAAATCGAAGTGCCGCAGGGAAGCGAAGTTTCGCCCTGGGAGTTTATCCATCCCGGCAATCCGCAGGCACACCTGAACCGCAAGTGAGCGTCCGCCGCGAGCCGTGCAGACGCGAGGGGCGAGCGCCAAGTAAATGGCCCCAGACCCGAGGCTGCCGACGAGCCAACCCAAGCCGCGCCACCCCGGCAGCACCGAGGCGATCGGCCCCTCGCAGGGCGGGAACGAGACCGTCCTCGACCGACCGGCCGGAGAGCAGGCCGACAAGGAACGCGACAACCATGCCCGACCCATCTCCGATCGGCGGCGGCACGATTGAGGCTCGCCGTGGCATGATCGCGAGCTCACGGCGAACTTCGATGGCGACCTTTGATATCGGCCAAGATGGCGCCCAGACCGGCCGCGTCGGCAAGTCATAGTCCATCGAACGCGTCGGGGGAGAGTGGGCCCCGTCGCCCTAGAGATCAAATGCGCGCCTGCTGCAGCAGCGCACTTGTTCAGAAAATATTATTCACGGGTCCGCCGCCTCGGCGGTCATTGGCTTGCTCGCCCGCACGACGTCGGCCAGCGGAACATCCACCTTGTATTCAAAGCCTTGACTATCGAACGCTATGCGTGGCGTCCCCGCGAGAGCTGCTGAAATGAGCCGGCTCCCGAAGCCTTGGTGGACTGGTGCCTTCACCACCGGTCCACCGCGCTCGATCCAAGCAAATGAGAGCCGCGGCTCGGCACCGTCCACCTCGATCTTCCAATCGATGATGACCTGGCCGTCCGGCGCGGATAGGGAGCCGTATTTGGCCGCATTGGTCGCCAGCTCGTGAATGACGAGCGCAAACATCTGCGCGAATGGTGCACCTGCATAGATCACGGGCCCATCAATCTTGGCGCGGGGCGCAAAACTCGCGAGCTGGCCTTCGACCAGTTCGCGCAGTGGCGCGCCTCCAGATTTTCCGGCGGCGACGAACTCCTGCGCCCGGGCGATCGCCTGCAACCGGCCGACGATCGCCTCGCGCGCACCCTCAATGCTCCGACCGTCGACCAGCGTATTGAGCACCACCGACTGCACCACGGCGAGGATGTTCTTGGTGCGATGCTGCAGCTCGCGCAAGAGCAGCATCTGGCGTGCCTCCGCATTGCGCCGCTCGGTGACGTCGCGGGCGATGGCATGCACGCCGATGGGTTGGCCAAGTGCATCGAGGATGAGCTTGGAGTTGACCTCAACGGTGCAGTGCTGTCCGTCCTTGCGCAACAGGTCCGTCTCGTAGCGCGTCTCCTCCCTGCCCTCGAACTTGCGCTGCAACATGTTCTCCTGCATTGCCAGCTGATCTACCGGCACGTACCGGCTAAGCCGAGTGCCAATTACCTCCTCGGGCGGATAGCCCAAGATACGCTCGATCGCCGGATTGACGGATGTGACGTGCAGGTCGAGATCCATTGTCGCCACAATATCGCTGGCGTTGTCCACCAGCGCCCGATAGCGCTGCTCGCTCTCTGTCAGCGCGGCCTCGGCGGCTTTGCGCTCCGTGATGTCAATGTCGACCCCGCTGTAGCGGACCGGTTTACCGCGGCCATCGCGGACGATGCGCCCGCGCCGGAAGATCCAGCGTACCTGCCGATCCGGACGGATGATCCGGTATTCCACCTCGTAGAAGTCGCTACCGCTATCGAGCACATGCTGCAGGCCATCGGCGACCCGATCGCGATCATCCGGGTGGCGCAGGGCACGCAAGGTGTCGATCGGCACCGGACCTGACGTGGGTGGCAGGCCCATCATGCTAAAGAGCGGCGGCCGGCCGCGCAGCATGCCGGTTGCCATGTCGATATCCCACACACCGATGCCGGCAGAGCGCTCCGCAAGCTCGAGGATTTCCTCGCGCTCCCACGGGGCGGCATCGCTGGGCTTGGCGTCTTCGGACACGCGCTCGGTCACTCCAATCCGTGCCGAAGTGGCGCAGGGGACGTCGCGGCGGCGAAGCTTGCCCTCGCGTGTGTCGGCGCGCAAGCCCCGACGGTGCCGCGGAAATTGCCGCCCATGGCAGGGCGGTCATGCCCGTTCGAGGGCCCGTGGGCGGCTCGCCAACGGATCTTGCTTCTGCCCCAATGAGGTCGCCGACAGGCCCCGCCGGCGTCAACGATCCGCCCCAATAGGCTGCGATGTTGCAATCGTTGCCTCTCGGCCCGGTCCATGGCGAGGCTCCGGAATTCTCAGCCCCCCAGCCCCCCGGGGTTTTGCCATCGGACCGGGCCAACTCCCCAAACGAAGAGGCACAGGCACACGATCGCCTCACTCGCAAGGCCGGCTCACGTGCCGGCCGTTTTTATGGCGGCGAGCTTCTCCTCAAGTGCCGTTTCCCTGTGTGATCCTTCTGTGATCCTGCAAGGCGTGATCGCCCTTCTCATGGGACGCACTGTTCTTCGGGCCCAGCCACAGCCAGCCCCAACTGCTCCCCTGTTTTGCCCTGCCTCGCGCCGTCGCCTTCCGCTCGACTAGACTGCGCACCGCAGGCCGCCGTGAGTTGCAAAACCCGCATGGAGGAGCGCATGAGCCAACCGCCGCCAGTCGAGTATGCCCAGGCACCCGCAAAGGTGCGCGCCGTGTTCGACGACATCAAAACGTCGCGCCAGGTACCTGACGTCAACAATTTCTGGAAATACCTCGCTCGCGACCCGGCGCTGCTCGAGCGCACCTGGGAAAGCCTCAAGGCCGTCATGGCACCCGGCGCGCTCGATCCGCTGACGAAGGAGATGTTGTACGTCGCCGTGAGCATAACCAACGGCTGCGGCTACTGCATCGCCAGTCATACTGCCAGCGCGCGCAAAGCTGGCATGACGGAGGCCATGTTCGGGGAGCTGATGGCGGTGGTCGGCATGGCCAACGAGACCAACCGCCTGGCGAACGGCTACCGTGTGCCCATCGACCAGGCGTTCGAGTGAGCCGGTCGGGCGTGGCGAGGGCGCAGCCTTAGCCCGCGAGCGTGGGGTCGCGCTCCCGGGCCCCACCTACCCGCGCGCCTTCCTCATCCCCTTCCTCGCCATAGCCATCGCAGGAGTGAAGACCATCGCCGCGCCCCACGCGCGAGCGCGTGTCTTCCCGCAGGACTGAATTGCTGGGCGCTTTGACGCGACCTCCCGGACGCGCTCGCCCGACGGCCCGATCACGAGCAGGAAGCTGCTGCTCCTGCCGCGGCGAGCCCATCGCTCAAGTCTGCGGAGCGAAATTGCGATGCCAATGGCGCGCGATGTCGACACCCCGACAGAACCACACGGCTTGGTGCCTTCGCATGTACTTGAGGAGCCTGACGAGCCCTCCCACACGCCCGGGCCGCCCGATCAGCCGATCGTGCAGACCGATCGAGAGCAGCTTGGGCGCGCCCTTGATCCCCTCGCGATAGAGCACATCGAAGGCATCCCGCATGTAGGTGAAAAAATCGTCACCGGTTGAGAAGCCGCTGTTCTCATTGAAGCGGTTGTCATTGGCCTCGTAGGAGTAGGGGATGACGAGATGCGGGCCGCTCGGCATGCGCAGCCAGTACGGCAGTTCGTCGGCAAGCGAGTCGCGGTCGTAGAGAAACCCACCCTCCTCGCACAACAGCCGGCGCGTGTTGGGGCCGGGCCGCCCGGTCATCCAGCCGAGCGGTCGCTCGCCCATGAGCTTGGTGAGGCCCTCCACCGCGAGGCGCACGTGCTGGCGCTCGATCTCCTCGGGAACCACGCCATAGTCGATCCAGCGATAGCCGTGACTGACGATCTCGTGCCCCCGCTCGCGGCAAGCCTTGGCGAGCGCGGGATTTTCCTCAAGCGCGCGCACCACGCCCAGAATGCTCACCGCGACGGACTGTTCGGCGAATACGTCAAGCACGCGCCAGGCGCCACGGCGGCTACCGTACTCAAACACCGATTCCACCAGCGGCACGCGCCGACCGATCTGTGCGCCGACGCCAATGTCGTTGAGCATGCCCTCGGAGGCTGCGTCCGCGTTGGCAAGCGTCGATTCTCCGCCGCCCTCAATGTTGAGATTGAAGTTGACTGCGATATGCGCGCCGTCGGGCCAAGCCGGATGCGGGGGAAACTCGCCGTAGCCGACGAGATCGCGAGCGATCATCGGATCGACCCTTGGCTCAGGCATCTGGTCGGGCATCGCCGGCTTCTTCATGGGTGGCCCAATGGTTCGGCCCGCACCAGCGGTGCGGTCAGAGCGTCGTAGCAGAAGTACCAATCCGTCGCCGTGGGGCCGCTCAACCAGCTATTTTCCATGGAAATCCGCTGGACTTCGCTCACACGCGGGATGCGCGTCGCCGCATAGCAGCGCAAGGCTGCGGTCGGGTCGGCATCGCCGAATGCGATGAGGCAGCGGCTGAGGATCGCCGCGTCCTCCACCGCCATGGCGCCGCCGGCAGCCATGTAGGGGCGGACCGGATGGCAGGCATCGCCGAGCAAGGTGATTGGGCCGGCGGTCCAGCCATCGTGCCGCGGGCGGTCGCAAATTGGTGAGACGACGACGTCGGTAGCGACCTCTACCACGCGGCGGATATCGGCATGGAAATTCCCAAACGCGTCGATCATCTCCCCGGGCGGACGCGTCAAGGTAAGCTCCTCACTATCCCAGGACGCGGCGGGAACACTGCCCATCAGATACACCTCATCGCGCCGCTGCGTCATGAAGTAGGCGAGCAAGTGGCGGTCCGGCCCCCACCATTTGGTGCAGTCGCGCATGGGCAGCCCACCCAGCCGCTCGGTTTTGAAGATCGCGCGCTGCGCCACGCGGCCCGTGAAGCGCGGCGGCTCGGGCCCAAGCAGCACCTCGCGCACCTTGGACCTGATGCCGTCGGCGCCGACCACGATGTCGGCCTCATGCCGCGCACCGTTCTCAAACACCAGCCGGACCCCGGCACCCGACGGCTCCAGACCGACCAGGCAGTGACCGAATCCGATCGAACCGGGCGCGATGGCGCTTGCGAGCACCGCGTGCAGGTCGCCGCGGTGCACGTTGATGTAAGGTCCGCCGAAATGCTGCTGGCTTGCCGCGTCGAGCTTCAATTCGAAGAGCGTCTCGCCCGTGTCCCAGATCCGACTGACGAAGGCATCAGGGGCGATGCCGGCCTCCAGCAGCGGGCGCTCCAAGCCCAACGCCCCGAGCACCTTCATCACGTTGGCGCTCAGAATGATGCCAGCGCCGACCCGCGCGAATCCCGCCGCTTGTTCGTAGACCGTGACCGCAAAGCCCGCGCGCTGCAGGAAGGCGGCACACGTCAACCCACCGAGGCCGGCCCCCACGACGGCGATCCGCTGTGCCCGTTGCAACACCACCTCGACGTGCACCCTCATGCGATGTGAGGACCATATCGGCCAATCCGGCGCTCCACCAGGCCTGGCGTTTCTGGGGCGCCGGCGGGCTGCCTTCCCCAAGCTGTCTCGCTTTGACGAACTGGGGGGACGAGCCCGCGCCGCGCGGCTGGGAGAAAGCTCTCCGCGTGGCCGCCGTCGCTCCCTAAGCCATCCTTTTAACCATGCTCTGACGCGCACGAGCTCAAGGCGAAGTGAGCGCGTTGCATGCACGAAATTTGCGGTTGCCCATCGCACCCCGATTGGTGCAGGCAAGGAGCAGGCAGGAGCGATGCCGCCGCCGCAAGCGCGGGGGATGGTCACCAGGATTGAGCCATGACCCACACATCCGACGCGCTCATGCGGTTGACCGCGACCGAGGCGGTCGCCCTCCTCAAGCGCCACGAGATCACGCCGCTCGAACTGATCGCGGCCGCCGAGCGGCGGATCGCCGAGGTCGAGCCAGCCATCAACGCCCTTCCCACGCTTGCTTTCGAGCGGGCGCGCGCGCATGCGCGGCGCCTCATGCGCGGGGAGGGCCGTGCGGCGGAAGGGGAAGCTGGATGGTTGGCGGGCTTGCCGGTCGCCATCAAGGACCTCGTCGACGTCGCCGGCGTGCGCACCACCTATGGGTCTTTAATCTTCAAGGACCACGTGCCCGCGACATCGCACCCCCTTGTGGAGCGCATCGAGCGCAAGGGCGGCATCATCATCGCCAAGTCGAACACGCCCGAGTTCGGTGCCGGCGGCTCCACCTTCAACGAGGTGTTTGGGCGTACACGCAATCCCTGGAACACGTCGCTCACGCCCGGCGGCTCCACCGGCGGGGGCGCCGCGGCACTGGCCGGGCGAGGTGTGGCTGGCGCACGGAACCGATCACGCCGGCAGTTTGCGCCGCCCCGCCACCTATTGCTCCCTCGTGGGGATGCGGCCCTCGGCTGGCCGCGTCACGCGCGGCACTGCCAACAACCTATTCGCACCGCTCTCGGTGCACGGGCCCATGGGTCGCACAGTGGCCGACGTGGCGCTGTTCCTCGACACCATGGTCGGGCTCTGCCCTCGCGATCCGCTCACGTTTGCGGCCCCGAGCCGTTCGTTCAGCGATGCCATCGCCAAGCCCACGGCCCCGAGACGGGTCGCCTTCACTCCCGACTTTGGCGGTAAGGTAGCGGTGGAACGCGAGACGCGCGAAATCTGCGCCCAAGCCGCGCGCACCTTCGAGAAGTTAGGCGCCAGTCTCGAGGAGGCCACACCCGACCTCGGCGACATTGAGGCAGCATTTCTGGCGCTGCGTTCGCAGCACTATGTGGTCGATCGCGAGCTGATGCTTGCGAGCCACCGCAGTCTCATCAAGCCCGACATCATCTGGAATACCGAGGTCGGCCTCAAACAGACGCCGAGCCAGATCGCCGCTGCCGAGCGGGAACGCGCTGCATTGTTCCGTCGCGTGGCGGAGTTCTTCGAGGTCTACGACATTCTCGTCTCGCCCGGCGCCTCGACCCCGGCCTTCGACGTCAGCCTGCGCATGCCCGCCGGCATCGGCGGCCGCAAACTCGAAACCTATCTTGGAGCTTCCCTGATTACGGCCGCCACCACCATGATGGGATTGCCGTCGCTGGCCGTGCCGTGCGGATTTGACCGGTATGGCCGCCCGGTCGGGCTGCAGCTGGTCGGACGGCATCGCGGCGAGGCCGAACTGCTACAGGCCGGTCGGTTGTTCGAAGAGGCAATCGGCCTCAGCCGGCTCTTGCCGATCGATCCGAAGCCTGGGATGGTGCCGCCCGCGTGAGCCTGTCGCCCACCTCACGCACTGTGGAGAAGGCGATGCGACAAGGGACGCGCTATCAACGGCCAAGGGCCGCGCCCAGGCCGGGCGAGACGATCGTCACCAGCACGTGCGGGCACAACTGCGGGGGTCGATGCGTGGTCAACGCGCACGTGGTCGACGGTCGCATCGTCAAGATCTCTTCCGACCCCGCCAGATGGAACCCGCAGCTGCCGCCGCTGCAGGCGTGCGCGCGTGGTTTTGGGCAGATCGAGCGCGTCTATCATCCCGATCGGCTGCAGTACCCGTTGCGTCGGGTTGGCAGGCGCGGCGGTGGGCAATTCGAGCCCATCTCCTGGAATGAAGCGCTCGACGAAGTGGCGCACGAAATGCTGCGGGTACGCGCGCGCTACGGCAATGCCGCGATCCTTGATGCTTCGCGCTCGGGGAGCCTTTCGGTGCTGCATGGGCGCACGGCGGCGCAGCGGTTCCTCTACATGTTCGGCGGCTGCACCGAGCTGTGGTCGAACATGTCGGCCGAAGCCGAGATATTCGCGGTGCGCATGACCTACGGCGGCAAGGCCGTCTACAAGAGCGCGGGACGTGAGCCCACAGACTACGTCAATTCCAAACTGTTGGTGCTGTGGGGCTGGAGCCCTGGTGATGGCACGTTTGGCACTGGCACCTGGCAATACTTGCGGCTGGCCAAGAAGCGGGGCGCTCGCATTATTTGCGTCGACCCTCGTCGAACGCGAACGAGCACCGCATTGGCGGACGAACACGTCTTCATCCAACCCTCCACAGATGCCGCTGCGCTCATCGCCATGGCCTACGTGATCGCCAGCGAGGGCCTCTACGATCGAGCCTATTGCGATGCGCACGTGCTAGGCTTCGATGAGGATCACCTGCCAGCCGGCGCACCCACTGGCGCTTCCTACCTCTCTTATCTCAACGGTGAGCCCGACGGCGTCAGGAAGACGCCAGAGTGGGCCGCCGCGATTACGGGCATCCCTGCCGAAACCATCCGCCGTCTCGCCATCGAATTTGCCACCACCAAGCCGGCCGCCCTGCAGTGCGGTTACGCGCCCGGCCGCACGGCCTATGGGGAACAGTTCCACCGCGCCGCCTACGCCCTGGCGGCTATCACGGGCAACGTCGGCATTTGCGGCGGCAGCTCAGGTGTGAGCAACGGTGCCACGGGGCGTACGGGTATCAAGAGCTTGCCCACCGGCGCCAACCCGATCGACGCGCGCGTTGCCTCGGCGCTGCTTGCTGACCTGTTGGCGCGCGGCAAGGCCGGCGGCTATCCCGCAGATATCAAGCTGATCTACTCGACGGGTGGCGACCTCTTCAATCAGGCTCCCAACGTCAACAAGATGGTGCGCTCGCTGGGTGAGGTGGAGTTCCTGGTGGCGCAGGATCATTTCCTGACCCCCACGGCGCGCTATGCCGATATTGTCCTGCCGGCGACGACGTTTTGGGAGCGCAACGACGTGCACACGCCGTGGGCGGGTGCCGGTCACTACGCCATCTTCATGCAGCAGGCGATCGCGCCGGTGGGCGAGTGCCGCAACGACATCGATATCTTTTCCGAACTCGCCGGCCGCGTGGGCATCAAGGGCTATAACGACCACGGCGAGCGCGCCTGGTTGCGCGAACTTACGCGCGAGGCGGTGGACGATTTCGAGACCTTCGCCGCGGATGGACTAGCGCGCTTCGCACCACCCTCCGATGCGGTCGCATTCGCGCGCGAAATCCGCGACCCCGAGCGCCATCGCTTCACCACTCCGTCGGGCAAGATCGAGATCTATTCCATGGCGCTCGCCGCCAATCCCGATCCCTATGGCCTGGGGCCGATGGCGCCGATTCCGACCTGGGTGCCACCGTTTCGGGAGGACGGCCGCTATCCGCTCAAATTGCTGACGCCTAAGTCGCGTGCCCGGACACACTCCATCCACAGCAACCAGCCCGTGCTCGGCCGCGTTGACCGCGACGATGTGTGGTTGCATCCCAGGGACGCCCACGCCCGCGGTATCCGCGACGGCGAGCTCGTGCGCGTCTTCAACGACCGCGGTGCCGTCGTGCTGCCGGCGCGCGTAACCGATCGCATCGCTCCCGGCGCCGTGTCGATTAAGGAGGGCGCTTGGTTCACGCCGAACGCAGAGGGCACGGACGTGCGCGGGTGTGCCAACGTGCTGACCGACGACCGCTCCGCCCCATGCGGAGCGACGACCTACAACACCAACGAAGTCGACGTCGCTCCAGCCATTGCCGCTGGTGCGCCCGCGTAGTCAGCCGTTGCCCGTCACACCATCTTGCCAAGGACGGTGCCCATGTCCTTGTCCGAGAAGGCGCGCAGCGTCTGCGTCTTGATGTTGCCGAGCCTGGCGGCGGATAGCGAGAACGCCGTCATGGTCTCATCATCCGGGGCTTCGAACACGGCCACGAGGTCGTAGGCGCCGAGCGTCCAGAAGCTCTCCCGCATCGTGACGCCCGCCTTCTTGGCAAGCTCGCGCGCAGCCTCGGTGCGTTTCACCGTGTCCTTGATGCCCTTGAGACCCTGCTCCGTATAGGTCGCCAACATGACATAGGTCGCCATGGCGGTCTCCTCCTGGGGTTTTAATGCCGCCCGCCTAGCCCAGGACGCAAGCCTAGTCCCGTTCCGCGACGAAGGGAAAGTGGCTCGCCGGGCGCAGCCTTAACTGGGTTGGACGACCTTGCGCACCTGTGCCCGGTCATCGGTTGAGCGAGCATGGGTGTTGGCTCAATCGCATGGGTTGAGCGGGGCATGGCGTTTGAACGCCTTGGCCTTTGAGGACATGGGATGGCTTATGGCGTGTCTTGGCGTCGCAGTTGCGACGCCTGCCGTTGGCCCAAGGTCGCCGCTGCGTGCGCAAAGACAAACCCGCAACAAACGCGTGACACCTCAGCCCCAGGGACCGCGCGGACCGGTCGAGGATCCTCGCCCCCAAGGCCCGGACGAGGGCTGCGACGGTGCGTCTCGCCGGGACGCGCTGTTGGCACCGATCTCGGCGGCAAGTCTCTCAAGCTCGGCGATGCGATTTTCCGTATTGGGATGGGTGGAGAAGAGATTGTCCATGCCCTCCCCCGAGAGGGGATTGATGATGAACAGGTGCGCCGTTGCTGGCGCCGCCTCCGCCGGCTCGTTGCGGATCTGGTGGGCGTAGCCCTCGATCTTGCCGAGCGCGGAAGCGAGCCACAGCGGCTGACCGCAGATCATGGCGCCGAGCCGATCGGCCTGATACTCGCGCGAGCGGCTGACGGCCATCTGCACCAACATGGCCGCGAGCGGAGCGATAATCATGGCCGCGAGTGCACCGATCCAACCCAGACTGTTGTTGTTACGCTGACCGCCGAATAGGGCGCCGAATTTCAGGTACTGCGCCAACATGGAAATGGCCCCGCCAATGGTGGCGGCGACGGCCATGGTGAGCGTATCGCGGTTCTTGATGTGGGCGAGCTCGTGCGCCAACACACCCCTGACCTCTTGTGCATTCAACATCTCGAGCAGGCCGGTGGAGGCGCACACGGCGGCGTGGTCGGGATTGCGACCGGTAGCGAAGGCGTTGGGCTGGGGGTTGTGCATGACATAGACGCGCGGCATGGGCAGCCCCGCACGGGCGACCAGGTCCGCCACGATGCGGTAGTATTCGCCGCCGGAACGTGCATCGACCTCCTCGGCGCCATACATGCCGAGCACCAGGCTATCGGAGCGCCAGTAACTAAAGAGGTTCATGGCAGCGGCAACGACGAGGGCAAAGAGCATGCCGGCTCGGCCCCCCACAACGCCGCCCATCGCCACCAGGATGCCGGTCAACACGGCAAGCAGCAGCCCGGTTCTGGCAAAGTTCATGGGCATCGGCATTGCGTCCCATTGCCCCGTCGGCCCCGCCGCGGGTTCGCCTGCGCACGGTAATATGGTATCGCTGCCGCCCAGCGGCCAGACCCCCTACGCGCTCACAGTTGCCCATGACCGCATCCGGACAAGCAGAAAAAGCCAATGCCGAGAAAGAGTTGACACCGCAGGCGCAGCGTGCACTGGCGGAGGCTGAGGCGCGCCGGCGGCTCACCGATGCGCGTCGCACGGCCGGGCCACAGGCACCCAAGGAGATCGGTGGCCGAGACGGCCCCGATCCCACGCGCTACGGCGATTGGGAAAAAAATGGCCTTGCTTCCGACTTCTGACGGCTGCTGCATCGGGCCACTGATGCAAGGTCGCTGGCTCACTTGAGCGTCAGGGGTCGCAAAAAGCGCCAGGGTTGCACGCAGTGCCCGGGTTGCAGGCACCGCCGGGGTTGCAAGACCCCATCATCGGAGACCGCTAGCCCCCAGCGTTGGTTCAATGCGCGGGCGCGGGTCCCGTTTTCACAGACGCGCTCGATGCAGAGGGCCCATCCCGCAATGCCGGCAAGACCCTACCCGCGTGCTTTGCGCTCGCTCGCCCTTCTTGTTTTCCTCTGTGGGCTCGTCTTGGCGTTCCGCCAGGGCCTCGTGCCCTGGTTTTTGAACCCGTTGCCGATCATCGACCTCGCTGACCCAAGCCGGCCGTTCGCAGACTGGCGGCTCGCAGCGATGAGGTACAATTCGGATCTGTGCCGGCGCGTCCTCGTCGCTCCGCACGTCGAGGTCGAGCCCATCGCCGATCATCCCCTGCAGGACGGGTGCGGCTGGACCAATGCCGTGCGCATGACCAGCGCGGGAGGCGTGCGGGCCGGCTTCGACAAGATCACCTGTGAGGCGGCAACCGCGCTAGCACTGTGGCTGGAGTACGGCGTGCAGCAGGCGGCAGTGGACACCCTTGGCCAGCGCGTCGTGGCGGTGCAGAGCTTTGGGACCTACTCTTGCCGCAACGTCGTTGGTGCCAAGTACTGGAAGAACCGGCGCAGCGAGCACGCCCTTGCCAATGCGATCGATATCGCCGGTTTTACGCTGGCGAACGGGCAACACATCAGCGTACGCAGGCAGTGGGGCGGTGACGGACCGGAAGGGCGCTTTCTGAGGGCTGCTCATGACAACGCCTGTCGATACTTCCGCGTCGTCTTGGGACCGAACTTCAACCCAGAACACCACGATCATTTCCACCTCGACCGCGGCATCAATTGGGTGTGCGAGTGATTTGCACCGGTGCTCTGTCACGGTTCTTGCCGCTGAACTGTGCCACTGGGACAAAGAACGCGCCGCCCGAACTGGGCCGCGGCAGCGTGAAAGGCGCTCGCGTCATCCACATCGGGGAGTGTGGCGATGAAACCGACCGTCGCGCGCCGCAGACTTGCCAGCGTGTCGTTGAGCGCGTGCTCGCTCGACCATCGCACGTTCGCAAAGCCTTCAAGCAGGCGCGGACGGCGGCGCATCGCCACGAGCCAATACCCGCCGTCCAAGGCTCGGCCGAAGACGGCCTGATAGCGGCCGAGGCGCCGAAACGCTGGCGCGATATGCGCCGGCGTCACACTGGGAACGTCCGTGCCGATGATGGCTACCGGTCCCGGTGGCAGCATGTCCATGATGCGCTGCATGCGACAGCCGAGGTCGCCTTTGCCTTGGCGCACACGGATCACGCCGCGCGGCCAGCAACGGCTGCTCACGGCCACATCCGGCGTCACGGCCAGGATGGTTTGCCAGCGTGGATCGGGGGCCAAGCGCTGCAAGAGGGCGGCCGTCGCGTGCCGCGCAAAGCGCGTGGCGTTGCCGACGCCCAGGGCGCGGGCGAGCCGCGTCTTGACGGCGCCGGCGGCGGGTGCCTTCGCCATCACCACCAGTCGGCAGCGAAAGGGCGCCGCGCGTCGCCGCGGCGCCCTTTGTCCGTCCAAGCGGCGGTCAATTGCTCGCATGCGCCGCGGACCGATCGTTGCCTCAGACCTTGACGGGCACGAAGGCGTAGCCGTTGCCATCCTTCTTGATGGTGCCGGCGCCGGGCATGCCGAAATGATAGCCGGCCACAGTCGCCTTGTCGGCAATGACGCGGTCGAACATCTTGCGCCGATTGGTCTCCGCGAGCTGTCCATCGGTGTCGAAAGCGGCGCGCCACTCCGGGTGGGCAACGAACAGAGCTGGGATGTTGCTCACGTCGCCGAGCACGATGAACTGTTTGCTGCCAGAACCCAACTGATAGCTGGTGTGGCCCGGAGTGTGACCGAAGGTGGCGATCGCCCGCACCCCCGGCACAATTTCCTTATCGCCCTCGAAGGGTTTGATGTTCTTCCAGCTCGGGAACACGGCCTGGATCCGCTTAGCGGCGCCGCCTGTCGTAGCCGGATCGGTCCAATACTTATAATCCACCGCCGGCACGTGGATCTCTGCATTCGGAAAGATCGGCGAGTTGGTGTCCTTGGCCATCAACCCGGTGATGTGATCGGGATGAAAATGCGTGATGACGATGGTCTTGATCGCAGCGGGGTCGAGGCCGGCCGCTTGCATGTTCTTGGTCGCAAACGCACCCGCCTTGGGGAACACCTGATTGCCCGTGCCGGCATCGAAGAGGATCACCCGATCCTTCATGCGCACGGCAGTCACGGTGAAGGTAATGGGCACGAACTCATCCGTCAGACCGCCCGCCTTGAGTGCCGCTTTCGCCTCGTCCATCGAGGCGTTCTTGATGAAGCCAGGGTCGTGCGCCTTCTCCCAGACGCCGTCATACATCTGGATCACCTCAAGGTCCCCGACCTTGAACTTTGTGAACCCCTTCTCGATCAACTTGGGATCGGGTTTCTGCGCGAAGGCGGGCCCAATGAATTCCAATGGCCCGTCGAGCCCAAACGCTGCCGCGGCGCTAGCGGCCGAGATTACAAGACCACGACGCGAAATGCTGTGCATGGATGCCTCGCAGAGCTTTGCCAACTGTCGAAAACCATTCGGTAGACGATTATTGTGGGGGTGCCTTCCGCCTTCACAGAGAATTGATGCTGCGCCGCGAGACGAGATCAGCCGTAGATGCGGGCGATGACGTGAATGGGTACGCGCAGCGCCCAAAGCGTCAAGCAAAGCAAATTGCGAGCGCCGCGACGCAGATAGCCCTCGCGGCGAAATCGCTCCGCACTGGTCACCGCCTGGGTCCGTAGCAGAACGACGCGACCGCGTCCCAGACGCCGCACAAGGTCCACATCCTCCATCAAGGCGAGTGGGCGATAACCGCCGATTTCCTCGTAGAGCCGCTTGGGGATCAGCAAGCCCTGGTCGCCGTAGGGGATCCGCAAAGTCGCGCAGCGCAGTGCCACCGCTCTCTCGAGCACGCGCGCCCGCGCACCCTTATCGTCGAGCGCAAAGCGAAATGCAGCGGCCGCAAGCGGCAGTTCCTGCCGATCGATGCCGCGCATGAAGGCGCCGGCCTCATGCTCCCAACCCGACGCGAGCACGGTGTCGGCGTGTAGGAACAACAACCAGGGAAAGCGGGCGCGCGCGGCACCGGTCTTGAGCTGATGCCCCCGACCCAGGCTCGCCTGAACCAGATTGGCCCCGGCATGCTCGACGATATCGGCGGTAAGATCGCTGGATCCGCCGTCGACAACGAGCACCTCGCGGACAAGCCCCGCCACCGCAGCCGGTACGAGCGCCCGCAACGTTCCTGCGAGCGTCGCCTCCGCGTTGAGGGTTGGAATGATCACCGAGATCATGGGCGCAGCCTCGATCGGGCGAAGTATAGAGCGAGCAGGCAAGCCCCAAAAACCCCGTGATGTTCAGGTTAGGTTCATGTATTGTTCTTGCTTCATCGCACTGCCACGGTTACACTCGTTGCGGCGGCCTGCTCAAGAACAAACCTGCTCAAAAACAAACCTGCTCAAGAACAAAGAAGACCGGCCGACCAAGCGGGGCTGGAGAACCTGGGGAGCCAGGCCAGACCGAGCAATTGAAGGAGCCAGCAGAGCTAACCTCGGAAACTGAAGGCAAAGCAAGAGCCAAGGAAGCAGCAGCCAGGGAAGAAGGGCCAAGTGCCCACGAAAAGACTGCAGACAGGAGAGCACACAAGTGGTTGACGAGGAATGGACGCCGCCGCGTGGACGCCTTGGGTCTTACTCTCGCGACCTCATCGAGGTGGAGAGGCGCCGCGGGCGCGGTGCCCGTTCGAACCGGGTCGGCCGGTTCGAGAGCGAGCAGCGAGAGGCCTTCGATGACGGCTGGGAGAGCCTCGGCGACCTCGACGCGTTCAAGACGGATGTGTATCGCGAGACGGCAAAGAGCGTCATCGCGCGCAATGACAGTCCCGACGTGGGCTTCGAGCAATCCATCAATCCCTACCGCGGCTGTGAGCACGGTTGCATCTATTGTTACGCCAGGCCGACGCATTGCTTTCTTGGTCACTCGGCGGGTCTCGATTTTGAGACCAAGCTCTACGCCAAGGTGAACGCCGCGGAGCTGCTGGAGCGCGAGCTGGCGGAGCCGCGCTACGTGCCCAAGTACATCGCGCTCGGCGCCGTCACCGATCCGTATCAGCCCATCGAGCGTGAGCACCGCATCACGCGCGCGGTGCTCGAGGTGCTCGACCGGACCAGTCATCCGGTCGGCATCGTCACAAAATCGGCGTTGGTGACGCGCGACCTCGATATTCTCGCGGCGATGGCGAGGCGCAATCTCGTCAAGGTGGCCGTATCGGTCACCACACTTGACCGCACGATTGCTCGCAAGATGGAGCCAAGGGCGGCGACGCCACCGCGCCGGATCGAAGCCATCAAGGCCCTGAGTGCGGCGGGCGTGCCAGTGGCAGTCATGGTGGCCCCCATCGTCCCGGCCATCACCGACAGCGAGATTGAGCGCATCATGGCTGTGGCCTACGCGGCCGGGGCCCGCGAGGCGGGCTATGTGCTGCTGCGATTGCCGCTCGAGATCAAGGAGCTGTTTCGCGAGTGGCTTGAGACCGAGTTCCCTAATCGGGCAGCACACGCCATCAACATCCTGCGGTCGATGCACGGGGGCAAAGACTACACGCCCGAATGGGGTGTGCGGCAGCGCGGCACTGGGCCCTACGCCGAGCAGATCAGCGCCAGATTTCGCTTGGCGGTGAAGCGCTTGGGCTTCAACGAGTGGACCGCCAAGCTGCGCACCGACCTCTTCCGCCCGCCGGTGGCAACCGGCGGCCAGCTCACGCTCTTTTGACAGCAGCGGCCGATCCCGCGAAGCTCGCCCTGAGAGGGGGTGATTCGCGCCATGAAAGCGACCTTCGAGCTGGAGGCAATCGAGCTCGAGTTGGGCGGCGGACCGATCGCCGGCGTCGACGAAGCCGGCCGGGGACCGCTGGCCGGTCCGGTGGTTGCAGCCGCTGTCGTGCTCAATCCCGCGTTCATCCCAGACGGCATCGCCGATTGCAAGGGGCTCGATGCCAAGGCGCGTCAATTCGTCTATCAGGCAATCATCGCCACGGCACAGGTCGGCATTGGCGTTGCAAGCGTCGAGCGCATCGATGCCGAGAATATCCTCAGCGCCTCGCTGTGGGCCATGGGCCAGGCCGTAGCGCGGCTGACAGACCAACCCCGGCTCGTCCTCGTCGACGGCAACAAGGCCCCCCATCTGGGCTGTGCGAGCCGGGCCATTGCGCAAGGCGATGCCAAGTGCCTCTCGATCGCGGCCGCTTCGATCATTGCCAAGGTCGCGCGAGATGCCATGATGGCCGAGCTTGCACGGGACTACCCACACTACGGCTTTGACCGGCACAAAGGCTATGGCACGCGGGAACACCACGCCGCGATCGCCAGGCACGGCGTCACCCCGCATCACCGGCGCTCGTTCCGTCCGGTGCAATTGGCCTTGGGGCTCGCGTAGCGACGTGTCTCCAGCGTCGATGCGATCCTCGACAAGCGCATGGTGGAGAGGCTAGGGACAAGGGGCCATGATCGAGCGCCTCTACAACTGGATGATGGGAATGGCGGCACACGACAGGGCCCCACAGGCGCTGTTTTGCATCGCGTTTGTCGAGAGCTCGGTCTTTCCCATCCCCCCCGACGTGATGCTGATCCCCATGGTCTTGGCGCGACGCTCCCACGCCTGGATCTACGCCACTATTGCAACTGCTGGTTCCGTCATCGGCGGCATTGCCGGCTATGCGATCGGTTACTATCTCTTTGCGGCGATCGGCGAGCCGATCTTGAACTTCTACGGCTATGGCGAAAAGTACGGGCAAATGCAGGCGCTGTTCGATGCTTGGGGCCCTTGGATTCTGATCGCCAAGGGCTGGACACCCTTTCCCTACAAGGTGCTGACCATCGCCGCCGGCGTATTCAAGATGAGCCTTGGCCCATTCATCCTCGCCAGCATCGTCGCCCGCGCCATGCGCTTTTATCTCGTGGCTGGCCTGCTCTACTGGTTTGGCGCACCCATCCGCGACTTCATCGAAAAACGCCTCACCCTCGTCACCACCGCGTTCGTCGTCCTGTTGCTGGGCGGGTTCGTTGCCATCCGCTATGCCCTCTGACCGCGCTGCCATGCTGCTCAACCTCCCACAATCGCTGCGATCTTCCTCCGGGCGCATGGGTTTGCTCGTGCTCTTGGTGGCGGTGGCAGTGATCTTGACAGCACTTGGCTTCGAGCACCTGGGCGGCTACTCCCCCTGCCCGCTCTGTCTGCAGCAGCGCTATAGCTACTATGCCGCCATCCCCGCGCTATTGCTGGCCCTTGGCCTGCAGTCCGCTGGACGCAAGAGCGCCGCATCGGTCCTGTTCGCGCTCGTCGCCTTGGCTTTTATCGCCAATGCCGCGCTCGGAACCTACCAGGCCGGTGCGGAATGGAAATTTTGGCCAGGTCCTGAGACCTGCGGTGGCTCGCAGCCACTGTCCCGAGGGGCGGGCGGTCTGCTCAATGACCTTGCCAACACCCGCGTGATCCGTTGTGACGAGGCGGCTTGGCGCTTTCTCGGCCTCTCCTTCGCAGGTTGGAACGTCATCGCATCGATCCTGCTGGCAGTGGGCGCGGCATTCGCGGGGGTCACGGCATTTGGCCGGCAAGGCCCGGGCTGAGCTGGAAAAAACGCTGTGCGGCACAGCGCGCCTGCCTATACTCGGCGTCAGCCGCAAACGCCGGAGGGGAAGAGCAACATTGGTTGTCCGACAGGGTGGAGGGGAGGCATGCGCTCTACCAGCATCTTGTGTGCGCTCGCTGTGGCGGCGGGCGTACCGAGTGTGATTGTTGCGCAGGACGGGGGCTTGGCCAGACCCATCCTCGTCGCGGCCAAGAAGCCGGTGCCCAAGAAAAAGGTCGCAAAGCCGACCGGGCCGCCGGCCAAAGAGCTGTTTGGCGCCGCCAAATCGCCCGCACCGATGGCCGCGCGCGCAATCGGCTTTTATGCCAAGGGCTGCCTGGCAGGCGCCAAGGCGCTGCCAACCGACGGCCCCGCCTGGCAGGCAATGCGCCTTTCCCGCAATCGCAACTGGGGCCACCCCGAGCTCATCGCCGTGGTGGAGAAGCTGGCACTGGAGGCGCGCGCACACGACGGTTGGCCCGGTCTCCTGGTCGGCGACATTTCCCAGCCCCGTGGCGGTCCCATGCTGTCGGGTCATGCCAGCCACCAAGTCGGGCTGGACGCCGACATCTGGTTCACGCCCATGCCCGAGCCGCGGTTGACGACGCACGAGCGCGACGAGGTGTCGGCCGTCTCCATGCTGGCCGCCGACGGGGTGTCCGTGGATCCCAATCGATGGACGCAGGCGCATGTTCGCCTGTTACGGCGCGCAGCCTCCTACGCGAGCGTCGAACGCATCTTCGTTCACCCCGCCATCAAGAAGGCAATTTGCGAGGCCGCCCCCAACGAGGGTGATCGCGCCTGGGTGCACAAAATCCGCGCCTACTGGGGCCACAACGACCATTTCCACGTCCGCATCGCCTGTCCCAGTGGCAGTACGAACTGCGAGCACCAGCCACCGCTGCCCGCCGACGACGGTTGCGGCAAGGAGCTCACCAAGTGGCTCGCCCTGGTGAAGCCGAAGCCCGAACCGCCCACACCGCCCGTGGCGGCGGCCAAGCCAGCGCCGCCCAAGCCCGGTCTCACCCTCGATCAGCTGCCGGCCGAGTGCCGCTCGGTGCTCACCAGCGGCAGCGATAAGCCCGTGCTGGCTGCCAAACCAACCACGCGCGCCAGTGCTGCGTCGGCCAAGAAGCCAACCGAGACGAAATAGCTCGCCGCCGAGCCGTCATCCCTGCCGCACGAGCCAACCATCGTAGCGGATGATGAGGCCTGCAAGCGGCATGCGCGCCTCGACCTCAAACTGATAGCGGCCCTCGCGTTCGCATTCCCACGTCCGCACATGCGGGTGCACACGCCGCGGCAATGGCAGACCAAGCAGGCGGAAGCCGTCGAGGCGCAGCGCCAGTCCGCTCCCGCTGGCAACAGGGGTAAAAACGAACGTGGAGGGTCCGGCGCGTTCGCACAGGAAGCCACCGCGCTCGTACTGCACGGATCGGAACCGCACCTCACCAAACCTCCGGGTCCAGATCTCGTGGCCGCCAATGGGTTCAAACGTCACACATAAAACCTGGTCTTGCCCGTCCGGTGGCAGTCCGGCGAACCAGGCTGCGAGGCGGCTGAGGCGCGAGCGACCGCGCTCGACGCTGGCCATACCTGTCCATTGGCTTGCGGCCTCCAGCTCGTGCAACTCGCGCACACGCCTCGGCAGCACTGCAAAGCGCGCACCCAGCACCCGGCGATAGAGCGGCAAGCTCATGTCTCGGCCGCCGCGATATCAAGGTCGCCCACTTCGCCGAGGAAGTCGGCCAGGGTGAAGAGGCCGAGGCAGGGCATGGCGCCGCGTTGGTGCAGCGTGCCGGCAATGAGCCCTTTGGCAACGATCATCGCGGCGATGGTGGGAATGTAGGGGCCATGACCGCGTCTGGCGACCAAGTGCCAGGCTACGCGCTGAGGCGCACCCTCGCGATCCCTGCCGTGCAGGGTGACGGCCATGCCGCCCACGTCCGAGCCGAGAAAGCGCAGCGCATGCTTGACACGCAGCAGCGGTCGCGCCAGTCGCTCAGGCTTGCGCACGAGCCCTCCGCGTACGAGCCATGACAGTCCCCACAAGCCCAAGTGGAAGGCGCCGACCTCGAGCGCTGCGAAGACTTCCACGCAATTGAGGCCAGGGTAGCGGCGCGGCAGCAGATCAAGATCGGGGGTCTCGCAGGCGCCAAGCCAGCGCGCGCCGAGCCCCGGCATGGTTTGGCGACGCAGGTTTTGCCAGCCGTAGATCGCCGGCTGCAATTTTCCGCCCGCCGCCGCGAAGGGGCGACCGAGGGTGCCGAGGATCGATTGGGTGGTGGCAAGGCCCGGATCGAAGCTGTTGCCAGGTGCGATGACGATGCGCGCTGCCGCCAGCGCCGAGAATCGCGGCGCGTACGCATCGATCACAGCAGCCGACAGAGCCGGTACCGTGCTCGCGCCGCTTACCAACAGCACGTCGGCCGCCCTCGCCTCAGCCTCGAGCGCGGCGATGCCACTGACGAACCGGCGAGCGTCGGCCAGATCGATGTAGTGTGCGCCAACACCGATAGAGGCTCGCGCCAGCCGGTGGTCCTGCCACTGGTAGGGACCCGACGCGTTGAGCACGACCCGGGGCCGGAGCGCGGCGAGCGCCTCTCGCGTCACCGCCATCGCGTCGAGCCGCGCCGCGGTGACCCGTGCCTGCGCGTCTTTTCCGACCTTGGCCGCCAGTTGCAATGCTCGCTCAAGCGAGCGTCCGGCGATGATCAGCTCCACGCCGCGCTCGCGCGCTAGACGCTCGGCAATGCGCGCGCCGAAGACGCCGTAGCCCCCAAAGAGGAGCACTCGATGCACCGCGGCGCTCCTTCAAACGGCGCAGGGCACAGCAGCGCCGGCATCGGCCACTGGCCATGGGCAGTGCTGACGTGAGCCCGCCCGCAGAGGCGCCAGCGACGCATCAACCGGCCACGACGGGGCAAAAGCGATGTGGGCTGTGCAGGCAGTGCGCGCCTTGCACGCCGGCCGCAAGTGCCGGGCCAGGAACGCGGTGGCCACGCCCTGGGGACAGCCCAGGGGACAAATGCCTCCATCGAAAGGTGCCCCCTGCCGCCAGATCGCGGGCCCGTTCGTCTTTAGCGCGATCTCGGGCTCGTGGCAGGTGCGTTGGAACATGCGGATTGGTCCTGGACGAGCGTGGAAGCGTGGCGCGGGCGGTCGTGTATGGCACGCACGCTCCGCCGGCGGCAAGAAGACCGACACGCTCGCTCTATCCGATGCGGATGTTGGCGTGGCGCGCTGCCGCTCAAGCGTCGAAGAAAACCGTTTCGTTGACGCCTTGCAAATAGACATCGAAGCAAAAGACGCCGGGCTTGGCCCGATCGGACTTGGCCAACAGCGTGCGGCGGCGGTCAGCGGGGACAAGGGCGAGGATGGGATCGGCGGCGTTAGCGGGCTCGCCGTCAAAATAGATGCGCGTGAAGAGCCGCTTCAAGAGCCCGCGTGAGAATAGGCCGACGTTGATGTGCGGCGCCTGTGCGGCACCGGCGGGGCCCGGCACGGCCCCCGGCTTGACGGTCTCGAACACAAAGGCGCCATCCTTGTCGGTCGGACAGCGCCCGAACCCCCGAAACGAGTTGGAGGCGAGCGGGCGGCCGTCGGCGGGATGGGCGTAGCGGCCCTGATCGTCGGCCTGCCAGATCTCGAGGACGGCATCGGGCACGACGTTGCCCTGCCCATCATAGACGCGGCCCTCGATGCGAATGTGGGGACCGGCCAAGCCGGCGTCGGCGAGATTGGCGCCGAAAATCTCGCGGGCCCCATAAGACCCCTGTGTGAGGCCAATGTGCAGATAAGGACCAACGGTTTGGGAGGGCGTGCGCTCAGACATGGTCAGGATCCAACGGCGTTGCCCTGCTGCCTCGCAGAACGATGTCGAAGTGGTAGGCCAGCGCCCACTCGGGCTGCGTCGCGTCCAGGTCGAACCGACAGGTCATGCGCTCGCGCGCCTTGGGATCAGGTACCGAGTTAAAGATGGGGTCAAACGGGAAAAGCGGGTCGCCCGGAAAATACATCTGCGTCACGAGCCGCGTGAGGAACGAGGGTCCAAACAACGACAGGTGAATGTGCGCCGGCCGCCAGGCGTTGGGGTGGTTGCGCCAGGGATAGGCGCCAGGCTTGATGCTGACGAAGCGATAGTTGCCTTCCGCATCCGTGACACAGCGGCCAGCGCCCGTGAAGTTCGGATCAAGCGGTGCCTCGTGCTGGTCCACCACGTGACGATAGCGACCGGCTGCATTGCACTGCCAAATCTCGACGAGGCTATTGGGCACTGGCCGCGCAGCCTCATCGAGCACGCGCCCCTTGACAATGATGCGCTCACCCAAAGGCTCCCCGACATGTTGCCGCGTCAGATCTGCTTCCTCGGGCAGCACATCGGAGTGGCCATAGACGGGCCCCGTGATCTCCGACAGCGTCTGTGGGATGAGGATCAGCGGCCGCTGCGGGGCGCGCGTGCGCGTGCCGACGTAGGCGGGGACGAGATAAGGCGGGTCGGCGCGGTTGCCGGAGCGGGAGTAGACGTCATCCATGTGCCTCGATCTCCTTGCCGCAGGATCGCGATCGGCCCGCGCGCGATCGCTCATCGTGGTCCAAGCCGCGCAGCCGGTGCTTGCGCGCCTCGCCCTAGTTAGGGCCGCGCAAGTCGTTAAGGCAAGCGCGCAATCAGCGCTGGACACAAACCGAGCGCCACGCGGGAGGTAGCTCCTTTGCGCTCTCCTGCCAGGGTAGCGCGACCCTTAAGGTCTCCCCGCAACGATCGCTGGGCGACATGGTCTCAGAGCGCGCCCTGCCCAGCACCAGAACCGATTTGGGGCGCGAGGGATCACGTGCGCCGTCACTTGCTGCGACCGTCGACGGGCTTGGGCTTGAGTTTAGCGATGTCGATACCGTCGAGGCAGCGCACGTTGATGGCGAACATGTCCTTGCCATCCTTGGCCTTGCCGCGTGCGAACGATTCCACGCCGCAGGTGCGACAGAACAGGTGATGGATGACGTGTTTGTTGAATTGATGATCGGCGAGATCGTCGAGCCCCGACAGCAGTTTGAATTGCTGCGGTGGCACGAATGTCAGCCACAGCCCGTGCTTGGCGCAGATCGAGCAGTTGCAGGCGATGGCTTGACTTGGGTCGGTGGTTGTCTCGTAACGCACGCGCCCACAGTGGCAGCCGCCGGAGTAGGTTTTCATCTCCGCCATCGCTCGTCTCCGTCCGTTGGGCTAGTCCTTCTCGAGCGTTGGCGCTAACGCTAATGCAAACCATCGGTGCGCCGCTCGCGACCACCAACCATAGCCCGATGCCACGCCAAAGTCCTCGCCGGTTTGGCAGCGAAAGCTCGCAAACCTCGCATGGGAGCCTCTCCCTTTTGCGCAGATCGAGACAGCAAACCGGCCGCCGAAGGCGGCGAGGGATGCCACCCCGCTGAGCGCGGCAGGCTGGCTTGTCCTCGGCCCTATCCGCCGTGCCTCGCGCAGGGTATGGCAGCTAGCCCGCAAGGCGAGGCTGCGATTGCGGTGGTTTTCCAGGGGGTGCCCGCCCGGGCCGCTCGGGCCACCCCATCACGAGGCTTCCGCGTGTTGCGGCGCAGCGCTACCTTTCGCTCGCGCAACAATCGCGCTCAAACAACCGATGTCCCTAGGGGTTCTGCTGCCCATGCCCGTCACTTCACCCGGCCCTACATCGCGCATCTTTTTCTCTCAGCGCCTGAGGCTGCATTACGTCGACTGGGGCAATGCCGAGGCGCCCCCTTTGCTGATGGTGCATGGCGGACGTGATCACTGTCGCAACTGGGATTGGCTCGCTGAGAAGCTCGGCCGCGAGTGGCACATCATCGCTCCCGACCTCAGGGGGCACGGCGACAGCCAGTGGTCGCAGGACGGCAGCTACATGATGGCGGGCTATGTCTACGACCTGGCCCAGCTCATCCACCAGCTCAAAATTGCACCCCTGACACTCCTGGCTCACTCGCTGGGCGGCAATATCGCGCTGCGCTACGCGGGTCTCTACCCCGAAAACGTTGCCAAGCTGATCGCCATCGAGGGTTTGGGGCCGTCCCCGCGCCGAATGAGCGAGCGCAACAAGAAACCCTTCCACGAGCGCATGCGCGCCTGGATCGACGACCAGCGCGCGCTGTCCGGGCGCATGCCGCGGCGCTACGCCTCAATCGAGGATGCATGGAAGCGCATGCAGGAGGAAAACCAGCATCTCACGCCTGAGCAAGCGCGCCACCTCACGTTGCACGGCGTCAACCAAAACGAGGACGGCACCTACAGCTGGAAATTCGACAACTACGTGCGATCGTGGCCGCCCTACGACATGACCTACGCCGAGGTGGAGGATCTCTGGGGGCGCATTGCCTGTCCGACGCTGCTCGTCTACGGCAATGAGAGCTGGGCTTCCAATCCGGTGCAGGACGGCCGCTTGCGACATTTCCGGCAGGCACAAGTGGTCTCCGTCGCGGGCGCCGGCCACTGGGTGCACCACGATCGTCTCGACGAGTTCGTCGCTGTGCTGAGGGGTTTTTTGCAGCCTTGAACGCCGCCTCACCTGAAGGGCAGGCTCGCGCACGACACGAGCGCAACAGACGGCCCGCGCACGACGCCCGCTACAGCCCCGCGAGCAGACTGAGCCCCCAGGCCACAACGCCATGGGGTCTGGCCGCGAACGGGATTGGCCAGGTGATAGGCCAGGATGATAGGCCAGGATGATAGGCCACACTGATAGGCCAGAGTGATAGGCCACACTGATAGGCCGGGGTGATAGCCCAGCGGTGGCGCTATTTGAGGGCCTGCGGATTGATGGGCGACCCCGTCGCGCCTGGAATGATCAGCGGCGCGCCACAGAAAAAGAATTCATACACCTTGTCGCCGGCGCAATCCTCGGCCAGCTCCTTGAGGTTGAACATCTCGCCCATGTAGAGACCCATGGCGGGAATGACCACCCAGTGCCAGGGCTGGTTCACATCTTTGGTCTCGTTGGGCCGCACCTCCACGCCCCAAGTGTCGGAGCACACCCCCGCCACCTCCTTCTCATAGAGCCAGTAGCAACTCTCGAATTTAAGGCCCGGTGCGTCGCCGCCGGCATAGCCGCCCCACTCGCCACGCCTGGTGCAAGCCTCCATTTGGCCCGTGCGCACAATGACGAAGTCGCCCTTGCGGATTTCAACCCCCTGGGCTTCTGCACAAGCGTCAAGATCGTCATTGCTGATCCCTTCGCCGTCATCCAGCGTTTCCACGCCCTTCCACCGCGCAATATCGAGCAGCACGCCGCGACCGACCAGCTTGTCCTTGGCATGCTCGATGCCGAGCTTGGAGAGGCCGCCGCTGTCCACCGCCGAGGCGTGATGCCCATTGTACATTTTGTCGTGGTAGAAGATGTGTCCGAGCGCATCCCAGTGCGTCGCTGCCTGGATCGGCATGTTGATGGCATCGTCGGCGTAAAGCAGGTGCTCCTGCCGCCCTGCGAGCGCATCGGTACCGGTCGCGAGCATGGTGTGAATGGGGTTCCAGCGCTTGCCGAAGAGGCCGCGCTGCGGTCCGCTCTGCCCCAGCGGGATGCCAAGCGCGAAGATCTGGCCGCGCTTGATCAGTTTTGCGGCTGCCACAATGTCGGCGGGCGTCACGTGATTGAGCGTGCCGATCTGATCGTCCTTGCCCCACCGCCCCCAGTTGGAGAGCGCCTTGAAGGCCTCGTCCACCGCCGCTTTGGACACGGTGACGTTGCGGCCCGCTGCCGGCTTCGTGCTCTGCGGCATATTTCCATCCTTTGCACACTTACGATGCGGCATTTGCCCCTTGAGCGCAACTTGTGGGCTGGCGCCAGCGGTGTTGCGGTAACTGAGCCAGACCGGTATCGATCGGTCTCGACGTAGGTGGGCCTGCGCGGTTCGCCCAGGCGCGCGTGGCCGCCATCCTGGAGCAGTCGAGGGGGAGTGGGCTCTCAATCCGCAAGATGACCGTGCATCGTGCCCTGCTCGTGGTCTGCCTTGCACCGCTGTCGATTGCGGTTGCATTTGCCGCTTATGTCGCCTGGCTCGGCCTCGTTGGCGGCCGAGCCAGCATCTGTCGCGGCACCGTCGACAACGGTCATCTCGAAGGCGGCAGCCGGTTGCCCTATGCGGGCGATAATTATCGCGCCTATAGCTTGCTCGGCTTCTTGCTCGGCCGCACCTTTGTGCACGAGACCGTGCGCCAGACCATGCGCGATGCCTATGCCGACCTGAGCAAGTCGCATGCGGAACTGCGCTTTGTCTATGCCGAGAGCGGATGGCCGTGGGGTGGGCGTTTCGCGCCACACAAGTCGCACGCCAATGGCACCGCGGTCGATTTTCACGTGCCGGTGCGCACATTGGACGGCCAGGTTTCAGAACTGCCGACCTGGGCCTTCAATCAATTCGGCTACGCGGTCGAGTTCGACAATACCGGGCGCGCCGGCCCGCACAGGATCGATTTTGAGGCCATGGGCCAGCATTTGCTGGCCCTCGATCGAGCGGCACACGCCCACGGCATCAGCATCCGACGGGTGATCTTCGACGTAGGGCTCCAGCCCAGGCTCGCGGCGAGCCCGGCGGGGGCCCAGGCGATGAAGCGCCTTGCCTTCAACAAGCAACAGGCTTGGGTCCGGCACGACGAGCACTATCATGTCGACTTTGCCGTGCCCTGTCGTTAGGTCAAAGCCGCGGGCCCGCACGGCCCATGCCGAGCCAGCGTATGCCACGCACGCATTTTGCCTGTCATGTTCGGAGCCGTTCGCAGAAGCGCAAAGGATGCAAGGATGTATGCCCCCCATGGTGTGAAGACGAACGCCAACATGCCCGTGCCCGAGACCATGCGAGCATGGGTGCTGGGCGGTCCCGGCGAGCTGCACTTCACGCAAAAGCCTGTGCCGGTGCCGCGTCGCGCCGAGGTATTGGTGCGCATCGACGCCGTGGCCATTTGCGCCACCGACCTTGAGGTGATTGCGCACGGTTCGCCCGCGCTGGTCGAGGGCGGGTTGCCCTTCAACAAGAATTGGACGCCGGGGCACGAGTACATGGGCACCATTGCCGCGTTGGGACCGGGAGCGGACGAGTTCTCGATCGGCGATCGCGTGACGGTGGAGATCCACGCCGGCTGCGGCCAGTGCAAGCGCTGCCGCATGGGCATGTACACGTCCTGCCTCAACTATGGCGACACCCACAAGGGCCACCGCGCCAATGGCTTCACGACCGACGGCGGCTTTGCCGAATACGCCGTCAATAACATCAACACGGTGATCCCCATTGCCGACAGCATGTCGGACGCGGAAGCGACGCTCGTCGTCACGGCCGGTACGGCGATGTATGGCCTCACCGAGCTGGGTGGGCTCATCGCCGGCGAAAGCCTGGTGGTGATGGGACCCGGTCCAATCGGCCTGCTCGGTGTGGCGGTGGCCAAGGCGCTCGGTGCCTCGCCCGTTGTCCTCACCGGCACGCGCCAGGCGCGTCTCAACAAGGGCTTGGCCCTCGGCGCCGACCACATCGTCAATGTCACGCAAGAGGATCCGGTCGAGACCGTGCTGCGACTGAACGGCGGTAAAGGCGTCGATTATGTCGTCGAGTGCTCTGGTGCACCCGACGCCATCAACGCGGCCGGGCGCATGCTCAATCGCGGCGGCAAGCTGTGCCTCGCCGCATTCCCGCACGAGCCCGTGCTGGTCGACGTGGCGCATCTCGTTCGCAACAACATTTACGTTTACGGGATTCGCGGCGAGGGCCGCAGCGCCACTCATCGTGCGGAGGCGTTCATGCGCGCCAAGCGCTTTGACGCGTGCCTCATCCACACCCACACCTTTGCGCTCGATGAGCTACCGCAGGCACTGCGCTACGCTCGCGACCGCATCGAGGACGCGATCAAGGTGGTGGTGAAGACGCGCTGACGGCGCTTCGGCATTTTGCCGCAGTCTGACGAAATCCATTCAATGATCTCAAAGCCTTGCTGCGGCGCACAGGCAGATCGCGGCGAGCGCGTAAGGCGAGGCGCATCAAAGCTTGGCCATCTTCACGCCTCCGTGGCGGCGAAATTCTGCCCGAGGTTGCAGGTCGAGTACCGCGCCGGAAAGCAAAGGAGGTTCATCAGATGCTAGCACAACGCGTGGTGATGGGGCTGACGGGCGCACTGGCAATGGCGGGGTTGGCCCTGACCGCGGCGAGCGCACAGGAGTGGCGTCGCGGCGAGTACGAGTATTTCAAGGAACCGCATCGGTTCGGGCCGCTCTGCGAGTATCGCATCCGCGCCCGGGGCTCGGCTCACGTCGCGCTCTTCGGCGGGGGGCATCAAGTGCGCAAGGCCGAAGCCCGATCGGTCCAGGATTGGGAGTTTGAGGCCGCACGGCTCTTCGGCCCGCGCTATTCAAGCTGGGCGCTGGCCATGGGCAAAGAACTGCGTTGCGATGTGAGGGGCACCGAATTTGTGTGCGCGGCCGCGGCGCATCCCTGCCGCCGCTAGGCCCCGCCAAACCTCAAAGCCACGCAAGCCGCATCTGCGCCGAACGTTTGGCGCGGCGCAGATGGTCCTCGCGCAACGCCTCCGTCAACGCCCAGCCGCGCGAGCGCGAGCGCCCCGCGACTGGGGGCGCGCGCTTGCGTGCCCAACCTTTCCTTCGGGTGCAGCCCTTGCGGCGCCTTTGCCCGGCTCAGTTGGCCACGCCGACCCAGCTTGCGCCGGCCTAATTTGCGGGGCCTAAGCTTGACTTTGGCCGATCTAGGCAGCGTATGCGAGCGCGTTCTGCATGCGAGGCCAAATATGTGTAGGAATTTCGATATGGTCTCGGCGTGGCCGGGACATTGAAGAAATCTGGTGCACCCATATTTGGCGGCGTACTGCGGCGATGGCGTCGCTGAAGGTCGGGATGGCTTTTGGATACCATGCAGCGGTTC
>DATBGH010000005.1:0-84139 GCA_036558085.1 Hyphomicrobiaceae bacterium
GCCAGCGGCTCGTCTCGTGTGACGGCCAGCTTTGGCGCTGGGATGGATGGGTGGCCACCGCACAGGTTTCCACGGCCGCCGCCTCGCGGCTTGCCGAGCGCAGCCGGTTGGGCGCACTGGCGCGCGAAGAGGCCGAAGCGCACCGTGCGGCTGATGGTGCGCGCACGGAGGCCGAGGCGGCAGCCGAACGCGTGAGCGCGGCGCAAAATGAGGAGCGTCGGCTGCGCCAATGGTGGCGGGAGGCTCAGGCCAAGCTCGCGCAGACGCGCGATGTGCTCACGGCCATGGAGCGGCAGGCGCGGGAAACCGAGGCCAGAATCGCGGCCGTCGTGGATGCCCGCGGCCGCGCCGAGGAGGCGCTGGCCGAGGCGCGCATGCAGCTCGCCCAGACCTCGGCAGCGCTCGAAATGCTTGGGCCCAGCGATGGTCTCGAGGCCGAGCTGGCCGCCGTGCAGCAGGAGACGGCTGGCCTGCGCTCCCGCGTCAGCGAGGGCCGCACCGAGCTCATCACGCTCGAGCGTGAGCACCGGGCGCGCATGGAACGGCAGGCAGGGATCGGCCTGGAGCAGGAGCGCTGGCGCACGCGCGCCGCCGGCGCCGAACAACAGATCGCCACGCTCAAGGAGCGCGCCGCCGACACCGAGGCGGAGATGGCCAAGCTCGCCGAGATCCCTGCCCTCATCGAAGCCCAGCGCCAGAAGCTCATGGGCGAGGTCGCCAGGGCGGAACAGGAGCGGCGCGCGGCGGCCGATCATCTGGCGGCCGCCGACACCGCCCATCGGCAAGCGGCGCAGGAGCTCAGAGCGGCGCAGGCCGCCGTGGCCGATGAACGTGAGGTGCGTGCGCGCATCGAGGCGCGGCTTGAGAGCGCGCGCGCGCGCCGCGCCGAGGAAGGACAGCGCATTCGCGAGCAGCTCGGTTGCGCCCCCGACGGTTGCCTCGAAGCGGCCGGACTGCAGCCGGGTGCGGAACTGCCCACGCTGGAGCAGGCGGACGGCCAACTGACGCGCCTCAAGGCCGATCGTGAGCGGCTTGGGGGCGTCAACCTGCAGGCCGACGAGGACCTAACCAGCCTCACGCAGCAGTTCGAGAGCCTCGATAAGGAGAAGACCGACGTCGAGGCTGCCATCGCCAAGCTGCGCTCCGGCATAAGCCAGATCAACCAGGAGGCGCGCAGCCGACTGCAGAGCGCCTTCGACACCGTCAACGATCACTTCCAGCGGCTGTTTACGGCGCTGTTCGGCGGCGGCGAGGCGCGCCTGGAGACGATCGAGGCCGACGATCCGCTGCAGGGCGGGCTCGAGATCGTTGCCAAACCGCCTGGCAAGAAGCCGGCAACGCTGTCGTTGCTGTCCGGCGGCGAACAATCGCTCACCGCCCAGGCACTGATATTCGCGGTGTTCCTGACCAACCCGTCGCCGATCTGTGTCCTCGATGAGGTGGACGCCCCGCTCGATGATGCCAACGTCGATCGCTTCTGCACGCTGATGGAAAAGATGGCGGCCGACACCTCGACGCGCTTTTTGGTCATCACCCACCACCCCATGACCATGGCGCGCATGAACCGCTTGTTCGGCGTCACCATGGGCGAGAAGGGCGTCAGCCAGCTGGTCTCGGTCGATCTTGAGACCGCGCAGAAGTTCACCGTGGCGGCATGAGGTTGGCGCGTCCGGCTGGATCGATGGCGCCGCTCCGGCTATGAGAGGGCGGGTCAAGCTCTCAAGCCCAGGCGCCGCCCCCATGCCCTCCACCGTGTTTGATTCCGCCATCTTCCGCGATGCCTTCGGCGCCCCGGCCATGCGCGCCATTTTCGGCGATGAGGCCTTGCTCGGGCGCTACGTAGAAGTCGAGGTGGCGCTGGCTGCGGCCGAGGCAAGCGTCGGCGTCATTCCCAAGGAAGCCGCCCGGGCCATCAAAAAGCTGGCGTGCGCCGATGCCATCGACATGGAAAAGCTCAAGGCCGAAACCGACCTCGTCGGCTACCCGATCGTCGGCATCGTGCATGAGCTTGCCAAGCAGTGCGGGGAAGCGGGCCGCTACATTCACTGGGGGGCAACCACCCAAGACATCATGGATACCGCGACCGTGCTGCAGGTGCGCGAGGCGCTGGCGCTCGTCGACGCCGACCTTGCAGCGCTCCAGGCCGCCCTTGCTGGCCTCGCCGCCAAGCACCGTGACACGGTGATGGCAGGCCGCACCCACCTGCAGCACGCCCTGCCGGTGACCTTCGGCTACAAGGCGGCGGTCTGGCTCGGCATGGTCGAGCGGCATCGCCAGCGCCTCAAGGAGCTCAAGCCGCGCGTGCTCGTCGGCCAGTTCGCTGGCGCTGCGGGGACGCTTGCCTCCCTCGGCGACAAGGGCCTTGCCGTGCACGACGCCTTGATGGCGCAGCTGGGCCTTGCCCGCCCACCGACGCCCTGGCACGTGGCGCGCGATAACCTGGCGGAAACCGTCTCGCTGTTGGGTCTGCTCACCGGCACGCTGGCCAAGATCGCCACCGATGTGATGCTGCTCATGCAAACGGAAGTCGGCGAAGCATTGGAGCCGTTTGTGGCGGGACGCGGGTCCTCCTCCACGATGCCGCAGAAGCGCAATCCGATTGCGTGCGAGTTGATCCTCGCCGCCGCCAAGGTCGTGCGCCAGCACGCCGGCCTGATGCTCGATGCCATGGCCGCCGATCACGAGCGCGCCACCGGCCCCTGGCATCTCGAATGGGTGGCGCTGCCGGAAGCCTTCATCGCCACGTCCGGGGCGCTGCGGCACGCGCGCTTCCTGTTGGAGGGCCTCATCGTCGAGCCCGAGCGCATGCGGCGCAACCTTGCGATCACCGGAGGGCTCATCGTCGCGGAGGCGGTGATGATGGCGCTCGCCAAGCACACCGGCCGCCAGCAGGCACACGACCTCGTTTATGGGGCGTGCCGCTCGGCCCTGGACAACGGCGCAACGCTGCTTGCCGAGCTGGAGCGGGTGCCAGAGGTGACGAAGCACCTAAAACCCCCCCGCCTCAAAGAGCTGACCGAGCCGGCGAACTACTTGGGTTCGGCGCCGGCCATGGTCGACCGCGCGCTGAAGGAGCACAAACGCCACGAGCGTGGAAAGGCCGCTCGCCCCCGCCGCGCATGATTTGAAGCGAAAAGCGATCGGAGATTTAAGGGGGCGCAAGCATCAGGCGCCCGCCGCGGGGCGCCGCACGGTGTCGACCACGACAGCTACCTGCTGGCCTGCGTATCCTATGAAACGGTAGGCCAAATCGAAGCGCTCCACGGCCTCGAAGAACGCCTTAAACTCGTTGAGCTCGTAGCCCTTGTAGTTGAAGAACTCGTCAAACACGATGATGGCGCCAGGCACGAGGCGCGGCAGGGTGAGCTCGAGCGCGGTCTTGGTCGAGGCGTAGATGTCGCAATCGACGTGAATGAACCCAATCTTTCCCATCTCTCGGGCCAGAAATGCCGGCAGCGTCGCATCGAACCACCCTTTGATCAGCGACACGTTGGCCGCTACCCTCGGCTTCTTGCCCCGGAGGTCGAAATTGACGGGTGAATAGCGTGCTCCCGTCCAGTGCTGGGGCAGGCCCTCGAAGCTGTCGAAACCGAAGAAATGGCGCTCGGGCGCGACCCGCGCCAGATGGTTGATGGTGGTGCCCCTGTACACGCCGAACTCAAGCGCCAACCCCGGGGGCGCCTGTTGCACAGCATACGTGAGAAGATCGAACTTGCCGCTGCAGTAGAGCGCCTCGGGCATGCGCGCGGTCACAAAATCGGCCGCCGCGATGGTGGCGCGCCGCTGCAGCTCGTTGCGCAAGGCGGCGCCGGGTTCACGCCAGGGCCATTCGTGCCAATGGCGGGTGATCCGCCGCAGGATCGAGCCGATGATCCGGTCGAACACTTGCTTGAGCCAAAGCACGGGGGTCAGCGCTCCGTCGGCACGACCCTGACGTGCAACTCACGCAATTGTTTGGGTAAGACCTCGCTCGGCGCCCCCATCAGCAGATCATTGGCCTGCTGGTTCATTGGAAAGAGCGCCACTTCGCGCAAGTTCTTCGCACCGACCAGCAGCATCACCATGCGATCGATACCGGCCGCCATGCCGCCATGCGGCGGTGCGCCGTACTGGAAGGCACGGTACATGCCGCCGAAACGCTGTTCCACCACCTCGGCGCCAAGCCCGGCGATGGCAAAGGCCTTGAGCATGGTTGCGGGCTTGTGGTTGCGAATGCCGCCCGAGGCGAGTTCGAAGCCGTTGCAGACGATGTCGTACTGATAGGCCTTGATTGCCAGCAGCTCTTCTGTGGTCTTGGCCGCTTCCAGCGCCGCCAGCTCACCCTGTGGCATCGAGAAGGGATTGTGGGAGAAGTCGATCCGCTTCTCCTCCTCGTTCCACTCATACATGGGAAAGTCGACGATCCAGGCGAGGGCGAACCGGTCCTCGTCGATCAGTTTCAGCTCGGTCGCGATCTTGCTGCGCGCCTCGCCAGCGAACTTGTAGAATTTCTTCGGGTTACCGGCCGCGAAGAACACCGCATCGCCGTCGCCCAGCGTCAGCTGGGCGCGCAGCTTTTCGGCGCGCTCAGGGCCGATGTTCTTGGCAATGGGCCCGGCCGCTTCGAGGATCTCGAGCCGCGGCGTCAACTCGAGCGGCGTCTTGCCCGGCTTGGTTGCGTCTCGTGGCTTGGGCGCCTGCCCGGCCTGCGAATTGCGCCAGAAGATGTACCCCAAGCCGGGTTGGCCCTCGGCTATGGCCCAGGCGTTCATCCGATCGCAGAAGGCCCGAGACCCCCCGCCCCGCGCCGGGATCGCCCACACCTGCGCCTGCGGATCTTTTTCGATCAAGCTTGCAAACACCTTGAAGCCCGAGCTGCGGAAGTGCTCTGTCACCTCCGCGATGACGATGGGGTTGCGCAGGTCCGGCTTGTCCGTGCCGTATTTTCGGATCGCCTCCTCGTAGGGGATGCGCGGCCAGCCCCGCGTCACCGGCTTGCCGCCGGCGAATTCCTCAAACGCCCCGGTGAGCACGGGCTCCATGGCCGCGAACACGTCCGTCTGCTCAACGAAGCTCATCTCGACATCGAGCTGATAGAACTCACCTGGCAACCGGTCGGCCCGCGGGTCTTCGTCGCGAAAGCAAGGTGCGATCTGAAAGTAGCGGTCGAACCCCGAGATCATGATGAGCTGCTTATATTGCTGCGGTGCCTGCGGCAGGGCGTAGAACTTGCCGGCGTGGATGCGCGAGGGCACGAGGAAGTCGCGCGCCCCCTCCGGGCTGGAGGCCGTCAGGATCGGCGTGGCAAACTCGAAAAATCCCGCCTCGCTCATGCGCCGCCGGATCGAGGCGATGATGGCCAGCCGCTTCATGATGTTGGCGTGCAGCGTCTCGCGCCGCAGGTCCAGGAAGCGGTAGGTCAGGCGCAAGTCCTCTGGATAGTCCGGCTCACCGAAGACGGGCACCGGTAGCTCCTTGGCCGGGGACAGCACCTCGATTTCGGTTGCGAAGAGCTCCACTTCGCCGGTGGCAAGCTCCGGGTTCACGGTGCCCTCAGGCCGTTCGCGGACGCGGCCGTCAACCTTGATGACCCACTCGGAACGCACCCCCTCGGCGGTACGAAAGGCCGGGCTGTCCGGGTCGGCGACCACCTGCGTCACCCCGTAATGGTCACGCAAGTCGATGAACAGCAACCCTCCGTGATCGCGCACGCGGTGCACCCAGCCAGACAGGCGCGCGCCAACGCCCACGTCGGCGCGGCGGAGCGCCCCGCACGTGTGCGATCGATAGCGGTGCACCTGGCCGCTCGAGGGCGCACCTGCGTCAGCCCTCGCTGTCTCGTGCGTGCTGTCGGCCATGCTCTGCCGCCTCTGCAACACATCTTTGCGTCAAAGCGCGGAAAAGCACATGGGGTCCCTCGAAAGTCAAGATTGCAAGTCAGCGCTGTGGCGGCGCTCACGATTGGCAAGGCGCTTGCCGGGCAAGGCCACGTGCGGCTCACCCCAACTTCGGCGCCTTCAAGTCCGGTTTTCCCCCAAAATTCGGAGTGCGGGCACTCCCCGCATGTGCGGTTCACGCCAAATGCGGTCAGCCCATGTGGGGAAATGAAGCGCGGTGAACAACTGTGGCGAAAAAGTTACGTCGGAACGCGGGGCATCCACCGGTCGTTCTGGCAGGAATTCCAAAGCGGCTCCAAATTCCAAACCCTCAAAACCGACGAAGAAACTCTGCGAGGAAACTGCAAGCGCGCGTCGTTAACCCCGTGTGCCCCGGCGGCGACCAGCATCGCTCAATGGCTGCCAGCTCGCTGCCGACGCCGCGCCCCTGCCAATGTGGTGCAGCCTTCGGCTGGCGCCGCACGCGATGCCCGACAGACTTGGGATCGGGCCCCCGCACCCCCCATTGCCATAGCGGCGGATGGCATGGGGCAGCGACCTTCACGATCGGGTCCGACAGGCACGATCGGGTCCGACAGGCACCACGGGGTTGCCCAGCCGCAGCGCAGCGGCGGGCTTCATGTCGTGCTAGAGTGCAGCTGACAACCAACGCCGGACCCCGCATGCCGCCCGTGGCTCCGCCCTTCATCCTGGGCTGGCAGGAGTGGGTTGCGCTGCCTCTGCTCGGCCTTCCAGCCATCAAGGCCAAGGTCGATACGGGCGCGCGCACCTCGGCCCTGCACGCCCATTTCGTCGAGCCCTATGCGGTGCGCCGCAACCGCCGCGTGCGCTTTGGGGTGCATCCCATCCCGCGCCGGGCGGACATCGAGATTGTGTGCACCGCCCCGGTGGTGGACGAGCGCATGATCACGAGCTCCAACGGCGATCGGGAGAAGCGCTATGTCATCACCACGCCCATCCGTATCGGCGATCGCGAATGGGAGATTGAGGTGACATTGACCAATCGCGATGCCATGTCCTACCGCATGCTGATCGGTCGCCAAGCGATCTCCGGCGGTGTGCTCGTGGATCCCGCCACCTCGTTTCGGCAGCTGCGCTTGCGCTACCAGCTCTACGAACCGCCCGCGCGTGCGTGACCGGCGGCGGCGGCGGGTGCCTCGCTCAGCCGCGCCACGCCGCCCAACTCACGCTCGAGGCGGCGAATGAGGCTGCGAACGACCATGACTGCGCCGAGGCCGAAGGCAATGCCACCGGCCATGTGGCCGGCCAGCGCGCCCTCCGCGCCCCAGTGGGCGCCCACGGTCACGAACGGCATGGTGCCCAGCGTAGCGCGGCCCCAACTCAGCGCCGTGGCGTAATGTGGGCGCCCGAGCGTGTTGCAGGCGGCGTTGCACACAAACAAGGTGCCGAAGAATGCAAACAGTGGCGCCAGCCAGCGGCAGAAGAAGACGATGAGCCCGGCCGCATCGCCGCTGGCCTTGAAAAGGTAGACCAGCAGCGGGGCCGCCAGCGCGAGGACGAGCCAGGCGAGCAAGGAGAACGCTGCGGCAAACACCAGCCCACCGTGGAGCGTGGCGCGCACGCGATCGAACTCTCTGGCCCCGAGGTTCTGGCCGATGATCGCGCCGATCGAACCTGACAGCGAAAAGATCGTGCCAAAGGCGACCGGGATGATGCGGCCAAGCACGGCCCAGCCAGCGACCGCGCCGTCACTCAGCTGGGCCATTGCCGCGGTCACGTAAGCACCCCCCGCGGGGGTCGCGAGATTGGCGAGCACGGCCGGGATGGCAAAACGGGCGATCAACCGCGCATCGTGCGTGAGGGCGCGCCAATCGGGTTTGGCGAGGAGACCGTGCACCCGTGCGAGCCCCCACCAGCCGATGCCAAGGATGCAAAGGTTGGAGGCGACGGCGGCAAGCGCAGCGCCGTAAATGCCAAGGCCCAGCCAAAGGATGAGGATAGCATCGAGGGCCGTCGCCACCACTGCCCCGGTGAGGGTAATGTACATGGCGCGCCTGGGGTCCCCGGCCGAGCGCAGAACTGCGGAGGCGCACATGCCAAGCGCCAGCGGCGGAAGCGAGGGCAACACGATGCGCAGGAAGTCGCGCGCAAGCGCCAGCGTGCGACCGCTGCTGCCCAGCCAACCCAACAGCAGCGGCAGCATGAGCCAGGCCACCGCCACCGTCAGCACCGATGCGCCGCCGGCGAAGACGATCGCATGCGTCGCGAGGCGCCGCGCACGGGCAAGCTCGCGGGCGCCGAGCGCCGGTGCTACCAAGGCGGTCACCGCCATCGCCATGCCGACGCTGCCCGAGATCAGAAAGAACAAAATGCTGCTGGCGTAGCCCACGGCGGCGAGCAGCTGCAAATCGCCGACAAGCCCCAGGAAAAAGATGTTGGCGAAGTCGCTGAAGAATATCGACATAAGACCGACGGCGCTGGTGCCGGTCATCACGAGGATGTGGCGGGCGATCGAGCCCGTGACAAAGCGCGGTGGGATGGGGACGGCCTCGGCGGTCGATGGTGGGTTTGCGGCCATAGGCAGTCTTTCGGCGGTTGGCGACGTCTGCGCAACCCACAAATTGCAACGCCGAATTTGCTTGCTTGCGGGATGCGTAAATTATCGTGTGCGTTCATGGACAAAGCGCGCGCCTTGGATAAGGTCGCGCCACACCCCGAAAGGAGCGATCCATGCTGACACTCTACTATGCACCCGGCGCCTGTTCGCTCCCCGCGCATATTGTGCTTGAGGAGAGCGGCGAGAAATACGAGGCCCGACGCGTTGATTTCTCCAAGGCCGAGCAGCGTTCGCAGGCGTATCTGAAGATCAACCCGCAGGGGCGCGTGCCGGCGCTGCTGCTCGACAGCGGCGAGCCGCTGGCCGAGAACACGGCCATCCTGCCCTACCTCGGCAAGCGCTTCGGGCTGTGGCCTAAGGATGCACTGAGCCAAGCGCGCGCTCTCTCGCTCATTGGCTTCTTTGCGGCGAGCGTTCACCCCGCGCACGCCCACATCTCAAGGCCGGAGCGATACGCCACCGATACCTCATACTTTCCCAACATCCAGGAGCAGGGTCGCAGGACATTCCATCTCTACCTCAAAGAGATCGACGAGCGCCTGGCCGGACGCCAATGGATGTCGGACGCCTACTGCGTGCTCGATCCTTACGCCTTCCTCTTCTACACCTGGGGCGTGCGGCGCGAGCTGCCGATGGCAGAGCTCAAGAACTACGCGGCTCACAAGGAGCGCATGCTCGCCCGACCCGCCGTGCGCCGCATCGTGGAGGACGAGAAGGTCAAGGTGTGACAGACGCCGAGGTGGGGCGCCCCGCCGCGGCGGATGATCCCCCTGCCGAAGCGAGCGTCGCCAGACTGCCCCGGAAATGTGCCCATGAAATCGCTGAGGTCGCCGGCCTGGCGCAGGCGGCGTCCCCGCTCAGCGACTGCCGGCGCGGGCCGCCAAGGCTTGCATGGCGCCGATATAGCCGCGGTTGTGGGTGGGACTGATCAGCACCTCGTTGATGCACACATGTGCCGGCTGGCGAGCGATGAAGACAATGAGCGCGCCCATATCCTGCGGCTGCAGCATGCGTGCCATGGTCTCGGGCGTCTCCGGGATCGGGCGGTTGAGCAGGATCGGCGTTGCCACCTCGCCCGGACATAGCACCGATGAGCGGATGCCGTTCTGGCATTCCTCGAGGTTGATGGTATGGCTCATGGCCACCACCCCGTGCTTGGCCGCGACATAGCCCGGCCCCGACACCGGCCCGATGTTGCGGCCCGCCCAGGAGGCGGTGTGAATGAGCACCCCGTCCTTCTGCGCGCGCATGATGGGCAGCGCCGCCTGCACGACGTAAAACGCGCTGGTCAGGTTGCCGGCGATCAGCGCGTCGATGCCCTCAGGCTTCAATTGCGCCCAAGTGCGGTCCGGGATATTGCTGCCGGCGTTGTTGACGAGGATGTCGAGCCGGCCGTGCTCGCTGCGGATCGCCTCGGCCACCTTGGCCACCGCTGCTGGCTTGGTGAGATCGGCTGCCGCCACGTGCGCCGTGCCGCCACCGGAGGCGTTGATGCGCTCGGCGACGGCCTCGAGTGCTCCCTTGCGCCGGCCCGTCAGGACGACGCTGGCGCCTTCCCCGGCCAGCGCCACCGCGCCGGCTTCGCCGATGCCGCTGCCCGCCCCCGTCACCCAGGCGATCTTGCCATTGAGATCCCGCATGCGAAGCCTCCCGCCCTTGGCGCTGGACGAGGCATACTTAGCGGCTATTGCGCCAACTCGATAGTGGTCGCCTTGCCTGGTTCCAGGAGCCGCAACCGCGACCCAAGGCCCAGGGCCGCGAAGGAGCGCGCAAGGTCGCCGCGGTCTTGCGTGAAGTGTGCCCAGCTGTCGCAATGCACCGGCACGATCACCGCATCGGCAAATGCGTGCGCCGTCTCGATGGCATCATTGACGTTCATGGTAAGGTTGAAGGGCCCGCGTGTCTGCGCCGCGCCGGCAAAGAGCAGCACGATACCCGCCGCGAAACGCCGCGCCACCTCAGCCACGCCTTCCCACCAGACCGTATCGCCGGTGATGTAGATCGCTGGAGCGCCCGCGTTGGGAAAGGTGAGGACGAACCCAATCACGTCCCCCGAGTAGGGTTCGATGCCGGCGGGGCCGTGGCGGGCGGGCGTGGCGGTCACCCGCAGTCGCGATCCATCAGGTGCTTTGAGCTCCACGGTCTGCCACGGCGTCAGGCCTTCCACACGATCCCCGAGGCGTTGAGCGCCCGCCCGCGTCGTCAGCACGCGACCGGCCCGCGGCAGAAACGCGCGCCCGGCATGGTCGAGGTTGTCAGCATGCTGGTCGTGGCTCAACAGCACGGCATCGATTTTGCCGACGGCCGCCGGTGTGAGCGCCGGGTGCGCCGTCTTAATGAGGCTCGTGTGCGCCAAATGGTATTGGCCAGGAGGATCGAAGGTCGGGTCGGTGAGAACGCGAAAGCCGGAAACTTCCAAGAGAGCCGTCGGCCCGCCGATGAGCGTGATCCGCAACGTTGCCATGGGGTGCCACCATCGCTTGTCCCCCCATCGCTAAACGATGAAGCTTGCAGGCGGGCCGTTCAACGACGATGACGATCGCGTGACGATCGCGAGCCAAGGGATGGGCGACTTCCTGCGACCCCTCAGCCCGCGATCTTGGCGCGCATTTGGGCGAGCGTCTTGAGGTGGCGCTCGTGATCGCCGGCAAAGCGCATGACGATGTGGCTCACTCCGGCCGCAGCATAGCCCTGCAGCCACGCCTGCAAGCCTGCGGCCGGCCCGGCAAAGCACATCTGGCGGGCGCGCATGACGTGAGCCGGTTGGCCGTAGTACTGCTCCAGATAGCCGTTGAGCCGCTCGTCGGCGCGCGCTGGGGTCTCGTCAACGGCGGCCGTCAAATAGATGGCGCCGGTGAGCTTGTCGGGATCGCGACCCGCGTCGCGCGCGATGGCTTTGATTTGCGACCACTGCTCAGCCCACGTCTTTGCGTCCTGCCCGTTCGGCAACCAACCATCGAAGTGGCGGCCGGCGCGCTCCAGGCTCGCGGGCAGCGCGCCGGCGCTCCATAGCGGCGGGCCTCCGGGACGGTGCGGCCTCACCCCCAGCACGCCCTCGACCCTCCAGCGCCCGTCCCAAGCCACAGGGGCGCCGCTCCACAGCGCGCGGCAGAGGTCTACACCCTCCAGCAATCGCCCGACCCGCTTCTCGAAGGGCACGCCCGCGGCGGTGAACTCGGCGCGGATGTTGGGCAGGTCGGAGGCGATGCCGACGCCCAGGATCACGCGACCCTCGCTGATCTGGTCGAGGGTGGCAACCTGCTGGGCGAGCACGACCGGATTGCGCAAGGCCGGCAGCAGCACCGCGGTGCCAAGCTCGACGCGGGGCACGCGGCCGCCCACCGCAGCCAGCAGGGTCAGCGGATCATGACGCGGACGCGCCAACAACGAGTCGCCGGCCCAAATCGAATCAAAACCGAGATCCGCCGCGCGCTCGGCAAGGGCGATGAGCGGCGCCGCCTCAGGTCTCCCCGCCATCACCTGCTCGCGGGTCGGCAACAGGTATCCAATGCGTGTGGCCATCGCAATCCTCGCGCGTCATCCCGAAGGCCCTGATGATAGCCGAGCCTATCTCAGATGCGCCACGGCCCGCGACCTTGAACTCGGCGCTCGAGCCTGAAGGTCCTTGGTTCGATGCAAAGGCACCGCTAAGCTCGGGGGCAAAGCTGGGCGCCGGTGTGGGTTGCGCGGCGGGGCGAAGGAGTGAGGCATGCAAGTAAGAATTGGACCGAGGCGGATCGCATTGGCGGCGGTGCTCGCCGCTGGGATTGGCGCTTTTGCTGCGCATTTGGCCTCGTCTCCCGCCATCGCCCAGGGAGGGGTGAAGGTGGGCGAGCTCAACTCCTATAGTCGCTTTGCCGCTTTCGCCGTGCCCTATCGCAATGGCATGCAGCTCGCCCAGGATGAGATCAACGCCAAAGGTGGCGTCCTCGGCGGAAAGCTTGAGATCATCTTCCGCGACGACGGTGCGACGCCATCCGACGCGGTGCGCGTGGCGGAAGAGTTGCTGACCCGCGAGAACGTGGCGTTTCTCGCCGGCACCTTTCTCTCCAATGTGGGTCTCGCCGTCGCCGATTTTGCCAACCAGAAGCGGGCGCTGTTCATCGCCACCGAGCCGTTGACCGACGCCATCACCATGAGCGCGGGCAATCGCTACACCTTCCGCATCCGCCCCTCCACCTACATGCAGACCAAGATGCTGGTCGAAGCGGTCAAGGGCAAAGGCGTGAAGAAATGGGCCATTGTTGCTCCCAACTATGAGTACGGCCAGTCCGCTGCTGCCAATTTCAAGAAACTGATCAAGGCGGCGACCCCTGACGCGGAGATTGCGGGCGAGCAGTTTCCCGCGCTGGGCAAGATCGATGCCGGCGCCACCGTCGCTGCGCTCGAAAATCTCAAGCCCGACGGCATCTTCAACGTGCTCTTCGGCGCCGATTTGACGACCTTTGTCCGCGAGGGCAACACGCGCGGCCTGTTTGAGAAGCGCCTCGTGGCGAGCCTGTTGACGGGCGAGCCTGAGTACCTCCTGCCGCTGGGCGATGAGGCGCCGGAGGGCTGGATCGTCACAGGCTATCCTTGGGACCAGATCCACGAACCGGCGCACAAGGCTTTCGTCGACGCGTATCGCGCCAAGTTCAACGATACGCCCCGGCTCGGCTCGTTCCTGGGCTATTCGGTGGGCTACATGATGCGCGATCTCATCGCCAAGGCCGGCTCCACCGACACGGAGAAGTTGCTTGCGACGCTGCCAGACTTCAAATTTGCGTCGGTGGCAGGACCGATCACAATTCGCGCGCTCGATCACCAATCCACCATGGGCGCCTGGGTGGGCGAGACGACCAGAGGCGGCAAGGTCGGCAGCATGAAGAATTGGCAATACGAGGACGGCGCCAAGTACCTGTTTCCGGAAGCTGAGGTGCGGGCCCAGCGCAAGGACTAGGGCAAAACTCCAAGGCCAACGCGCAACGTGCGACAGGCCCGCCAAGTGGTGCTGGGGTTGGCCTTACCCCGATCGCCCAACGGAGGGCTGGCACCCCCTCCACCCCTGTGCCCGCGAGGCATTCGCTTGCCCGATGTCTCTTTCCTTCTTGTGCAGGCGCTCAATGGCCTTGCCAGTGCCTCCTCGCAATTCATCATCGCCGCCGGCTTGACCATCGTCTTTGGCGTCACGCGCATCGTCAATTTTGCGCACGGGTCGTTCTACATGCTGGGCGCCTACCTTGGCGTCACGCTGATCCCGCGCCTGCTCGAGGCCTCGAGCACCTTTCCCGCCTTCCTCGCGGGCGTGCTGGCGGCCGCTGTGGCCGTCGGCGCCATCGGCGTCGCCATGGAGCTCGTTCTGCTGCGGCGCATTTATGCGGTGCCCGAGCTCTTTCAGTTGCTCGCCACCTTCGGTGTCGTGCTCGCCGTGGAGGACCTGGTGTTGAAGGTGTGGGGACCGCTCGACATCTTGGGTCCGCGTGCGCCGGGGCTGCGGGGGGCAGTCGATATCCTCGGCCACCGCTTCCCTGCCTACGAGCTCTTTCTGATCGCCGTCGGCCCGCTGGTGCTTGCCCTGCTGTGGCTCGTCATGTACCGGACGCGCTTTGGCGTGCTGGTGCGTGCCGCCACCCAGGACCGCGAGATGGTGGGCGCGCTGGGCGTCAATCAGGCGTTGCTGTTCACGGGGGCGCTGTTCTTGGGTGCCACGCTCGCGGGCCTCGCCGGCGCGCTGCAGACACCCAAACTCGCCGCCAATCCCAACATGGACATCTCCGTCATCGCCGAGGCGTTCGTCGTCACGGTGGTGGGCGGTATGGGTTCGGTGCCCGGCGCATTCGTGGCGGCGCTGCTGATCGCTGAGCTGCAGGCCTTCGGCATCCTGATTTTTCCCAAGATCACCTTGGTGCTGGTGTTTCTATTGATGGCATTGGTGCTGGTGGTGCGGCCCTGGGGCCTGATGGGCCGGCCCGAGGTTGCACAGGCGCGCGCCCGCCTGCCCGAGGGGATCGTGCGGTTGGAGCGCCTTTCACGTGCTGGAACCATCGCTGTGGCCCCGCTGGGCCTCCTCTTGTTGATGCTGCCACTCCTCGGCGATGGCTATACGATCAAGTTGGGGATCGAAGTGCTGAGCTTTGCGCTCGCCGCCTTCAGCCTCAACTTCCTGATCGGCGTCGGCGGCATCGTCAGCTTCGGTCATGCCGCCTACTTCGGTCTTGGTGCCTACGCTGCAGGGCTGCTGGTCACGAGGCTCGGAGTGGCCATGGAGCCAGCGCTGATTGCCGCTCCGGTCGTGGCCGGTCTGGGCGCCGGCCTCTTCGGCTATTTCGTCGTGCGCTTGTCGGGCATCTATCTGGCGATGCTGACGCTGGCCTTTGCGCAAATCGTCTACGCGGTCGCGTTCCAATGGGTGGAGCTGACGGGCGGCGACAACGGCGTGGTGGGCGTTTGGCCCTCGCGCTGGGCCGCGGGCCGCGCCGGCTACTACTACTTGGCGCTCGCTGTCAGCATGACCACCATCGCGCTGCTCCGCCGCGGCATCTACGCCCCGTTCGGCTACTCGCTGCGGGCCGCGCGCGACTCCGGGCCGCGCGCGGATGCGGTCGGCATCGACGTGCGCACGCACCGCTGGTTGGCATTCGCGATAGCGGGGGCGGCGGCCGGGCTCGCCGGCGGTCTCTTTGCCTTTGCCAAGGGCTCCATCGACCCGACGCTGATCTCCATTTCGATGTCCATCGACTTCCTCGTGATGACGCTGCTCGGCGGCGTTGAGACCGTCGCCGGTCCCCTCGTTGGCGCGGCCGCGTTCCATTCGATCCGCGATGTCTTGATGCCGCTCACCGACCACTGGCGGCTGCTCTTGGGGCTCGCCATCATTGCGATCGTGCTGGCGATGCCGCGCGGCATCGTGGGCAGTGCGCTCATCCTGCGCGCCAGGCTCGGTTGGGACGGCCGCCCACGCGAAGTGCGCGCCAAGGCGGAGACGAGGGTCGGGCCATGAGCCTTCTCAGCGTCCAAGCCTTGACGAAGTCGTTTGGCGGCGTGATCGCGGCGCGCAACGTCACATTCGCGCTCGAGGCTGGCACATTGCTGGCGATGATCGGCCCCAACGGTGCCGGCAAGTCGACCATCTTCAACATGGTGGGAGGCCAGCTCAAGCCAGACAGCGGACGCGTGGTATTGGCCGGGCAGGACGTCACTGGTCTCGCCCCGCGGCGCATCTGGCGGCTCGGCGTCGGACGTACCTTCCAAGTGGCGCAAACCTTCGTGTCGATGACGGTGGCCGAGAACGTGCAGATGGCGCTCATCAGCCATCACCGCCAAACACGCGCTTGGAGGCCGGCCGCTGCAAGCCTCTATCGCGCAGACGCGCTTGGTCTGCTCGAGCGCGTGGGGATGGGCGGCGAGGCCGACCGCCCCTCGAGCGAGCTGGCCTATGGCGATGTGAAGCGCGTTGAGCTCGCCATTGCGCTCTGCGGCGCACCCAAGCTGCTGCTGATGGACGAGCCGACCGCGGGTATGGCCCCCAAGGAACGGGCCCAGCTGATGCAGCTCGTGCACGACATCGCGCGCGCAAGCGGGATCGGGGTGCTCTTCACCGAACACGACATGGATGCCGTGTTCGCCCACGCCGATAGCATCGTCGTGCTGGTGCGTGGCGAGATCGTTGCCGCGGGTCGGGCGGAGGAGGTGCGCACCAACCCCCGCGTGCGCGAGGTGTATCTCGGGGCGGCACCCGAGCGCCCCGACGCGAAGGTGCCGGCGGGCTGAGGCGGCGATGAGCGAGGTTGCCATCCTTGAAATCGAGGGCCTCAATGCCGCCTATGGTCTGGCCCAGATCCTGTTCGATCTGTCGCTCTCGGTGCGCAGGGGTGAGGTCGTCGCCCTGATGGGTCGCAACGGCGCGGGCAAATCGACCACCCTCAAAGCCGTCATGGGACTGCTCTCCGCGCAGGCGCGCGCCCTGCGTTTTGCCGGCCACGACATCCGGGGAATGGCAAGCTATCGCATCGCTCGGCTGGGGCTTGGGTATGTGCCCGAGGAGCGGCGCATTTTCACCGACCTCACCGTGGCCGAGAACCTCGCGGTCGGAGCCAAGCCCGCCGTCGGCGGCAGGCCGCGCCCGGCCTGGACGCCCGAGCGGCTTTATTCGATATTTCCCAATCTCGCGCACATGCGAGGCCGGCGCGCCAGCCAGATGTCCGGCGGCGAGCAGCAGATGCTCACCATCGCCCGCACGCTGATGGGCAACCCGCAGGCGGTGCTGCTCGATGAACCGTCGGAAGGCCTGGCGCCGGTGATCGTCCAAGACATGGCGGCTGCCGTGGCGCGCATGAAGGCTGAGGGCATCGCCGTGCTGGTGTCGGAGCAAAACCTCCGCTTTGCATCCGCGGTGGCCGATCGGGCCTACGTCATCGAAAAGGGCATCATCCGCCACGAAGGGCCGATGGCCGCGATCGTGGCCGACGCGGGCCTTCGTGAGGCCTACCTGGGCGTGTGAGGGTCTGGCCTGCCGGTGCGGAGAGCGCGCCATGAGCCACGCAGGGCACGCGAGCGGCGCTGGCGGGGCGCCAGCGCCCTCTCTAGGGCCTGCGCGAGCCTCTGCCGGAGGCCTCGACGCCTGGACAACGCGTCGATTGTTTGTATGCTAATGAATCGTTTGTATGCGAATGACATCAAGGTTGGAGCAGCCGAGGTGGCGGGGCGCGCATGCGGCGGGTAGCTGGCGTCGACGTCGGTGGGACGTTTACGGACCTCCTGCTCTACGAGACGGGGCCCGAAGGCGTCCGCGTTCGGTTGGCCAAGATCCCAACCACATCGGCCAATCAGGCCGACGGCGTGTTGGCCGCGATTGCGCAAGCGGCCGTGGCGCCCGGCGCACTTGACCTCATCATCCATGGTACGACCACCACCACCAACGCCGTGCTCGAGCGCAAGGTGGCGCGGGTCGGGCTCGTCACCACGCGCGGCTTCCGTGACACGCTCGAGCTCGGCCGGCGCACGCGCCCTCGCGCCTATGGCATGACCGGCACGTTCGAGCCGCTGATCGCGCGCGAGCGGCGCCTGGAGGTCGATGAGCGGATCGACGCAGCCGGCCGGATCGTCGTAGCGCTCGATGAATGCCAACTCGATGAGGCCGTGCGTCGGCTGCTTGCCATGGACTGCGAGAGCCTCCTCATCCATTTCCTGCACGCCTATGCCAATCCGGCACACGAGCTCAGAGCCGGCGAGATCGCGCGCCGGCTCTGGCCCAACGCTTACGTGACGCTTGGCCACCAGCTCCTCTCCGAGTTTCGCGAGTATGAGCGCGCCACCACGGCATCGGTGAACGCCGCCGTCCAACCCATCCTCGACCGCTACGTGCGGCGGCTGCAAAGCGAGCTCAAGCGAGAGGGTTTCCGGCGCGATCTTTTGGTGATGAACGGCAACGGTGGCACGGTGGCGGCTCGGGTCGTGGCGCGCGACGCGGCAAAGACCATCATGTCGGGACCGGCCTCGGGCGTGATGGCGGCGGCGGCAACGTTGGCGCAGTCAGGCATTCGCAACGCCATCACTTACGACATGGGCGGCACCTCGACCGACGTTGCGCTCGTGCACGGTGGTGTGCCGCAGGTGTCGGCCGAGATCGCCATCGACTACGGCCTGCCGATCCATGTGCCGATGGTGGACGTCAAAAGCGTTGGCGCAGGTGGCGGCTCGATCGCCTCGATCAACGCTGCGGGAATGCTCCAAGTCGGACCCCAGTCGGCGGGCGCCGATCCGGGGCCTGTCTGCTACGGGCGTGGCGGCGTCGAGCCGACGATTACCGATGCCAATCTGGTGCTGGGTCGGCTCCATCCCCATGAGCTGCTCGCCGCATCTGGCAAGGTGACAGTGGCGCAGGTGCGCCACCTCTTTGCCCAAAAGCTCGCCCGCCCGCTTGACATCGACGTCGATGCGGCCGCCGCCGCCGTCATCAGGCTCGGCAACACGCACATGGCGGGCGCCATCCGAATGGTGTCGTTGGCGCGCGGCCTCGACCCCCGCGACTTCACGCTGTTCGCCTTCGGCGGCGCTGGCCCGCTGCACGCCGTGGCGCTGGCGCGGGAGCTCGGACTGCCGCAGGTCCTGGTGCCGGCGCGGCCCGGCCTCACCAATGCGCTGGGCTGCCTCGTCGCCGACCTGCGCCAGGATTTCGTGAACACGCTCAATGTTGCCCTCGATGCCGTGGACATGAGCCTGGTGCAAGCCATCTTGAGCGAGCAGAAGGAGCGCGGCCTCGCCATCAATGCCGAGGAACAGAGCGAGATCGTCGAGACCATCGTGCTGCATGGTGCCGACATGCAGTTCCGTGGACAGACGCACCTGATCCGCGTGGCGCTCCCCGGCCCCGACGTCTCTCGCCAATCCGTGCAGGCGCTCTTTGAGGCGGCCTACCACGCGCGTTTCCAGGTGCGGCTGCCCGAGATCGCGGCCGTGCTCGTCAATCTCACCACTTCGGTGATCGGCCGCAGGCCGGCCTTTCCCATCGCCTCCCTGTTGGAACCCACCTTGCGCGCTGTTGGCGTGGAGGACGCCTGCGTGGGCGAGCGGCCGCTGTTCGCCGACGGGCACTGGCAAACGGCCCAGGTGTTCGACCGCGCCAGGCTGCCAATCGGCGCACGTCTGATCGGCCCCGCCATCGTGCAACAGATGGACGCCACCACCATCATCGAGCCCGGCGCCACCGCCAGCGTCGATGCCATCGGCAATCTGCAAATCCTCGTGGGGAGTGCCCCATGAGCGCCATCGACCCCATCACGTTGGCGGTGATCCAGGCCGCCCTTGGCCAAGTGTGCAACGAGATGGACATCGCCTTCTCGCGCGCGGCGTTCTCACCGGTGATCGCCGAAGCCGACGACCGCTCGTCGGGGATCTACCATCAAACGACCGGCGCGCTGATCAGCCAGGGCGAGCTGGGGCTGCCGGTGTTCGTGGGCACCATGCAGTACTCCACCGCCGAGCTCATTCGGCTGATCGGGGAAGGCAAGGCCGGCGCGCCGCAGGCGGGCGACATCTACATCCTCAACGACCCCTATCTCGGTGGCACCCACCTGATGGACGTGCGCTTCGCGCTGCCATTTTACTATCGCGGCGAGCACTACTGTTGGCTGCAAAACACCGGCCATTGGCCCGACATCGGCGGCATGGTGCCTGGCGGCTTCTCCGCGAAGGCCACCGAGGTCGAGCAGGAGGGGCTGCGGCTGCCTCCGGTGAAGCTCTTCAAGCGCGGCACCATGGATGCCGAGATCTTCGCCATCCTCAACGCCAACATGCGAATTGCCGAGCAGCGGATCGGCGACATCAAGGCCCAGGCGGCGGCGTTGAAGGTGGGCGAGCGACGTCTGACCGAACTGCTGGACCGCTATGGTCGCGACGTCGTGGACGCGGCGGCGGTGGAGATCCATGCGCGCGCTGCGCGCTTGATGCGCAGCCACATCGCCGCCATTCCGGACGGCACCTACCGCTCAGAGGCGTTCGTCGATTCCGATGGGGTCGTCAACGAACCCCTCAGAATTGCGCTCACCGTCACCAAGGCGGGCGAGACGCTGCGCTTCGATTTCGCAGGCTCCTCGCCACCCTGCAAGGGACCCATGAACTCGGTGGTGGCGACGACCTACTCGGCCGTCTACCTCGCCATCCGGCATATCTTCCCCGATGTGCCGCTCAACGCCGGCGCCTTCGAGCCGCTCGAAATTGCGCGCCCGGTGGGCACCTTCCTCGATGCGCGTTATCCGCGGCCCGTATCGGGCTGCGCCGCGGAGGTATCCCAGCGCATCGCCGAAGCGGTGTTCCTGGCGCTGGTGGAGGCCATTCCCGACAAGGTGACGGCCGCCCCCGCGGGCTCGTCGGGCAACTTCGCGCTCGGCGGCTTCGATCCCGCCAAGGGCATGGGTTATGTGATGTACCAGATCTCGGGTGGGGGCTATGGCGGCAACGCCGGTCACGACGGGCTCACCAACGGCTGCTCCACCATCGGCATCTCCAAGAGCCAGCCGGTGGAGGTCCTGGAACAGTACTATCCGGTGCTGTTCAAGCGCTTTGCCCTGCGTGAGGGCTCCGGCGGAGCGGGCACGCAGCGCGGCGGCTTCGGCGTGCATTACGAGGTTGAGCTCCTGCGCGGCGAGGCACGCGCGTCCTTCGTGATGGACCACGGCCGGTTCGGGCCACCGGGGGCCTTGGGCGGGGCCGCTGGTGCGCCCAACGTGGTGCGCGTGCACCGCGCCGGCACGACGCTGGTCCCCGAACATCTGTCCAAGGACCAAGACATTCCGCTCAATCCGGGCGATCGCGTTGAGGTGCTGACGCCGGGGGGCGGAGGGTATGGCAATCCGTTTGTGCGCGAGCCGGCACGCGTCGCTCGCGACGTGAGCCGCGGCTACTACACGCGCAACCAGGCGCGGCACCTCTTTCGGGTCGTGCTTGAGGAGGACGGCATGGTCGACAGGGCAGCCACCAATCGACTGCGCCAAGCCGCGCAGAATGACCGGGCCTAGAGAGCGGGGTATGCGCCGCAATCTCGGCCAGCCCTGCCAATTGCAGCGACTTTCCGCGCCGATGGTCGGGCCAGGAGGGATTTGATGGTTGCCTACTACCGTGCCAGGACCCTTGAGGAGGCGCTAAGCTTGCGCCGATCGCGGCCGGTGGTCGTGCTGGCCGGAGGCACCGATGTCTATCCGGCGAGGGCCGCGCGCATCGGCTGGGGCGATCTTGCGCACGCCGACATTCTCGACATCACCGCCATTGCAGGCCTGCGCGGCGTTGCTGAGGTCGGCGATCATTGGCGCATCGGCGCACTCACCACCTGGACAGATCTTCTTCGCCGCGACCTGCCCCCCTTGTTCGACGGATTGAAACGCGCTGCCCGCGAGGTGGGAGGCGTCCAGATCCAGAACCGCGGCACGCTCGCCGGCAATATCTGCACCGCTTCGCCGGCCGGCGACGGCGCGCCCAACCTGTTGGCCCTCGATGCCCGGATCGAACTCGCAAGCCCCGCGGGGCGTCGCACGGTGGCGATGGCCGACTTCATCGACGGCTATCGTCAAACCGTCTGTCGCGCGGATGAAATTGTCACCGCCATCCTCGTGCCCACTGCCAACAGCGGGGCGCAGAGCGGTTTTGTGAAACTTGGTGCGCGCAAATATCTGGTGATCTCGATCGTGATGGTCGCTGGCGTGATCGAGACGGATGACGTCGGCCGGATCGCGGCAGCGCGCCTGGCGGTTGGAGCCTGCTCGGAGCGGCCTCAGCGTCTCACCGCCCTTGAAGCCCGCCTGCTGGGAGAGCCGCTCGCGGCGGCCGCCGGACTGGCCGCGCGCCCACACTTTGAGGCCCTATCGCCCATCGATGACATTCGCGGTTCGGCGGCCTATCGGCGCGCGGCGGCATTGGCGCTGGTGCGCGATCTCCTGCGCGAGCTTGCGCGCGATGCGTCGCGGAGGGCGGCCTGATGCCTGAGCGTTGGCCCGAGCGCCCGACCGAGGCCCTAACCGAGGTCTTGCCCACGGGCCTGCCCGTACGGCTGGCCGAGCGCCTGCCCTCGGCCCACAGGGTATCGTTTACCCTCAACGGTCGGCCCGCGACCGCCATTGCCGCGCCCTTCGCGTCGCTCGCCGATACCCTGCGTCACGCAATACGCCTGACCGGCACCAAGGTTGGATGCGAGGCGGGAGATTGCGGCGCCTGCACCGTGCTGCTCGACGGCGAGCAGGTGTGTGCCTGCCTGGTGGCGACGGCCCAGGTCGATGGCGCCCGCATCGACACGGTCGAGGGCCCTGGCCCGCATGCCCTGCTCGATCGGCTCCGCGGCGCGTTCCTCGCAAGGGGTGCAGCGCAGTGCGGCATCTGCACGCCCGGCATGCTGATGGCAGCGGCCGCCCTGTTGGCGCGCGTGGCCGAGCCCACCCAGAGCCAAGTCGAGGATGCCATCGGCGGCGTGTTGTGTCGCTGCACCGGCTATCTCAAGATCACCGAGGCGGTTCTCGATGCAGCGCTGGGCCGGCGGTCAGAGCGCATGCCGCAAAGCGCCGCAGGACCTGACCCCGTCGCCGGCGATGGTCCTCTCGTCGGTGCGCGGCTGCCGCGCGTCGACGGCTGGTGCAAAGTTAACGGCACGGATTGCTTCGGTGCGGACCTGGCGCCTGCCGACGCGCTCTGGATGCGCGTGGTGCGCTCACCGCATGCGTGCGCCCGCTTCACGCTGGGCGACCTGTCGCTGGCGGTGGCGCGCACCCCGGGCCTCGTTGCCATTCTGACCCACAAGGATGTGCCGGGCGAAAACGGCTTCGGCATCTTTGCCGATACCAAGCACCAGCCCGTGTTGGCCGAGGGCTGCGTGCGCTACCGGGGCGAGGCCGTGCTGGCCTTGGTCGGCACACGCACCGCCGTGGAGAGCATCTCTGATGCGGAGCTTCCCATCACCTGGCAGCCGGAGGTGGCGGTGTCGGGGATCGATGCTGCGCTGGCTCCGGGGGCGCGGGCGATCCATGCCGGCGCCCCCGATAACGTCCTCACGCGCGGCCACCTCAAATGCGGCGATGTCAATGCCGGCTTTGCCGGCGCGGCCGCCATTGCCGAGGGAGCTTTCGCCACGCAATTCGTCGAGCACGCCTACATCGAACCCGAAGCCGGCTACGCCATGCCGGTCGGCGACGGCCCAGGTACTCCCCGTGGCAGGTCTCCTCTGCGCATCGAGGTGGCGGCCTGCACGCAAGCACCCTACATGGACCTGGAGGAGACGGCCCGCGTGTTGGGCGTCGAACGCTCGCGCGTGCGCATCCTCCCCACGGCGTGCGGCGGCGGCTTCGGCGGCAAACTCGATCAATCGGTGCAGCCGCTGCTGGCAGTGGCGGCGTGGGTCACCCGCCGCGCCGTGCGCATCGTCTACACGCGCACCGAATCGATGGCCTCCACCACCAAGCGACACCCCGCGCGCATCCAAGCCAAAGCGGCGGCGGACGCCGACGGTCGACTCACGGCGTTCCAGATGCAGGCCGATTTCAATACCGGTGCCTACGCCTCCTGGGGACCAACGGTGGCCAATCGCGTGCCCGTGCACGGGATGGGACCCTACAAGGTGCCCAACGCGCGGATCGCCACACGTGCAGTCTACACCAACGATACGCCCGCCGGCGCCTTTCGTGGCTTCGGCGTGCCCCAAGCGGCCATCGCGCACGAGACGCTGATGGACGATTTGGCGGAGCGGCTGGGATTGGATCGTTGGGTCATCCGCCGCATCAATGCCCTCAAAGAGGGCGATGCGACTTGTTCGGGGCAGGTGCTCCAGCACTCGGCCGGTCTCGGCAAGTGCCTCGATGCGCTCAAGGGCGACTGGCATGGCGCCCTAGCGCGGGCGGTCAGGCATAACGAAAAACCAGAGCGGCGCCGGCGTGGCGTCGGCATCGCCTGCATGTGGTACGGCTGCGGCAACACGGGCCTGCCGAACCCGTCCACGATGCGCATCAAGCTGACGCGCGACGGCACGCTCACGTTCTGCAATGGGGCCGTCGATATCGGCCAGGGCTCCTCCACCGTGCTGCTGCAAATCGCTGCCGACGCACTCGGGCTGCCGCTCGCGGCCTTCCATATGGTCGTCGGCGACACGGATTTGACCGCAGACGCGGGCAAGACCTCCGCCTCACGTCAAACATTGGTGTCCGGCAACGCTGCGCGCCTCGCCGCCGAGGACCTGCGCCGAAAGATCTTGTTGCTTGCCAATGCCAGCCCACGGGCCAAGCTCGCGCTGAGCGGCACCCACCTTGGAATTGACGATGGCGAAGCCTCGCGCACCATCGACCTGGCAGCGCTGGCCGCCGCCGCCGAGGACAGCACCGTCGTGCTCGAAGGTGTCGGCACCTGGGACCCGCCGACGACGCTGCTCGATGCCGATGGTCAAGGCATTCCCTACGCCACCTACGGCTTTGCCGCGCAGATCGCGGAAGTTGAGGTGGACACCGTGCTCGGCACCACCAAGCTCCTGGCAATGGTCGCCGCACACGACGTCGGCCGCGCCATCAATCCCACGCTGGTGGAAGGCCAGATCCACGGCGGCATCGCCCAGGGCCTCGGCATGGCGCTGATGGAGGAATTCGTCCCTGGCCGCACCGAGAACTTGCACGACTATCTGATCCCCACGGTCGGAGACGTCCCGCCGATCCGGATCTACCTCATCGAGGAGCGAGAGCCGCAAGGCCCCTTCGGGGCCAAGGGTGTCGGCGAGCCGGCGCTGATCGCCACCGCGCCCGCCATCCTTTCCGCCATCCGCCACGCCACCGGCGTGCGCCTCACGCGCACTCCCGTTCTACCGCACCGGCTTTGGCAAGCCCTGCAGCAACGGAGTGCGGCGCCATGATGTTTGCGCTCCAACGCGTCGCGGCGAAGTTGCTGTCCGGCACCCGACGTCGCTCGTGGAGTTCACCGAGGCCTGTGCGGCCTCTGGCCAGCGTGGGCGTCCTCAGCGCAAGGTAGTGGCATGACCCGGGAGCAACTCTATGGGCCCCAAGGGGCGCAGAAATTCGGGGCAGCCGAAGGCGAGGGCATCGTGCGCTGCGATGCCTGTCCGGTGCTGTGCCGCATCCGGCCGAACCGCGCCGGAGCCTGCGCCCGCTATGCCAACGAGAACGGCCAGCTCGTGCGCACCGATCCGGTACTGTTGATGAGCCGCACGCTGGAGGAGGGCGGCAAGCTCACCGCCTTCGCCGGCTCGGAGTGGGACGGCGCACCGCTCGATCCGGCGCGCACCTTCATCACCGGTGTGGGTGCTGGCACCACCTATCCCGATTACAAGCCCGCTCCCTTCATCGTCTCCGCCGAGCACGAGGGCATGGACACGGTGACCGTGGTGACCGAGGGCATCTTTAGCTACTGCGGCGTCAAGGTGAAGATCGATACCGATCGCCACCTTGGCCCCGAGACGGCACCGATCCGCGTTAGGGGCGAAGAGGTCGGTCACGTAACGACGGGCGAGTACGGCTCGCAGATGCTCTCGATCGGCGGCGTGCGCCACCTGACCGGCGGCTCCAAGAAGGAGGGCAACGTCACCTGCGATGCGCTGCTCGAGCTGTGCTCGGGCGAACCCCTGGAGCTCATCATCGACGGCGGACACACTGTGGTCGTGCAGGCCGGCCAGGCGCCCATTGTGGATGGCCGCCGGGAGATGCGCATGCGCGTGGGCTGCGGGTCGGCAACGGTGGGCATCTTCGCCCGGCAGTGGTCGGGCCACGTCGACGAGGTGATCGTGGTCGACGATCACATTACCGGTGTCCTGACCGAACACCAGTCGGGCCGCGTCCTCAACCTGCCGCCGACCGGGATCCGCGTGCGTGGGCGCAAGTCCACCCCCGGCCGCTACTTTCAGGTGGCAAACCCGGGGCTCGGGTGGGGCGGCACCGACATCACCGAGCCCCTGTCCATCATCCAGAAGATTGACCCCAAGCTGGCCTGGCCAGGCCTGCGCCTGCTGCTGACCTCCACCACCGGTGAGGATGCGCTCTATTGCGTGCTCGATGAGGGGCTGCGCCCCGTGCCGGCCGACATGCCCGCCGCGGTGCGCGCCGTTGTCGAGCGCATCGGTGAAAACTGCGAACCGTCATTGTGCACCGTAGTGTTCATGGCGGGCGCGGGCGGTTCGTTGCGCGCTGGCGTTACCGAGAACCCGGTGCTGCTGACGCGCTCGGTCGCCAAGGGCGAGACGCGCGTTACCATGGGCGGCGCACCGACCTACGTGTGGCCGGGCGGCGGCATTACCGTCATGGCCGATGTAACGCGCATTCCCAAGCGCGCCTTCGGCTACGTGCCCACCCCCGCAATTGTTGCCCCGATCGAGTTCACGCTGCCGCGCGCGCTTTACGAGGGCTTAGGTGGGCACGCCGGTGATATCATGAATGTGCGCGACATCATCGCCGCGCTGGGCTCTGCGGCCCGTGTCGAGGGATGGCGGGCCGACAATCCCTGGCCGTTCGCTGGGAAGACCAAACCGTGAGCGCCGGCGCCCGCTTTCGCCCAATCGATCCGGCCCAAATGGACCTGGCCCAATGAACCCTGGCCCAATGAACCCTGGCCCAATGAAATTTGGCGCTGTGGATGCGGTCGGGTGTGGCCTTGGGCGCTTTTGCCCATTGGCCGCTTAGAAGCGCATGCGGCAACGCCGGACGCCTCGCGCCGAACGAGGGAATGTGCCCCTGCCTTGAGATTGAGAGAGACACCGATGAGCATCGCCAAGGCCCGCAAAAAACCGGTGGTGGATCCGGCTGGGCGGACCCCCTACGTGCTCGAGGAGCAAGTGGGCTTCCTTTTGCGCTGTGCCCATCAGAGTGCGACGGAGGACTTCAACGCCGTGATGGGGCGCTTTGCGGTGACGCCGACGCAGTTTGCAGCGCTCGCCAAGCTCGATGCCTTGGGTTCCGTGTCGCAAAACCAGCTCGGCCGGTTGACGCGCATGGACCCTGCAACCATCTCAGGCGTGGTCGGGCGGCTGATCGCGCGCGGCTTCGTGCGCCAGTCGCCCCACGCCCACGATGCCCGCCTCGTGCTGCTGGCGCTCACCCCGTCGGGTCGCACCGCGGTCCGCGAAATGAAGTCGATCGCCGCAGAGGTGTCGCGGCGCACGCTTGGGCGGTTGGCACCTGCCGAGGCGCATGCACTGCTTTCCGCGCTGGCCAAGATAGGATAGCCCCGTGCCCTCCTTCGCGCCGCCTGTGATGCAAGAGCTTGCCGGCGCACGGCTGCACCTCTCGCAGGGGCCAATCGACGTGGTGTTGAAGGCCTGGGGCACGCCTGAGGCCGTGCGCGCGGCCTATGCGGCGGCCTGCCGACGCTTTCCCAGCGTCTTGCCGGAGCTGTGCGATGAGCTCGCCATGCTGCGCACCCCCATGGACCAGCACCCGAAGGTCGAAAGCCCCCTGGCACGGCGGATGGTGGACGCCTGCCGGCCCTTCGCCCGCCTCTTTGTGACGCCCATGGCGGCGGTTGCCGGCGCGGTGGCTGACGAGTTGTTGGCACACATGACGGCCGCGGCACCGCTGTTGCGCGCCTTCGTCAATGACGGCGGCGACATTGCCGTGATGATGGCGCCTGGCCACCGGCTCGACATCGGCCTGGCCGGCGACTACGCGCGGGGGCCGGCCGCGGTCCCACGCCTCAATGGTGCGGTTCGTCTTGAAGCGGGATCGGGGATCGGTGGCATCGCCACCTCGGGCGCGCGCGGGCGCTCTTTTTCGCTTGGCATTGCCGATGCGGTGACGACGCTTGCGTCCACCGCCGCCGCGGCTGATGTGGCGGCGACGCTCGTGGCCAACGCCGTCAACCTCGATAGCCCGGCCATTCGGCGCCGCCCCGCCTGTGAACTCGACCCCGACAGCGATCTGCAGGGCCTACCGGTGACGGTCTTGGTGGGTCCGTTGACGGCCGCCGAGGTCGACGCCGCCATGGCCGCCGGTCTCGCGCGAGCCCTGGAATTCCGGCAGCGCGGCCTCATTGCCGAAGCAGCGCTGATGCTCGCGGGCCTTGCCCGAACGCTGGGCGAGGTGTTTCCGAGCAACCATGCGCGTGCGCGGATCGTTGGCACAACGCCCCAGTGCCCGCACGCGCGCCGATCCGATCTTGCGCTTGGCTTCGCCGATCACGTGCGCCCACGTTGCGATCGCGCCCTTGATGGGGCTCGGCAACCTCGGCCGGTGCGGCAAAGGCCTCGCCGCCAGAGGCTGAGAGGAGACGTGAAAGAGAGAATGAGCGAGGGGGTGAGCCCGGGAAAAGTCCAGGGAAAAATCCCAAGGGAAAAATCCCAAGGGAAAAGTCCAGGGGAAAAGCCCACGTGAAAAGCCTGGAAAAAGCGCGTGACGAGGTCGGCGGCCAGACGCACCGATCGCAGCAATCGCCATTGCGGCGTGGTAGCATCGCGCTCTGCCGTCCCGGAACTGCGCACAAGGAAAGGCAAAGCTGATGCGCCGACCCTCGCGCGCCCACGCCGCCAAGCCCCCGCGGCTGGGCTTTCCCGGCCCCCCATTGCCCGACCCCTGGATCGCCCAACCGCTCCTTGGGATCACCATGGGGGGACCATCACCGTTACCGCAGCTCGTGGCCGCCGCTCACACCAGCGCCGGATTGAGGCCTCAACGCTCAGGAGTTCACCATGACAACCAAGGCCTATCCCGTTACCAGAACCGAGGCGGAGTGGCGCAAGCTGCTTACCCCCGAGCAATACGCCATCATGCGCGAACACGGCACCGAGGCGCCCGGCAGCTGCGCGCTCAATTTTGAGAAGCGCGCCGGAGCCTTCGTCTGCGCCGGGTGCGATCAGCCGCTCTTTGTCTCAAAGACGAAATTCGAGAGCGGCACCGGCTGGCCCAGCTTCAACGAGCCCGAGGCAGGGGCAGTGGAGACCTCGGTTGATCGCAACTACGGCATGGTCCGCACCGAGGTGCACTGCAGCCGCTGTGGTAGCCATCTGGGCCACGTGTTCGAGGACGGGCCGCCGCCCACGGGTTTGCGCTATTGCATCAATGGGGTGGCCATGAAGTTCTCGCCGGCCTGACCGCGAGGTCCCGACACAAGCTCGCAAACTGCTGCCGTCTTGGCCCTTTGCCCCGAAGCACCGCCGGGTTGACCGCGGCGTGCGCCCGCGTGGCCCGTGCAGGACCGCAGAGGTGTTAGCGGATGGGTTTGTGCACAGTGACGAGCTTGACCCCGTCTGGGAAGGTGGCTTCTACCTGCACGTCGTGCAACATCTCGGCGATCCCCACCATCACTTGGTCGCGGGTCACGACGTGGGCGCCGGCTTCCATCAGATCGGCCACCGTGCGACCATCACGTGCGCCCTCCACGACGAAATCGGAGATGAGTGCCACGGCCTCGGGGTAGTTGAGCTTCACCCCGCGCTCCAATCGACGGCGTGCCACCATGGCCGCCATGAAGATCAGCAGCTTATCTTTCTCGCGGGCGGTCAAGTTCATGGGCGTCCCCTGGATATGGCTCTTGCCTCAACAGTGCCACACACGCGGCAGCGGTCGGCCACCGAGCGTTCTGAGGAGCGGCGCGATGTCACCCTCAAGCAGCCGGCCCTCACGGGCGATTGCGCGCACCACCAAGAGGCCATTCCACGCGCTCGCTCCAGCGATGCTCTCTGCCCCTGCCAGCATGGAGCGCACCAAGTCAAGGCGGGAGCCAGCGTCTGCCGCCACGTAGATGATCGTGGCAGCGGCGCGCGCGCCGGAGAGGGTGGCCGGGCGCGCCAGCGCCGCAGCGATGCCCCCGCTCAAGCGAAAAGTGTCGGCGAATACGAGGGCACCGTCACGGCGGATGCGCCAGGCGTCGCGGCAGAACCCGTGGTGGACCTCCTCGCCCATCGCCTGGCGCCCGAAGATCAACATTTCCACGCCCAGGAAACGGGCTTGGCCCGCAAGCTCAACCTCGGTGCGCCGATCGAGGCGCGCGCCGTCAAACAGGATCGTGGGCTGTGGTAGCCAGGCGAGGTTAGCCCCAGCACCCAGCCGGAGCGCGACGGCGATCGCCGTCTTGCCGTCGCGCGCGCGGTAAATCTTCTCGGCGGCGGCGGTGGTGAGCATTGCCTCGGCACCGGCGCCGAGCCTCACGTCGATGTCTATGCGGTCGCCACCCGTCAGCCCGCCTGCCGTGTTGAGGAGCACCGCCTCGGGCGAGCTCCCATGGGCGGGCTTTGGGAAGCGCACGCGCGCAGCACCTCTCTGGTGCAAGACGTCGAGATGCGTGCGCCCGTCCCGGCAGATGAACTCGAGGCGGGCACAACCCTCCGTCCGTGGCAGCCAGGAACGCGCTTTGAGCACCGTCATCGCCCGTTTGTCAGACGGTAAGGTAACGGCGGACGTCGCTTTCCACCATGCTCGATCCTTCGCCGGCCAACACCACCTCGCCGCGCTCCATCACGGCGTATCGGTCGGCCAGCGCACGGGCAAACTCGAAATACTGCTCAACCAGCACGATCGCCATCTTGCCTTGATCGCGTAGATAGGCGATGGCGCGTCCGATGTCCTTGATGATGGAGGGCTGAATGCCCTCGGTCGGCTCGTCAAGCACGATCAGTCTGGGCTGCATGATGAGGGCGCGTGCGATCGCCAGCTGCTGCTGCTGGCCGCCCGACAGGTCGCCGCCGCGCCGCCCGAGCATCGACTTGAGCACCGGAAATAGCTCGAACAATTCCTCCCCGATGCTGCGGCGCGGTCGCGGCAGACGCGCATAGCCGGTCTTTAGGTTCTCCTCAACCGTCAGCAGTGGGAAGATCTCGCGGCCCTGCGGCACATAGCCGATCCCGCGCCGTGCCCGCTCGTGTGCGCGCATGTGCGTGATGTCGTCGCCGTCAAACAGGATCCGGCCGGAACTGACGGGCTGGTGGCCGGCGATGGCGCGCAGGAGCGAACTCTTACCGACGCCATTGCGGCCAAGCACGCACGTGATCTTGCCGACCTCCGCCGTTAGCGACACCCGGCGCAGGGCCTGGGCCGCGCCGTAGTGGAGATTGATGCTCTCAACCGTGAGCACGCTCTTCAACCTTTCGATCTCGTTGCCTTTGCCGCCAGCGCAACGCCGCTGCGGCGCCGAGGCCAGCGCTCGCAAAGTCGAGCTTGCCCCGCGCTCGGTGGATCGCGACGTTGCGGGCTAGCGCCCAAGGTAGACCTCCACCACGCGCTCGTTGGCGCTCACCTCGTCGATCGAGCCCTCCGCCAACACCGAACCCTCGTGCAGGACCGTGACCTTGACGCCCAGCCGGCGCACGAACTCCATGTCGTGCTCGACGACGATCAGCGTGTGGTCCTTGGCAATGTCCTTGAGAAGCTCGGCGGTGGTCATGGTCTCGGCGTCCGACATGCCGGCGACCGGCTCGTCGACCAGCAGCAGTTTGGGATCCTGGGCGATCAGCATGCCGATTTCGAGCCACTGCTTCTGGCCATGCGAAAGGGAACCGGCGAGACGATGGCGGTGCGCGGAAAGGCCGATCGTCTCGAGCGTCTCGGCGATGCGCTGGGCATCGCCATTGGGTCGCCAGAAGAGGTTGCCGCGCACGGTGCGATCGGCCTTGAGGGCCAGCAGCACGTTATCCTCGACCGTATGGTTCTCAAACACCGTTGGTTTCTGGAACTTGCGGCCAATGCCGAGCTGGGCGATGGCGGCCTCGTCCTTGGTGGTGAGGTCGATGGTGCCGCGGTCGAACAGCACTTCGCCGACGTCCGGCCTGGTCTTGCCGGTGATGATGTCCATCATGGTCGTCTTGCCGGCGCCGTTGGGGCCAATGATGGCGCGCATCTCGCCGCGCGCCAGCTCCAGCGACAGGTCATTGATGGCCCGGAAGCCGTCGAAGCTCACGGTGACGCCGTTGAGATAGAGCAAACTCTGGTTGATGTCGTGGGGTTTGGCCACGGCGGGGTCGACGGGGATCTGTCGCGCGGGTATCGCCATGGCGCTCACTCCGCGGGCTGAGCGGCCGGGCCGGCCGCCGCGGCTCCGTTGGGCAGGGCGGCGGCCGGCCTCGTTGGGATCAGGCCGAGAATGCCTCTGGGCAGGAAGATCGTCACCAGCACGAAGAGCGCGCCCAACGCGAACAGCCAATAGGGCGCCAGTACTCCGGTGGTGAAGGTGGTCTTGGCGAAGTTGACGAGCACTGCACCCAGCGCCGCTCCCACCAGCGTACCGCGGCCACCGACCGCCACCCAGATGACGTATTCGATGGAGTTGGCCGGCGCGAACTCGCTGGGGTTGATGATGCCGACCTGCGGCACGTAGAGGGCGCCGGCGACGGCCGCCATGCAGGCCGAAAGCGTGAACACGAACGCCTTATAGTTCTCCACGCGGTAGCCGATGAAGCGCGTCCGGCTCTCCGCGTCGCGGATGGCGATCAGCACCTTGCCGGCCTTGGAGCGCACTACCGCCTGGGCGATCAGGTAGCCCAGGCCGAGCGCGACCGCTGAGAGCGCAAACAGGGTAGCGCGCGTTGCCTGCGCCTGCACATTAAAGCCCAGGATGTCCTTGAAGTCGGTCAAACCATTGTTGCCGCCAAAGCCGAAGTTATTGCGGAAGAAGCCCAGCATCAGCGCGAACGTGAGGGCCTGCGTGATGATCGACAGATAGACGCCGGTAACGCGGCTGCGGAAGGCAAACCAGCCGAACACAAAGGCGAGCACGCCTGGCACAGCCAAGACCATCAGCGCGGCGTAGCCGAGCCAATTAAAGCCCCACCAGAAGAACGGCAACTCCTTCCAATTGAGGAACACCATGAAGTCCGGGAGGATCGGATCGGCATAGACGCCGCGGGTGCCGATCTGGCGCATCAGATACATCCCCATGGCATAGCCGCCGAGGGCAAAGAACGCGCCGTGACCGAGCGAGAGGATACCGCAATACCCCCACACGAGATCGAGCGAAAGGGCGAGCAGCGCGTAGCACAAGTACTTGCCCCACAGCGCCACTGCTGAGGTTGGTACGTGCAGAGCCGAGGACGGCGGCAGACCCAAGTTGAGGCAGGGCACCAGGACCGCGGCGGCAACGAGAATGGCCAAGAAAATCTTGCCGCGGCCGTCCGGCGCCTCGATGAGCTTGCGCACGATCATGTTTCGACGGCCCTGCCCTTGAGAGCAAACAGGCCGCGCGGACGCTTCTGGATAAACAGGATCACGATCACGAGCAGCACGATCTTGCCGAGCACGGCGCCAGCATAAGGTTCCAGGAACTTGTTGGCGACACCCAGCGACATCGCGCCAACGAGTGTCCCCCACAGATTGCCGACGCCGCCGAACACCACCACCAGGAAGCTATCGATGATGTAGCTTTGGCCGAGGTTGGGCGACACATTGTCGATCTGCGAAAGCGCCACGCCGGCGAGGCCGGCGATACCCGAACCCAGCGCGAATGTGAGGGCGTCGATCTTGCCGGTGTTGATCGCCATCGAGCTCGCCATGCGCCGGTTTTGGGTGACGGCGCGCATCTGCAGCCCAAGCTCGGTATAGCGCAGCGCCGCCAGCAGACCCGCAAAAATGATGCCGGCGAACACGATGATCCACAGCCTGTTCCAGGTGATGGTGAGCCCGCCCAGCTCGAATGCGCCAGACATGAAGTTGGGGGCACCCACCTCGCGATTGGTCGGCCCGAAGGAAGTACGCACCGCCTGCTGCCCGATGAGGCTGATGCCCCAGGTGGCGAGCAACGTCTCGAGCGGTCGACCGTAGAGAAAGCGGATGACGCCGCGCTCAATCGCCATGCCGACCAGGGCGGCGACGAGGAACGCGAGTGGGATCGCCATCGCTAGCGAATAGTCAAACAGCCAAGGCGCGCCGGTGCGGATGACCTCTTGCACGAGAAACGTGGTGTAGGCGCCGAGCATCACCATCTCGCCGTGAGCCATGTTGATGACCCCCATCACGCCGAAGGTGATGGCGAGCCCGATGGCGGCCAGCAGCAGCACGGAGCCTAGCGAAAGGCCGTACCAAAGGTTCTGCGCCACGCTCCAGGCGGCGAGGCGGTTATCGATGGTGGTGATGGCGTCGGTCAGCGCCTTTTGCAGGCTCGCCGGCTGGCCGCCGGGGATGCCAGCAAGCACGCCACGGGCATCCTGATCGCCCCGGTCGCGCAGGAGCAGGATGGCCGCTACGCGGTCGGATTCCTTAGCCTCCGGTTTGCCAGCGACGATGGCCGCACGCGCCTCTTCCAGCGCCCTCTTCACCCGCGGCTCGGCTTCCTTGTTGATCGCCGTCTCGAGCGCGGTGAGCGCGTTGGCTTCGCGCGACTTGAACACGGCCCTTGCCGCTTCCAGGCGGCGGACCGGATCAGGGGAGAGCAGGGTCAGGCCGCCGAGCGCCGCTTCGATTGAGCGACGTATACGGTTGTTGACCCGCACTGGGCTCAGATCCGCAGGTTCGGCTCCCGCGATCGGCTTGCCGGTGCTCGCCTCGAGCACAGCGCCGGTAGCTTCCCGCAGGTAGATCTTCTTGTCGCCGGCGCTGAACAGCAGCCGCCCGTCCTGCAGCGCCTCGATGATCTGCGTGGCCAGTGGGTTCCCGCTGCCGGCGACGCCGGCGATTGCCGCATCGGTATCGTTGTAGGTGTCGGCTGCAAATTTCTCGAGCGCCTCATCAAAGCTCTGGCGCTCAAGGCTCTGGGCGCTCGCGGCAAACGCGCTCCCCAGCAGTAGGGCGAGCGCGACCACGAGGCCTGCATAGCGTTCCCGACAGCCACGCCGCATGCTCTCTCCCCGGATGTAGTGGAGGCGGCGGTGAGCCGCCGCCTCCCATGCTTAGGCCCATGCTTAGGCCCATGCTTAGGCGTTGCGACGTCAGCTACCGCACTTGTTCGTCTTGGTGTTGTAGTTGCCGCATTTCTTGTCGACCCAGTCGCCAATCAGGTCCTTAGAGCCGTCGAGCTCCTTCGACCAGGCGTCGCCGGGGACGAGACCGCTCGTTTTCCAAACCACGTCGAACTGGCCATCAGTCTTGATCTCGCCGATGAACACCGGCTTGGTGATGTGATGGTTGGGAAGCATCTTGGAGATGCCGCCGGTGAGGTTCGGCGCCTCGATCCCGGGCAGCGCATCAATCACCTTGTCGGCATCGGTCGTCTTAACCTTCTCGACCGCCTTGACCCACATGGCAAAGCCGATCACGTGGGCTTCCATGGGGTCGTTGGTGACGCGCTTGGGATTTTTGGTGAAGGCCCTCCACTTGGCGATGAACTCGTCGTTGAGCGGGTTCTTGATGGACTGGAAGTAGTTCCAGGCTGCCAGGTGGCCGATGAGAGGCTTGGTGTCGATACCAGCGAGTTCTTCCTCGCCCACCGAGAACGCCACCACGGGGATGTCCTTGGCCGACACGCCCTGATTGCCGAGCTCCTTATAGAACGGCACGTTGGCGTCGCCATTGATGGTCGAGACCACCGCCGTCTTCTTGCCGGCCGAACCGAACTTCTTGATGTCGGCCACGATCGTCTGCCAGTCGGAATGACCGAAGGGCGTGTAGTTGATCATGATGTCGTCGGGCGCCACGCCCTTCGACTTCAGGTAAGCTTCCAGGATCTTGTTGGTGGTACGCGGATAGACGTAGTCCGTGCCCGCCAGCACCCAACGCAGCACCTTTTCCTCTTTCATGAGGTAGTCGACGGCGGGGATTGCCTGTTGGTTTGGCGCCGCGCCCGTGTAGAACACATTGCGCTCGCTCTCTTCGCCCTCATACTGCACTGGGTAGAAGAGGATGTTGTCGAGCTCCTTGAACACCGGCAGCACGGACTTGCGCGACACCGAAGTCCAGCAGCCGAACACGGCGGCCACCTTTTCCTTGGAGATGAGCTCGCGCGCCTTCTCGGCAAACAACGGCCAGTTGGACGCCGGGTCCACGACGACAGCCTCCAGCTTCTTGCCCAACAGTCCGCCCTTCTTGTTCTGCTCCTCGATGAGCATCAGCATGACGTCCTTGAGCGTCGTCTCACTGATGGCCATGGTGCCGGAGAGCGAATGCAAAATTCCGACCTTGATCGTTCCTTGTGCCGAGGCCACGCCGGCCAGCGGCAACGTCGCAAGCGCGGCAAGGGATGCCGCCGCGGTCGCGCGGAGAAGAAAGCTCTTCATGTGCTGAACACCACCTTTTGAATTGGCCTACCCAGGTGGAGGCCGCAGCCCCCCAGTGCTAACAGCAACCGTCGTGCCACGGCCCAGCACGGCGCTAACCAGCTGTTAACATGAAGGAAATTCTATGATGGGGAGGCCACGGCGCGCCCAGCCATGGGCTGTCTGCCTATTTTTTGATCATCCTGCCTGCTGCCCACTCATTGGGCAGTCAGTCCCCGGTGCTGCTCGTGACATGGTCAGGGCGGGCGAGGCCGACCACGGGGATGGCCCATCGGTGGTGCGCAAAGAAGACGTGGTTGCTCCGCGATCGTCCTCGTCTGGGGAGGATCCATTCCCTGCCGAGCTTCGAACCCCGGCGCGCACGTCGAGGCGGGCACGCGCGGGGCCTGTGCGGTTTCACACGGGCATCGCACTCGCGCCGCAGGCGCTGGTCTGGCTTGGCCCTGGGGCTGATCTGGCGTCTTGCCACAGGCGCGTGCTCTGGGCCTGCCAACAGGAACGGCGAAGGCGGCCGCCCGCACTCGAATTGGGACGCCGGCTCGGGGTCGGCGACGGTCTTTTCGAATTTGGGCCGGAATTTTGCGCTCCAAGTTTTGCGCCGGTATGTTTGGCCCCGAATTTTGCGCTTGGCGTGAGGCAGCTCTGGTGCAAATGCTGCGCGAAGAGCCCCTGAGGAACACGTCTCCATGGCGGTCGATGGAAGCCCGATGGATGAGCGCCACTTTCGCACAGCGCTGGGTCGGTTTGTGACTGGGGTCACCGTCATTACCACGCGCACCGCGGACGGCCGACTTGAGGGTCTCACGGCCAATTCCTTCTCGGCGGTGTCACTCGATCCACCGCTGGTGCTTTGGAGCCTGCGCCAGTCGTCGACCCTCATGACCACGTTCCAGGATGCCAACCATTTTGCCGTGAACGTGCTTGGGGCCTGGCAGTTCGCCCTGTCGGAGCACTTCGCCAAGCGGATGCCCAACAAGTTCGACAACATCGTGCACGCGCCGGGCCTCGGCGGCTGCCCGTTGCTGTTCGGTGCGCTCGCCACCTTCGAGTGCAGCAAGGAGGCCAATGTGACGAGCGGCGATCACGTGGTCTTTTTCGGTCGCGTGGAGCGGGCGAGCTATCGCGACGGCGAGCCGCTGATCTTTAGCGCCGGTCGCTACGGCACGCACGCCTTCCTCGAATGACGGGCAGGTGCCCAAGCGCAACGCGGGGGGCGCGCCTGGCGTCCCACGTGCGGGGAGTTCGCTGCTCCCAAGGTTTTCTAGGGCGTGGTCGGAGCCCCCGGCTGGCGCAGGGGCTGGGCGCGGGCGAAGCGCTCGTCGGCCATGCACGCCTCGACGATGCGCCCAACCGTCGGATGCTGCTCAAGGCCGCCTTTGAACACCCGATATCCCATGGCGTGGCTCACCAGGCAGAGATCGGCCATGGTCACACGGTCGCCGTGGCAATAGATGCCGGTGGCCTTGTCGCGAGCCAGATGGGCTTCATAGGCGTCAAGACCCGCCGCGAACCAGTGGCGGACCCAGGACACCTTGCCGGCATCGTCGAGATTGAAGGTCGCGCCCAGATGCGTGCGCACGCGCGGTACGATGAGCGGGTGAGCATCGGCGACGCTGATCAGCGACAGCGCTCGCACGCGCGCTCGGCCGCGCGGATCAGCCGGCAGCAGCGGCGGCTCCGGGTGGATCTCGTCGAGATATTCCATGATGGCCATGGATTGGAAGAGGACGGTGCCGTCGTCCTCGACGAGCGCCGGGACCACCATCTGCGGATTGACAGCCTTGAACGCGGCGGCGCGCTGCTCTCCAGCGTCAAGATCGATAACGATGGGATCGTAGGCGAGGCCCTTGAGATTGAGCGCGATGCGCACGCGAAAGGTGGCGAGTGAACGCCAGTAGGTGTAGAGCTTCATGATGCGCTCTCCAGCCGGCGGGTAGGGCCAGGGTGGGACCCAGGGTAGGACCCAGGGTAGGACCAGGCTAGCCGGCAAGCTGCAGCATCACCCACGCAGCAGCCGCTGTCCACTCGGGTTGCCGCTGTCGGCTCGGGTAGAAGGTGCGATTGTGCCAGCGCTCGCAAGGTCAGGCCCGTCAGCGCAAGCCGAGCGCTCTCAATGACGCAAGGCCATCCACGCTCCGAGGCCATCCACGCTCCGAGGCCATTCGATCGCGACGGATTGAAGAGACCACTGCGGCAGGATCAGTCGCGCGAGGGCTCATCCTTGGCGGGTGGCGGTGCCGGTTCCTCGCTTTCGGAACGGACGCGCCGTACCGGCCGCCGTAGGAAATCCGGCTGCTCGTGTGGCTGCTGGAAGCGGTCGCGCCGGCGGGGTTCGGCCCCGCTCTCCCGACGCGCTTCGGGTTGAACTTCCACGGGCTCCTGGTGGCGCTCGTGCATCGGTGGGGGACGACCCTCCGTCGGGCGATCGCGGTCGCCGCGGTGGTCGCGATCTCGATCTCGATCGCGGTCTCGATGGCGGAAGCCGCCCTGATCGCGGCGGAACGGCCGATCGTGGCGGCCGCCCTCGAAGCCACCCTGGTGGCGCGGTGGCTGATGGTGCTGCGGCATCGGGGGATGCGGCGGCTGGAAGGTTTCGTCCAGCAGATCCTCGCCCTCATCGTCGCCGAACTCATCGCCGACGTCACCCGGTTCGCGCAGTCGCTGACCGTTGCCATTGGGCAATTCGCCTGGCTGCTGCAGCTGCTCGCGGTAGGCCATGATGATGCGGGTGTAATGCTCCGCGTGCTGCAGATAGTTCTCGCCAAGCACCGGATCGCCCGATGACTGAGCGTCGCGCGCAAGCGTGAGATACTTTTCGGCGATGTGCGCCGGCGTACCCCGGATTTTCACGTCCGGTCCATTGGATTCAAAGCTGCGCGTAAGCGGATTGTGGTTCTTCCGGTTGTTGTTCCGGCCCCGGCCACGCCGGTTCTGTTGTCCCTGCCTCACTGCCTAAATGGCTCCTGTGCTACTTGAACTTCTCTCATCAATGTCCATTCCTCGCGCGTGCGAGCATGGTTCGTTGGCGCCGGGGGGCCGGCTTTGGTCAAGCGATCCGTCAGCGGCTCATCTGCGGCCCGAGCATTGCTGCTCGCGTGGGTGCCACGGTCGGGCCCAACTCGGTACCGTGACCCGCATGCGGGCTGCGCCTACAACCGCGGCGATCAGGTCATCGGTGCTTTCTCGGGCGAACAGTGGTGCTGACGATAGGTCGCCTTGTTGCGAGCAATCCAAGCTTCGCATCGGTCCGTGCACCCGCCATCGCCACCCAACAAACCGGTAGCAAAATGCATGCACGATTCCACTGCCGCTAGCCTATCGCGGACTCCGTAAGAATCCAAGGGCTTTGTGGCGTATGTTCAATTCCGTGTTCTCGCGGCCACACACCGTCGCCGTCCCGCGACATCGCGCTGAACGCTGATTGTCCTTAGACCCTGGGCGGCGAGCAATGTTGCAACGGCATCGGCCTGCTCATGCCCAGTTTCCAGCACAATCCACCCGTCCGGAACGATCTTGGCCACCTGCGCACTCAAGCGGCGGAAGAAGGAAAGGCCGTCCACCCCCCCGTCCAAGGCCAACGCCGGATCATGCTCGCGAACCTCAGGTTCAACCTGCGCTATCTGCAGGGTAGGTATGTAGGGTGGGTTGGAAATCAAGATGTCGAACGGCCCCCGCACCGCGTCAAGGAGATCGCCGGCAAGCCAGCCCGCCGACCGCGCAAGGCCCAGGCGCAGGCCATTGCCGCGGGCCGTTTCAAGCGCGGCCACGCTCACGTCCGTGCCCACCCCGAAGGCGCCGGGAAGCTCAGCCAGCAGCGTGAGCAGGAGGGAGCCCGACCCGGTGCCCACGTCAAGAATGCGCAAGGCGCGCGACTGCCAACCCTCGAGCGCTACCAGCTTGAGGGTTGCATCGATCAAGGTCTCGCTGTCTGGCCTCGGATCGAGCGTCGCAGGCGAAATGCCAAAGGTGCGTCCGTAGAAGTCCCGCTCACCCAAAATGCGCGAGACCGGTTCGCGGGCGAGGCGGCGGGCGATGCACTGGTCAAAGCGCTTGGCCTCCTCGGGTCGCAGCGGCCGCTCGGGTCGGGCCAACACCTGCGCGGCCGATAGACCAAGGGCCGCCGACATCAGCCGGCGTGCGTCGTTGCCGGGACCCTCGATGCCGGCGCGGCGCAGTTCGGCCGTTGCTCGCCGCAGCGCAGCTGCCAGCGTCAACGGCTGGGTAGCGACATCATCAGGCATCGCCAACCTCGTCCATGGCCGCCAGCTCGCTCGCCTGATGTTCTGTAATCAGAGCATCTATCAGCTCGTCGAGCGCGGTGCCTCCCAGGACCTCATCGAGTTTGTGCAGCGTCAGGCCGATGCGATGATCGGTAACGCGTCCCTGCGGGAAATTGTAGGTGCGGATGCGCTGCGAGCGATCGCCTGAGCCAACCTGGCCCTTGCGCTGCGCAGCCCGCGATTGGGCCGCCTTCTGGCGCTCGAGCTCATAGAGACGAGAGCGCAGCACCTGCATGGCCAGCCGGCGGTTCTGGTGCTGCGATTTCTCCGCCGAAACGACGACAAGACCGGTTGGCAGATGCGTGATGCGGACGGCGGAATCCGTCTTGTTGACGTGCTGGCCGCCGGCACCTCCCGCACGCATGGTGTCGATGCGGATGTCCTCGGGGCGAACGTCGAGATCGATGTCCTCCACTTCGGGGAGCACAGCGACGGTCGCCGCCGAGGTATGGATGCGCCCGCTCGCTTCCGTGGTGGGCACACGCTGCACGCGATGCACGCCCGATTCGTACTTGAGACGCGCAAACACTCCCTTGCCGGAAATCGAGGCCACGACCTCCTTGTAGCCGCCGAGCGTGTTTTCCGACAGGCTGATGATCTCCGTCTTCCAACCGCGCACTTCCGCGTAGCGGCTGTACATGCGAAAAAGGTCGGCCGCGAACAACGCCGCCTCGTCGCCGCCGGTGCCGGCCCGCACCTCCAGGATGGCGCTCTTCTCGTCAGCCGCATCCTTGGGCAACAGGTGCACGCGCAGCTGCTGTTCGAGTGCCGCCACGCGCAGCCCGAGCGCGGCCAACTCCTCCCGCGCCATCGCCGCCAACTCCGGGTCTGCCGCCGCGTCGGCGAGGAGCTCGGTGAGGCCCGAGTGCTCGGCCTCGGCCTTGCGCAGATCCTGGATGGTGGCAACGAGCGGGTTGAGCTCGGCAAACTCCTTGGAAAGCTGCACATAACTCGCCTGATCCAGGCCGCGGCTCAGCTCAAACTGGATGGTGGACCAGCGCTGGACCAGCTTCTCGAGTTTTTCGGCAGGGATGGCACTCATGAGCACAGATATGGGAGGCAAGGAGGGAACCGAAAACGGAGCGCCCGGCGAACGCCCAGGCCGACTTACGCCGGGCGAGGCTAGCGCGTGGTCACGAGCCTATCGGCCTTGCGCAAACGCGGGTCGCTCACTTCAATCCACCGCAGCCCCTCGCGGCGAGGTGCCGTCAACAGTACCACGTAGTCGAGGACGGCACGCACCCCCTGCCCCGCCGGGCGAGGCAGCAAGGCGATGGCACGGTACACCGGCCGCGGGGCCGCATGTGCCACATAGACGAGGGCGGCGAGGAGCGCAACCGGCGCGCTGAGCGCAAACAGCGCCCGGGTCCGCCGCCGCTGGGCAGAGTGGCTGATGGAGCGCTCGCCGGGGGTTGGCGGCCGGCGCGTGACGGGCGGTGAGCGACGGCCCGAGCGGCGGGCCGTGGTTGGCACGATGGCGGCGGGTAGAGCCGCCGGCTGGGCGCGCGCCTGCTCGGTGAGCGCCTGCATGCCGCTGCGGATGCGCCATAGGATGGGCTCGGGATCAAGCCGCAGCAACTCGCAATAGCCGCGCACGATGCGATCGGTCTCCTTGGCGTGCGGCAGTGCGGCCACTGCCCCCGCCTCGAAGTTGTCGACGCAGACCGTGCTGGTCGCCAGCCGGCGCGCGATCGTCTCGCGTGACACCTTCATGGCCAGGCGCATGTTGCGGAAGATCTGGCCGAGCTGGGCATCCTGCCAGCCCAAGACCTCACCTGGATCTGCGCCCAACAGCCCACGCGGCGGGGAATACCCGCCCCTGCCCGCGTACACCTGCCCATCCCCCCTCAGACGCATGACGAACGCAGCCACCTGGAGCTTTGCTGTACATGTTCGAGCAAACCCGGCGCATTGTCAAAGCTCACGCCTGCGCCTGTCGGGAACAAGGCGCCGAGGACCCCTCCCCCACTTCGGCGGGCTGGGTGTGACTTCGCGGAAACACTTGACAAAGCGCGCCCGCACGCAGGCGCAGCCAAACGCATCCCTTGGATCAGAACTCGACGCCGTGTTCCTCGGCGTAGCGTTTGAGCTGGGGTCGCAAATTGCCTTCCGCGGAGCGGATTGCCGCGCGGAACCAGCGCCTGAGCTCGCCGGCATCGAGGCTCAAGACCATCGACTTCACTGGACCGACCGAGGCCGGCGCCATCGAGATGGAGCCAAAACCCAGACCGATCAGCGCCATGGCCTCGAGGGGACGGCTCGCCATCTCGCCGCATAGGCTCAACGGCCGGCCGTGCTGGGCGGCGGCATCGACAATGGTTGCCAGCGCCCGCAGCGGCGCCGCCGACAGGGCGTCATAGCGCGCCGCCACCCGCGTGTTGTTGCGGTCGGCGGCGAAGAAGTACTGCAACAGGTCGTTGCTGCCGACCGATATGAAATCCAGGCGCGGCAGCAGGGCGTCGAGTTCGTAGAGCAGCGACGGCACCTCGATCATCGCGCCGAGCAAGACCCTGGTGGGGCCGGCCATGGAGCGCCGTCCCAGCAGGGCGAGCTCCCGGTCGACGAGCGCGCGCGCCATGTCGATTTCGCCGACGGCGGTGACCATGGGCAGGAGCAGGCGCAGCTCGCGACCGGAGGTGGCGCGCAGCAACGCGCGCACCTGCGTGCGCAACAGGCCGGGCCGGTCGAGCCCAAGGCGAATCGCGCGCCAGCCAAGCGCCGGGTTTTCCTCGTGGGGTTGGCGCAGGTAGGGCAGCACCTTATCGCCGCCCACGTCGAGGGTGCGGAATACGACGGGTTTCTCGCCCGCCTCCGCCACGACGGCGCGATACATCTGGATCTGCCGCTCTAGGCGCGGCAGCGTGGCGGAAACCATAAACTGCAGCTCGGTGCGGAAAAGTCCGATGCCGTCGGCCCCGGATTCGGCCAAATGCGGCACGTCCATCAAGAGGCCGGCATTGATGTGCAGCTCGATGCGCAGGCCGTCCTTGGTGACGGCCGCCGTGTCGCGCAGCGCCCGGTACTTGCGGTTGCGGCGGGCGCGGAAGCGGGCCTTGTCGCCGTAGGCGGCGATCACCTCGCTCGAGGGGCGGATGTGTACCTCGCCGCTTTCTGCATCAACGATGATCGGGTTGCCCTGGTCGACCCGCTCCAAAACGCCGCGCGCGTTGCCGACCGCAGCGATGCCCAGCGCCTTGGCAACGATGGCGACATGGCTCTGGCCGCCGGAATCGTCCAACACGAGGCCGCGCAGCCGCGAGCGGTCGTAGTCGAGAAGATCGGCCGCACCCATCGTGCGGGCGACGAGCACCGTGTCGTGCAGGAGATTTGCGGCACTTGCGTGTGCCCTGGGCCGCCCCGCCAGGATGCGCAGCAGGCGATCCGACAGCTCGTCGAGATCGCGCAACCGCTCGCGCCAATAAGAATCGGCCTGCCGCAACATGCGCGCGCGGGTGTCGTTTTGCACACGCTCCACCGCCGCCTCGGCCGTCATGCCGCGTTTGATCGCCTCCTTCATGCGCCTGAGCCAGCCGCGGTCGTGCGCGAACATACGGTAGGCCTCGAGCACGTCCCGATGCTCCCCGGCGGTCGAAAGCTCCCCCTGCTCCAGCATCTCGTCGATGGAGGCCTTGAGCTCCTCGACGGCGGTCTCCAGCCGGCGGTTCTCTTCGTCGGGGTCCTTGGCCTCGAGCTCGGTGACGACGACGCGCGCCTCGTGCAGCACCACATGACCCAGCGCCAGACCTTCCGATAGCGGTTGGCCGCGAATGACATAGCCCCCCGTTCGACTGAACTCCGCGCTGGTGTTGGCTCCGGCCACCGCACCCGACACAAGATGCTCGGCCAACACCATGGCCGTCGTCTGCAAGACCTCGACGTCCTCGTCGGAGTACTCCTTGTGACGTTTGTTCTGCACCGTGAGCACGCCCAGCACGTCGCCACCGCGCAGGATCGGAACGCCCAGGAACGAGTGATAGATCTCTTCACCCGTCTCGGGACGATAGGAGAAAGCGGGATGGTTCTGCGCATCGGGCTCGTTGATGGGCACGGCGAGCTCGGCACAGCGCCCGACCAACCCTTCGCCGCGCTTCATGAAGGTGTTGTGCACGGCGCCGGGATTGAGGCCCTCGGTGGCGAAGAGCTCGAGCGAACCGTCCTGGCGTTTGAGGTAGATGGAGCACACCTCCGCCACCATCAGACCAGCGATCTGGCGCACGATGCGGTCGAGCCGGGACTGCCCGTCCGATGGCTCGGCCATGATCTCGCGCAGGCGACGCAGGATGATGCGCAGCGCCGGTTCGGAGGGCGTGACCCTCGGATTGTCGCCGCCTCTATTCTGCATCTAGCCCGCTACCATTCATTGCCTTGCTGGCCAGCACCCGCAGCACTTGCGCTGGCACAGCGCTCCCAGCGAGGCGATGCCAGAGCTCCGCACCGCCGGCTGCCCATCAGCGCCCGCCGCACGAGCGCTCATGGATCGGTTCCATGGATCAGTCTTTGTCCAGCCCGTATAGGGCGTGCAGTGTTCGCACCGCCAGCTCGGCGTAGGCGGCATCGATGAGCACGCTGATTTTAATCTCTGACGTCGTAATAGCCAGAATGTTGATGCCCCGTTCGGCCAAAGCCTTGAACATCTGGGCTGCAACCCCGGCGTGGCTGCGCATTCCCACACCGATCACCGAGACCTTGGCCACGTCGGAGGAGCTCTTCACATCGAAATAGCCGATGCCTTTTTTGGCGCCCTTGAGCACGTCGAGCACGCGCTCAAGGTCCGATACCGGCACGGTGAACGTCATGTCCGTGTGCTTGCCGTCCGAGGAGGTGTTCTGCACGATCATGTCGACGTTGATATTGGCGTCGGCCAATGGTCCGAAGATGCCCGCCGCCACGCCCGGCCGATCGTCGACCCGGATGAGGGATACTCTGGCCTCGTCCTTGGCGTAGGCGATGCCGCTGACGACCCGCTGCTCCACGATTTCATCCTCGCTGCATATGATGGTGCCGATTTCGTCCCAGGTCTCCGGCCGGGCCGGGGCGATAGCCTCCGGCGCGGCGAAGCTTGACAGCACGCGCACGCGCATGCGGTGGACCATGGCGAGCTCGACGGACCGCGTCTGCAACACCTTGGAGCCGAGGGAGGCCATCTCCAGCATCTCCTCGTAGGAGATTTTGCTGAGCCGCCGGGCCCGCGGCACGATGCGCGGATCGGTGGTATAGACGCCGTCGACGTCGGTGTAGATGTCACAGAGGTCGGCCTGCACCGCCACGGCGACGGCCACAGCGCTGGTATCGGACCCACCGCGGCCCAGCGTGGAGATGCGGTTGCGCTCAGGCTCGATGCCCTGGAAGCCCGTGATCACCGCCACCTCGCCATGCTCCAGGCGCGTGCGAATCTTGTCGCCCGGAACGTCCCTGATGCGGGCGACACCGTGCGCATTGTCGGTGAGGATCGGGATCTGCCAACCCTGCCACGAACGCGCCGTGACGCCCATGCTCTGCAGCACGATCGCGAGCAACCCCGCGGTCACCTGCTCGCCGGTGGCGACGATGGCGTCATACTCGCGCGCATCGTGCAGCGGCGAGGCTTCGCGTACCCAGGCGACCAGCTGGTTGGTGACCCCCGCCATCGCCGAGACCACCACCGCCACGCTGTTGCCGGCGTCGATCTCGCGCTTGACGTGGGCGGCGACATTGCGAATGCGCTCGAGGTTGGCAACGGAGGTGCCGCCGAACTTCATGACCAGAAACGACATAGCGACCCGCGTCAATGCCCCCAGAGCCACTCGTCGGGCCGTTCGGGGCCGTTCGGGGGCCATTCGTCGTGCGGCGGCTTGAGCTCGCTCAGCCGCAAGAGACCCCACCCTCGGCTGCGGGGTACTCTTAGCCACTGGGCCGCCTGCCTGCAACCGCTGCGGGTGGGCCTTGACAGCTTGCGGCCGAAACGCGCCAAATTACCTATGCAGCACCCTCCCCAAGCCAACGCCCCGGGGACGCTCGACACCGAAGAGATCGACCGCTTCGCGCGCCTGTCCAGCGAGTGGTGGGACCCACGCGGCAAGTTTGGCGCCCTGCACCGGATCGGCCCGGCGCGGCTCGCCTTCTTGCGCGACCAAATGGTCGGCCATTTCGGGCGCCGCCGGGCCGGCGAGGTCGGATTGCGGCCGCTGCACGGCCTGAGCGTGCTCGACGTGGGCTGCGGCGGTGGGCTCATCGCCGAACCCCTGGCGCGCATGGGAGCGCGCGTCACGGGGCTTGATCCGGCCGTTGCGAACATCGAAGCGGCCCGGCGCCATGCCGAGGGGCAGGGCCTCGCCATCGCCTACCGCGCCGGACGGGTTGAGGAACTGGCGGTCGAGGGCCTCGCCTTCGACGCCGTCGTCTGTCTGGAAGTGGTCGAGCACGTGCCCGATCCGGGTGCATTTGTTGCAGCTTGTGCGGCTCTGGTACGACCACAGGGGCTCTTGCTGCTGTCCACGCTCAACCGCACGCTCAAGGCCTACCTGCTCGCCATCATCGGCGGCGAATATGTGTTGCGCTGGCTGCCGGTCGGTACCCATCGATGGGAGCGGTTCATCACACCCGATGAGCTCGGCTGCTACCTGCGCGCGGCGGGCCTCGAAGCGCCGACCATCACAGGTCTCATCTACAACCCCCTAGCCGACGTCTGGTCGCTTGGCACCGACACGGACGTGAACTATTTGGCCTCGGCCAGCAAGCGGGCCGAGCCCGGCAGCTTCAACCAAGCCTAAGCCCTGGCCTCTTCGTCCGCCGTGGCGATGAGCCGCTTGGGGACCAACAGGAGCACCGGCAGGATCAGCGCATAGACGATGGTGATGGCGATCACACACGCGGTAAAGCCGCCGTAGTGGTCGTAAAGCCGCGTCCCCAGCACATCGCCGAAGCGCGATGCGACCCAGTTGAGCCCGATGGACATCATCAGCGTCGTCCCCTGCAGCCCGGGGGGACAGGACCGGATGATGAGATCGAGATAGGCCGCGGTGGCGACGCCGCCCATCAGACCGATGGGCACGGCCGCGATCAAAGCGCCCGTAACCGATGACATGAACAGCAGCGGCACCAGCTGCGGGATGGCAACCACGGTGCCCCAGACAAGCAAGGTCCGCAGGGGGTACTTCCGACAGAGGACGCCATAGAGCAGAAAGGTTGGAATGAACGAGGCGGAGAAGATGGCGTTCCACAAGCCCCACTGGGCGTCCTGGGCCAAGAGCGCGTTTTGCAAGTGGTACTGCAGCGGCGTCACCGAGCCTGGCGCGAAGTTCCACAAGAGCCAGATCAGCAGAGCCGGATAAACCGGCCAGTGCCGGGCAAGCCGCCCGAGATCTTCGAGCGGACGCCCGGCCGTCTCGCGCTCGAAGCGGACATTGTCGAACACGCTGCTCGGCCGCCAGGCAGCGAATAGCGCCACCAAGCCCATGATTGCTGCGCCGACGAGAAAGAGAATGCCCGCTGCCCGATCGGTGTGCGTTTCTTCGAGCAGGTCGCTCAAATAGCCACCGATGAGGAAGGCCGCCAGCGCCGGCACCGACATGAAGATGTTCCACAGAGCGCTGATCTGGCCCGATATGGCGTGCTGTTGGCCGATCATCGAGGTAAGGCCGTTCTGGGCGCTCGCCACGAACAGGAACGACGACGTGAGGAGGATGACGGCCAACAGAAGCGTCGTGTAGGTGACGGGCGTGAACGCGAACGCCACGTAAAGGATGGCGCTGATGGCACCAAACAACACCATGAAACCTCGATCTTGCATGCCGAATGGATTTGAGCTGTCGCGCACGAAGCCGAACAGGAATGACAGGTAGAGCGGAATGGCGGAGACGAGGCGGAAGACGGCGACCTCATTGGCCTCCAGATGCAGTTTGTTCTTGAGAAAAAAACTGATGGGAATGTCGATCAGGCCACCGAAGGGTGCGCCGAAGGCAAGCAACACGATCAATAGACCAAGATAGAGGAAAATCCGCTGTCGCACCGACCGGGGCAACGGCGTGGGGGTGACCGCGACAGGCGCTGCCCTATGGTCCGTCGTCATTGCACGCCCATGTCCGCAGGTGAGCTGGTTGCGCCTTTGCGGCGTGCGCGCCGGTCACCTAAAGCTCGCGGCCGAGAAAGACGATCTCGCGGCCGTTCCAATCTGCCGCGGCACGCTCGCTAAAGCCGCAGCGCACATAGAAGCCAACGTTGCGCAGGCCCCTGCCGGTGACCGCGTGCATGCCGGCAGCGCCCGCGCGCTGGGCCCGTGCGGCAAAGGCTTCGATCAGGGCCGCGCCGATGCCTTGGCTTCTGAAGCGAGCCTCCAGGTTGATGTGCAGATGGGCTGGAAAGCGCCCCATCAGCGCGGCAAAGTCCTTGGCGAAGTAATCGATGTCGGCAAAGCGGGCCTCAGCTGAGGGATTAGCAAGAGCGCCCACGAGATAGCCAGCGACCCCCACGCCGTCTGCCAGGGCCAGCAGCACCACATCGCTGCCCTGGAGATAACGGCCAAGCCAGCGCTCGCGGAAGGTCTCGCGCTCCGCACCCGGCGGAAAGGTGCGCGCTGCTGTTTGCCAGAAGATCGCGTCCACCTGCGCGATGAGCTCCGGGTGGCGCCAGGGAGCATCGAGCTCCAACAGCCTGCAGGTGGGTGGCAACATGCACTCTCGTCGGTGCCAAATCGCTTCGATGTTGGTTTGGAAGTCCACTCGCGACAATCGGATTAGCCCCGGGGATACCCCTGCCCCATGAGGAACGAGACCTCATGCCACAGGGCTGTTGGCCGTTTGGGGCGCCGGCGCCCCCCTCCGGTCTCCCCTCAATGCCTGGAGCCCGAGGCAGGCTGGTCGGGTCCTAGTCCCACCTCTTGGTCCTCGCCCTCCTCGCGCTCAGGAATGACGTAGGCCCCGCGCAGCCAGCGTGCGAGATCCACATCGGCGCAACGACGCGAGCAGAAGGGGCGGTATTTTGTGGCGGTGGCACGACCGCAGATGGGACACTTGCCGCTCGCGACCACGGGGGGATCAGATTGCTTCATTGCAGCAGTTTACATCGCCGAGCGCGAGCCCGGTACCCCGCGCGCCCAGCGCAAACGCCCATTCGCCGGCCATGATCAGAGGCAGAGGCAAGGCTCTGGCTACTCCCGCCCCGTTCTGGGCTTTGATCTAGAGGGGCTCCCAATTGAAGACGTCTTGCGAGCGCTCGAGCGGGTAGAGGGCGCTCCGGAAAGCGGGCAGCACGGTGTCGGCGATGGCTTGGGGGGTCCAGCCGCCCTCCTTGTGGGCAACACGCATCGGCCGCGATTGGCTCATCAGGAAGATCTCGTCCTTGCGCACGGCAAAGATCTGGCCCGTCACGTCCTTGGCAAGATCGCTCGCCAGGAACACGACGATGGGAGCGATTTTGGACGCCGTCATGGTGGCCTGGATGCGCTCCACCCGCGCCTTTTGTTCGGGAGTGTCAACCGGAATGGTGCCGATGAGGCGCGACCAGGCAAAGGGCGATACACAGTTGGAGCGCACGTGGAAACGGGACATGTCGAGCGCGATCGACTTCGACAGCCCCACGATCCCCAGCTTGGCCGCTGCATAGTTGGCTTGGCCGAAATTGCCGACGAGCCCCGAAGTCGAGGTAAAATGAACGAAGGCGCCGCAGTCCTGCTCCTTGAAGTAAGGTGCCGCGGCCTTGGACACGTAAAAGGCGCCGTAGAGGTGTACCTTGATGACGGCATCCCAATCCACCGCACTCATCCGGTGGAAGATGCGGTCGCGCAGGATGCCGGCGTTGTTCACCACGCAGTCGATGCGACCGAAGTTGTCGATGGCAGCCTTGATGATGCGCTCGGCACCTTGTGGGTCGGCGACGCTGTCGCCGTTCGCAACGGCAATGCCGCCGGCCTTGCGAATCTCGCCCACCACCTGGTCGGCCACCTTGACATCCGCGCCCTCACCTTCGGCGGTTCCGCCGAGATCGTTCACCACCACCTTGCCGCCCTCGGCGGCAGCAAGCAGCGCGATCTCACGCCCGATACCGCGGCCCGCGCCGGTGATGACGATGACTTTCCCCTCAACGCTCTTGGCCACGATGCAAAACCTCACTCTCTCGGTTGGGTGCAGCCAACGCCCGCCCAACACCGCTTGCGACACCTCTTCCGTCGGGTCATCGCTGAGCTCGACCCAACCGGCGATTTTACCCCTGTGCTCCGGCGCCGGCCTCCCGATGCTCCTGCGCCCTTGGGAGGAAGCCCGTTTGTTTTCCACCCCAGGGCGGAAGGACTGATCGCTAGGCGCCGTATTTGCCGACGATCGAGATCGCCGCGACGTTGCGTTGCGGGAAGCCACCGAGGTTGTGCGTCAGCCCGAAGAGGGGTTCTTGCTGGCGCTGGCGCTCGCCGGCACGGCCCTGCATCTGCAGGTACATCTCATAGATCATGCGCAAACCCGAGGCGCCGATCGGATGGCCGAAGCATTTGAGGCCGCCGTCGATCTGGCAGGGTACCTTGCCGTCGGCATCGTAAAAGCCGTCGAGCACGTCCTTGATGGCGCCGCCTTCCGGCGAGATGTGCAGATCCTCCATGGTGACGAGCTCGGTCACGGAAAAGCAGTCGTGCACCTCGATCAAGCTCAGCTCTTCGCGCGGCCTGTCGATGCCGGCCTCGGCATAGGCGCGTTTGGAGGCGACACGGGTCGTTGCGAAATAACTGCCGTCCCACGAATTGTGCTGGGCCTCGAGGCCGTTCGACACGGCCACCTGTAGCGCCTTAATGGAGATCATGTCCTTCTTGCCAAGGCTCTTGGCGACCGCCGGCGTGGCGACGATGGCGCAGGCGGCGCCATCGCTCACACCGCAGCAGTCGTAAAGACCCAGCGGCTCGGCCACCATCGGTGCCTTGAGCACCGTCTCCTCGGTAATCTTGTTCCTGAGATGCGCCTTGGGGTTCTTGGCTCCGTTGTCGTGGCTCTTGACGGAGATGTGCGCCATGGCGCGCTTGAGATCCTTGGGCTCGACGTTGTGTTTGGCGCGGTAGGCGGCGGCGAGTTGGGCGAAGCTGCCGGGTGCCGATGCGTTGGGGTTGGTCATGTCGTTCAACGGACCGCGTCCGCGCTGCGGCAGGCCGCCGTAGCCCGTATCCTTCAACTTCTCGACCCCCAGGGCCAGCGCCACGTCGGCGGCGCCCGACGCCACGGCATAGACGGCGCCGCGAAAGGCCTCCGTACCACTGGCGCAGTAATTCTCCACACGGGTGACGGGGATGAACGGCAGCCGCAGCGCCACGGCGAGCGGCGTTGCCGACTTACCGACGTGCTGCTCCTCGATGGCGGTGGCGAGCCAGGCGGCGTCGATCTGCTTGGTGTCGATGCCCGCGTCGGCGATGGCCTCGGTATAGGCCTCCACCATCAGGTTGTCCGCCTCCTTGTCCCAGCGCTCGCCGAACTTGGAGCACCCCATGCCAATGATGACGACCTTGTCCTTGATGCCCTTTGCCATGTTCGGGTCCTCCTAGGCATTGCCCGTCTTCGGGGCAGCCTTCCAGTAATAGCGGCGGAAGCCGCGCGCGGTGTCGATGTCCTTGATGCGGAACATCATCTGCATCGGCTGGCCAACCTTGAGAGCGTCGGCGTCGATGTCGGTGAAGTCGATCATCACCCGGCCACCCTCCTCGAACTCGATCATGCCATAGCACGAGGGCGGGTCGGGCGCGTAGGTGAGGCGATCGGCGGTATAGGACTTGATGCGGCCGGCCATGTCGGCGAAGGCGTGGGGTTGCTGCGTGCCGATGGCGTTGCAGTTAGGGTTGACGCAAATGTCCGTGCGCGGCATCTGCAGCGTTCCGCATTTGGAGCATTTGCCGCCAATGAAGCTCGTCACCGTTTCGCGATTGCGCCAGAGCGAGGAGAGCGCCGTGGCCTTGTCGGTCTCCGAGCGCATACCGCGTTCAAGCTCGATCAGGTCGTTGAAGGCGAGGAACCGGCCGTAGCTTGCCTCTTCCTTGCGGCGCGCCAAGTGCCCGGTCACGCCAAGGTTTTTCGGCCGCTTGCCGATTTCGGGCGTTACGTCCAACAGCAGCGCATCCGCCCCCTGGCCGAAGCCAACGAGCAGGATCTTGTCGCCGGCCTTGGCTGTCTCCAAGGCCGCCACCAGCAGCAACAGGCTGTGGGCGGCGCCGGTGTCCCCGCAGTTGACGTGCAGTGGATCGCATACCGCCTTCTCGTCGACGCCTGCGGCCTTCGCCACCGCACTGGCAACCCGCGCCAGGGTTGCCGGCATGCAGAAGTGCGTCACATCCTTGGCCGGCACCTTCGCCTGCTCGAGGCAACGCTTGATGACCGGCGGCACCGCCGTCATGTAGCCGGCATCGCGGATCCAGCGCTCCTCCCACTGATAGTCGAACTGATTGTCGACGGAGCGAAAGTGATCGACGAAATCACGGGTGCGCGACGCTTTGCCGAGGAGCGTTGCCAGCGGGCTGCCTCGTCCCACAAGGACGGCGGCGGCACCATCGCCGCTCACCATCTCGACGGGACTTGCCGCCTTGGCGCCGCGCTTCTCGGAGGCCACCACCAGCGTCTCGCCATCGCTGCTCAACGCTTCGATCAGCGCCGACGTGGCGGCGCGCTGGCTAGCGGCGACGTCGATGGCCGAGACGTCTTCGGCGAGGTTGAGCGCACCTGCGACAATGCCCGAGTGCAGCCGGTCAAGGAAGGGATAGGTGGTGGAGGCAAACCGCAAGGCAGCGATCGTGGTCCGATCGCGTCCGGCGAGCGCATCGCGGGCGGCCTCCACGGCCATGGTTACGGGGTCCTCATCCCAGTTGCAGAAGGCGCGCTCACCCTTGGCCTGGCCCTTGAGCGCGGGATTGAACCAACCGTGCGTCTCGGCGATCGCCTTGCGCGGCAGACGGCGCCAGGGGATATAGGCGCCGAACGCGAGAATGCCCTTGGTCATTGCCGTCCCCGAACGTGTGCTTGAAACGAGGCGATTTCAGCACGACTGCGGGGCGCTGCGCCACCTTTGTTTGCAGGAGCAAAAAAGGCGCCGCTTCATCCCAAGCCAAGGCACGGCCCGCACAGCCGGAGCGGGCCTCGAGTGACACGGGCGCCAGGGGGCACATGCGCCAGGGGCACACGCGCCAGGGGGCACACGCGCCAGGGGCACACGCGCCAGGGGCACACGCGCTGATCCTTTGTCTGCTCTGGCCAGGCTTGAGACCCGGCAGCGGGCCCTGCACTAGGGCGAGCTCGTCGGAGATGCTAAGCTTGCACGCTCTTGCAAGCACTCCCGGGGCAATTAAGTCCCCATTCCCGTTGCGCACCCGGATTCATGAAACGGTGTACTATACGGTGCGGTCGGCAGCGAGGTCGGCTTTGCGTTGGTGCTAGCGAGCCCGTAATTAAGTCTGACCGGAGGCCCTTCGAGCACCCGTTATTGTCGCCACGGCGCGCATCTGCCCTATGGGTGTGATGCCCGTCCGGGAGCACGTTGGATAGAGTTCATTCAAGCAAGGGCTTCAAGCCGACCGCGCCTTGCGGAGGGAGCGCGATGAGGACATTGCACAGAAGGTGCGCGGGTCTCGACGTGCACAAGAAGGAAGTCGTGGCATGCCTTCGAGTGGTCAATCGGGGAAAGGTGAGCTACGAGCTGCGCCGGTTTCCGACAACCACGCGGGGACTGGTTGAACTTGGAGATTGGCTGGAGCAAGCCGGGTGCACGCATGTGGCCATGGAGGCCACAGGTGTCTACTGGAAGCCCGTGTGGCACATTCTGGAAGGTCGGTTCCAACAGATCCTGGCCAATGCCGCCCACATCAAGGCCGTACCCGGCCGCAAGAGCGACACGCACGATGCCACCTGGATCTCCGACCTGCTGGCGCATGGTCTGATCCGGGCGAGCTTCGTGCCGCCCCAGCCCATCCAGGAAGTGCGCGATCTGACGCGGACGAGGAAGCAACTGACCCGCGAGATCGTGCAGCACACTCAGCGCGTCCAAGCCGTGCTCGAGGAAGCCAACGTCAAACTATCCTCGGTGATCACGGACATCTTGGGGGCGAGTGGTCGGCGCATTTTGAAGGCGATTGTTGCCGGCGAGACCGATCCCATGAAGCTGGCCGAGCTTGGCGGCCCACGGCTAGCCGCAACGAAATCGGAACTTACCGATGCGCTGCACGGTCGTGTGCGCCCGCATCATCAGTTCCTCATCGGCCAGCATCTGAAGACCATTGAGCAGCTGGAAGAGACGATTACGGCCTTCGATGGGCGGATTGAGGTCGCGCTCGAGCCCTTTCGTGACGCCATCGAACGACTGAAGGAGGTCCCGGGCCTGAGCGAGACCTCAGCCCAGATCCTCCTCGCCGAGGTCGGCACCGACATGAGGCAGTTTCCGACCGCTGGTCATCTCCTTTCCTGGGCGGGTCTCATACCGCGCCTGGACGAGAGTGCCGGCAAGCGGCGCTCGACTCGCGTCAGAAAAGGCGCCCAATGGCTGAAGCCTGTTCTCGTTCAGTGTGCCTGGGCCGCGTCTCGCAAGAAGAACAGCTACTTCGAGGCTCAGTTCTTGCGGCTCAAGGCACGCCGCGGCCCCAAGAAAGCTGTCGTCGCCGTCGCGGCCTCGATCCTGACCACCGCGTACCACATGCTGGCCCGGGGCACTTGTTATCAGGATCTCGGCGCCGATCATTTCGCCCGCCGTAACCCGGTCAGCACGGCAGCCAAGCTCGCCAATCGCATCCGCAATCTTGGCTTCCACGTCGAAATTAGGCCGGCGGCATGACACAAGCGGTGGTCCGAGCGGAGAGCGGAGTTTCTGGATAGGGCGACAAGTACCAGGGGCGACAAATACCGGGGGGCGACAAATACCAGGCGGCAACAGCCTCCCGCAACACGGGGCGAGCCAGAAGCGCCAGGGGAGCCATTGTGGAGCAATTGACAGGGCTCGTCAGCGGCGTGCGACGCCTGAGCCAGGCGGCCTTCGAGGCTCGCGTGCGGCGGGTTGCGGCGGGGCTCGCGGCCCAGGGTGTGGCACCGGGGGCGTGCGTTGCCATCCTCATGCGCAACGACACCGCATTCCTGGAGGTGGCGTATGCGGCGCAGGCGCTTGGTGCCTATGCCGTACCCATCAACTGGCACTTCAAGGCCGAGGAAATCGCCTACATCCTTGCCGACTGCGGGGCGGGCGTGCTCATCGGCCACGCCGATCTGCTCGCACCCGTTGCGGCCGCCATTCCCGCCCACATCACGCTCATCGCCGCAGCGACGCCTTGCGAGGTGGCGCAAGCCTATGGCCTGGCCCCCGCGACCGCGGCCGCCGTCTCCGGCGCGCTCAACTACGAGGCTTGGCTCGAGCGCCAGCCGGCCGATCCCCGTGAGATGCTGCTGCCATCGCTCACGATGTTTTACACCTCTGGCACCACGGGACATCCCAAGGGTGTGCGCCGACCGGCACCGACACCGCAGCAAATGCGGGTCATGGAGCGCATGCGGCGCGATTTGTTCGGGATCCTCCCCGGCATTCGCTCGGTGGTTCCGGGCCCGCTCTATCACTCGGCCCCCAACGCCTTCGCCATGCGCGCCGGCCGCGTGGGCGAGCTCATGGTGCTGATGCCTCGCTTTGATCCGGTGAGGTTGCTTGAGCTCATCGAGGGCCAGCGCCTCGACACCATGTTCATGGTGCCAACCATGTTCATCCGTCTGCTGAAGCTGCCCGAAGCGATGCGGGCCCGCTTTGACGTCTCCTCGCTGCGTTTTGTCATCCACGCTGCGGCGCCCTGTCCGCACGACGTCAAACGCGCGATGATTGACTGGTGGGGGCCGGTGATCAACGAGTTCTACGGCTCCACCGAATCGGGTGCGGTAACGCTGGCGACGAGCGCCGACACGTTGGCCAGGCCTGGCACTGTCGGACGAGCCGTCGAGGGAGCCGACGTGCGCATCCTCGACGACGCCGGCCGCACCTTGCCAGCCGGCGAGGTGGGTGAAATCTTTACGCGCTTTGCCGAGCTGCCCGACTTCACCTACCACAATCGACCCGACGAGCGCGCCAACGTCGATCGCGACGGCTTCATCACCTCGGGCGATGTTGGCTACCTCGACAAGGAGGGCTACTTGTTCCTGTGCGACCGCAAGCGCGACATGGTGATCTCGGGCGGGGTCAACATTTATCCCGCCGAAATCGAAGCGGTACTGCATGGCGCGCCCGGCGTGCGGGACTGCGCCGTGTTCGGCATCCCAGATGCCGAGTTCGGCGAGAAGCTGATGGCGGTTGTTGAGCCTCTGGAGGGGAGTGCGCTCGACACGCAGGACCTCAGCGCCTACCTGCGCCGCCACCTCGCCGATTACAAGGTGCCGCGCATCATCGAGATCGGCCGCGACCTGCCGCGCGAGGATTCCGGCAAGATCTTCAAGCGCAAATTACGCGATCCCTACTGGCAGGGCGCGGGGCGGCGAATATAGCGGAGCACCAACACGAGAGGGGCGCCTCCCGCGGTGAGACGCGCGCCCATGGCCACTTGTCCCGCAACTCCAAGCGAGGGGCCAGCGCTCCCGGGGCACGGTGGCGATCGATGGGCGTGCCCCGCTGGCGCTAGTTGGTGCGGTTGATGCAAAAGCCGATGGCGTCGGCAAGGGCGCGCGCGGTAGGTCCGGCCGGGAAAATGGCGAGCGCGTCGCGAGCGATGGCGCCATAGTGCTTGGCGCGCTCGAGCGTGGCGTCAATGGCACTGTGCCGCTTCATCAGTTGGATGGCGCGCTCCAGATCGCCGTCGGCAATGTTGCCGTCGCTCAGCGTTTGCTTCCAGAAGGCACGCTCCCGATCGCTCCCACGCCGGAAGCACAAGATCACGGGCAGCGTGATCTTGCCTTCGCGGAAGTCGTCGCCGACTGCCTTGCCAAGACGCGTGCTATTGCCGCAATAGTCGAGCGCGTCGTCCACCAGCTGGAAGGCGATGCCCAGATTGCGGCCATAGGACCTGAGCGCCGCCTGCTCCTCGGCCGGGCGGTCGGCGATGGCGCCGCCCACCTCGGCGGCCGCCGAAAACAGTGCTGCCGTCTTGGCGTCGATGATCGCCAGGTAGGCATCCTCGGTGGTGGCTGTATTCTTGGCAGCGACCAGCTGCATGACCTCGCCTTCGGCAATGATGGCGGCGGCGGCCGACAGGATTTTGAGGGACGCAAGCGAGCCTACCTCCACCATCATGCGGAACGCCTGGCCAAGCAGGAAGTCGCCGACCAGCACGCTTGCCTGATTGCCCCACAAGCGCCGCGCCGATGCCTTGCCGCGGCGAAAATCGCTTTCGTCCACTACATCGTCGTGCAGCAGCGTGGCGGTGTGCATGAACTCGACCGCGGCGGCGAGACGCACATGGCCATCGCCGTGGTACCCGCACAGCTTGGCGGCCGCAATGGTCAGCATAGGCCGCAACCGCTTGCCCCCGGATTCGATTAGATGGTGGGCGAGCTTGGGAATGAGCTCGACGTCGGACACCGCCTTGTCGAGGATGAAGTGGTTAACCGCCTGCATATCCGCCGCAACGATGTCGAGCAGCGGCTGCAGGCTCTGCGCGGGATCACGCGCCTCTTCGAATGGGACGACCACGCCCAAGATGTGCTATCCCCAGCTCAAGTTCGACCCAAGCCCGGTATAACCGGCAGGGACAAGGGGCAGTCAAGCCCGCTTCCCCGCGACAGAAAGGCGGCTTGGTCATAACCGCGTGCCCCTGGGAACAGTCGTTGAGCCCATGCGTGAGGTTCTGCGCAGCAATGATGCGGTGATGCTGGGTTTTGCTCAGGCCGTGTTGCGCGAGGCTGGCATTAACAATCTGCTCGCGGATCAGCACATCTCCGTGATGGAGGGCGGGATCGGTGCCTTTCCGCGTCGTCTCCTTGTTGCCAACGAGGATTGGAAGGCAGCCTATCAGGCGCTCAGCACGGCCGGGCTTGCGGCCTCGCTCATCGACCACGGAGATCTGCAGGTTTGAAGCCGCCTGCCGCCGGCCCCGCTCACGTGACGGACGATGTCTTTCTCGGTGGGGGATTGCACATTCTGCAACCCGAGGAGGGCTATCGGGCCGGCATCGACGCATTGCTGTTGGCAGCGGCTGCCCCGCTGCGCCCCGGTTGCCGGGAGCGGGTGCTTGACGTCGGCGCCGGCGTAGGCGTCGTCGGTCTGGCGGTGGCGCGGCGTGCGCCGCTCTGCGATGTGACTTTGGTTGAGCGCGAGCCCTTTCTTGTCGAGTTGGCGCGCCGCAACATCGCGCGCAACGACCTTGAAGACCGCGTGCGGGTCATTGCCGCCGACGTCTCGCGCCGACTGGACGAGCTTAACGAGCTGCGGCCCGATGCCGAAGGCTTTGATCATGTGCTCGCCAACCCGCCTTACCACGCCGAAGGCGCCGGCACCGTATCCGTTGCCGTTCTGAAGGCCGCGGCCAACGTCATGCCCGCAGGCGCCTTGGTGCGCTGGGCACGCTTCATGGCGGCCATGACGCGCCCGGGCGGGTCGGCGACCCTCATCCATCGTGCCGACGCCATTGGTGAGGTGCTGACGGCGTTGGCCGGACGGTTCGGCGGGTTGCTCGTCTTTCCGCTCTATCCGCGCGAGGGAAAATCCGCCACGCGCGTGCTGGTGCAGGCCACCAAGGGAAGCAATGCGCCAATCGAGCTGCGCCCGGGCCTCGTCCTGCACGAGCGAGGGAACCGTTTCCGGCCGCCGGTGGAAGCGGTGCTGCGCCATGGCGCCTCCCTGGTGCTGGCCCAAGCCCCCAGGACGTCGGAAAGGAAACGGAGGGCGAGGTCTTGAGTTTGGCGTTATGCCGGTCCTATCGTCGCTGAGCCCCAAGCCGCCCGCGGCACTCGAGGTTCGCCGATGCGCATTTTCAAACGTGGTCCCATTGTACCGGTGCTGCGCTTCACCGGCCCGATCGGCATGGTGACACCCCTGCGCCCAGGCCTGGCGCTAGCCACCGTCGCCGGCCAACTCGAGAAGGCCTTCAACTATTCGAAATTGCCGAGCGTGGCCGTGGTGGTGAACTCGCCGGGTGGTTCGCCGGTGCAATCGCATCTCATCTTCAGTCGCATCCGCCAGCTCGCCGCGGAGCGGGGCAAGCGCGTCTACGTCTTCTGCGAGGACGTGGCGGCATCGGGGGGATATTTTTTGGCACTCGCTGGCGATGAAATCTATGCCGACCCCTCTTCGATCGTGGGCTCCATCGGCGTCATCTCGGCCGGCTTCGGCTTCGATAGGTTCATCGACCGGTTCGGCATCCAGCGGCGCGTGCATTCCTCGGGCAAGGACAAGGGCGCACTCGACCCATTTCAGCCGGAGCGGCCAGAGGACGTCGCACGGTTGAAGGAGCTGCAGCGTAACGTGCACGAGGTATTCATTGGTATCGTCAAGGAGCGACGTGCTGGCAAGCTCAATGGTCCGGAGGAGGAGCTGTTCTCGGGCACCTTCTGGTCGGCGGTCAAAGCCGTGGAATATGGCCTGATCGATGGGCTTGCCGACCTGCGCGGCAAGATGCGCGCCCTCCACGGCGACAAGGTGCGGTTGCGCGCCATCCCATTGAGCCCCGGTGGTCTGCTCGCCCGCTTCCGACGGCTGCCGTTCGGCAACGATTATGACAACGGATTTGCGCTTCCGCGCGCGTTGGCAGATGATCTCGTCTCGGCTCTGGAGGCGCGCGCTCTTTGGTCGCGGTTCGGTCTCTAGCGGGATTAGAGCGCAAACTTCCTCGCCACGGGCGTGGGCCCGAACATGGGTCCAGAACATGGGTCCAGAACATGGGTCCAGAAGATGGGCTCCAATAAAAATGGGCCGAGAAATGGGGCCCGGGAGGTGTGCCGTGCCACAAGTGATCGCTTTGGCGCTTCTTGGCGCCGGTCTTTATGCAGGCTATCGATGGTTCGCGCGCGCTGCGGGCGACGTCGGTGCTGCAATCGTGCGCGCCAAGGACGAGCGCCGCCAACAATCCCAAGGCCGCATCGAAAAGGACCTGGGCGCGCTCGAATTCGATGCTGCGAGCGGCGTCTATCGGCCGGCGAAGCACAATTGACTGCGCGTCCATGGCTGTCGAGCGCCCCAGCAGGCGCTCGGTGTCGGCGGCGCGCGGCAGCTTGAGGCGTCCCTGTTGCGGCCCTAGGGTGGTTACAGGCCGGTACCGGCCCGTTCTGGGCCGGTCTTGGGCTAGTGCCGGGCCGGTCTTGGGCTAGTGCCGGGCATGAGCCTCGGAATCATTGACGGCGGGCCAACATTTATCTGAATTGGGTGTGAAAAGAGGTAAATGCAGGATAACTGCTGGCGTTGCCGGCCGAGGCCGCCGCCCACTTAGGCATCGATTAGGCATTCGATCTTTCTGAACGGACCCATGTCATCGCCCGCGGCACAAACGCAATGGTATATCGCCCGCGACGGGCAGCAATACGGGCCGCTGTCGGAGGCGGAGCTTGGCCGGTTCGTCGATCTTGGCCACCTGCAGCCCACCGACCTGCTCTGGCGGGAGGGCTTCCCCGATTGGCGTCCCGCCATGGTGGTATTCCCGCCGCGGGCCTCGACCCTTGGGCGGCCGGGGCCTGTCGCACGGTCGGCGCACACGTCGGCATCGCGATTGCCCGCTCAGCAAGCCCCTGTCTCGCGGGACAGGGGCTTGGCCATGCGTTCAAAGCCCGGGCGCGAGGTCTACGACGCCCGCGAGGCTGCTCCGCGCCGTCGAGGCCTCAGGCGGGCGCTCATTGCGATCGTGTGCATCGGCCTTCTCGCCGGCGGCGGCTGGTACGCCAGCTCGCGCAGTGAGAAACTCCTCAAATTGGTGGGCAGGTACGCCACTTGGGTCCCCGCCGGTCTCTCCGACATGGCAACTGGCAAGTTCTCCACCGCGCCCACCAATCTTGGCGCCTCGCCTTTCAAGGGTTTGACGGGGCCGCCGGATACACTCGAGCCAACCCTGCAGGCAATTCCGCTCTGGCGCGTCCTGAAGCGCGATTATCCCGAGTGGTACGCTGATCGCCTCAAGGAGATCGCCGCGCTGGCTGCCGACAACAAAGATGATCTCGCCATCGGCCAGCAGTTGGCGCGCGCCCTCGTGACGCTGCGGCGCCAGAACGCTGGCGTCGCGCTGGCTGCCGGCTATCCGCAGCTGAAGGCCGTCGCCACGTCCTTCTATGAGAACCTCGTGCAGCTTGGAAAGCACAGCAGCGAGGCCTGCTTTGAGTTCATCTCCAAGGGCGAAGCGGGCCCTCTGGTGGTCTCGCTCATGCAAAATCCGGCCTTTACCCCGCAACTGCAGGCGCAGGTGCTCGCGGTGTTTGAGGCGATCGCCGACGGGCGCAAATCGGCGCGCGCCTACCCCCAGCCGCGCAAGACCGACTACGACGCGCTGGCAGCAGATCTTAGCAAGCGCGGTTGGAGCCAGGCCGACTTGCAGCTCTTCTCCGATGAGCGCGCACTCTCCAATGCTGGACCTACGAAGGTGTGCCAGATGGTGCGCGATTGGTTCGCAGCGCAGCTGGCGCTCAAGGATCCCGACATGCAGTTGCGGCTTTTGGTGGAGTCCTTGAAGCCGATCGTCGCCGGCTGAGGCGCCCAAACGCATCTTATTCGTCGCTCCACGCACGCTTGTGCCGGCCCTCCCCGGGGCCTGCACCGTCTGCCCCTACCGTCTGCCCGTACCGTCTGCCCGTACCGTCTGCCCGTACCGTCTGCCCGTACGGTCTGCATGTGCGGTGGCCGCAGCTTTTTTGTTGCCGATTGTCCGTCCCGGCTGCACGATCTGCGTGATAAATTGCGCGCACAACAGCGTGTTGCTCGTGCCGGAGGCGCCTCCCCCATGATGAAACTTCTGTCCAATCCGCTCTCGCCCTACGGCCGCAAGGTGAAGATCACTTTGGCGATGAAAGGGCTCGACGGCCAGGTCGAGACCCTCGCCCTCGATACCAATCCCGGCGACAACTCCGAGATCAACAGCGCCAACCCCTTGGGCAAGATTCCCGCGCTGATCGTGGACGCCAAGACGGCAATTTTCGACAGCCACGTGATCTGCGAGTATCTCGACAGCTTGGCGTCCACGCCGGTGCTGTTCCCCAAGAGCGGGCCGGAGCGCTGGAAGACGCTGGTGCTCGCCTCCCTCGCTGACGGCATCCTCGATGCGGCGCTGCTGCTCGTCTATGAGAGGCGCTTCCGCCCAGAGGAGAAACGGCACGCGTCCTGGCAGCAGCGTCAGGAGGCCAAGATCGATCGCGCCCTCGATCACTTGGAGAAGAGCCCGCCGGCCTGGGGTGCGAGCCCCGACTATGGGCATCTCACCCTTGCAGCAGCGCTCGGCTATCTCGACTTTCGCCACGAGGGCAAATGGCGCCCCGCGCATCCGCAGCTCGTTGCATGGCTCGATCGGTTCGCCAAAGCCGTGCCGGCCTTCGAGGCGACGCGGCCGAAGGCGTGATCGGGACGACCACCAATGCTGAGAGCCACCGAGGTCCTTGCCAGCGGAGCGTGGACGGGCACCCCCGCCGACATCGTGGAATTGGATTGGGATGGCCGCACGCGTCGCCGCATCAGTCTCACCGCCAAGGGCGGCCTGGCCTTCCTTCTGGATCTAGCCAGGGCCCCGGTGCTGCGGTCAGGTGACGGACTGCGCTTAGAGGATGGGCGCATCATTGCCGTCGAGGCGGCGCCGGAGCGACTGCTGCAGATCGCCTGTCGCGACCCGCGGCTGCTGGCGCGCATAGCCTGGCATTTGGGCAACCGCCATTTGGCAACGGAGATCGACGCCTCCCTCATCCACATCCGCGACGATCACGTGATCGCCGAGATGGTGCGGGGACTGGGCGGCGAAGTACGCATCGTGGCGCGGCCGTTCAACCCCGAAGGTGGCGCCTACGGTGAGGGGGGCGTGCATGGGCACGGCCACCAGCACGATGGCGACCACCATCACTAGGCCATGTCGAGCGATCGCAAGCGGGAACTCACCACACCCGGCGAGGGGTCCTTGCCCTCCTGGCCCGGCTCCCCCGAGCGCTCGGATCACCGCGCCCACGCGCGCGGCGCGCCGACCCTCTTGCGCCTCCTGACCTGGTTGTCACCAGCCTACCCGGTGGGTGGATATAGCTACTCGCACGGCCTTGAATGGCTGGTCGAGACGGGCGCGGTCGGCGACGTCAAAACGCTGGTGCAGTGGATCGAGGACCTGCTGGCGCACGGCGCCGCACGCTCCGACCTCATCTTGCTCGCTGAGAGCTGGCGTGCCGTTGCTGCGGGCGACCGGCAGGCCCTCAAGGGCGCCGTCGAGCTCGCCGCGGCGTTTGCGTCCTCTGCCGAGCGCCGGCTCGAGACCCTGGCGCAGGGCACGGCCTTCCTTGCGGCCACCTGCGCCGCCTGGCCAAGACCGGAGCTTGAAGCGCTGGCCGCCGAGGCGGCCCAAGTGGCCTACCCCGTTGCCGTCGGCGCTAGCGCTGGAGCGCACGGATTGCCCCTTGCTGAGACCGCACAAGCCTACGCGCAAGCTTGGGTCGCCAATCTGGTCTCGGCCGCCGTGCGCCTCATTCCCTTGGGGCAGAGCGCCGGGTTGCGGGCGCTCGCCTGCCTCGAGCCCACGATCCCGCGCGTGAGCGAGGCGGCATTGGCAGCATGCCTTGAGGATGTGGGCGGCGCCGCCCTCGCAGCCGACATTGCTTCCATGCGCCACGAGACGCAGTACACGCGCCTTTTCCGATCGTGATCGCAGCGCTGCTCGCGGTGTTGCACGCCCACGGGCCGGCCGCGGGCGCGCCGAGCGCCTGACCGGGGGTGATCGGGGTCCGGTAGCATGAGGAGGCCAAAACCCACGCGGCCCGCTTTGCCGGTGCTGCAATGTCCTTCCTCTCGCGCAATGGGCTGCTGGCGCCGCGCCGGGCGACAATTGCGCGAGCGCTGCTGCTAAGGCGGTTCATCCTGCTGGCGGGGTTGGCAATTGGTGCGGTCCTGGAGGGCAGGGTTTCGCGTGCCATCCGTTGGCTTGGCGCCGACGCTTCGGGTCGAGCAGCCTTTGCCTCATCGGACGGGCGGGCCTATTCTGCCTCTGCTTGGTTCTCGCCGCCACCTTGCGTCGCCTCGTGATCGAAGGTCCAATCCGCATGACCCGCTCTCCCCACGGCCCGCTGCGCGTCGGCATCGGCGGACCCGTCGGTTCGGGGAAGACGGCCCTGATGGAGGCGCTCTGCAAGGCCTTCCGCAACCGCTACGACATCTGCGCCATCACCAACGACATCTACACCAAGGAAGACGCGCTCATTCTCACCCGTGCCGGGGCGCTGCCAGAAGATCGCATCATGGGCGTGGAGACCGGCGGCTGCCCGCACACCGCGATCCGCGAGGACGCCTCCATCAATCTCGCGGCCATCGTCGAGATGCGCGGCAAGTTTCCAGAGCTCGACCTCATCTTGATCGAGTCCGGCGGCGACAATCTGGCTGCAACCTTCAGTCCCGAGCTGGCGGACCTCACCATCTACGTGATCGACGTGGCGCAGGGAGAGAAGATCCCGCGCAAGGGAGGACCGGGCATCACGCGCTCCGACCTGTTGGTGATCAACAAGACGGATCTCGCGACGCACGTCGGTGCCTCGCTGGAGGTCATGGAACGCGATACGCGACGCATGCGCGGGGAGCGACCCTTCGTGTTCACCAATCTCAAGACCGGCGAAGGGGCAACGGCCGTGGCCCGCTTCGTTGAGCACCGCGGCGGATTGAGCCAAGCGCATTCGGCCTAACGCTCATTAGCGCTCAGGCATGGATCAGCCGGCGTCGTGGGCTCGCCGCATTGCCCCGGCGGCAATGGTCTGAGGTGGCGGTGGCGATCTTGAGCACGAGCGCCAAGACCGCAATCCCGCACCCGGCCAGTGCTGGGACTTAGACTGGTCGGGTCGAGGCCAAACGTGATAGCTTTGCTCCAGCGCCTCCGCGCCGATGTTCCAGTCCACGTCCCACGCCATGTCCAGGTCCCAGTTCCAATCGATGTCCCAATCCATGCTCAAGAGCCCGACCCCTGCGACATCTGCCAATCCGATGATGGGCATCGACAGTCCGCGGGAGGCCAGGCGCATCATCCGCGCCGGCGACTATACGGGCCACACGGCGGGTGTTGCAGCGAGCTACGTGCAAGGCAACCTGTGCATCCTGCCCAAAGACCTGGCGCTCGAGTTCGCGGCGTTCTGCCAGAGGAACCCCAAGCCGTGTCCCTTGATCGGCATGGGTGCACCGGGCGACCCCAGCCTCGCCGATCTCGGAGACATCGACATCCGCACGGATGTGCCCGCCTATCGCGTGTTCAAGGACGGCAAGCTCGTCGCGGAGCCTACCGATATCCGCGCCTATTGGACCGATGACCTCGTCACATTCGTTCTCGGCTGCTCGTTCTCCTTCGAATTGGCGCTCCTTGAGGCCGGCCTGCGGCTGCGGCACATCGAGCGCAATACGGTTGTGCCCATGTACCGCACCAATATCGATTGCGTGCCGGCCGGCCGGTTCAAAGGCAAGATGGTGGTCTCGATGCGGCCCTTCACTCCGGCCGATGCCATCCGGGCCGTGCAGATCACCTCGCGCTTTCCCGCCGTGCACGGCGCGCCGGTGCATCTGGGTCTTCCGGAGGTGATCGGCATTGCAAACATCGCCAAGCCCGATCTCGGCGACCCGGCCGAGATCGCCGCCGGCGAAATGCCCGTGTTCTGGGCCTGCGGGGTGACGCCGCAGGTGGCCATCGAGGCTGCACGGCCCGCGATCTGCATCACCCACAAACCGGGCTCGATGCTGATCACCGACCGCAAAAACGCCGCGCTTGCAGCGCTCTAGCGCTCGCCGCCGCTGCCCCAGGCCGTCCGCGCTGCTCCGGCTTAGGGCGAGGCCGCCTCCTTATTCGCGACCGAGGTATGCGCGATAGTGCGGCTGAGCCCTCTGATTCGGGCCAAGCGCGCGACGGCCTCATCGTTTCGGGCTGACCGACAGGGGCTCGCAAACCAAGAGCTCACCAGCATGAGCTCACAATAGGTGTGCGGGGCCTCCCGCAGCCAGGTTCCGGGGTGCCTCCTTGCACAGCCTGCTCGCACCGCTCGAGGAACACGGACAATCCGCCACGATCCCTGCCGGGAGGGTGCCGGTGCTCTTGCCGGTGGCACTCGAGCAGACCTACGACTATCGGCTCCCCAACGGCGTCAAGGCCCCCGTCGGGACCTTCGTATTGGTCCCGTTCGGACCGCAGCAGCGCATCGGCGTGGTCTGGGACCGCTCGGTCGGGGAAGGCGGCAAGCCTGTTGCCGACGACAAGCTCAAAGTTGTCACGGCAACGCTCGCCGACGTTGCGCCATTGCCGGCACTGTCGATGCGCTTTGCCGAGTGGGTGGCGCGTTACACGCTCGCACCGCTGGGCATGGTGGTGCGCATGATGATGGGCGCACCCGCCGTGTTCGAGCCTTCGCGCCCACGCATCGGCGTCGTCCGCAACGCGCAGGCCGCCGAGCCCTCGCGCATGACGCCGGCCCGCAAGCGCGCGCTGCAGATCGCTGCCGACGGGCTCGTGCGCGCCAAGGTGGCGTTGGCGACGGAGGCGGCATGCTCGATCGGCGTCATCGATGGTCTCATCGCGGCCGGCGCGCTCACCGAAGTTGCGATCGCCGAGCGGCGCCTGCCCATCCCCAATCCACTACACTTGCGCGTCGATTTCAGCGCGGCGCAAGCGCCCGCCGTGCATGCCATGCGCGCTGCCGCCGACACACAGAGCTTTTCGGTGACCTTGCTCGATGGTGTCACCGGCTCGGGCAAGACAGAGGTCTACTTTGAAGCCGTGGCGCGTGCGCTGGAGCGAGGACGGCAGGCGCTTATCATGTTGCCAGAGATTGCGCTCACCAGCCAATTCATGGACCGCTTTGCAGCGCGCTTCGGCTGTGCGCCCGTGGAGTGGCACTCCGCGCTCTCGCCCGCCGAACGCGCCCGCGCCTGGCGCGCGACCGCCAATGGCCAAGCGCGGGTGGTGGTGGGTGCGCGCTCCGCTCTCTTCTTGCCGTACCAGGATCTGGGGCTCATCGTCATCGACGAGGAGCACGATGGCGGCTTCAAGCAGGAGGACCGCGTGCACTATCAGGCCCGCGACATGGCCGTTGTGCGCGGCAGCCTTGCCAAGCACGCGGTGGTGCTCGCCTCGGCCACCCCATCGATCGAAAGCCATGTCAACGCTCGATCGGGTCGGTATGGCTACGTCGGGCTGCCCGGCCGCTACTCCGGCGCGCAACTCCCCGATGTGGCAACCGTCGATTTGCGTCAACATCCCCCCGAACGCGGCAAATGGCTCTCGCCTGTGCTGGTCGCGGCCATGACCGAGACGCTGGCCAAGGCGCAACAGGTGCTTCTCTTCCTCAATCGCCGCGGCTATGCGCCGCTGACGCTGTGCCGCGCCTGCGGCCACCGCATCGACTGCCCGCAATGCACGGCCTGGTTGGTGGAGCACCGCTACCGCCGCCGGCTCACCTGTCATCATTGCGGCTTTGCGTTGCCGATCCCGGAGAAATGCCCCAAGTGCGGCGAGCCCGACGCCTTGGTGGCGTGCGGACCCGGCGTGGAGCGGATCGCCGAGGAGGTGGCCGAGCGCTTTCCACAAGCGCGCAGGGCGCTGCTCTCATCGGACCTGGTGCCGTCGTTGATCGAGATGCGCGAGATCATCAAGACGATCGAGGCAGGCGAGGCCGACATCATCATCGGCACGCAGATGGTGGCGAAGGGCCACCATTTCCCGCAGCTTGCCATGGTGGGCATCGTCGATGGCGACCTGGGGTTGGGCCAGGCCGATCCGCGCGCCGCCGAGCGCACGTTTCAGCTCATGCACCAGGTGACGGGGCGCGCCGGGCGAGCGCTCACCGCCGGGCGCGGCTATGTTCAGACCTACATGCCCGAGCATCCCGTGATGCAGGCCATCATCTCCGGGGATCGTGAGGCCTTCCTTGCGCGCGAGATCCGCCAGCGCCAGTCTGCTCAGCTGCCACCCTTTGGCCGCCTGGCCGCGCTGGTGATCTCGGCCCGCGACAAAGAGCTGGCAGAGCTCTTCGCGCGTGACGTTGCCCGGCATGCACCTCCTGCGCCCCGCATCGAGGTGCTGGGTCCGGCAGAAGCGCCTCTCGCCGTCATCCGCGGCCGGCATCGCTGGCGATTGCTGGTGAAAGCGCCCCGCGACCTCGATCTGCAGGCCTATCTGCGCGCATGGTTCGACAGCCTGCCCAAGCCGCCGGCGGACCTCAGGCTGATGGTTGACGTGGATCCCTACAGTTTCCTTTGAGCAACGTTAAGCCGCTCAGGTGCTGTAGATCTTGAGGAGCTCGCCATGCGCCCACTTGACGGCCTCCTCTGCGGGCATCCCCTGCACGGCTTTGGCGTACATATCGATGATGATGTACTTGGTCACCACTTCGGCTGCCTTGCGGGTGGAAGGTCCTTGGTAGCCGGCGAACCGGCCAGAGCGTGCCGCCTGCCGATACGGCAGCATGATCGGATCCTCTCCCCAGAGCTTGTGTTTCTCCCAATCGGTCGTGGGCCCGACGGAAAAGCCCTTCTGAGAGACAAACCATTTGTCGTAGACGTCGCGTGCGTGGATCCACTTTAAGAATTTTTTCGCGGCGTCCTGGTTCTTCGAATACCCCATGAGCAGGTTCGAGAACGGCACGTGATAGCTAAACTGCCCGGCCGGTCCCTTGGGCAGCGCCGCGTGCAGGATGTCGTCCTTGAGCTGCGCACCGGTTTCGCTCTTGTAGGTATCGGGCTTGCGCAGCGCCTCGATGTAGATTGAGGCGCCGTTGAGCGTGGCGCTGCACGTGCCTGACAGAAAGGCTCGGTTGTTGTTGGAATCGTCCCACGCGAGCCCGCCCTCGTCGTGCGCGTCCTTCCAAAAGGCGACCATGAACTTCACCGATTCGACAGTCGCCGGGCTGTCGAGCACGACCGTTTTGCCGTCAACTTCGACCTCCTTGCCACCCCATGACCACAAGTAGGGATAGGCGAATGCCGGCGCATCGCCGAACGTGTGGCCGAGCGTCTGGCCCAGGGGCTGTCCTTTGGCCTTGAGCTTTTTGCCCACGTCCCGATACTGCTCCCAGGTCTCGGGGAACTTGCCGTCGGCGTATCCGGCCGCCGCGAACCAGGACTTGCGGTAGGCGATCTGCAGGCCGACGATGCACCAGGGCAATCCAATCCACCTTTTGCCGTCGTTGGCGACGGTCGTTGAGGTCTCATAGAAGCCGCCCTGCGCCTTGCCGATCTCCTCGGCGATATCGGAGAGGTCGACGAGGCTGTCGGCGTAGAGCTGGCCCCAGTTGTTGAGGACGCACACGATGTCCGGCCCGGTCGTCGACTGGATCGACGACGTGATGCGCGCCTGAATGTCATTGGCGTTGATGGTCTCGATGTTGAGCTTGAGGCCGAGGTCCTTTTCGGCCTGCTTGGCGATGTCGTTGCGTAGAACCTGGTCGGAAGCCGGCACGAAGTCAGTCCAGCGCAGCCAGTGAACCGTGGTTGCCTGAGCGTACGCCGGGGCCCGCCCCGTCGCCAAGATGGCAGCCATGCCGCCCGTCGTTGCGGCAACGGCACCACCTCCCGAAAGCCGCAAGAAACTTCGCCTGTCCACGTCGGTCACGGTCATCCTCCCTATCACCAATGGTCTTGCTTGCGCGCGACATTAGGGAGAACCTCGCCCCTTCACAAGGACGCCAGGACCTTGGCAGTTTCAGCTAACCTCCGGTTGCAGTCTGCAGATCTTCTGGACGCGGGTGTGCAACCCTCACTCGGCCCAATTCAACGCACAAGTGACCGAGTGACGGGGAACCTTCAGCTCGGTAACCAGCGTTTAGGCAACGCTTGGCCAAAAAGTGGAGGCCCGAGTATGAGGTGGCAGAAGGCCTGCGTCTTGCTTAACCCGTGTCTCCCGGTCCCGAGGTCTCACCCATGATCGCCTCCACTCCCCTCAGGCAGCGGTTTGCCCGTCTTCCCAAGGCCCCTCTTGCAGCCCTCGTTGGCGCCGCGCTCGCCACAGCGCAGTTGGCCCTGGTCAGCGAACCCGCGATGGCCCGGAGCAGCAGAGAGCGTGAAGCAAAGCGCGACGACAGCGTGCCGTCGCGGCCTGCGGGTCAGCCGCTGATGGCGATCGTGGCTCTGGGCGAGCAGCGGGTTACGATCTATGACGCGGACGGGCGGATCCTGCGCGCGCCTGTCTCGACCGGGCAGAGGGGATACGAGACACCCGCCGGCATCTACAGCGTGATCCAGAAGGAAGCCGAGCACTACTCCAACCTCTACGACGATGCCTCCATGCCCTTCATGCAGCGCATCACCTGGTCGGGGATCGCGCTACACGCTGGCGTCCTACCAGGCCATCCAGCCTCGCATGGCTGCATCCGCATGCCCCACGGTTTTGCCGAGCGCCTCTTTGGTGCCACGAGCCTTGGCATGCGCGTGATTGTCGTGCCGAGCGACGTCACGCCGGTCTCCTTTTCCCACCCCGCCTTGTTCAAGCCCAAGCCGCTGGGCTCGGAGGTGTCGCTCGCAGCCCCGACGTCCGCCCCCGCCGCACAGGACCAGCCGATGCGGCTCGGCGCCGGGCTGGATGGCGCCAGCCAACCCCCGCCGACCATTCCTCCCAAGCGCCTCCAGACCTTGAAGTCGATCGCCGCTGCCAAGGCCGCCGAGGCTGAAGCGGCCGCCAAAAAGGCGGACGAGGCGCACGCGGCTGCCGCACGGGCGGGCCAGGACGGTGCGCGCTTCCTGAAGGCCCAACGCCTTGCGGAGCTCGCTAAGGCAAGAGCCGATGCCGGCCTCAGGACTGCGCAGGAGGCCCTCGCGAGCGCCAACGCTGCAACGAACCCCAACCCCGCCACCATCGAGCGCGCGCAGGACGCCACGAGGCGGGCAGAGACCAAAGCTGCCGAAGTCCAGGCACAGCTCGATGCCGCCAAGACCGCAGCAGAGCCCAAGGCCGACGCGTTGGCGCGTGCGCGTGAGGAGGTAAAGACGGCCGAGGCGGCCAAGACCGCCGCGGTCGCGGCTGCCAAGCAGGCAGCCGCCAAGATGTCGCCAGTGTCCGTGTTCATCAGCCGGCAGACGCAACGCGTCTATGTGCGCCAGGGCTTCCAGGCGATCTTTGACATGCCGGTCACCATCAAGGACGCCGAAAAGCCCATCGGCACCTACGTCTACACCGCGCTCGATTACATCGACGATGGCGCCGATGTACGCTGGAGCGTCGTTTCCATGACCAGCAGCCACGAGGCAACGCACCGGCGCTCCGACGATGATGAGGACGGCTACACGCGCTCTCGGCGGTCGCACCGCGGCGAGCGCAATGCCGAACCCCACTCCGCGGACGTCACTGCAGCCAAGGCGGCGCTCGATCGCGTGAGCCTTCCTCAGGAGGCCGTCGATCGCATCTCCGAGGTCGTCTCGCCCGGCTCGGCCGTCATCATCTCCGACGAGGCGCTGAGCAAGGAGACCGGCAAGGGCACGGACTTTGTGGTCCTCATGAGCGGCGAGCCACAGGGTGGCATCAAAATTCGCCGGCGGCCCGACTCCGGGGGGAACTATGAGCGCCCCTATGGCTACCGCCGCTCGCCCTATTACTCCCCCTACGGTCGCAATCCCTACGGCGGCAGCCCCTCCTTCTGGTGGTAAGGCAAGATCCAAGCTTGCCAGTGCCAGCGCGCGGGGAGCATCACATTGGCGGGGGCGCCAGGTCGCCCCCCCGACGATGCTCGGGCTCCCTTTCAATCGGTCCCCCTTGGGGGCCGACCTTGTTTTGGCCAACACAGATGGCTATGGCGTCCCTTCGAGTGAGGGGGGTTGATCCATGCGCCTTGCAGTCATTGCCCGTCGTGCGCCTTGCCTGCTCATGGCCAAGATCCGGGCCAAGATCCGGGCCAAGATCCGGGCCACGATCCAGGCCAAGATCCGGGCCACCATCGGGGTCGAGGTCATAGTTGCGGTCATGGTCGGGCCCACGATCGGGTCTGCGACCGCTCAGGACGATGCGGGCTATGGCCAGCCCTCCTGCATCGCCTCGACGCTGCCGGCGGCACAGTCACAGGCCCGTTTGATCCCCGCCGAGATCAAGGGGGCACCCCTTGCTCAAGTGCGCGGCGTCGTGGTGCGCGCCCTGACCTGGAAGCGCGGCGAGACCATCAAGGTGTGCTTTCACGGCGGCACCCGCAAAGCCCAAGAGCGCGTCGCACGGATTGCCGGCGAATGGATGCAATACGCCAATGTGGTGTTCGACTTTGAGGAGGGCGGAGGCCCGCGCCTCTGCCAGGGCGGCAGTGGGTCGGACATCAAGATTGCATTTGAGGACAACAAGGGCTGGTGGTCGGTGCCCGGGACCGGCAGCCGCACGCAGGACCCTTCGATGAACCTCCAGTTCTACGGCGTCGATGCGCCGATGCTGGCCAACGGGCAGCCGGCCCCTGAAGCCCCCATGCGCGCCACCATCCTGCACGAGTTCGGCCACGCGCTTGGCTTGCTGCATGAACACCAAAGCCCCAACGCCAACTGCGACGCGGAGATCGACTGGGACGCGGCCTACAAGATCGGCGCCGAGATCGGTTGGGACAAGGTGCTAGTCGATCGCAACTTCCGCCAGATGACGATGAACTCTTCGCTCAACGCCACCAAGGTCGATCGCAAATCGATCATGCACTACAGCCTGCCGCCCACCCTCTTCAAGCGTGGCAAGCAAAGCCCATGTTTCGTCACCGAGAATCTCGAAGTCTCCGAGCAGGACCGCACCTTCATCGGCTCGATCTATCCCAAGGCAGAGGCGCCGATCGTGGTGTCGAGCGCGCCTCCAACCTCGGTCGTGCGCAGCGGGGCCAAGCGTCCCGGGCCCAGCGATGACCGACAGGCTCTGGTTGAGCGCTACGCTGAGCTCCTGAAGCAGTCGGGCATCGAAGCCGGCAAATCGAGCGCGCTGCTCGCCGAGTTCCGCAAGGCCGCATTGGGCCAATGATCGGGCCAACGATGGGTCCGGTGCTTGGGCCAGCGATTGGCCCAGCGATGGGGCCAGTGATTGGCCCGTTCATCGGTCAGGCGGCCGGGTAAGCCATCCGGCTCCAGCGCCCTCTTGCCGTACGGTCAAAAAGCAAGTTCCCTTCCCCAAGAGCCTTCGAAAACGGGAGAGGCGGGATGCAATCTGAGGCGGCCGCACCTGTCGCCTTACATGTCACGTTGCAGCCGGGACGGGTGACGCTCGCGGACTGGCGCGCCATTTACGAAGGCGCGGGCGCGGTGCTCGATCCCGCTTGTGCCGCCGCAGTCGGCGAGAGCGCGCGGGTGGTCGAGACCATCGTGGCCAGAGGCGAGCCGGTCTACGGCATCAACACCGGCATCGGCAAACTGGCAAGCGTGCGCATCACCCCGGCCGACCTCGCCCAACTGCAACGCAATATAGTGCTGTCGCACGCAGCTGGGGTGGGCGAGCTCGTGCCCCGGCCGATCGCCCGGCTGATGTTGGCCCTGAAGCTGGCGAGCCTGGCGCGCGGCGCTTCCGGGGTGCGCCTCGAAACCTTGCACATGTTGGAGGCAATGCTCGCGCACGATCTCATTCCGGCGGTGCCCTGTCAGGGCTCGGTCGGCGCCTCAGGAGACCTTGCTCCGTTGGCGCACATGGCGGCCTCGATGATCGGTGTCGGGGAGGTGCTTGCGCCGCCAAACAAGCGGTTGCCCGCCGCCGAGGCGCTGCAGGCGCAAGGCCTTCAACCCCTCGTGCTCGCTCCCAAGGAAGGCTTGGCGCTGCTCAATGGCACGCAATTTTCAACCGCCCATGCGCTGGCCGCACTGTTCGGGGTCGGCAACCTGCTCCGCACGGCGCTTGTGATCGGAGCCCTTGCAACGGATGCCGCCAAAGGCTCCGACGTTCCCTTCGATGCGCGCGTGCACGCATTGCGGCCGCACCGTGGGCAGCTCGAGTGCGCGAGCGCACTGCGCGAGCTGATCGCGGGCAGCGCCATTCGCGCCTCGCATCTCACCGCCGACGACCGTGTGCAGGATCCCTATTGTCTGCGCTGCCAACCGCAGGTCATGGGTGCCGCGCTGGATGTGTTGCGGCAGGCGGCGAGCATGCTGGCCATCGAGGCCAATGGCGTTTCGGACAACCCACTCGTCTTCGCCAGCGAGGGCATTGCCCTCTCGGGAGGCAATTTCCACGGCCAGTACGTGGCGTTCGCCGCGGACATGATAGCGCTCGCCCTCTGTGAGGTCGGCGCTCTGAGCGAACGGCGCATCGCCATGCTGGTCGATCCGGCGTTCTCCCGACTGCCGGCGTTTCTGGCACCCAAACCCGGGCTCAATTCGGGATTCATGCTGGTGCAAGTGACCGCTGCCGCTCTGGTTGCGGAGAATAAACAACGCGCGGCACCGGCCAGCATCGATTCCATTCCCACCTCCGCGAACCAAGAGGATCATGTGTCGATGGCGGCTCACGCCGCGCGCCGCCTGCTGCCGATGGCCCAGAACCTCACGCAGATCCTGGCGATCGAACTGCTGGCGGCGTGCCAAGGTTGCGACTTTCACGCAAGGCTGCGCTCAAGCGAGGTCTTGGAGCGCGTGCGCACGCTGGTGCGTGCCAACGTGCCTGCGCTCCAGGAAGATCGCTACATGGCCCCGGATATCGAGGTGGCCGCCCGCCTGGTAGCTTCGGGGGCGGTGGTTGCGGCCGCAGGTCTCAATCTGCCGGAGGTGTGGACCGAATAGCCGGCGGGTGCCAAGCACAAAGAAGAGGGTCTAGCGCCATGAGCGCGTGGGAGCGCTTCGTCGACACGTTCTTTAAACCGGCGATGCTCGCGCAGTATTGGCCCGACATCCTCAAGGGCGCGGCGGTGACGGTGGAGATCGCCGCCGCGGTGGTCCTGACCGGTCTTGCGCTCGGCCTCGTGCTGGCAAGCCTGCGCGCTTACCGCATTCTGCCCGTCAATTGGCTGATCGTGGTCCTCGTCGACGTATTCCGTGCGCTGCCGCCGCTCGTGGTGATCCTGCTCATCTATTTCGGATTGCCCAGTGTCGGCATCAACCTGCCAAGCTTCCTCGTGCTGTGGCTCGTACTTTCCCTCGTGCTGGCCGCCTTCGCGGAGGAAATCTTTTGGGCCGGGATCACCTCCACGCCCAAGGGCCAATGGGAGGCCGCCCGCTCGACAGGTCTCACCTTCTCCGCCACGTTGGCCCATGTCGTCCTGCCGCAGGCGATTAGGCTCGGTGTCCCTCCCCTCACCAACCGCACCATCGCCATTACCAAGAACACCGCGTTGGGCACCGTGATCGGCGTCGGTGAGATCCTCAATCAGGCCACCACCGCCCAGTCCTTTACCGGCAACGCCACGCCCTTGATGATGGGCGCCATCGCCTACGTCGCCCTGTTCGTCCCGGTCGTCGCGCTCGGTCGATGGATCGAGACGCGGTTCGCCTGGCGGAGGGCGTGATGGAAGCCATCGCGCAGCAGTTCTTCAACCTTGAGATCATGCAGCGGGTTTGGCCCCTGCTTTTGCGGGGCCTGGGCACCACGGCCTACCTGTGCGTGCTCGTCATCCCACTGGGATTGGCCGGCGGCTTAACGGTGGCGCTAACCTCGCTCTCCAAGCGGCGCTGGCTGGTTTGGACTGCGGTCGTCCTGGTCGACCTCTTCCGTGCCGCCCCTCCGCTGGTGCTGCTCATCTTACTTTACTCAGGGTTGCCCTTCGCCGGCATCAATCTGTCACCCACCGTGGCAGTCTCACTTGCCTTTTTCCTCAACACCTCGAGCTACTATGGCGAAATCTACCGCGCCGGCATCGATAGCGTTGGTCGCGGACAGTGGGATGCTGCGCGCTCGACGGGACTTGGCGCCGTGGCGACGATCGTCTACGTAGTGCTGCCTCAGGCGGTGCGCAACGTGCTGCCCGACCTCGTCTCCAACACCATCGAGGTGGTGAAGCTCACCTCCATCGCCAGCGTGGTCTCATTCCCCGAATTGCTCTACTCGGCCGACATGGCACGTTCACTCACCTTCAACTCTAGTCCAGTCGTGTTGGCGGCGGTGATCTACGTCCTCGTGCTGTGGCCGCTCGTGCGCCTCGTCAGTCGGCTCGAGCGTCGCGTAGCGGCGCACTAGCAAAACAAGGAGCCCGCAATGTCTCGCATCGTCACCGTTGCTGCTGCGCAGTTGGGCCCCATTCAGAAGGCCGACAGCCGCCAGGCGGTGGTGGCGCGCATGCTCGACCTGATGGAGCTGGCCAAGGACAAGGGCGCAGATTTCATCGTCTATCCAGAATTGGCACTGACCACCTTCTTCCCGCGCTGGTATCACGAGGACCGCGCGGAGGCCGATTTCTGGTTCGAGAAGGAGATGCCGAACGCGGCCACGCGTCCGCTGTTTGAGCGAGCCGTCAAGCACGGCCTGGGAATGAGCTTTGGTTATGCCGAGCTCACGCCCGACGGTCACCACTTCAACACCTCGATTCTGGTGGACCGCAAAGGGACCATCATCGGCAAGTACCGCAAGGTGCACCTGCCGGGCCACACCGAGTGCGACAAGGAACGTGCTTTCCAGCATCTCGAGAAGCGCTACTTCGAGCCGGGCGATCTCGGATTTCCGGTGTGGCGCTTCATGGGAGGCATCTTCGGCATGTGCATCTGCAATGACCGGCGCTGGCCAGAGACTTTCCGCGTCATGGGCCTGCAGGGCGTGGAGATGGTCACGTTGGGCTTCAATACGCCCTCCGCCAACGCACAAAAGTCGGGTGAGGGGTCCAACAAGCGCATCTTCCACCATAAGCTCTCCGTGCAGGCCGGCGCCTACCAGAATTCGACCTGGGCGGTGGCCGTCGCCAAGGCCGGCGTCGAGGATGGGCACCCCCTGTTCGGCGCCAGCATCATCGTCAATCCGGACGGGGAGGTGGTGGCCGAGACCACCACGGAAGCAGACGAGATCCTCGTGCACCGCTGCGATCTCGATGCCACCCGCTTCGGCAAAGCGACCATCTTCGATTTTGAGCGGCATCGTCGGATCGAACACTATGGGCCTATCGCGTCACAGGTCGGTGTGAGGCTGCCCCCGGAGGCCTGATGCCCGATTTGATGCTTAAGTTCGCCGACCTCGCGCCACGCCAGTGCTACAAACTGCTATGCGGTCTGGTGGTGCCGCGCCCGATCGCTCTCGTCTCGACCCTGAGCCCCACCGGCGTGGTCAATGCGGCGCCCTATTCCTTCTTCAACGCCTTCAGCGAAAATCCGGCGCTGATCGTGCTCGGCTTGCAGCACAACGAAGACGGAAGCCCCAAGGATACAACGCGCAATATCCATCTCTCCGGCGAGTTCGTCGTCAATCTCGTGGATGAAGGGATTGCCGAGGCCATGAACATCACTGCAACCGAATTCCCCTCCGATATAAGTGAGCCTGAGATCGCCAATCTGCGGCTTGCTCCATCGACGCTGGTGCAACCTCCCCGGCTCGCCGATGCACCCGCCGCCTTCGAATGCCGGCGCGTCGTCGGCCTGGCATTCGGGCCAAAGCGCGAGCTCCTGATCGGCGAGGTGATCGCCGTCAACGCGCGCGAAGGCATCATCGATCCAGACACGCTCAACGTGGATTTCGCGGCACTGCAACCCGTCGGCCGCCTGTGCGGCAACCTCTACGCGCGCCAGCGCGACAGGTTTGAATTGAAGCGCGTTTCTTGGCCCGAGTGGCGCAAGGCGCGCGGCAAAGTCTGAAGTGTTCCTCCGTTCAGCTCTGCGGGCGCCAATGCGAGGCGGGTGCCGCGGTTGCCATGTGATCGCGCCGCGGCCTGAAGAAGAGCGCAAACACCACATTGACCAGGAACGAGGCGGCCACGCTGCACAGCGCCATGATCACGTAGTGATGGCCCGAGAAACCCTGGCGCGCCACGTTGGTCAGCTTGCGCGCTCCGGGAATGCTATCGCCGGTGGCACTGAGGGCATTGAGCGACACTTGCCATACCCAATCGGCGAACCTGAGCAGGGAGGCATAGGTGTAGGGGAAGGCGGCATTGAAACTGAAGAGCACGACCGCCAGCACGACCGTCGCCGGTACGCTCGTCAGCGCGATGGCAACGCGCTGGAGGGAGGTGCGCGTCCCACCCAGGGCTTTGTTGAGCGGAATGCCCACCACGACGCTGGCAATCAGCACGGCGGGGATCGACAAAAGCACATGGGTCATGTTGACCCGCTCGCGCAGATGGTTCACCGCCACCTGGCCCCAATGACTGCCCGAAACCGCCTGGTCGAAGCTCGAGACGAGGCTGCGGCCTGCCTCCGACACCCAGGTGATCACTGGCTCGGCTTGCCTGTCGTAGAGGACCGAAACCAGCATGATGCCAAGCATGATGGCATAGCTGGTCGCACCGACACCGACGGACGCCACCAGGCGGCGGAGCCATGCAAGCGCTGACATACGCTTCTCCTCTTGCCCCCAGGCTCGGCCGATAGCACAGGTGCGTCTCTGGCGAAAGCCACAGCGCCCGAGCCGCTGGTGCCTTGTCCACTCCCGACCGTGCGAGGGAGGGGCGTGGGGGGATGCGGGGCCAATCGCCCTTTACTTCGGCAGCGAGCCCTCGATGCCCGCAACGTAAAAGTTCATGCTCAAGAGGTCCTTGTCAGGGGCCTTTTCGCCTTCCTTGAGCCAAGGGCTGCCATCCTGTTTGTTGATCGGGCCGGTAAAAGGATGCAGCGTCCCCGCGGCAATGCTGTCACGCGCCGTCTCGGCGAGCTTCACGACATCGGCAGGCAGTTTCCTCGACCAGGGCGCCAGCGTGACCGTGCCTTCCTTGATGCCGTCCCAGGTGTCGCTCGTCTTCCAAGTGCCGTCGAGCAGGGCTCCGACACGCTTGAGGTAGTAGGGGTTCCAATTGTCGACAATGGAGGTGAGCTGCGCGTTGGGCCCGAACGGCGCCATATCGGAGGCCTGTCCGAAGGCGTAGATCCCTTTCTCCTCGGCGAATTTCATGGCGGCCGGCGAATCGGTGTGCTGCATCAAGATGTCCGCTCCCTGATCGACCAGGGCCTTGGCCGCGTCGGTCTCCTTGCCCGGATCGAACCAGGTGGAGACCCATACGATCTTGAACTTGATGTTGGGATTGACCGACTTGGCGGCGAGATACGCCGAATTGATGCCCATGACCACCTCGGGGATCGGGAAGGAGGCGATGTAGCCGATGGTGTTGGTCTTGGTCATCTTGCCGGCGATGAGACCGATGACATGCCGCCCCTCGTAGAAGCGTGCATTGTAGGTCGCCACGTTGGGCGCCTGCTTGAAACCTGTGGCGTGCTCGAACTTCACGTTGGGATAGCGCGCCGCCACCTTGATCGTTGGGTTCATAAAGCCGAACGAGGTGGTGAAGATGATGCTGCTACCGGACGCGGCGAGTTGGTCGATGACACGTTCCGCGTCCGGTCCCTCGGGAACATTCTCGACGTAGTTGGTGTCGATCTTGTCGCCGAACGCCGCCTTGATGGCCTGCAGCCCCTGATGGTGCTGATAACTCCAGCCGTGATCGCCGATGGGTCCCACATAAACGAAGCTGACCTTGGGTTTGGTTTGCGCCACCGCCGCAGGCCCGACGTGCGCTCCAGGCCCGACCAGCGCCAAGAGCCCGGCAACTGCGCTGGCGGCCACCCGTTTGCCCAATCGAGACGCTCTCATGATCTCCCTCCTCCTTCAGCCAAAACGATGGCACCTCGAGCGACCATCAGGCCGCGGCATGGAACGGCTTGCCGAGGCATTGGGGCGCGGTCAACCTCACCCTCATGGCATCGCGCGAGATGATCACCAGCACAATGATGGTAGCAAGGTAGGGCAGCATTGCGAGGAGCTGCGCGTCGATCTTTACCCCCAGCGCCTGGCTGTGCAGTTGCAGAATGGTAATGCCGCCGAAGAGGTAAGCGCCCAAGAGAACGCGCCAGGGTCGCCAGGCCGCAAACACCACGAGAGCAAGCGCGATCCAGCCGCGGCCGGCGGTCATCCGCTCCACCCAGAGCGGTGTCTGCACCAGCGACAGGTAGGCGCCGCCCAGTCCGGCCATGCCGCCGCCGAACACGAGGGCCAGATAGCGGTAGGCGACGACCGGATACCCGATGGCGTGGGCCGCATCGTGATTTTCCCCGATGGCGCGCACGATGAGGCCGAGGCGCGTACGATCGAGCACCCAGGCCACCGCCGCCAGCATGGCCAACGACACATAGATAAGACCGTCCTGGCCGAACAGCAGCTTGCCAAGAAAGGGAATGTCCGTGAGGCCGGGCACAAAGAGGCGCGGGAAGGCCGGCGCGGATAGCCCGCTGTAGCTCTGGCCCCATAGCGCGGAGAGGCCCAGACCGAACATGGTGAGGGCCAGGCCCGAAGCCACCTGGTTGGCGCGCAGCGTCAGCGCCAACACGCCGAATAGGGCCGCCATCACGGCCCCGCTGGCGATCGCCGCTGCGAGCGCCAGCATCGCGCTCTTGGTGGCCACGACGGTCGAGAAACCGGCGATGGCGCCGACGATCATCATGCCCTCCACGCCCAAATTGAGCACCCCCGAACGCTCGGCCACCAGCTCGCCGGTGGCGGCGATGAGGAGCGGCGTCGCGGCGATCATGGCGCTGATCAGGATGTTGGCGAGGAGTTCCATGGGCCAGGCTCTAAGGAGTGGGCAGGCGCTGCACGGTCCCGATCGCTGCCCCGGACACAGCATGCGGGTCGGCCGCGGGCGAGCGTCTTGCAATCCAGCGCGCGCGGTAATTGACGAGCACGTCGGCGGCAAGCAGGAAAAACAGGAACATGCCTTGGAACACGGCCGTGGTGGCGCTGGGCAGGCTCATAGCGATCTGGGCCGTCTCGCCGCCAATGTAGGTGAGCGCCAAGACGAGCCCCGCGAGCAGGATGCCGATGGGATTGAGCCGGCCCAGGAACGCGACGACAATGGCCGTGAAGCCGTAGCCGGAGGGTAGCGCCGGAACCAGTTGTCCCACCGGGCCCGCCGCCTCAAACAGGCCGGCGAGGCCAGCACACCCACCCGACAGCAGGAAGCAAAACCAGATCAGCCCTTTGTCGGAAAAACCGGCATAGCGTGCCGCCCGCGGTGCTTGGCCCAGCACCTTGACCTTGAAACCCAGGGCATGTCGCTCAAGCAGCACCCACGCAAGGAGGACCGCAGCCAGGGCCACCAGGAACCCCACGTGGGCGCGGGTGCCCTCGATGAGGATTGGCAGCGATGTCTGGAATAAGCGGCTTTCCGGGAAGTTGAGGCCCTCCGGGTCGCGCAGCGGGCCGTGCACCAGGGAGCTCAGGAGCAATACAGCGACGTAGACCAGCATCAGGCTAACGAGGATCTCGTTGGCATTGAAGCGGGTGCGCAGCAGCGCTGGAATGGCGGCCCAGGCGGCGCCGCCGGCAATGCCAGCACAGCTCATCAGCGGCAAGAGCCACCAGCCCGTGGCCGGATAGACCGCCAGCGCTACCGCGCCACCGGCCAACGCGCCGATCGCGTACTGACCCTCAGCGCCGATGTTCCAGATGCCGCCCCGAAAGGAGATGGCAAGGCCGATGGCGATGAGGATGAGCGGGGTGCCTTTCACCAAGAGCTCCGCCACTCCGCGCAATGAGGTCAACGGCGCTATGAAGATCAATTGCATGGCCGTGAGCGGCGGCTTATCGAGCGCCGCAAACAAGACGATGCCCGCCACCAGCGTCATCCCGATCGCCAGCAACGGGGCCACATAGAACATGGGGCCTGAGGGCTCGCGGCGGGGTTCGAGCCTAAGCATGGGCGGGCGGCGCCTCCGACGGGGTGTCCCAACCGCCAGGGGTGCCCATGGCGAGACCGATATGCTGGGTGGTTAGCTCATCGACCGGTCGCGCCGGCGAGAGGCGCCCCCCGGCGAACACGGCGATGCGGGACGAAATGGCGAAGAGCTCATCCAAGTCCTGCGACACGATCAAAACGGCGGTGCCCAATTTTGCCAGCGAGAGCAGGAACGTGTGAATGGTGGCGGCTGCGCCGGCGTCCACGCCCCAGGTCGGCTGCGCCGCAATCAGCACACCGGGCGCCTGCAGCATCTCCCGGCCCATCACGAACTTCTGCAGATTGCCGTCCGAGAGGCCGCGCACCGCGTGTTCGATGCCCCGCGTGCGGACCGCGAACTCGCGCACGATCTTGCCGGCGAAGCGTTTGGCGCGCGGCACGCCAATGAAACCCCAGGTGGCAAGCTTCATGCGTGTGCTGGCCGTGAGCAAAGCATTCTCCCACAGTGCCAGGTCCGCGACCGAGCCATATCCCATCCGCTCCTCCGGCACGCACGTGAGCCCAAGCGCACGGCGCACCGATGGGCCTTGCGCACCGACGGGTGTGCCGTCGATGGCGATGGCGCCCGGCCGGTTCGCGAGCCGCTCGCCGATCAGCGCCGCCATCAATTCGGCTTGACCGTTACCCGCCACGCCGGCGATGCCGAAGATCTCCCCACCCCTGACCTCGAGGTCGACATGCTCCAGGTCGACGCCGAACTGCTCCTCGCTTGCAAGCGTTAGGTCCACGACTTTGAGCCGCACGGGTCCCAGCCCGGACGTCGCGCGTTGCGGTGGCATGAGGGGAGTGCCAATCATCATCTCCGCCAGTTGCTGCGTCGACTGTTGCTTGGGATCGCAGTTGCCCACCACCTTGCCGTCCCGCAGGATGGTAGCGCGGTCGCACAGGGCTCTAATCTCCTCCAGCTTGTGTGAGATGTAGAGGATTGAGCAGCCCTCTGATCGAAGCCGTCGCAGCGTCTGAAACAACACCTCGATCTCCTGCGGGGCGAGCACCGACGTCGGCTCGTCCATGATGATGAGCTTCGGTTCCTGCAGCAGACAACGAACGATCTCGATCCGCTGGCGCTCGCCCACCGACAAGTTGCCCACACGGCGATCGGGATCGAGCCTAAGGCCGTAGGCGCTGGATACAGCGGCAATGCGTTGGCGCAGTCCACTCCGGGCCATCTTGGCGCGGATGCCGAGCGCGATGTTCTCGGCGACCGTGAGGCCCTCAAACAGCGAGAACTGCTGAAACACCATGCCGATACCCTTGGCGCGGGCCTCCGCCGGCTTGTGCGGCGCATAGGCTTCACCATCGAGACGCATGCAGCCGTGGTCGGGGCGCATGACGCCGTAGATCATCTTCACCAAAGTCGACTTGCCGGCACCGTTCTCTCCCAACAGGGCATGGATCTCCTGGGGATTGACCGAGAGGCTCACGGCATCATTGGCGAGCACGCCCGGAAAGCGCTTGGTCATGCCGTGCAATTCGAGGAGCGCCTGGGGCATCACCCACGCGCCTTGGTGAGGAGCACCTGCCCCTCCATCAGATCCCCGTCGGACGCCATCATTGCCGGCGCCTGGGCCCGCACCCCGGGCAGGCTCATCGGGCAGGTGAGCCGCTGCAACATCGCCGGGGATACCCCGAGGCCTGCCAACCGTTTCAAGAAGCGCACCCGCTTGGTGGCCGCACCGATGAGCCCCAGGTGGCCGAACTGCCCGCGCCGCAGCACGGCGTGGCAGGGCGCCAAGTCGAGGGCGTGCGAATAGGTCATGACGACGTGGTAGGCGTCAAGTGGCGCAAGCCGGATCGAGATTGCCCGCCAACCCCCAGGGCGCGTGCCGTCGCCGGCCGTGAAGGCGTCAAACAAGCGCCGCACGTGCCGATGGCAGCACCGACTGAGCCAGGCGTCGAGGGCCAAGTCCAGCCCCTCGCGCTGCCAACGGGGAGCGGGCCCGGCGCCGCTGGCCGACCGAGGAACGCCCGCGCTTGGCCTGTGGCGGTAAGCTCGCGTGCGCGTTCCCCGATGCTAGGCACGGTGTGGTCGACACCGACCCGCACGGCGG
>DATBGH010000006.1:0-154644 GCA_036558085.1 Hyphomicrobiaceae bacterium
GCGTTGCGAGGAAAAATGGGCGAATGGCAGGAGAAAGGCGAAGGGCGTATCGGCAATACGGCCGAGCCTTTCGACGCACCAGACGGCCATTTTTCCCGCAACCCGGAGGGACGCGGTCCTTTTGGCCGCTGGCGGCGTCGCTCGTCGCTCATGTGCAGTCATGCACACATCGCTCCTCGCTCCTGGCCAGCGGACCAAAATGCCCAGCGTCGCGGCCATTTCCTAACTGAATTTGGGCCCTTAAGCGAAGGACGAGATGGCTGACGCATATAACAAGGACGAAATGAACCGCCGCATGGACGGGGCGGTCGCCACCCTCAAAAGCGAGTTGGCGGGCCTGCGCACCGGCCGCGCCAGCGCCGCGCTGCTCGATCCGGTGAAGGTCGAGGCCTATGGCAATATGGTGCCGATCAACCAGGTTGGCAGCATCGCCACCCCCGAAGCGCGCATGATCACGGTGCAGGTGTGGGACAAGGGCCTGGCCAAGGCGGTGGACAAGGCGATCCGCGATGCCGGCCTTGGCCTCAATCCGCAGATGGACGGGCAGTTGCTCCGCATTCCGCTGCCCGAGCTGAACCAGGAACGGCGCAAGGAGCTTTTCAAGCTCGCCTCCAAATATGCCGAAGCCGCCCGCGTGGCGGTGCGCAATGTGCGCCGCGACGGCATGGAGCTGCTCAAGAAGCTCGACAAGGACGGGCAGATGAGCCAGGACGAGCACCACAAGAGCTCGGCCAGGGTGCAGGAACTGACGGATCGACTGATCAAGGAGGTCGATCAAGTGCTGACCAGCAAGGAAGCCGAGATCAAGCAGGTATGAGCCCAACCCATGCCGCAGCCCACCGCCGGCTCGGAGTTCTGCCGCGCACGCGCACTGCCGCCGACGCGACCTAGTTGTCTAGCGCTTCCTTTATGAACAAGCATAGTCAAACGGCGGCGTGGCGTGAGAGCGCGCCGGTTCCACGCCACGTCGCCATCATCATGGATGGCAACGGCCGCTGGGCCGAGCAGCGCGGGCTGCCGCGCGCTGCCGGGCACCGGAAGGGGGTCGAGGCCGTCCGCCGCACGGTGCGCGCCGCCATGGAGCTCGGCCTGCAATACCTGACGATCTACAGCTTCTCGTCTGAGAACTGGGCGCGACCGGCAAGCGAGATCGACGATCTGATGGGATTGATGCGCCGCTTCATCCGTCGAGATTTGGCCGATCTCAACCGCAATGGCGTGCGCATCAGCGTGATCGGTGAGCGCGATCGGGTGGATTCGGAATTGCTCAGGCTCATCGACGAGGCGGTGGCGCTGACGTCCGACAACGCGGCACTGAACCTACAGATTGCCTTCAACTATGGCTCGCGGCGCGAAATCGCCAGGGCGGCGCAGCGGCTCGCCGAACGCGTGCTCGCGGGTGAGATGAGGCCCCAGGACATCACGCCGGAGGCGCTCTCGGCTGCGCTCGACACACACCGGCTGCCCGATCCTGATCTGCTCATCCGCACCAGTGGAGAACTGCGGTTGTCGAATTTTCTGTTGTGGCAGTCAGCCTACACCGAGTTCGTGTTCCTCGACGCGTTCTGGCCTGATTTTGGTCGTGAGCAGTTGCAGGGTGCAATCGATGAGTTCCGTCGGCGCAATCGGCGGTTCGGCGGCGTGACGGCGCGAACGACCGTTTGACCGGCATAACACAGGCGAAAGGCTCGCATGGGCGAGGATGAGGAGGCGGAAGAGGGCGCCGGCGCGACAATGGATGTGCGCGCGCGTCTGGGCAGTGACTTCGCCCTGCGGCTCGCCTCAGGTGTGGCGATGGGCGCGGTTGCCGCGGTGTGCACACTCGCCGGGCCGCTGCCGTTTGCGGCCCTCGTGGTGGTCGTCACGCTCGTGCTCAGCTGGGAGTGGGGACGCCTGGTGCATGGCCGGGAGGCGGACCTCGTCATCGCCATGCACGTGGGCGCGGCCGGTGTGGCCGCGGTGCTGGCCGCCGCAGGCTTCGTGGGCCTCGGGCTGTTAACGCTGGCCATTGGCGCCATTCTGGCTCTGCTCTTGAGCTTGGGGGCCAACAGCCTTTTCTCCGGGTTTGGCGTCTTTTATGCGGGGCTTCCAGCGGTCGCGCTCATCTGGCTGCGTTCCGATGCCGACCTGGGGCTTACCGCCGTCGCGTTCTTGATCTTGATCGTGGTCGTCTCCGACACGGCCGGTTTCCTGGCGGGGCGGTTGCTCGGCGGGCCAAAGCTGTGGCCACGCGTGTCGCCCAACAAGACGTGGGCTGGCGTCATTGGCGCTCTGGCGGCGAGCTCCATCGCCGGTGTGCTGTTCTCGTTGGCTGTCGCCCACGGTTCGGCCATGCGGCTGGCAACCGCGGGCGCACTGCTGTCGGTGGTCGCGCAGGTCGGCGATCTCCTGGAGTCGGCGATCAAGCGGCGCTTCGGTGCCAAAGATGCGAGCAGTCTCATCCCCGGCCACGGCGGCGTCATGGATCGCGTGGACGGGCTCGTGACGGCAGCTACCGCGGTAGGACTGGCAAGTTTCGTCATCGACGTGCATTCGCCCGCGCGGGCGCTCTTGCTCGGGTCGTAGTGATTGGGAGAGGAGCGTGGCGACAGCGCGTGCAAAACCAGTGGCCACCGTGCCGAGGGCGTCGCGTCCGGGTAGTCTGCCCAGGCCGAGGCGGATCAGCGTGCTCGGCGCGACCGGATCGGTGGGCAGCAGCACCCTTGACCTCGTCGGTCGCACGCCGCACCTATTTAAGGTTGTGGCGCTGACGGCGCAAACGAGCGTCGAGGCACTGGCCCAGTGTGCCTCGCATCACCGCGCGGAACTGGCTGTGATCGCCGATGCAAGCCGATACGGCGCGCTGAAGGAGCGCCTTGCGGGAACTGGCATTGCGGCGGCCGCCGGCGCCAGCGGGCTGATCGAGGCGGCCGAGCGTCCGGCGGATTGTGTGATGGCGGGCATCAGCGGTGCTGCTGGGCTTGGTCCGACGATGGCGGCAGTGCGGCAGGGCCGGCGCGTGGCGCTCGCCAACAAGGAGTGTCTGGTGTCGGCCGGTGAAATCTTTATGGAGGCGGTGCGCCAGGCCAAGACTGAGCTCTTGCCGGTGGATTCGGAACACTCCGCCGTATTCCAGGTGCTGGCGACGGCCGAACCGGATGCCATCGAGCGCATTATCCTGACGGGCTCCGGTGGACCGTTCCGCACCTGGGACACCGATCGGCTCGCGCATGCGACCCCAGAGGAAGCACTGCGCCACCCCAATTGGTCGATGGGGCGCAAGATCACCATCGATTCGGCGACGCTGATGAACAAGGGCCTTGAGCTGATTGAGGCCTATCACCTCTTCCCCGTAGAGGCCGATCAGCTCGACGTGGTGGTCCATCCACAACAGATCATCCACGCCCTAGTGGCCTATCGCGACGGCTCGATGTTGGCGCAGCTGGCGTGCCCCGACATGCGCACCCCCATTGCTGTCAGTCTGGCCTGGCCTATGCGCATGGCTGCACCGACCAAGCGCCTTGACCTCGCCGATATTGGCCAATTGAGCTTCGAACGCCCCAACGAGCAGCGTTTCCAGGCGCTGGGTTTGGCACGTCAGGCCATGCAACGGGGTGGGATGGCCCCGGCGGTGCTCAATGCCGCCAATGAAGTGGCGGTGGAGGCATTCCTGTGCAAGCGGCTGGGGTTCCTTCAAATCGCCCAACTTGTGGCCGAGACGCTCGAGCTGGCAGAGGCAAAGGGCCTGCTGGGTGAGGCCACCGATCTTGACGGCGTGCTGGCGGCGGACGCCTCGGCGCGCCGTTTGGCGCTGAATGTGTTAAGGAAGGAACGGCTGCCGCCGGTTCATTAATCACCGGGCGGGTATTGTAGCAGGATGCTTTGAGGAGGCTGCGGGATGGGAATATTCGGTCAGGGACTGGGTGGGATCGGTAACGTCCTGTCCGTCCTGCTGCCGTTTTTGTTCGTGCTTACCATTGTGGTGTTCATTCACGAGCTCGGCCACTTCCTGGTGGCGCGTTGGTGCGGCGTAAAGGTCAAGGCATTCTCGATCGGCTTCGGGCGGGAGATCTTCGGCTTCTTCGACCGCTACGGCACGCGCTGGCGCTTTGCCTGGATCCCACTCGGTGGCTACGTCAAGTTCCTCGACGACGAAAACAGCGCGAGCGTGCCATCGCGCGCGGCTTTAGAGAAGATGACACCGGCCGAGCGGGCCGGCGCCTTCCAGAGCCAACCGTTGGCGGGCCGCACCGCCATCGTTGCCGCCGGGCCGCTGGCCAATTTCCTGTTGGCGATTGTCATCTTTGCACTGACCTTCACGTTCGTTGGCGTGCAAGTGACGGCGCCCCGCGTCGACGAACTGGTGCCCGACGGTGCGGCCGCGAGCGCCGGGTTCAAGCCTGGCGACGTCATCGTCAGTATCGATGGACAGGCCATCGAGACGTTTGCCGACATGCAGCGCATCGTCAGCGCCAGCGCCGACCGTGAGCTGACCTTCGAGGTCAACCGAGGCGGTGTTCTGTTGAGCCTCAAGGCCACGCCGGCGCGGCGCGAAATTTCCGACCGGTTCGGCAACAAGCTGCGCGTGGGCGTGATCGGCATTCGTCGCAACCCCACGCAGGCCGAATGGGAGTTCAAGCGCTATGGTCCCCTTGAATCGGTCGGGTTGGGCGTCAAGGAGACGGTGTTTATCATTACACGGACGCTATCCTACCTTGGCGATGTTGTCGTCGGACTGGAGTCTGCCGATCAAATGCGCGGGCCCATCGGCATTGCGGAGATTTCCGGGCAGGTCGCCAGCGCCGGGCTGGTTCCGCTGCTCAATCTGACGGCCGTGCTGTCGGTGAGCATTGGGCTCATCAATCTCTTTCCCATCCCCTTGCTCGATGGCGGCCACCTTTTGTTCTATTTGATCGAGGCCGTCCGACGCCGGCCGCTCAGCGAGCGCACTCAGGAGATCGGCTTCCGCATCGGACTAGCGGTCGTGCTGATGCTGATGATGTTTGCAACCTGGAACGATCTGGGGATCGTCCGTCGGTGGCTCACAGGAATCGGTTAGAAGTCCCTTCGGACGATTTTGCGGGCGCGCGCCCGGTCCATCGGGAGCCGCCATGGCCATGCAGGCGCAGGGGCGGCACTGTGGGCATTGCGGGATGGTTCACCGCGCGTTTTCAGGCACTTGAGGGAACGGATCAAGTGACCGCGGCGCGCCCCGAGATGCTCAGTGATGGCCCGCCAGGAGGGCCCTCGTTGGGCAAATTGGGATGAAAGTAAGGCCGACGATATCCAGTGGGTGGATTGGCGGCGCAGGGACGTAATATTGCCACTGGCGAGGGGATCGCTGAACGGCTAAAGGTTGGCTAGACGGCCGGTCGGGTCCGGATAGAAAGGGGTGTGTTGTCTGGGCCTTATGGCCGGGGGCGTGGACTGGAGCGTGAAGTGAAGCTCCCACTCGAAACCCACGGGGTAAGGGAGCGCGAGGGACGGCGTACCGAAAGGCATACGGGACGAATGCCGAAACGAGGGATGTGCAAGTCGGGGGGCTGGCACGCAATCCTGGTTACCGCGGTGGCAATCTTGGCCGTAACCGCTGCGGAGCCGGTGAGTGGTGTCGCGCCAAGCGCTCACGCACAGAGTGCAACCGCAATCCGCGAGATCCGGGTGACCGGCAACCGGCGGGTGGAACCGGAAACGGTTCGCTCCTATCTCAAGTTCAATGTCGGCGACGCCTATGATCCGGGCAGGGTCGATCAATCCATCAAGGCGCTGTTTGCCACCGGGCTGTTTGCGGACGTCCGCATCGAGCGCGAGGGCGGCGGCATCTTGATCACGGTGGTCGAGAACCCGGTGATCAATCAGGTCGCATTCGAGGGCAATCGCGAGGTCGACAAGGACGCCCTTACCGCCGAGGTTCAGCTCAAGCCGCGCTCGGTGTTCACCCGCTCCCGCGCGCAGGCCGACGTGCAAAGGATTCTCGAGGTCTACCGCCGCCAAGGCCGATATGCGGCGTCGGTGGATCCCAAGATCATCGAGCTCGACGACAACCGCATCAATGTGGTGTTTGAAATCAACGAGGGTGCGGCCACCAAGGTGAAGGCGATCAACTTCATCGGCAACCGCGCCTTCACCGACGCGCAGCTGCGCGACATCATCTCCACCACCCAGTCGAGCCTCTTCGATTTCATCAAGGGCACCAACATCTATGACCCCGATCGATTGGCCCTCGATAAGGAGCTGGTGCGGCAACACTACTTGAAGAACGGTTACGCCGACATCCGGGTTGTCTCGGCGGGTGCCGAGCTCGATCGTGATGGCTCGGGGTTCTACATCACTTTTGTCGTCGACGAGGGCGAGCTCTTCAAGTTCGGCACCATCGACGTGGAATCGACGCTGCCCGGTGTCGACCCCAACGACCTGCGCAAACAGATCCTCACGCTCGGCGGGACAACCTTTAATCAGTCCCTGATGGAAAAGACGATGGAGCGGCTCACGCTGTCTCTGGCCGAGCAGGGGATTGCATTTGCCCGCGTTCGGCCCAAGACGGTGCGCGATCCTGGCGGACACCTCATTAACGTCATCTACGTGGCCGATGAGGGACCGCGCATCTACATCGAGCGCATCAACATCACCGGCAACACGCGCACACGCGACTATGTCATTCGACGCGAGTTCCGACTGGCCGAGGGCGATGCCTATAACCAGTTCATGGTCGATAAGGCCAAGAAGCGCCTACAAGCCTTGGGCTTCTTCAAGACGGTGGAAATCAAGCGACGGCCTGGATCGGCGCCCGACCGGGTCATCTTGGAGGTTGAGCTCGTCGAGCAGTCAACGGGCGAGCTATCGTTCGGCGCCGGCTACTCGACGAGCGAGGGCGTGATCGGCGACATCTCGATTTCGGAAAAGAACCTGTTGGGTCGAGGCCAATATCTGGCGCTCAAGCTTGCGGGGTCCTTTAGCAGGCTACAGGCGACGATAAGTTTCACCGAGCCGCGCTTCCTCGATCTCAACTTGGCCGCGGGCTTTGACCTGTTCGCCAAGACCACGTTTGTTTCGGCCTATCAGGCGTATTCGGCGAGCAGCTATGGTGGCTCGCTGCGGCTTGGTTTTCCGATTGCGGAAAACCTCTGGTGGAACAACGCCTACACGCTTTCCTACAACGAGATTTACGACGTCCAGCCGACTGCGTCGCTGGCGATCAAGTTGGCGGAAGGCGCCTATTGGACGTCTGCCTGGGGCACGTCCTTGGCCTATGACCAGCGCAACCATCCCAAGAATCCCACCAGCGGCTACTTTCTGACGGCTGGAACGGAGTTTGCGGGACTTGGCGGCGATGTCAGATACGTGCGCACGAGTGCGGAAGGACGCTTCTATTATCCCATCACCGACAAGATCACGTTGGTGGGACGTGCGATCGGCGGTCACATCGTGGGCTGGGGTGGCGATGAAGTGCGCCTGCTCGACATGTTCTTCAAAGGCGGTGAGACGGTCCGTGGTTTCTACACGGCTGGGTACGGCCCACGTGACACTTTGACCGGCAGTGCACTCGGCGGCGATACTTTTTGGGCAACAACGGCGGAAGTGCGCTTCCCCATGCCGCTGGTGCCGGATGACCTTGGCATGGGGTTTGCCATTTTCGCGGATGCCGGATCGCTGTTTGGAGCGGCCCCGAGCGCCAAGCGGCTCAACACGCAATGCGGCCAGCCGCTCAACGTCGACCCGACCACCGGGGCGGTGCTCAATCCCGGCATCTGTCTGGCGGACTCCTCGGCCGTCCGCGCCTCCGTGGGCGTCGGCATTCTATGGAATTCGCCGCTTGGGCCGTTGCGCTTGGACATCGCCAAACCGCTGCTCAAGCAACCCTACGACGTCGACCAGATTGTGCGTTTCGGCGCTTCCACGCGGTTCTAGTCTCTCTCACGCCCGCCTGAGGACAGCCGTTGTTGGCGATGCTAGTGTTGCCGCAAGGGTGAGCGCGCAAGGCCCTAGGACCCGGCGCACGGCGGCGCAAGATGGCGTGGTGGCATCATGGAGCATCCCGGCTTCTTCCAGAGGGCGGCACCCCTGCCGCTCGCGGCACTGGCACAGAAGGTTGGTGCTGACCTCGCGCCCGCCGCCGAGCCGGCAGGGCTCATCCATGACGTCAAAGCGCTCGCTGAGGCGGGTCCTGGCCACCTTACGTTCCTGGACAACCGCAAGTACCTGGGTCAGCTCGCTGTGACGCAGGCAACCGCATGTCTTGTGGCACCAGCCTTTGCTACCCGCGTCCCCGCCGGCGTGGCGGCGCTCCTGATGGCGCAGCCCTACCGGGGATTTGCGCTCGCGCTGCAGCACTTCTACCCCGACGCCATGCTACCGAAAACCGCCATGGCGCGTTTGGGCGAGCCGCCGATCCATCCGACGGCGCGGCTGGCAGAGGACGTGTCGGTGGAACCCGGTGCGGTCATCGGCCGGGAGGCCCAGATCGGTCGCCGCACCAGGATCGCGGCGGGCGCGGTCATCGGCTATCGGGTGAGCATCGGCTGCGACGGTTACGTGGGACCGGGCGCAAGCATCACCCATGCGCTCATCGGCGACCGGGTGATCCTGCATGCCGGCGTGCGCATCGGCCAGGATGGGTTCGGCTTCGCCATGGGGTCCGGCGGCCATCTTAAGGTGCCTCAGATCGGCCGCGTCATCATCAACGACGACGTGGAGATCGGCGCCAACAGCTGCGTCGATCGCGGGGCCCTCAACGACACGGTGATTGGTGAAGGCACGAAAATTGATAATTTGGTGCAAATCGGGCACAACGTCGTGATTGGGCGGCATTGCGTCATTGCCGGTCATGTCGGCATCGCCGGCTCTGCCGAACTCGAAGACTTTGTGGTGATGGGCGGTCAGTCCGGAATGGTTGGCCACATTAGAATTGGGCGTGGCGCGCAGATTGGCGGGGCCGCGCACCCCAAGGAGGACGTGGCACCTGGGGCACGCATGGGCGGCACGCCGGCGATCCCGCTGGCGGAGTGGGCGCGACAACTCGCGGTGCTCAAGCGCTTAACGCAAAGACAAGGGCGGTCCGGCGAGGGCTAGCCAGCGTGGTAGGGTGGAAATGCGGTTTTGCGAGTTGGGAGCGGGCAAGAGATGACAGAGTCTGGATCCTCGAAGAAGCTCGGCACGGCCGACATCAATCGGGTGATGAAACTGCTGCCGCATCGCTATCCGTTCCTGCTGGTCGATCGCATCATCGACATGGACCGAGACGAGAGCGCGATTGGCATCAAGAGCGTGTCCATGAACGAGCCCTTCTTCCAGGGGCATTTCCCCAATTTTCCGATCATGCCGGGCGTGCTCATCATCGAAGGGCTGGCGCAGACGGCCGGGGCACTGTGCGTCTCCAACTTCGACACCACCTACAAGCCCCAGCTTGTTTATTTTATGGGGATTGATCGAGCCAAGTTCCGCAAGCCGGTACTGCCAGGCGATCAGCTGCACTATCATGTGAGGAAAGTGCGCAGCCGTGGGCGCGCCTGGCGATTTTACGGTGAAGCGAAGGTCAATGGTCAGGTTGTGGCTGAGGCGGAAGTCAGCGCCATGATCCTGGATCCGGATGATGCGAAAATGTGAGGTCCACCCCACCGCGATCGTCGAGCACGGAGCCCGCCTCGGCGAGGGTGTGCGCATCGGTCCTTTTTGTCTCGTCGGCAAGGATGTGGCGCTGGCAGAGGAAGTCGAGCTGGTGAGCCATGCCGTCGTCGCAGGCCGCACCTCCATTGGCGCCAGGACGCGCATCTTTCCCTTTGCGTCGATCGGCCATCAGCCGCAAGACCTCAAGTATGCGGGTGAAGCTTCCAAGCTGGAGGTCGGCAGCGACTGCCTGATCCGCGAAGGCGTAACCATGAACCCGGGGACCCGGGGCGGCGGCATGGCCACGGTGGTGGGAAACAACTGCGCGTTTCTCGCCAACAGCCATGTCGGGCACGACTGCCACGTCGGCAATAGCGTCATCTTCTCCAACAATGTCATGCTGGCCGGCCACTGCTCAATCGGAGATTATGCCATCCTGGGCGGCGGTGCGGCCGTCATCCAGTTTGCGCGCATTGGCGCGCACGCATTTCTGGGAGGCATGTCGGGCCTGGAGAACGATCTGATCCCCTACGGCATGGCGTTGGGCAACCGGGCACACTTGTCTGGGCTCAATATCATCGGCTTGCAACGGCGCGGCTTCGCGCGCGAGGACATCCATACGCTACGGCGTGCCTATCGTCTGCTGTTTGCCGACGAGGGTACCCTGCTGGAACGGCTCGACGATGTCGAGAAGGAGTTCGACCATCCGATCGTCAAGGAGATCGTTGCCTTTATTCGCCTCGGCGGCAAACGCTCGTTGTGCGTACCGCACGCCGAAGCGTAGGTCTGGTGCACGCTGGCCCGGCCATGGAGCGTGCGCAGGCTATCGGTTGATCGAGATCCCAGCCCCCTCATGTCGCCTCGCCGGGATTGCGAGCCAAATCGCCGCAGACCGGTGCAGGGGGCCCGCGGCATGATCACGATCGGCATATTGGCCGGTGGCGGCCGGCTGCCGCTGATGATCGCCGAGAGCGCGAGCCAGCGCGGCACGGCGGTGCATATCGTGGGCATCGAGGGTGAAGCGGATCCCGCCATTGCTCGCTTCCCGCATACCTGGGTGAACTGGGGACAGATCGGCCGCATGGTGCAGGCGCTGGCGCAAGAAGGCGGGCGGCAGATGGTGATCGCCGGCGCAGCGACGAGGCCGGACCTCAAGAGGATCCGTCCCGACGCCGGTTTCTTTCGCAACTTGCCGTTCATCGTGCGACTGCTGGCGGGGGGTGATGATTCCGTGTTGAAGCGGGTCGTACGCTTCTTCGAGGGCCAAGGGTTTGAGGTGCTGGCTGTCCACGAGGTGTCGCCAGACTTGCTGGCAGGGACTGGACGCATGGGCATCGTTGCACTGAGCGCGGCCAACAGGGCCGATGCCCAGATCGGCTTTGCGGTTCGGCGTGCCCTTGGCCCTGTCGATGCCGGACAGGCCGTTGCCGTAGCGGGCGGCAAGGTGTTGGCGATTGAGGGTGCAGAAGGAACCGACGCCATGCTGCAGCGGGTGGCGGCACTGTCCTTCCGCGGTGGACTGAAATTGCCGGCGGGGGTGCTGACCAAGGGTCCAAAACCCGGCCAGGAGCTGCGCGTCGACATGCCAGCGATCGGCCCCCACACCATCGAACAGGCGGCCGCAGTCGGTTTGGCCGGGGTGGCGGTCGCAAGCGGCGCGGTGCTGGTCTTGGACCGCACCGATGCCATCCGCATCGCCGACGCGCACGGTTGTGCTCTCGAAGGGGTGGCAGACCACGCGCCCCAGCCTCGAGCAGGGCCGGCAGCCGCACCCCGCCCGCTGACGGGGCGCGTGATCGGCCGCCGGCGCCCGAACCGTCGCGACGCCGCCGACATCGCGACGGGGCTTTTTGCCGTTGAAAGTTTGGCAGCGTTGGGGACCGGGCGCGGCGTGGTGGTGGTGCGCCGCTACGTGAGGGCGATCGAGGCCGCGGAGGGGCCAGCCGCCATGCTCGAACGTGCTGCGGCATTGCGCCGGCAGTGGGGTCTGCGGTGGCGCAAGGCCGGCGCGTTCGTGCGGCGCGCCGAGGCGGGGGAGGATAGCAAGGGGCTCACAGGGCTGCTATCGCGGGTGGCCGCGCAGGAGCTTGCCGGCGTCGCCCTGACCGGGCCCGCTCACGCTCTGGCTGCTTACGAGGACGCGGGTCGGCTCGCAGATGACCTTAGCCTGTTTCTGGTGTTGTGTGAGACGGACGCGGGCGCAAGGGTGAGGGGTAGCCGGTAGGATCGGTCATGATGGCGGATGCCGGACCACCCGTGAGGCAGAGAACCTACTCGGCCGAAGGCCGGGATCTCCGGCTCTTCATTGTTGCCGGCGAACCCTCCGGCGACGCGCTCGGCGCCAAGCTGATGGCGGCCATCAACCAGCGCCGGCGAGGTCGCGTGCGTTACGTCGGGGTGGGCGGCGCACAGATGGCCGAGCAGGGGCTCATCTCGCAGTTCCCGCTGGAGGACGTGGCGGTAATGGGACCCGGCGCGATTATGGCGCGGCTGCCCAAGCTGCTTGCCCGCGTCTATGGCACCGCTGCTGCGGCGGTCTCCGCCGAACCTGACGCGCTCGTCGTCATTGACAGCCCGGAGTTTACGCATCCGATCGCCAAACGCCTGCGGCGGCGTCGCCCCGCGATTCCCATCATCGACTATGTCTCGCCCAGCGTATGGGCCTGGCGGCCTGGTCGAGCCCGCCGCATGCGCGGCTACGTGGACCACGTGCTGGCGCTCCTGCCGTTCGAGCCCGATGCTCACCTGCGCCTCGGCGGCCCGCCCTGCACCTATGTCGGCCACCCCCTGATCGAGCGCATGGGTTGGATTGCGGCACTCGACACGGCACCGCTGACAAAGCGCCTTGCACTGGCGAGGAACACCCACCTGGTTGTGGTGCTACCGGGCAGCCGCACCTCGGAGGTTGCTCGCCTGATGCAGCCGTTTGGCGAGGCGCTGGCCAAGTTGCTCCAACAGGGTCGCAAGTTCGAAGTGGTGATCCCGGTGGTGGAAGCGCAGCGCAGCTTGATCGAACGCAGCCTGCCGGCATGGCCGATCAAGCCTCTCCTCGTCACCGGCGAGGACGACAAGTTCCGCGCGTTCAAGCTGGCGCGTGCCGCGCTAGCGGCGTCGGGGACCGTGACATTGGAGTTGGCGCTCGCCGGTGCGCCCATGGTGGTGGCCTACAAGGTCGGGGCCCCGACGGCGGCCATCATGCGCGGCCTCATCACGGCGCCATCGGTGGTGCTCGCCAACCTGGTACTGGACGAGAGGGCGGTTCCCGAGCTGCTTCAGGACGCCTGCACGCCCGGCAATATTGCGAGCGCACTGGCACCCTTGCTCGATGAGGGCACGGCGCGAAGTCGCCAGCTGTCGGCATTGGCAAGGGTGCCGGCGCGTATGGGTCTGGCGCAGGGAACGCCGAGCGAGGCCGCCGCCGATGTTGTGCTCTATTACGCGGAGAAGGGGCGCGGCTGGCCCCACCCGGATTTGATCGGGCGCCAGGGATGAAGGGGATGCCCGGCGGTCAAAGCACCACTTGGCTCGGGCTAGCCTCGCTTTTCAACGGGTACGTACGGGCGCTCGGTAGCCCCGATATAGAGCTGGCGCGGACGACCGATCTTCTGCTCGGGGTCTTCGATCATCTCCTTCCACTGTGCAACCCAGCCCACCGTGCGTGCCACGGCGAACAACACCGTGAACATGGAAAGCGGGAAGCCCATGGCGCGCAGCGTGATCCCCGAATAGAAGTCGATGTTGGGATAGAGTTTCTTCTCGATGAAGTAGTCGTCCTGCAGGGCGATGCGTTCCAGCTCCATCGCCACCTTGAGGATGTTCTGGTCTTTCACGCCCAGCGAGTCGAGCACCTCGTGGCAGGTCTCCTGCATCACCTTGGCGCGCGGATCATAATTCTTGTAAACGCGATGGCCAAAGCCCATCAGGCGGAACTCGGAGTTCTTGTCCTTCGCTTTCTTTACGTACTCAGGTACGCGCTCGACGGTGCCGATCTCCTCCAGCATCTTGAGCGCAGCTTCGTTGGCGCCGCCGTGCGCGGGCCCCCACAGACAGGCGATGCCGGCGGCGATACAAGCAAACGGGTTGGCACCGGAAGAGCCAGCGAGCCGCACGGTCGAGGTCGAGGCATTCTGCTCGTGGTCCGCATGCAGAATAAGGATGCGGTCGAGCGCGCGGGCAACAATGGGGTTCACCACGTAGGGCTCGCACGGCACAGCGAAGCACATCTGCAGGAAGTTCGCTGTGTAGTCGAGATCGTTGCGGGGGTAGATGAAGGGCTGGCCAATCGAATATTTGTAGGCCATTGCCGCCAGCGTCGGCATCTTGGCGATCATGCGGTGGCTGGCGATGACGCGCTGCATCTCATCGTTGATGTCGGTTGAATCGTGATAAAAGGCCGATAGCGCGCCGACCGACCCGCACATGACCGCCATCGGATGCGCATCGCGCCGAAATCCGGTGAAGAAGCGCGTCATCTGCTCGTGCACCATGGTGTGGCGCGTCACGATGTTGCGGAAGTTCTCATACTGCGTCTTAGTTGGAAGCTCGCCATTGAGCAGGAGGTAGCAGACCTCCAGGAACGTCGATTTTTTCGCCAGTTGTTCGATGGGATAGCCGCGATAAAGCAGCACGCCCACGTCGCCATCGATGTAGGTGATGCGCGAGGAGCAGTTGGCCGTGGACGTAAAGCCTGGATCATAAGTGAAGCAGCCGGTATCGCGGTAAAGCTTGCTGACGTCGATTACGTCGGGACCTATGCTGCCCGATCGAACCGGCAGGTGCGTCTGCTGATTGCTGCCAACGCTAAGCGTTGCGCTCTTGCCGGCGTCCGCCAAATCTTTCGCATTCATGGGGCTCGTCCTTCGATCAGTCGCCACCGCGTTGACCGCGCTGCACACAAGCCCCCCCCGCGGTCGTGCTCAGGCTTGTAGGCTTGGCGGTCCACTCTCACTAATATATCTATTGCACTGCGACAAGCTATGCATTGGGCGTAGAATGCCACCCACCGTTGCGCTCCCTCGGCGCACGCTCGGGCGCTAGGGTGTGGGACTGCCCACCTGATCGCGCAGGCGCGCCAGGGTTTCCTCGCGCCCCAGCACCGCCATCACGTCGAAGAGGGGCGGTGAGACCGTGCTGCCTGTCAGGGCGGCGCGCAAAGGCTGTGCGATGGTCCCAAGTTTCTGCCCAGACCGGTCGGCATAGTCGCGAACCAACCCCTCCAGCATCGGCGCCTGCCACTCCGGCGCCGCCGCCAGCTGGCCCAACAATCGGGCGAGCCCGGCGCGACCTTCTGCGTCGAGGACCTTGGCGGCTTTGCCGTCCATTTTTAGAGGGCGCGCTGCAATCACGTATCCGGCACCGTCGACCAACTCCTTGAGGGTCTTGGCCCGTCCCTTCAGCGTCGGCAGCGCCTTGGCGAGCTTGCTCCAGCCGACCACTTCGATCCGGGCGGCAATTTGAGGGCCGTGCTCAAGCTCCGGGAGCACGTCTTTGAGGCGCCGGATGAGCTCCTCCTCGCTCGCTTGGCGGATGTAGTGGGCATTGACGTCGGCAAGCTTGGCAAAATCGAGCCGGGCGGGCGACTTGTTGATGTCATCGATGTCGAACCAGGCGATTGCCTGCTCGGTGGAGAATATCTCCGCGTCGCCGTGACTCCAGCCGAGGCGAACGAGGTAGTTGCGCAGGCCCGCTGGCAGGAAGCCCATGGCACGATAGGCCTCGATCCCGAGTGCGCCGTGGCGCTTCGACAGCTTGACGCCGTCCGGACCATGGATCAAGGGAACGTGAGCGAACACCGGCACATCCCAGCTCATGGCCTTGTAGAGCTGCACCTGACGGGCGGCGTTGGTGAGGTGATCGACACCGCGAATGACGTGCGTCACGCCCATATCGTGATCATCGACCACGACGGCGAAATTGTAGACCGGGGTGCCGTCGCTGCGCACGATGATCATGTCGTCGAGGTCGCCATTCTGCCAAACGACGCGGCCCTGCACGCGGTCCTCAATCACCGTCTCGCCGGTGAGCGGCGCCTTGAGGCGGAGCACGGGTTTGACGTGGGGAGGTGCCTCGGCCGGATCGCGATCGCGCCAGCGGCCGTCGTAGAGCCTGGAACGGCCAGCCTTCCTGGCCGCCTCGCGCATCTGGGCGAGCTCCTCGGGGCTGGCATAGCAACGGTAGGCATGGCCCGCGGCCAGCAGCGCGTTGGCCACATCGCGGTGGCGCTGGGCGCGCGGGAACTGGTAGATGGGCTCTCCGTCCCAGTCGAGCTCAAGCCATTTGAGCCCATCCAGGATGGCTTTGATGGCGGCCTCTGTCGACCGCTCCCGATCGGTATCCTCGATGCGCAGCAGGAACTTGCCGCCGGTGTGACGGGCATAGAGCCAGTTGAACAATGCCGTACGTGCCCCGCCGATGTGCAGATAGCCCGTGGGCGAGGGAGCAAAGCGGGTAATGACGGGTTTTGGCATTTCGGTGTGAGGTGTTGGAGCGAGCTGGCGGGGGTGTAGCACAAGATGCGGCGCAGCAAAGCCTCTGCGCGCCTGCATGTGCCCGCCCGACCGTGCAAAGGCCGAAATTGGGGCCTGCTAGGGAAGGCCCATATTGCGCTCCAGCCCTGGTCGATGGCCGGCTCGGGGCGCTCCCTTCGGGCGCATGGGACGATGTCACTTAGCCGTGCGCTGGGTCGCGGGTGCGGGCAAAAAGCAATGAGGAAATGCCCCACGCTGCCGCTTGGCGCCTGGGGCCCTTGTGCCAGCCAGCAATCGCCGCTTGGCTCATCGGGTCGGATTTGGCAGATAGGCGGCAGCAACCGAACCTGCGGATACCCTCCCCATGGCACACGCCGAGACGGCGATACTGCGCGAGCCCGGCCGCGACTTCATTCGCGACATCATTGAGGCCGACCTCACGGCGGGGCGGCACAAGGCGATCATCACCCGCTTTCCGCCTGAACCCAATGGCTACCTGCACATCGGCCACGCCAAGTCGATCTGCCTCAACTTCGGCGTAGCCCAGGACTATGGGGGCCGCTGCCACCTGCGCTTTGATGACACCAATCCCACCAAGGAGGAGCAGGAATACATCGACGCAATCGAGCGCGACGTGCGCTGGCTTGGTTTTGACTGGGGCAAGCACCTTTATCATGCGTCTGACTATTTCGAGCAGCTATACGCCTGGGCGGAGCATTTGCTCAATGCCGGCCTGGCCTACGTCGACGATCAGACCCAGGAGGAGATGCGCGCCAATCGCGGCACGCTGACCGAGCCGGGCCGGAACAGTCCCTTCCGCGACCGCAGCGTGGGGGAAAATCTGGACCTATTTCGTCGCATGCGCGCCGGCGAGTTTCCCAATGGTGCGCGTGTGCTGCGGGCCAAAATCGATATGGCCTCCGGCAACATCAATCTGCGCGATCCGGTGCTCTACCGCATCCTGCACGCTGCGCACCCGCGCACCGGAAAAAAGTGGTCCATCTATCCAAGCTATGATTACGCGCATGGCCAATCCGATGCCATCGAGGGCATCACTCACTCACTCTGCACCTTGGAGTTCGAGGACCACCGGCCGCTCTATGACTGGCTGCTGGAGAACCTTCCGGTGCCCTCGCGGCCTCGGCAATACGAGTTTGCGCGCCTCAACATGAGCTACACCGTGCTTTCCAAGCGCGTTCTCACGGAGTTGGTGCGCGGCGGGCATGTATCGGGCTGGGACGATCCGCGCATGCCCACGCTCGCCGGCCTGCGCCGCCGCGGCGTGCCGCCTGAGGCTGTCCGCGACTTTGTCAAGCGCATCGGCGTGGCCAAGGCGAACAGCCTCGTCGATCTGGGTCTCTTCGAATTCTCGGTCCGTGAGGTTCTGAACCGGACAGCCCAGCGGCGGATGGCGGTGCTGCGGCCGCTCAAGGTGGTGATCGAGAACTATCCCGAGGGCCAGATCGAGGAGCTCACCGCCGCCAATCATCCCGACAACCCGAGCCTGGGGTCGCGCACGCTGCGGTTTTGCCGCGAGCTCTACGTGGAGCGCGACGACTTCATGGAGAATGCGCCCAAGGCGTTCTATCGGCTCACGCCGGGTAAAGAGGTGCGCCTGCGTTATGCCTACTTCGTGAAATGCCGCGCGGCAGTGAAAAATGCTGCAGGCGAGGTGGTGGAGCTGCGCTGCACTTACGATCCAGCCACCAGGGGGGGCAACAGGCCGCCCGATGGGCGCAAAGTGCAGGCAACGTTGCACTGGGTGTCTGCCGTCGATTCGCTGCCCGCAGAGATAAGGCTCTACAACCCACTGTTCACCCGACCCGACCCCGACCCGGCCGAGTTCGCCGCCCACCTCAATGCCAACTCGCTTGAGGTGTTAGACGGGGCTCGACTGGAACCGGCACTGGCTGCCAGCAATACGCTGGAGGCCGTCCAATTCGAGCGGCAGGGTTACTTCTGCCGGGATGTTCAGTCCAAGCCGGGTCGTCCGGTATTCAATCGCACGGTCGGTCTGCGCGACAGCTGGGCCAAGGCGGCGGTCGAAGCCAAGGGATGACGAGGCTGTTGCCGGCCGCCTGGGGACAAGCCTCCTGCGTGAGGGGCGCTGCGGGGCGGCTCGCGGAACTGCTCGATGCGGGGCTAAGCCTGACACGGTCCGCGCTGAAGTGGCTGGCAGAGGACGCCGAGCCGTAGACCCCAACGACACTCACAAGGGCGCCGTGAGCGGTGCCGTGGCCAAGCGGCAGCACTGCATCCGGCCGCACCGGTGCGCAGAAGCGGATAATCACGGCACGTGGCACCGGTCATCTGCCCCGCTGGTCTCGGGGACAGCCTACCCACCGGCGCCTGCCGGTGCGGCCTCAGTGCTGCGCGGCGCGATCCTGGAAGTAGACGTCGAGCCCGTCCTCAATGTTGCTGGCCGCCTGGCGCCAGTCGCCGCGTGAGAACGGTCGCGGGTTCCCGTTCACGGCCGCCCCAGTGTGGGCGATCCCGTTCTGGGCGATCCCGTTCTGGGCGATCCCGCTCTGGGCGATCCCGCTCTGGGCGATCCCGCTCTGGGCGATCCCGCTCTGGGCGATCCCGGTGTGGCTCGCCCCGATGGCGACCACCGCGGGATCGGCATAGTCGAGGCCGGGCACGGGCTCGGGTTGGGCTGTGGGGAAGGCTCCAATGCGGGAGGCCAATCCCTGCAGCTCGTAAAGGATGGCGGCGCGCCGAGCCTCGTGTTCGGTCGTGAGATTGCGCACATCGTGCAGCAATTTCTGGTCGACGAGGCTCAGCGCTTCTCCCAGTGCCCGCACCAACGCTTGCTCGGAGTCCGCGATCTGGGTGAGACGTGCACGCATCTCCTCGACGAGTTGGACCATCTTCGTCATGCAAGGACCCCCTGCTTTTGGTTCGGACGCGCGAATCACTCCGTCTCGCAAGTCTTCCGTATCCATGCAGACCGAAAAGAGGGCAAGCACCGTCTGTGCATCTGTTGGGGCAAAGCAACAACATGCCGGCCCGATGCGGATGGCAGACAGATCAAAACTTGCGAATCAGTCCCACCAGTTTACCCTGGATATCGACCTGGTCAGGACCGAAGATCCGCGTTTCATAGTTGGGATTGGCCGCCTCGAGTGCGATGGAAGCGCCCTTTTTGCGCAGGCGCTTGAGAGTGGCCTCCTCCTTTTCCACCAGGGCCACGACAATGTCGCCGTTCTCGGCCGTGTCGCAGCGCTTGCAGATGATAATGTCGCCCTCATTGATGCCGGCATCGATCATCGAATCGCCTTTGACCTCCAGCGCGAAATGCTCGCCACCACGCACCATCTCGGGAGGCACGCAAATGTCCTGCGTATGATTCTGGATGGCGCTGATCGGTACGCCGGCGGCGATGCGCCCCATCAGCGGCACGTTGCTGGCGCGAATGTCGGCGTATCCGGGCGGTGGCGATGCCAATTGCGGCGTACGGCGGGCGCTGCCCTCGATGACGTTGGGCGAGAAACCCGTGCGACGCTGCTGGCCAGCCTCCGTCATAGCCTCGGGTAGCTTGATAACCTCGATGGCCCTGGCGCGGTGCGGCAGTCGGCGGATGAAGCCGCGCTCCTCCAGCGCAATGATCAGGCGGTGCACGCCCGATTTCGACTGGAGCGCCAGCGCCTCCTTCATCTCGTCGAAGGAGGGGGGCACCCCCGTCTCCTGCAGGCGCGCATTGATGAAGACGAGCAGCTCTTTCTGTTTGGTCGTGAGCATAAAAATCCCCGGGGTGTTGCAGGGCGCCACAGACGCGAACCGTACAAACCGGGAACACCATAAATGTTCCGGAGATGTTCTGCAACTCGAATTGCGCGCGGGCCAACGAGGTGCCGGCGCGAGGTCACTTCGCGGCGACCCAGCCGTGCCCGTTGGCCTTCTCAAAAGTCGAGCGGCAGGATCGGCACGAGGGTCCCCAGCGGGGCGAGGGGGGCGTGTGGAGCTCGAATGATGAGGCAATCGGCCTGCGCCAACGGCGCCAGCAGCGAACTGTCCTGGGAGCGGACGGGGGTCACGATGCTGAGGCCGTCAGATCCGGGGGTGGTGATGGCGCGCATGTAGTGCTGGCGCGGTCCGTTGGGTTCCAGCGCCACGCCGAGGCGGGCGGCGGGCGGATGGGGATCGTGAGCGGGCTCACCCAGCATTGCGCGCAACAGGGGCACGAGAAAGACGCGCGCGCACACCAGCGCGGAGACAGGATTGCCGGGCAGGCCCAGCACGCAAGAAGCTCCGAGCCGGCCAAACATGAGCGGCTTGCCGGGCCGCATGTTGATTTTCCAGAACGACAGCACCATGCCGCGGGCCCGCAGCGCGGGCCCGACGAGGTCGTGATCGCCGACCGAGGCACCGCCAATCGTGACGATGACGTCAGCGGCATCGGCGCGCGCGAAGTGTTCCTCCAGGCTTTCAACCGTGTCGCGGGCGATGCCGATGAAGCGGCTTTGCGCCCCTGCCGCCTCGGCCAGCGCTGCGACGCCGAGGTGGTTGGAGGCAATGATCTGACCTGGACCCGGCCGGCTTCCGGGAAGTCTGAGCTCGTCGCCCGTAGCGAGGATGGCAACGCGTGGGCGCCGCCGCAGGGGTAGGCTGCCGTGCCCCATGGCGGCGGCGAGCGATAACTCGCGCGGCCCGAGGCGTCGGCCAGCGCCGAGCAGGATCTCGCCCGCACGGAAATCAAAGCCCTTGCGGCGAACATGGCCCGGGTCTGGGTGGCCCTCGCACACGCGCACCATGGTGGGGCCGCTCTCCGCCGGTTCAAGAACCGTGTTTTCCTGAATGACGATCGCATCGGTTCCGCCCGGCAGCGGAGCACCAGTGAAGATGCGCACGGCCTCGCCGGCTGCGACGTCGCCGGCAAAGGGATGCCCCGCCGCCGCGGTGCCGATCACAGCGAGGCTCACCGGCAGGCGGGCGACATCGCCCGCAAGCACCGCATATCCATCCATGGCGGAGGCATCGAAAGGCGGCTGGGTCAAGAGCGCGGCCAACGGCTCGGCCAGCGTGCGCCTGTGCGCCGCCTCGACCGAGGCAAACTCGATAGCCGTCGGCTCGACGCCATCGAGGATGCGCTCTAGGGCCTCGTCGACGGAGAGCGGCGGCGACATCGCTCTAGCCTGCGCTCGTCAGCGCGACAATGCGCGGAACAATGGTGGTCGGGGGTCGAGCCCGCACGTGCCTCGGGGTCGGCATTGGTGAGGACGACGCTAGGCGTGTGGCGCGCAGCATTTCTCACCGCTCCCTCTTGTGGTCCACCGCGCGATAGGTCCCCGATCGGCCGCCGGTCTTCTCGACCAGGCGGATGCCTTCGAGCACCATGGCTTTGTCTGTGGCCTTGAGCATGTCGTAAAGGGTGAGGCAGGCAACTGCCACGGCAGTGAGGGCCTCCATCTCGACCCCAGTTTGGCCCGCCACCTTCACCTCGGCCGTCACCAGAATGCCCGGCGGACGGCGAGAGGGCGTGAGCACGACGGTGGCATTGGTGATCGCCAGCGGATGGCAGAGGGGGATGAGATCGTGGGTCTTCTTGGCCGCCATGATGCCGGCGATACGCGCGGCGGCCAGCACGTCACCCTTGTTGGTGCCGCCTTCCTCGATCAGCGCCAGAGTGGCCGGTGCCATGGCGATAAATCCTTCCGCTCGCGCCAAGCGATGCGTGGCCGCCTTGGCGGAAACGTCGACCATGCGGGCTTCACCGCGGGCGTTGACGTGCGAGAGCTTGGTCATGGGGCGAGGCGCCCGGTGCGCACGCCGCCCGCCACCGCGCGTGCAAGCCATCCCTTTGCTCTTGGCGCAACGGCTAGAGGAGCTGCGATGGGTGACCAGATTGGCCGTCTATCCATCCTCTCCCCTCCCCCCCAAGAGCGACCGGGTGGCCAGGGCGACATCGGCTTCGCGCATCAGGCTCTCGCCCACCAAGAACGCGTGGACACCAACCTTGGCAAGGCGCTCCAGATCGGCATGGCTGGTGATCCCGCTCTCGGCGATGATGGTGCGCGTCTTCGGCACCCGGGGGGCGAGCTTCTCGGTCGTCTCGAGCGTGGTGGCGAAGGTCTTCAAATCGCGGTTGTTGATGCCGATCAGCCTGCAGTCGAGCGCCAGGGCGCGGTCGAGCTCGGTTTTGTCGTGCACCTCGGCGATCGCGTCCATCCCCCAGGCCGTGGCATAGGCGCACAGCGTGCCCGCGGTCACATCGTCGACGGCGGCCATGATGATGAGGATGCAGTCGGCACCCAGGGTGCGCGCTTCGGCGACCTGGTAGCGGTCGAGCATGAAGTCCTTGCGCAGCACCGGCAGCAGCGTGGCAGCGCGCGCCTCGCTGAGGTGTTCGGGCGCGCCCTGGAAGGAGGGGCCGTCGGTGAGCACGGAGAGGCACGCCGCACCGCCCGCGGCGTAGGCGCGAGCCAGCACGGGCGGATCGAAGTTAGCGCGGATGAGGCCCTTAGACGGGCTTGCCTTCTTGATCTCACCGATGAGTGCCGGCTGGCCCGCGGCCATCTTGGCGTGCAGTGCGGTCGCAAAGCCGCGCACCGCGGGCGCCTTGTGGGCGGCCGCCTCTACGGCCGCAAGCGGGCGGCTCGTCGCCGCCTCGGCGATTTCCTTGCGCTTGTAGGCGATGATCTTTTCCAGCACGTCGGTCATTGCAGAAGTCTACGCCGGCGCCCGCCCGGATGCCACTGCGGATGCGGTCAATGCTTGAGCTCGCGTTGTTCGCGCACCGTGGTCGGTCTAACCTGCCAGCCGCACTCGTCGGCATCCCGCCAACTTGGTCTTGCACCGCGGGGCAAGTTCCTGAAGAGGGCTCGAGGGGCAGACGGTGCGCTCGCGGCGAGGGTTCCACTTGCGGCGAACGGGGCGCGGGGATGGCGTGTGATGTCTGGTCTGTGATGTCTGGTATGTGATGTCTGGTATGTGATGTCTGGCATGTGATGTCTGGCGCGCCGCAGACGAAGTGCAACGATCCCTTCGTGGCAAGGGGCATTGATGGCGATTGGCCCGCGGATGCCCAAGGGTGACGACAGCCGCGAGCGCCTTGGGACGGCCCTTTCGATGAGGCGGTGCCCCGTCGTGTGCCCGGCGCTGACAGGACTGGCCAAGCCGTGTTGGGTGGCAGCCGCATGACGCTCGGCCCCTTTGCCATCGCTGTCGTTGCCGTCGCCGTGCTCGGCTCGTCCTTCGTTTCGGGCATCTTCGGCATGGCAGGCGGCATGATCCTGCTTGGCGTGCTGCTGGTGTTCATGGACGTAGCGCCGGCCATGGTGCTGTACGGGGTCATTCAGACGGTGTCCAACAGCTGGCGAGCTGCGCTGTGGTTTCGCTACGTGGATTGGGGCATCGTTTGGCGCTTCCTGATCGGCTCGAGCGCAGCCTTCCTGCTGATGCGCTCCCTGGCACTGCTGCCGAGCAAGGCGACCGTCTATCTCACGCTCGGGCTCCTGCCGTTTGCTGCCGATCTGGTGGCGAAGCGGGTGAGCCTCGACATCGCGCGGCCGGGGGTGGCCTATGCGGCTGGAGTTGTGATCCTTTTTCTGCAGCTATTTGCCGGCGCCGCCGGACATATTCTCGATGTGTTCTTCCAACGAAGCCCGCTCGACCGCAAGCGGATCGTGGCCACCAAGGCAGTGACACAAGTCTCGGGACACGCCTACCGGATCCTCTACTTCGGCGCCTTCGCAGCAACGCTCGATGCAACCATTGCATGGTGGGAGTACCTTGCGGCGATCGCCCTATCGCTGGCAGGCACGTCGCTTGCCGCGGCGGTCCTCATGCGTATGACGGATCGGGCTTTCCGCATCTGGAGCCGACGCGTTACGCTTGGTGTCTGCGTTACGTACTTGGCACGGTGGTTCTGGCTGATGGCGGTGCCTTGAGAAAGCCGGCCTCTGGCGAGGCGGAGGAGTTTGCTGCGGGCAACTCGGGGGCTCATCCGATCATCGGCGACAACTCGATGTCGCCGTTAGGCCAGCGATGCCGCCAGCTCCGCGAAATCGGCGACGATCAGGTCTGGCTGATGTGGAGTTTGGCCGAATGGGCGCTTGCGACGGTCGATGAAGGCCGTGCGCATGCCGTATGCCTTGGCGCCGATACAATCGAAGGCGTGGTTGGCGACAAATAAGATCGAGGATCGGTCGAGCCCGATCAGCTGCTCGGCCTTGGCATAGGTTTTCCAGTGCGGCTTGAAGGCACCGGCTTCGGCAACGGAAATCACGTGGTCGAATGAAAAGCCGATGTGCGGCCCAGCGGCTTTGAGCATGTCGGGGTCCCCGTTGGAGAGGATGGCGAGCGTGTAGCCAGCGCTGCGCAGCTTGCCAAGCGCGAGGACGACATCGGGGAACGGTTTGAGTTTCTCGATTTCATTGACAAGTGAGCGCACTTCCTCCTGCGTATAGGCGATCGCGCAGCGATCCATGACGTAGGACACGGCCCGGTGTCCGATCTGGCGGTAGGGGGTGTGACCGCGATCGAGAAGTGCATCGATCATCGAGTCCTGGAAATGCGTGCGCCGCCACCATGTAACGAAGCTATTGGGCGAGCCCTGCCAGCCCTTGTTTTGCAGGAACGGAGCGACCGCATCGGTGAGGCCCTTCTGCATGTCGACAACGGTGCCGTATTGGTCGAAGGCCAAGGCCTTGATCTCGCGTTTGAGGATCTGCGGGCTTTCCATGCGTGCATCTCCTTGGGAGGCAGCCACACTGCAAGGGCCAATCGCGAACCTTGGTGTGCCGCTGCCGGCCATCGGCGCCTGGCATCTGGTTGCGGTACGAAGACCCTGTTAGATCCTGATCGGCAAGCAAGCGCAAATCCTGAGGTGACAAATGACCGAGGCGCGGATCCTGACAACGCACGCCGGCAGCCTGCCGCGGCCAGCCGCGCTGACCGGACTCTTCACGCGGCGAGCACAGGGTGAAGTCATCGACGAGGAGGCGCTCGTTGCCGCCGGGCGCGAGGCTGTGGCCGCGGTGCTGGCCAAGCAGCGCGCAATCGGCATCGATGTGGTCTCGAACGGCGAACAGCAGCGGGAATCCTTTGTTCTCTACCTACGCCGCCGCCTGAGCGGCATTGGCGGCCACGGCGATCGCGCGCCGTTTGCCGACATCGAGAGCTATCCAAAGTTCAAAGAGGAGCGCGCCCGTTTTTTGGCCGCACGGCAGGCCGTGAGCAACGTTGCCCAGCTGCCCAAGTGCATCGGTCCCATCACCTATCTTGGCAAGGCCGAACTCGACGCGGAGTGCGCCACGTTCAAAGCCGCTTATGCCGCCAATTCGGTTGGCGCAGCGGCGCCCTTCGTTACGGCCGCGTCGCCGGGCATTCTCGCAAGCATCGTCAAGAACGAGTATTACCCAAGCCTCGAAGCCTACATCGACGCGATCGCCACTGCCCTGCAGGTCGAATACGAAACCATCGTCGCCAACGGGTTCAATCTGCAGATCGATGCCCCGGATTTGGCACTGGAGCGTCACGTGGCGTTCGCCACGCAACCGATCGCGGACTTCCAGCAATTCGTGGAGGTGGTGATCGCTGCGCTCAACCGGGCGCTTGTCAACGTGCCGCGCGCGAAGGTGCGACTGCACGTTTGCTGGGGAAACTATGAGGGCCCGCACGATCACGACGTACCGCTCGTCGACATCCTACCGATCCTGCAAAAGGCCGCCGTTGGCGGCCACTATTTGCCGTTCGCCAACCCGCGGCATGCCCATGAATACAAGGTGCTGCGACGCATGCCTTTGGCCGCGGACCAAGTGCTCGTGGCGGGTGTGATCGATACGGTGACCAACTACATCGAGCATCCAGAAGTGGTCGCTGACCGATTGGAGCGGATCGTCGAGGTTGTCGGCGATCCGGCGCGCGTGATGGCCGGCACCGATTGCGGCTTTGATACCTCCGCGGGAATGGGCCGCGTCGCCGAGGATGTGGTGTGGTCCAAACTCGGCGCCATGGTCGAGGGTGCGCGGATCGCCTCGCGACGGCTGTTTGGACCGCAGGCCAGCCGGGCTTGACGAAGCGCTAGTGCGTGGGCTCGGCGAGCCGGCGGAGTGCATCGGCGGTCGAGGCATCGGCCGGAAAGAACGATTCAAGTGCGAGCTCCGAGAGGGTGATGTCAAGCGGCGTTCCAAACACGGTTGTCGTGCTGATGAAGGAGAGTGTTCCCTGTTGCGTGGTTAGCCGCAGCGGCACGACCACGCCGACCTGTCCATGGGCGGCCTCTGGTTTGCGTGCCTGCGGTCTACCGGGCAGCGGATAGGCGCTGAGCTCGCGCAACAGCCGCGCGAGTGTCGGATCGCCCGAGATCTCAATCTGCTGGCGCAAGCGGGCCAGCAGCTGCGCGCGCCATTCCGGCAAGTTGGCGATGCGCGGGGCGAGCCCCCGGGGATTGAGGCTCAGGTGCAGCACGTTGACGGGGGGCTCAAGCAGCGCCGGATCCGCACCGCCGATCAGCCGGCCGACCGCGCCATTGGCGGCAATGAGATTCCAGTGGCGATCGATCGCAAGCGCAGGATAAGGCTCGTGCCCCGCCAGCACGAGGTCAACTGCTGTGCGCGCCGATTGCAGGGCCGGGTCCTGGAGCGAACGCTCGGCGTACACGGGAGCAAAGCCGGCGGCCACCAGCAGGACATTGCGCTCGCGCAGGGGCACCTCCAGTTGCTCGGCCAAATGCAGCACCATCTCGCGCGATGGCTGTGCGCGGCCGGTCTCAAGGAAGCTCAGATGACGGGTGGAGATTTCGGCCTCACAGGCAAGGTCGAGCTGGCTCAGGCGTCGGCGCTGCCGCCACTCGCGCAAGAGGTTGCCAACGGGTTGTGCCATGGCTGTCATGCCTCCACGGTAACACGCGGGGCGTTACCCTTCCCATTACCCGCAAGGTAATGGGCAGCGGGACGCGGCTCCCGGGTGACCAGGAGAGATTGTTGGGATCCGCGGGTCGGGTCTACCCTTGGCACCTTGCGAGCGGTCGTTGGGTATGGGACCGGGTGGCATCGATCGATGTCGAGCCCTGTGAGCTTGGCCCCAGCACCACGACAGACTGAAGCACATACGGACGCGCTCGGACCTTCGTGGCGCTCCGACCTGATACTCTTGCAGGTGTGATCTCATGCCGTTGCCGAGAACCCCGGCTCTGACCGTGGATTGCGTCGCCATAGATGGGCAAGGGCGGCTCTTGCTCATCCGCCGCAAGAATCCGCCTTTCGCCGGCAAATATGCACTGCCCGGCGGCTTCGTTGACGTTGGCGAGAGCGTCGAGGATGCCTGTCGGCGCGAACTGATGGAGGAGACCGGGATCAAGGCGAGCCGGCTCGTGCTTATCGGCGTTTACTCCAATCCACAGCGCGATCCGCGCGGGCATACCTGTTCCGTGGCCTTCTTGACGCGCATCTTGCGCGCGCAGCCGAAAGCCGGCGACGATGCCGCGGCAGCCCAATGGGTGAAGCATTGGTCGACGCTGGAGCTGGCGTTTGATCATGCCAGGATCGTGGCCGACGGTCGGCGCAAGTTGCAAAGCTTGGGTGTGCAAAAATGAACTGCGTACTCAGGGTATCCGGCAGGACGCCTTGGGCGGGATCGCAGAGGGTCGAGCCCTGGCGGGGGTATCGAGCCTGGCACAGACCGACTTGAGCGTCGGCTTGGCAGCGACCTGACGCGAGCGTAGCGTGAGCGCGTCAAGACCGGGCGGGTCTGCGACCTGGATGGGAGAGTTGGATGGGCGAGTTCGACGGCAAGGTGATCCTGGTGACAGGCGGCGGAACGGGCCTTGGCGCGGCCATCGCCACTGGTGCAGCCAAGCGTGGCGCCAAGGCCCTGATCCTCAACTATTCCAAAAGTCGCAAGGAGGCGGAGGCGACCGCCAAAGCCGTCGAGACAGCCGGCGCCGAGGTAAGGCTTGTGCAGGGCGACGTCAGCGACGATGCGGACTGCCGCAAGATCGCTGCTGCCGCCGCGCCCTACGGTAAGCTCGACGCCTTGGTCAACAATGCGGGCACCACCAAGCACGTGCCCAAGCACGCCGATCTCGACGGCCTCTCCAAAGAAGACTTTTTGCGCATTTTCGCCACCAACACGGTGGCGCCATTCCAGATGGTGCGGGCTTGCCGCCACCTGCTCGAAGCGTCCGGCCTAGGCAGCGTGCTGATGACCTCCTCGATTGCCGGCGTGACGGGCGGCGGATCCTCGGTAGCCTACGCCGCATCGAAGGGCGCGCTCAACACGATGACCTTGTCGCTCGCGCGCGCGCTGGCACCGAAAATCCGCGTCAACGCCATCTGTCCGGGCTTTATCGATACGCGCTGGTTCAGTGATGCCTACGACAAGGAAACTGCCGACCGCTTACGCGAAAACGTGCGCACGACGACCCCATTGCATGTGGTGTCCACCGCCGAGGATATTGCCGATGCCGCGCTGTTCCTGATCGGCGACGCATCGCGCCGCATCACCGGCGAGACCTTGCTCGTCGATGCCGGCTCCCATTTGGGGGCCGCACCGCTGCGCGCCCGATAGAGGGCTACCGCACATCCCCTGCATAGAGGCACTCGCAACAACGAGCGCGATGCGCCGCCGCGAGAAGAGCCAAGGCGGTTCGGCTGGCGCACCGGTCGCCGCCACGTGTGGCCGCGCGGGGCCTTGGTTGCAGCCAATTTATCGCGCGAAGGGCGGAGCATTACCTCGCGCGTAATCGACTGTAGGCACCGGTCTTGCGCAATGTGTTCACACAGCAAGCCGCCAACGGTGGTTGGCTGGAGCACAACGGAGACCAAAGATGGACAACATTACGAAGCTCGTTGATGGCTATATCGCCATGTGGAACGAGAGGGATGCGGGACGACGGCGCGACCTCATCGCGGCTACCTGGACGCACGACGCCAGTTACGTCGATCCTCTGATGCGGGGTGACGGTCGCGGCGGCATCGATGCGATGGTCGAAGGCGTCCAAACGCGCTTCCCCAACCACCGGTTTGCGCGCACAAGCCAAGTCGATGCTCACCATGAAAGCATTCGCTTTGCTTGGGCGCTCGCCCCTGAGGGCGGAGCCGCGATCGTGAAGGGAGTGGACTTCGGCGTCCTTTGTGGCGATCGGCTGCGCCAGATCACGGGTTTCATTGATGAGATGCCCTCAGCCGACTGACCACAGACCTCGCCAGAAAGGAGCCAAGCCATGTCGGACATTCATCCCAACCCGTTCTTGCGCAACGTGCTAGTGCTCGATGCAGCGGCCAGCGGCGCCACGGGCCTGCTGCTGCTCGGCGGCGCCGGTGTGCTTGAGGACCTTCTCGGGCCGCCAGTGGCCCTGCTGCGCGCAGCCGGTCTGATCCTCATCCCCTACGGAGCGTTCGTGGCCTGGGCAGGCGCGCGGGAGCCAATCGCCCGCAGGGCAGTTTGGGCGATCATCGCCGCCAACGCGCTGTGGGCACTGGCGAGTTTGGGCTTGCTGGTGAGCGGGCTCGTGGCGCCGACGCCATTGGGCTACGCCTTCGTCATCGCTCAAGGCGCCGTCGTGGCGCTCCTGGGTGAACTCCAGTACGCGGGCCTCAAGCGGCCGACCGCCTCTTTGGCCTGAGCGGCTCACGCCTAGCCGATGCTTGCTGGCCTTGCGGATGGGCAACCATCCACGAGGCCGCAGCCGGCAACCTCGGACCCACCCCCCGCATATCCCCCGCGATTTGCCCGCATCTCGCATCGCGATCGCAAGCCGAGCTTGAAGGAACCTGCCGATCGCGGAGACGTCGCAATTTGGGCATCACTAGCGAGGCGGAGCGACCAGATCGTGCCCTACACAAGCGCTTTTTCCGTATTGGCACGCGCCGGGCCTGCGCGGCCTTGTGATTGCGCCGAGCTAGCGGCGAAAGTGGGCGAGGTAATAGGCAAGGTCGGCAAACTCGCCATCGGAGAGGCCGCGCACGGCTTCCGCCATGGCAGCCTGCGTGCCAACGCGAGTTCCCGCTTCATACTGTTTTAATGATTTGAGCAGATAGGCCTCGCCCTGACCCGCCAATCGCGGCATCTGTTCGCGGCCCGAGTAGTCGGCATTGTGGCAAGCACCGCAAATGCGTTTGTCGGCCAGCGCCGCACCACGACGGTAGCGGGTCTCGTCGATGGCTCCGCTGGCAGGCGGCGGCGCCGGCAGACCGGCGACATATTCGGAAATGGCGGTAAGTTCGGTGTCGTTCATGTCCTTGGCGATGGTATTCATCTCGGGATTGGTACGCCGACCTTCACGATAGAAGAACAGCTGGTACATGACGAACAGCTTGGGCTGTCCGCCGATCGAAGGAACGTTGGCGTCTTGCGGTTGACCCGCCTCGCCGTGGCAGGCGGCGCAGGCGGCGATCTTGTCCTGCAGGGTTTGGGCGCCACTCGGGCAGGGCCCAGCGGCGACCCACAGAACGAGGGGCGCGGAGGCGGCGAGCCCTCTCCGCGCCCGACAGCGCCGGCTACTTGGCATACGAGACGCGATAGATCGCGCCGGCGTGGTCGTCTGACACCAACAGGGAACCGTCCGCCATCACCAGCACGTCGACGGGACGGCCAAGGTAGGTGTTGTCCTTCACCCAACCGGTCAGGAACGGCTCCACGCTCGTCACCTTATTGGCGGCATTGATGTAGGCGACCGAGATATCCGCGTACTTTTGCGTCCGGTTCCAAGGCCCATGGCGGGCAATGAAGATGGCATTGCGGTATTTCGCGGGAAACATCGTGCCTGTATAGAAGCGCATGCCGAGCGGCGCGGCATGCGCACCCAACAACGCGGCAGGTTTCACGTAGTCGTTGCAGCTTTTGCCCCAGCCGAATTCGGGATCCGTCATCATTCCGGAGTGGCAGTAGGGATAACCGAAGTGGTCCTTGCCCGGGTTGGCAACACGATTGAGCTCGTCGAGCGGCATATCCTCCGAGAGCCAGTCGCGTTGGTTGTCGGTGAACCACAATTCCTTGGTGCGCGGGTGGAAATCAAAGCCCACCGTGTTACGCACGCCGCGCGCGACAATTTCCATGTCGCTGCCGTCGGGCTTGATGCGGAAGATCTGTGCGTACTTAGCGGGGTCGGGCTCGCAGATGTTGCACGGCGCGCCGACCGGAACGTAGAGGTTGCCATCTGGACCGAACTTGATGAACTTCCAGCCGTGTGGAACGTCGCCGGGAAGCTTGTCGTAGATGGTGACCGGTGCCGGCGGCTTATCCAGGTTATCCTCGATGTTGTCGTAGCGCGTGATCTGCTTTGGGGTGGCCACGTAGAGCGCGCCTTTGTTAAATTCGATCCCGTTCGGCAGCTCTAGTCCGCTCAGAATGGTCTTGGTCACGCGCTTGCCCGGCTCGCCGGTGACAGCATAGATCTTGCCTGCGACGAACAGCGAGCTCACAAACACGGTGCCCTTGTCGCCTCGGCGCAAGCCGCGCGCATCGAGAATACCACTTTGGTAGACCTCTACCTTGAAGCCTGGCGGAGCGGTGAGCTTCGGCAGCTGCGCCTCAGGGGTTGGTACCGGCAGCGCGGCGACGGGCGCCATCTTGGCGGTCACCTCGCCCTTCGGCCGGCCGACGGCCCAGAACGGCTCTTCCTCCTTCTTGTCCTGTGCGAGTGCCACTGTCGCGGCCAGGAGGCCGGCGGCAATGGCTGACGCAGTCTGAAGGCCGAGGCCGCACTTGGTAAGCAGCGGATGCATGGGCGTTTTCTCCCTATTCGCGGTCTTTATGCGCCGTGCGGGCTTGCGGGACGTCGGCTTGTTGCTGAGCAAATGTGATGGCGCGCCCCCCAAAAAAACCCAGAAACGATGTGCCCGCGCCCGGTGCGGCAGCTCAGCACGAGGCGCATTTAGCGTCCTTGGCTCAATCGCCGCCGGTGAAAACCTATCCCCGCGCGATGCAGCGTGGCAAGACATACGCGCCCTTTAACGACCGAGCAGGGATGCAGGTTGACGCGCGTCCACCGGAAAATTGCCACGATCGGCCACTAGGCCAATGCCTTGATTTTGATCGAGGGTTTCATGGCACCAACGGTGCGCGAGATCGACCATGTCCTCCCTGCCAGGGCGGCTCTAGCGGCCGCGCCTGCGGACGAGCCGATTAGCGTCGGCCTGAGTGCGGCGATCGTCTCCGTGCGCGGCGACGAGCCGATGGTTGCGGTCGTGCCGAACCGCGGCGCGCACGCAAGCGATGCGGCGCTGCCGTGTGGTCCGTTCTCGCCACGCCAACACAAGACGCTGGAAGCTGGCCTGCGCTTTTGGGTGCGGCAACAGACGGGGATCGAGCTTGGAATAGCCCGCCAGATCTGCACGCTCGGAGAAAGCCCGCAGGAGGAATTTCTGGGGCAGGATCCTGCGGTCGTCTCCGTCTGCTACCTGGCCCCGGTCCGTCCGGAGCACCGCAGCGAGGCGGGCGATGCTACTTGGCAGAGCTGGTATGCATATTTCCCGTGGGAGGACTGGCGGCGCGGCAAACCCCAATGCTTGAGCGAGGTGATCGAGCCTCGTCTTGAGGACTGGGCCGCAATTGAGGATTGTGCCGATAACGCAAATCGCGACGGTTTGGAGCGCAGCCGCCGCCTGCGCATTGCTTTTGGCCGCGATGGAGCAACGTGGGACGAGGAGAAGGTGCTCGAGCGCTACGAGCTCCTGTGCGAGGCGGGTCTGGCAGGGGATGGCGCGCAGGTCGTCCAAACCCGGTCGGCGGGACGGCTGGTGCCGAGGCTCACACATCCCTTGCTCGGTGATCATGCGCGCGTGCTCGCTAGCGCCATCGGTGAGTTGCGCCGCTGCCTCAAATGCGAGCCCATCATCTTTGAGCTGATGCCTGAGGTCTTCACCCTGTTTGAGCTGCAAAAGACGGTGGAGGCCATTCTCGGTCCGCATCTGCACAAGCAAAACTTCCGCCGCCTGGTGGAGAGCGGTGGATTGGTCGAGCCCACGGGAGAGCACCGCCTGCGTACGGGCGGACGGCCGGCCCGGCTTTATCGCTTCCGGCGCGACGTGCTCCTTGAGCGCTTGGCGCCCGGCGTGCGCGTCAAGGCTGGCCGTGGTTGAGCTCTCGGGCAACGCTCCTCCATAATCGCCTTCCTACGAGGGCGGCACCGGACATTGCCGCCCGGGGAGTTTCGCATGCTGGCCAAGATTATTGCCGTCTGGGGCGTCCTGGCGATTGCTGCGGCGTGCATCGCCGGCGTCGTTGCCGGGATCAAGCGACGCGACCACTCGTTTTGGGCAGCATGGAGCTTTTTGTTTCCGCCGATGCTGCTCGTGCTGATCGCGGTACCGCGCAACACGGGGCCGCGCCGGAAGAGGCCAGGCCTTGATGAGCTTGAGGAGCGCGGTGCCTAGCGGCAGGTTCCTTGCTTGATTGTCTGTCGAGGGTCTCCTGAGATTTGGGGCGACTGCAGCTTCTTCTCCGCACGGGGCACCCTCAACGGGTGTGAGGACCGCCGATCCCCGAGGCCGCCCCGAGGCCGCCCCGAGGCCGGTTGCCGCGACGGGTGGTTCGCTGGGCTTTGTGCTCGGGGCCAGGCCACCGCGGGGTTGCCCGGCTTTGAGGGACGTGCGCGGGGGTGTGTGATGTTGGCTGACACCTACACTTGGAGGCTGGATTCGTATATCAAGCGGCCAAACCGCGCCGAGATAGGCGCCCGCCAAATCACCGAGGACCCCCATGCGCGCCGAAGCTGAGAAGCTGGTTGAATCGATCCATCAGTCACTTGCCCTGCTGCGGAGGCATCTTTGACTGGGAAGGTGCACCCTCCCGCCTCGCCGAATTGAATAAGCGCGTTGAGGATCCCAACCTCTGGAGCAATCCAGCGCAGGCGCAAAAAATCATGCGCCAACGCCAGGCGCTGGAGCGGTCGATTGCAGGTTACAAGAAGCTCGAGCGTGAGTTCGACGACGCGACGACCCTAATCGAGCTCGGCGCCTCCGAAAACGATCAGGCATCGATCGATGAAGGGGAAGGAGCCCTGAAGCAACTCGCCGAGGAGGCGCGGCGACAGGAGGTGGAGGCGCTGCTATCGGGCGAGGCTGACGGCAATGACACATATTTGGAGGTGCACGCCGGCGCCGGCGGGACGGAAAGCCAGGACTGGGCCGAGATGCTCTCGCGCATGTACGCGCGTTGGGCCGAGGACCACAATTACAAGGTGTCGGTCGTGGAGCAGAGCGCCGGCGAAGAGGCGGGGATCAAGTCGGCCACCCTCGTCATCAAGGGCGAGAACGCCTACGGATGGCTCAAGACGGAATCTGGCGTGCACCGGCTGGTGCGCATCTCCCCTTACGATTCCAACGCGCGGCGGCACACCTCCTTTGCCAGCGTATGGGTCTACCCCGTCGTCGATGAAAATATCGAGATCGAGATCAAGGAAAGCGATTGCCGGGTGGATACCTATCGCGCGTCGGGTGCCGGCGGGCAGCACGTAAACACCACCGATTCGGCCGTGCGCATTACCCACATTCCCACGGGTATCGTGGTGGCCAGCCAGCAGGAGCGGTCGCAAATCAAGAACCGCGGCATCGCCTGGGCCATGTTGAAGTCGCGCCTCTACGAACTCGAACTGAAAAAACGCGAGGAGAAGGCCAACGCCGCGGCCGCTGCCAAAACCGAAATCGGCTGGGGCCACCAGATCCGCTCCTATGTGCTGCAGCCCTACCAGCTGGTGAAGGATCTGCGCACAGGCACGCAAACCAGCGATCCGCAGAAAGTGCTCAACGGCGACATCGATGCTTTCATCGAAAGCGCGCTGGCACAGAAGGTGAATGGCGACGGCCCGGCAAAGGTCGAGGACATTGATTAGCGTCTTAGCCCGTGCCCGGACGGGGGATGGCCCAAGGCGGGAGCCAACGAGCGTTGTGACGCGCTCATCTTGCGAGTTTGCGCCATTGTGGCCCTTGTGCATCACTTGGGCCGGGTTTGACACCTTTCGGCCCACTGTTCCCGCAAACCCTTGACTCGGCTCAAACATCGTGGCTGGCATGCGCCGGGGGGGCAGAGGTGCGAGCGGGGCTCATCCAGCCCGTCGGTCACGGTTCAGCGGGAGCAGCAATGTCGGCGGCCGAGCGCGTCCTCAATCTGGTGCTGATCAAGCCAACACATTACGACGACGAGGGCTATCCCATTCAATGGCTGCGCTCGGCCATTCCCTCCAACACGCTGGCTTGCCTCAACGGCCTGGCCGAGGATTGCCGCAAGCGAAGCGTCCTGGGCGATGGCACCGATATTGCCATTTCGACGTACGATGAAACCAACCGGCGCGTCTACCCGGAGCGCATCATTCGCGGCTTGCGCCGCCAAGGCGGCCGATCGTTGATCGCGTTGGTGGGCGTGCAGTCCAATCAGTTCCCCCGCGCGCTCGACCTTGGCCGCCGTTTCCGCGCCGCGGGATTGCAAGTGTGCATCGGCGGCTTTCACATATCAGGCTGCATCGCGATGCTGCCCGAGATGCCCGAGAGCATGCGGGAAGCCCAGCGCATCGGCATCTCGTTGTTTGCCGGCGAAGCTGAGGATGGCCGCCTCGATACGGTTCTGCGGGACGCCTTCGCTGGCACGTTGCATCCGCTCTACAACTTTATGTCCGACCTGCCGGACATGCAAAACCAGCCCATGCCGATGCTGCCCGAACAGCACGTGCGGCGGACGGCCGGCACAATGTCGAGCGTCGACCTCGGACGCGGTTGCCCCTACCAATGCTCGTTCTGCACCATCATCAATGTGCAGGGTCGCAAGAGCCGCTTTCGATCCGCCGATGACCTTGAGGCCGTGATCCGGGATAATCTTGCACAGAACATCCGCCGGTTTTTTATCACCGATGACAACTTCGCACGCAATCGCAACTGGGAGGCATTCTTCGACCGCCTGATCAGGCTGCGCGAGGAGGAAGGTTTCGACATCAAGTTCACGATCCAAGTGGACACGCTCTGCCATCAGATCCCGAACTTCATCGACAAGGCCGCTCGGGCCGGCGTGGCGCGCGTATTCATTGGCTTGGAGAACATCAATCCCGACAGTCTGCTGGGGGCCAAGAAGCGCCAGAACCGCATCACCGACTACCGCGCCATGCTGCAGGCTTGGAAGAAGCGGGGCGTCATCACCTACGCCGGCTATATTCTGGGATTTCCCAACGACCGCAAGGAGACCATCCAGCGCGACATCGAGATCATTAAGCGCGAGCTGCCGGTCGACATTCTCGAATTCTTCTTCCTTACGCCTCTGCCGGGTTCGGAGGATCACAAGGTGCTCTACAAGAAGGGTGCCTGGATGGATCCCGACGTCAACAAATATGACCTAAACCACCGTGTCACGCACCATCCAGTGATGTCTGACCAGGAGTGGGAGGAGAGTTATTGGTCAGCCTGGGAATGGTTCTACTCGCCTGAGCACATGGAGACGATCATGCGGCGCGCGGCGGCCTGCGGGCTCAGCGTCGGCAAGGTCATGTTCATGATGCTGTGGTTCTTCTTTTCCATCCGCTACGACCGCGTGCACCCGTTGGAGAGCGGTTATTTCCGCCTGAAATACCGGCGCGACCGCCGGCCGAGCATGCCGCGCGAAAGCCCGCTCACGTTCTACCCGAGGTACGCCTGGGAGACGGTGCGCAGTCATTTCTGGATGGCCTACTGGATCTTGCGCATGAACCATGTGCGTCGGCGCATCAAGGCGGACCAGGCGCGCAAACAGTACACGGATCTAGCGCTTGCCGGGCAGGAAGGGGAGTTCGATGCGCTCTCGCTTTTTACCGAGACGCGCGGTGGGCTCGGCGCCGTAGCCAAGAAGCGACAAGAGGCCGCCGCGCGCACGGCGGTGCGCACGAGCGCGGCTGCACTCTCCAAACCGGCAGTGGCGGGCTCGCCCGGCGCTCAATCCACAGTCTGAAGGCGCAAGTGGCAGGCAATGGGTCGCCCGCTGTGGGCAATGTGTCCACGCCCGCGCCCAAGCCACACCTCAGGCCGCAGCTGTCAACACACTCAGGCGCAAGCCGGTCCCTTACGCTGGGACGGCAGGCGCGCCTCGACACGGCGGTGCAAATGCAGCAGCCTGCACTGATCGAGGCTTTGCGTTATATGATTTGCGCGCCGACTTGGCGGTGCCGGCAAGCATGCCTGCAAGCTCCATGACGCTGCCCCTGAAAGAGCGCCTCATTGCGCACCTGATGCCCGCGACCCTTTACTATTGGCGGCGCATTGTCGACGAGGCCCGCTGGGGGGAACACGAGCTTGGCGTGCTGCGCGCAATCCTTGCGCCAGGCGGCACGGCGGTTGATGTGGGGGCCAATCAGGGGTTTTTTGCCTTCGCTTTTGCGCAAATCGCCGATCGGGTCGAGGCCTTCGAGCCAAACCCTGATTGTGCCGCCTTTAGCCGGCGAATGCTCGGACGACGGGCGCGCGTGCATGTTGTGGCGTTGTCGAACCGTGCCGGACGCCGGGAGTTCGTGGTGCCGGTGTCGGAAGAAGGCAGGGTTCTGCATTTGGGTGGCGCGTTGGTGAGCGACAGCGCCACTGGCGCGAGAACCCAGCGCTTCGCGGTAGATGTGCGCACCCTCGATAGCTACGGCTTCACCGATGTGCGCGTCATCAAGGTCGATGTCGAAGGCAGCGAGATGGACGTGCTAGAGGGTGCGCGCACGACGATCTTGCGCGATCGGCCGGTACTGATCGTGGAGTTGCTGACGGGCGCGCATCGCGATCCTGTCGCCTTGACAGAGACGATCTGCGCTGTCTTCGGCTACTCCGCCTGCCTGGTCAGGCAGGACGGGGCTCGGCAGGAGGCGCTGCCCGTCCTGCGCGGCCTCGGCAGCAACACGACCTGGGGATCGGCCATCCGCAATCGCAATGTGCTGTTTCTGCCGCAGTCGTGACAACCTTGACCTAAGTTTGCGGTTGCGCTTCGAAGGGCCGAGCGAGCCCAGCATGAGGCCTGCAAGACCATGACCATCGACGTTGTGCCGATGCGCGAGGACCTCATCGACGGTTTTCACGCCGCGCTCGATGCGGTATGCCGGGAGCGCGTCTATCTGGCCTTGCTAGAAGCGCCACCCATCGAGGAGACACGCGCGTTCCTGCGCGGCAATATGGCCAAAGGCGCGCCGCAGCTGGTGGCCACCTGCGCGGACCGCGTCGTGGGGTGGTGTGACGTAAACCCCAGTGAGCGGGCCACCACGCGCCATTGCGGTGTATTGGGGATTGGGCTGCTGGGAGAGTACCGGGGACGCGGCCTGGGCGAGAAGCTAATGCTCATGGCTCTGGCGGCGGCGCACACCTTCGGCCTTACCCGCGTGGAACTTTCGGTCAGGCACGACAATGCCCGTGCCCTGGGGCTCTATCGCAAAGTGGGGTTCGAGATTGAGGGACAGAAGCAGCGCGCCATCCTAGTCGATGGCGTCTATTACGACCTCATCGTCATGGGGCTTTTGTTGGATGGTGGGAAGGTATCGGCGTGTCAAGGTCAAGCGCCATGACGGCCAAAGGCGACGCCGGCGCACCCAGCGGAGAACCGCCAGCTCCGCACCCTAGCATGTTCTTATCCGCGCAGAACGCCTCCTGCCTGCGCGTCATCACCACCGCGGGGTTTGCTGATTACGCGCTCCTCGACAGTGGTCACGGGCGCAAGCTCGAGCGGTTCGGCCGGTTTGTGGTGGACCGCCCCGAGCCACAGGCCATGTGGCAGCCCGTGCTCGAGCCCGGCCGTTGGTTGCGGTCCGATGCGATCTTCAAAGCCGGCGACGCCGCGGCGGACGGGGAGGGTGGGCGCTGGTTGCGGAACAAGCCGTTGCCAGAGAGCTGGGCCATTAAAGTGCTCGATGTCACGATGCTCGGGCGGCTGACCAATTTCCGACATTTGGGCCTTTTTCCCGAGCAGTTGCCCCATTGGGAGTGGGTGCTCGGCCGCCTCGGCGAGGTGCGTGGTGAGACCCCGCGTGTGCTCAACCTCTTCGCTTATACCGGTGCGGCCTCGCTGATTGCGGCCAGGGTAGGTGCCGAGGTGACCCACGTGGACGCCTCGAAGCGGGCCATCGCCTGGGCCAAGCAGAACCAAGCCGTGTCCAAGCTGGGCGAGGCGCCAATCCGATGGATCCTGGAAGATGCCCGCAAGTTCGTGGCGCGCGAGGTGCGGCGCGGCAAGCGCTACCATATCATCCTCGTCGATCCGCCCAAGTTCGGGCGAGGACCCGCGGGCGAGGTATGGGACGTGTTCGTGCACCTGGGGCCGCTATTGCGCGATTGCGCCCGGTTGCTGGCGGCACGTCAATCCGCGCTGGTGCTGACCACCTATGCTATCCGCGCCTCGGCGCTCGCCATCGATGCACTGGTGCGTGAGTGCCTGGCCGGGTGCGGCGGGGACGTCGAGAGCGGCGAGTTGGCCGTCGTTGAGGAGGGCGCAGGACGGTTGCTGCCGACCTCGCTCTTTACCCGCTGGACAGCGCGCGATGACCCGACCTGAGCCTTCACACGCGGGCGTGCGTCCTATCAGCAGCCTGCAGAACGAGCGGGTGAAGCTGATCCGCTCGCTGCAGATGCGCAAGGCGCGGCGCGACAGCGGTTTGTTCGTGGCCGAGGGCATTTCGGTCCTGCTGACGGCGCGAGCGGCGGGATGGTCGCCGCTGATGGTGCTGTTCCTCGCGGGCAGCGCGGAGCAGGGGGTCGCGCGCGAGCTGTTGGGGTGGGCGACCGGAGTTGGCGCCGAATGCCTGGAGGTCACGCCAGCCGTCCTCGCCAAGGTTGCGGCCAAGGACAACCCACAGACCATGTTGGGCGTATTCGCGCAGCAGTGGGCCGATGAGCCGTGCCCTCCTCGCGCGAGCGAGGATGTGGTGTGGATTGCGCTGGAGGCCATCCGCGATCCGGGTAATCTTGGCACAATCATCCGGACGGCAGACGCGGTGGGCGCAAGCGGGGTCATGCTTATCGGAACGAGCTGCGATCCCTACGCGCACGAGGCCGTGCGCGCCAGCATGGGCTCCATTTTCAACGTAGTGCCCGTACGCCTGAAGGTTGAGCGCTTTCTTGCCTGGGCCGAGGCATGGAGCGGCGACATGATCGGCACTTCTCTGTCGGCCGATGCGGATTTCCGCGCCGTCGTCTATCGGCGCCCGACGCTGCTGGTGATGGGCAGCGAGGGCCCGGGATTGTCGCCGGCGGTCGCGGCTGCCTGTTCACGGCTTGTCAAGATCCCAATGGCGGGTCGTCTCGACAGCCTCAATCTCGCTGTGGCGACGGGCCTCATGCTTTACGAGATCCGCAGGGAGAGGCTGCGGCTATGAGGCTGTGACACTCGACCAACCCATGCCAGTTGCGCCAGGATGCGCGCGAGCCGCAAGTGGAGGAACCGAGACATGCCAGCAGCACAAAGCAGCTCCCGCATCAGACGCGTCACGAGTGCGGCCGCACCGGAGCCACCGCCTGGGACCTGGTCCAATTGCCTGGTCGTGAACGGGGTTGCCTACGTGGCCGGACTCGTTGCCCGTGGCGAGGACGGCAAAGTCGTGGAGGGTGACGAATACCAGCAAGCCAAGGCCATTTTCACCAAGATGCGGGGCCTCATCGAAGCGGCGGGCGGAGCCATGTCCGACGTCGTTAAGGTCGTCATCTTCGTCACCGACATCAAGAATCGTGAGAAGGTCTGGCGCGCTCGGCGAGAGGTTTTCACCGGCAACTTTCCGGTCAGCACGCTGGTTGAGGTTGCGGCCCTAGCTTCGCCCGACCTCAAGGTCGAGATCGAGGCTGTCGCCCATATCGGCTCGGGCACGGTCGGCGCGGGAAGCTGAGACCTCACGCATTTGGGCCACACTCATCAGGCGCAAACGGGCGATCTCTTTGAGGCGCGGAGGGAGTAAAACGCCGTCCCATCGACTACGCGGCGGGCGGCGGCACGTTGGGCGTGCGCTGCAGCGACATGGGATCCTCTGAGCGGCGTGACTTGCCCTCAAAGTAGGCCCCTTGCTCGATCGCGAGGGACTTGTGGAACACATCCCCCTCGATTCGGCTTGAGGATTGGAAGGTCACGGCGTTGCCCCGGATCGAACCCTGGACGCTGCCACGCACCACCACTTCCTCGGCAATGAGAGCGCCAATGATCCGCGCGCGCTCACCGATCACGATTCGTTGGGCATGGACGTCGCCCTGAATTTCACCCTCGATCTGCACCTCGCCCTTTGACTCAAGATTGCCCGTGATGGAGAGATCCGCGCCGATGACCGAGGCCGACCCGTTACCACGTATGGGGCCGGCCCTGACCGCGCCGGGTGGTATAGCGGGAGCGAGCCGCTGAGATGCCGCGGCCCTCCCGCCATCCGATGCCCCATCTCGCTCGGGTTTCTTGGTGAACATCGATGCCCTACTCCCGCCAGGCGCCGCCCCATGGAACGGCCCTCTTAACATGGATCAAAGCGCCGGTCACCGCCACGCTGAGGCTTGGAGCGCGCACTAAAGTCCTCTTGGGGGGCGCCCGCGTGCGGGGCACGAGTGCTGGTTTCGCCGACCGGGCGATGGTAGCCTCGGCTCGCCCCCGTCTTGGGCGTGGGTAGGGACAGGCGCGGTCCAGTCACAGTTCTGTGTCCAATAACAGGCCAAGGCGCCACGGGGAGGTGTCGATGAGGGACGGGTTGCTAGCTATCGTTGCTGCAGCGCTCCTGGGTGTCGGTGCAGCGGTGCCGGCGCGGGCGGAGATTGCCATTTCCGCCAACGATGCCAAGCTCAAGCTGGTGAACGGCAAGACCGAGGTGCAAAAGGGCGGCACCGATACGGTGACCTTTATCGATCTGCGCGCGTCCCCGCCCCGGGTGTTGGCCGAAATCGAGGCTCCCACCAGCGTGGTCGGCCCCCCGATGAGCGTCGCTATATCACCCAAGGAGGACATCGCTCTCGTGACCGGTGCGATGCAGATCGACCCGGGTGACCCGACCAAGCAGATCCCCGACGACAAGGTCTCGGTGATCGATCTTTCGCCCTTGAAGCCGAGCCTGGTCGCGCGCTTGCGCTCGGCGGTTGGCGCAGCGCCCAAGGGAGCATCAGCGGCGCCAAAGATCCTCGCCACGCTGCAGGCTGGCAAAGGTGCCGCAGGCGTGTCCATCAACAAGGCTGGCACGCTGGCGTTGGTGGCGAACCGCTCCGAAGGCACCGTCTCTGTGTTTACGATAAGCGGTACGACCGTGACCCCTGCGGGCACGGTGAAGATCGGCGCGCCGGATTCGGGGCCTTGCCACGTGGTGTTCACGCCCGATGGCAAGAGCGCGCTCGTCACCCGCGATGGCGACAGTCGCATTTCCGTACTGTCCATCGATGGCAGCAAGGTCGAAGTAACCAAACGGGAGATTGCTGCCGGCCTGCGCCCATATGGGATCGACATCTCGCCGAAAGGCGAGGTTGCAGTCGTCGCCAATATCGGAGTTAGCGGCGGGGACGCCGACACCATCAGCGTCATCGACCTCAAGCTCGACCCGCCGCGCGTCGTCAACACCTATACCGTGGGCCAAACGCCAGAAGGCCTCAAAATGTCGCCCGACGGCAAATTTGTCGCCGTGGGCGTCATCAACGGCTCCAATAAGTCGCCAGACTCGCCCTTCTACAACGCCAACGGACTATTGCAGATTTGGGCTCGCAACGGCAGCCAGCTCTCCAAGATCGCCGAGTTACCCGTTGGCCATTGGTGTCAGGGCATTGCCTGGTCGAGCAACAGCAAGATGCTCCTGGTGCAGTGCATGGTCGAGGAGGAGATCACGGTGGTCCGCTTCTCGGGGCTCGGCGGCAAGTCCCTGCAGAAGGCCGGCGTGATCAAGACCAAGGGCGGCCCGGCGGGGATTCGCACGGCAGAGCCTTGAGGCAGGTGTCGGGCGCAAGACCCATCGGTGGTCTGGAATTGCAGGGTGTCGAGACGGCGCATCTACATTCGGCCTCTGGCGCGGCTCGCGCCAAGCGCAGGGCCACAGCAAGTCCCGACGATTGCTATCGCCGGACGCGCTGATCTTTCGTTCGCCGCCGCCGAGGTGATCGAACGCGAAGATGGCAGGGTCGACCGCCGTCGATTTGCCGCCGCCGAGCTTCAGGCAGGCACCACCGCCGACCAAGTGCAGGCAGTCCTGGCCCGCCTGGGCCGCCCGCGCGCCGACGTTGCCGGGATTGGCCTTGATCGGGTGCGCCTCATGGGCGTCGTCAACGTCACTCCCGACAGCTTCTCCGACGGCGGTGCCTATCTTGCCAAGGATGCCGCCATCGCGCACGCTCTGCGCCTCGAACAGGAGGGGGCAGACATCCTGGACATCGGGGGTGAGTCCACTCGCCCCTGGTCCCAGCCGGTGGGTCTTCAGGAGGAATGTGGGCGCGTGTTGCCAGTCATTGCGGCGCTGGCCAGGCGCACGCGTGCCCGGCTCTCCATCGACACCCGCAACGCCGAGGTGATGCGCCGTGCGGCCCTCGAGGGCGTGCACATGATCAACGACGTGTCGGCGCTGACGCACGACCCCAGGTCCATGGAGGTTGCCGCCGGGCTCGGATTGCCCGTTGTGCTGATGCACACCCAAGGTGATCCGCGCACCATGCAGGACGCGCCCAGCTACGACGACGTTGTTCTCGACGTTTACGATGCGCTCCAGGCGCGGATCGCGGCGTGCGAGAAGGCTGGCATTCCCAGTGCGCGCCTCATCGTCGATCCCGGAATCGGTTTTGGCAAGACGCTGCAACATAATCTGGCGCTGCTCGGCGCCCTCAGCATCTTCCAGGGCCTCGGCTGCGCCGTGATGCTCGGCGCCTCGCGCAAGAGCTTCATCGCCCATCTCACGGGTGCCGAGGCTCCCGATCGCCTGCCAGGATCGATCGCCGCCGCCCTCCTCGGCGCTGCCCAAGGCGTGCAAATCCTGCGCGTGCATGATGTCGGCGCCACCCGTCAGGCATTGGCGGTGTGGGAGGAGGCGATGGCGGCTTCCTCTTCTGCGCTCATCGACAAAGAGCCAGGGTGAAGGCAACGTTTTGCCGCACCATGCCGGGTGTTGGCAGAGGCGGGCCGACCTAGGGAGCGTGGGCCGCAGCCTTGCGGACGGCCTCGGCGATATCGCCAACCACCTGGTGCACCAGCCGCTCGTCGTCGCCTTCGGCCATCACGCGAATCACGGGCTCGGTCCCTGAGGGACGGATGACAAGCCGGCCGTTGCCGCCGAGTCGGGCCTTACCACGATCGATGGCCTCCTTGACGAGATCCTGATCAAGCGGTGCGCTGTTCTGATAGGGCACATTCTGCAGGATCTGGGGTAAAGGCTCGAAGCGCTTGCAAACTTCGCTCACCGGCCTGCCCGTGCCGACCACGACCGATAGCACCTGCAATGCGGTCACGAGGCCGTCGCCCGTGGTGGTGAAGTCGGAAAGCACGATGTGGCCCGATTGCTCACCGCCCACGTTATAGCCGTGCTTGCGCATGTGCTCCATGACGTAGCGATCGCCGACGGGGGTGCGCACTAGCGCCAGACCGATCTCATGCAAGTAGCGCTCGAGCCCCAGGTTGGACATTACGGTGGCGACAATGCCGCCGGCCGTCAGTCGACCGCGCCGATGCCAGCTCTCGGCAATGACGGCCATGATTTGGTCGCCGTCGACGATGCGGCCCTTCTCGTCGACGATCACGACCCGGTCGGCATCACCGTCGAGCGCCACACCGATGTCGGCGCGCATTTCGCGCACCTTATCGCATACCGTCTCGGGCGCGGTGGAACCGCACTTGAGGTTGATGTTGTGGCCGTTTGGCTCGACCCCGATCTTGATTACCTCGGCACCGAGTTCCCACAGGGCGTCGGGCGCCACTTGATAACCTGCACCATGGGCGCAATCGATCACCACGCGCAGATCATTCAAGCGGATATCGCGCGGCAGCGTGCGCTTGGCGTACTCGATGTAGCGCTCTTGCGCACTCTCGATGCGCTTGGCGCGGCCGATGCGGGCGGCTGGCGCCAGCAGCTGCTCAGTCGGCGCAACCATCAAGGCTTCGATCTGGCCCTCGGCCTCATCCGAGAGCTTGTAGCCGTCGGGGTCAAAGAGCTTGATGCCGTTGTCCTCGGAGGGATTATGGGAGGCGGAGATCATGACGCCGAGATCGGCACGCAACGAGCGTGTGAGCATGGCCACGGCCGGCGTTGGCATCGGTCCCAATAGGAACACGTCCATGCCGACGGCGGTGAAGCCCGACATGAGCGCCGATTCGATCATGTAGCCGGAGAGGCGCGTGTCCTTGCCGATGACGACCCGATGGCGGCGCTGACCGTTGGAGAACAGCTTGCCGGCAGCCATGCCGACCTTGAGGGCGGTCTCGGAGGTCATCGGCAAGCTGTTGGCAAGCCCGCGGATGCCGTCGGTGCCGAAATAGCGGCGCGCCATGGCTCCCCTTTCGTGCGGGCGCTCGGGTCCCCCCGCTGAACTGCCTACGGCCGCACCGATGCTGTCGGTTGTTGCTGCCATTATGCCGTCCCGTGTGCTGGATTAGCATCAAAAACTGTAAGCAAAGATTACACCACCTGCCCTCGTCGCACAGCGAGCGGCTATGTCTCTACAACACATGGGCTTGGGACGTCGGCGCCCTGGTCGGGCAGCCTTGGTGGGCGACGGGATTTGCGGTGTTCACCTCGGACGCAGCGACAAGCCCCCACGGCGCCAGCTTGCGAGGCCCATGCAACTTTCGCAATGGTGACATGAGGGGCGCCGCAGCCGGTTCGATCGACCGTCAAGCCGCCCGGAACAGGCGTACCGCTTCATCGCATTCGAAGAGATAGAGTAAGAGTTTCAGCGCCTCGCCGCGCGGGGAGGTAAGGCGCGGGTCCTGGGCCAGTACGAGACGCGCATCGTCGCGGGCGGCAGCCAACAACTCCGCAAAGTTGGGCACAGTGGCCAGGCGGAACTCGGGCATCCCGCTCTGGCGCGCGCCGAGCACTTCGCCACCGCCACGCAACTCCAGGTCCTTCTCGGCGATCTTGAAACCATCCTCGGTGGCCTCCAGCAGTTCCAAGCGCTGGCGCGCAGCATCCCCAAGCGGGGGCTTGTGAAGCAGCATGCAATAGCTCTCACGGCTACCGCGGCCCACTCGGCCGCGCAATTGGTGCAGCTGTGCGAGCCCAAAGCGTTCCGCGTGCTCGATCACCATGATGTTCGCGTTGGCGACATCGACACCGACCTCGATCACCGTCGTGGCAACCAGGATCTTGAGCGTACCGGCGGCGAACGCCGACATGGTGGCATCCTTGACTTTGTCGGGCATGGCCCCATGCAGGAGCCCGACTGCATCGGCGCCGAACCTTTGCGACAGGTGCGCATGGCGCTCTTCCGCGGCCGCGAGCTCAGACTTCTCGGAGCTCTCGATCAGCGGGCACACCCAGTAGATTTGGGCGCCTTCTGCCAGCTGCACCCGCAGCCGTTCAATCAGCCGCTCGATGGCATCGACGGGGAGGGATTTGGTGACGACTGGCTTGCGGCCGGCCGGCTTCTCAGTGAGCTTGGAGACGTCGAGATCGCCGTAGTGTGTCATGAGCAGCGTGCGCGGGATCGGCGTTGCGGTCATGACCAGAACTCCCGCCCCGCGGCCCGCTCCCCCCTTGGACTGCAGGGCGAGACGTTGATGCACGCCAAAGCGGTGCTGTTCGTCGATCACGGCAAACGCCAAGTCCTGGAAGTGCACATCCGTCTGGAACAGGGCGTGTGTGCCGACGAGAATGTCGATCTTTCCGAGCGCGAGCCGCTGCAGCAGCTCGGCACGGGTTTTGCCCTTCTCCCGGCCCGTGAGCAAGGCGAGCCGCAGGCCGGCCGCCTGGGCGAGGGGCGCGATGGTGTCGGCGTGCTGGCGCGCCAAGACCTCGGTCGGCGCCATAAGCGCGGCCTGTGCACCTGCCTCAACGGCGACGGCCATGGCCATCAGGGCCACCACCGTTTTACCGGAGCCAACATCGCCCTGCAGCAACCGCAGCATGCGGTGTGGGGAGGCCATGTCCCCGGCGATCTCCTGGAGCGCTTGGCGCTGCGAGGCAGTGAGGCCGAAGGGCAGGGCGCGGGCGATCCGCGCGCGCACGCTGCCATCGCCAACGACTTGTCGGCCAGGCTGCGATTTGAGGCTCTGGCGCACCAGGGCGAGCGCCAGCTGACCCGCCAGGAGCTCGTCGTAAGCAAGCCTCTGCCAGGGCGAGGAGGCCGGCGATACATCGTGGGAGTCCTGCGGCCGGTGGAGCCGCAGGAGCGCCGAACTTGCGTCGGGCCAACCGCGTTGGGCAAGCCAGGCCCCATCTTGCCACTCGGGCAGACTTGGCATGCGCTCGAGCGCATGCCGGGCGGCCTTCAGCAACACCTTGCCGGAGAGCCCCGCGGTCAGCGGATAGATCGGCTCGAGCAGGGGCAAATCGGCGCGCACCTCCGGGGCGACGATGTAGTCGGGATGCGTCATCTGTTTGCGGTCGTTGTAGGTTTCAATACGGCCGCTCACGGTCCGGAGGCTTCCCGTCGGCAGTTGGCGCTCGATCAACCTGCGCTCGGCATGAAAGAAGACAAGATCGATGCGGCCGCTGTCATCCTCGCAAGTCACTTTATAGGGCGCCCGGGTGTTGCCGCGCGGGTTAGGCTTGTGCTTGCCAACGCGCACCTCCAACGTGGCAATCGTACCGGGGAGGGCTGCGGCGACCGTAGGTGTGGCGCGGCGGTCGATGACGCCGGTGGGCGTGTGCCAAAGGAGATCGATAACGCGCGGTTCGTTCACGCCAGGAGGTAATCTGAGCGCCTTCTTCAGCAGGATCTCCATGCGCGGCCCAATCCCGGCGAGGCTTCTCGCCGCGGCAAAGAGGGGGGTGAGTTGCTGTGGGCGCACGAACCGTGAAGGGGTGAGACCCCTCGCCTCATGTTGCTGTGGTGGCGCAAGGCCTGCTGCGTGGGGGTCCGCGCCCCGCTTCTCCTTTCCTCTTTGCGCGTGCGGGCCTATATGAGACGCGCGAGCCGGCAAGGTGGCGGCGGCAGTCTGCGCCGTCAAGCACCCCTGCCGGGTTATCAAAGCCGATCCACATGACCGACGACGTCGAATTGCGCCGCCGGCGCGCTCTCTATCGTGCGCATCACCGCGGCACCAAGGAAATGGACTGGATTCTGGGTCGTTTCGCCGACGCAACGGTTGGAGACTTCTCGACGGACAGGCTTGGCATGTTCGAGCGCATGCTGAGCCTACCCGACCCGGACCTGCAGGACATGATTTTGCACCCCGAGCTCAAGCCGGCCGGGGAATTCGCGGATCTCGTCGCGCAAGTGCGGATTTTCTATGGGCTCGAACCATGATCTTGGACAGCTACGACACCGCGGACCACAGCGGTTGGGGCAAGGGCGGATCGTGCGGTGAGCGGCTGGCGCCGCGCGATGGTGCACGGGAGCCGTCCCTCGACGCGCGCGGTCCCGTTGCCGACGCCTGGCGAGCTCGCTGGCTGAGGGTGGCGGCATGAAGCAGACGCTGGCAGGCGTGCCGGACGGGCTGGCAGCGCTGGTCCTAGCGCGGCTTATGCAGGAGGAGGGTGCAGGCGCGCCACCCCTCCTGCTGCACGTTGCCCGCGATGACCGCCGGTTGGAGGCGCTGGCGGACGGCTTGCGCTTTTTTGCGCCCGGCGTGCGGGTGATCCAACTGCCCGCCTGGGACACGGTGCCTTACGACCGCATTGGGCCCAATGCCGAGATCGTGGCGACGCGCGTGGCGGCCATGGCACGGCTGTCGGCGGCACCGCGCAAGGGATCCACCGTGGTTCTCACCACGGTCAACTCGATTCTGCAGCGCCTGCCGCCGCGTGATTTCATTCGCCGCTCGCTCAAAATCATCGCGCCCGGACAGCGCATCGACATGAACCGGCTAACGCAGCGCCTGAGCCTTGCGGGTTATCAACGCACGGGCACGGTGATGGAGCCTGGGGAATACGCCGTGCGAGGCGGCATCCTCGACCTCTTCCCGCCCGGCCGATCGGCGCCGGTGCGTCTCGATTTTTTCGGCGACACGCTGGAACACATCAAGGCCTTCGATGTGGAGACGCAGCGCACCGGCAAGATCGTGCAGCGGCTCACGCTCATGCCGGTAAGCGAGGTGGCGTTCGGCGAGGTGGCAGAAAAGCGCTTCCGCACCGGCTATGTCGTGGCGTTCGGGCCTGCCACTTCGCAAGATGCGCTCTACGAGGCCGTCAGCGCCGGGCAGCGCTATCCCGGCATGGAGCACTGGCTGCCGCTGTTTCACGACCGCTTGGAGACGCTATTCGATTACGTCGGCGATGCGCCTGTGAGCTTCGATCATCTGGCGGAGGAGGCCGTTGCTGAGCGGCTTGCGCTGATCAGCGACCATTATGAGGCCCGCGTGAAGGGACTTGAAGCCCTCGCCTTCGGCGCGCCACCCTATAAGCCGGTGCCTGCTGCCGCGATGTTTCTGACGAAGTCGGAGTGGGACGAGCAGCAGGTCGGCCGCTTCGTTCGTCATATGACCCCATTTGAGGAGGCCGCAGCCGGCGCGACGTACGGCTCGCTGCGCTCCTTCGGCGGCCGCGTCGGGCGCAGTTTTGCGCTCGAGCGCTCGGGCGAAGGTGGCAACGTGTTCGATGCTGCGGCCAAACACGTGCGCGCGCTGCAGCTGGACGGCAAACGCGTGGTCGTTGCTACTGTTTCGGCGGGGGCTCGCGAGCGCCTGATGGGGTTGCTGGCTGAACACGCGCTCGTCGGCGCCCGCAGGGTGGAGAGCTTTGCAGAGCTCACAGCGCTTCCCACCGATGCGACGGCGTTCGCCGTACTGGGCCTGGAGCAAGGCTTTGAAACGCCCGAACTGGCCGTAATCGCTGAGCAAGACGTCTTGGGCGACCGGCTGGTGCGGCCCCGGCGCAAGGCACGCCGCGCCGCCGACGTTATCACCGAGGCAACCAGCCTCGGGGTCGGCGATTTTGTCGTGCACGCCGACCATGGCATCGGTCGCTTCGATGGCCTCACCACCATTACCGCGCTGGGCGCACCTCACGATTGCCTGGAAATCGCCTACGCCGACGGCGCCAAGCTTTATCTTCCTGTCGAGAACATCGAGCTGCTGTCGCGCTACGGTTCGGGCGAGGGTGGGGTGCAACTCGACCGCCTGGGTGGCGTGGCCTGGCAGACGCGCAAGGCGCGGCTCAGGCAGCGCATTCGCGAAATTGCCTCGGAGCTGATCAGGATTGCGGCGCTGAGACAGCTGCGTCAGGCCCCTGTAATGGAACCGTCCGAGGGCGCATTCGGCGAATTTGTGGCACGCTTCCCCTACGGAGAGACGGAAGACCAGACTGCCAGCATCGCCACCGTGTTGGAGGACTTGGCCGCGGGCAAACCGATGGACCGGCTCGTGTGCGGCGACGTTGGCTTCGGCAAGACCGAGGTGGCGCTGCGTGCCGCGTTCATCGCTGCCCTTGCTGGTTTTCAGGTGGCGGTGGTCGTACCAACGACGCTGCTCGCGCGCCAGCACTTTGCCACCTTCAGCGACCGCTTCAAGGGACTGCCGGTGCGCATCGCCCAAGCCTCGCGGCTGGTCGCCGGCAAGGAGCTCAACGCCGTGAAGGCGGGGTTGAAGGAGGGCACGATCGACATCGTCATCGGCACGCACGTCCTGCTGGGCAAGACGATCGCGTTTAAGCGACTTGGCCTGCTGATCGTCGACGAGGAGCAACACTTCGGCGTCACTCACAAGGAGCGGCTAAAACAGCTGCGCGAGGACGTGCATGTGCTAACCCTAACCGCCACGCCGATCCCGCGCACGCTGCAGCTCGCACTTTCCGGCGTACGCGAGTTGTCGTTGATCACCACGCCTCCAGTGGATCGATTGGCCGTACGCACCTACATCTCGCCGTTCGATCCCGTGATCATCCGCGAGGCGTTGAGGCGCGAACGCTACCGCGGTGGGCAGACATTTTACGTGGTCCCGCGCATCTTGGACATCGAGACGGTGGGCGAGTTCCTGGCCGAGGCGACGCCGGAGCTCAAGGTCGCACGCGCGCATGGACAACTGCCAGCGAGCACGTTGGAGGACGTTATGACCGCCTTCTATGACGGCAAATATGACGTGCTGTTGTCCACCGCGATCGTTGAATCAGGCCTTGATATTCCCAATGCAAACACGCTCATCGTGCACCGCGCCGACATGTTTGGACTAGCCCAGCTCTATCAGCTGCGTGGCCGCGTCGGGCGGTCCAAGACGCGCGCCTACGCCTATTTCACCACGCCGGCCAATCAGCGACTGACGGAGGGCGCCGAAAAGCGGCTCAAGGTGCTGCAATCACTCGACACGCTGGGCGCCGGCTTTTCGCTCGCGAGCCACGACATGGATATCCGTGGTGCGGGCAATCTCCTTGGCGAGGAGCAGTCGGGCCACATTCAGGAAGTTGGTTTTGAGCTCTACCAATCGATGCTGGAGGAGGCGGTGGCGGCGCTCAAGGGCGGCGAGGTTGGTGAGCGCGAGGAGCAGTGGAGCCCGCAGATCTCGCTCGGCACCGCAGTGCTGATCCCGGAGAGCTACGTCCCTGACCTGCAGTTGCGACTGGGCCTCTACCGGCGACTCTCCACGCTCGAGCAGCGCGCAGACATCGATGCATTTGGAGCGGAGTTGGTGGATCGCTTTGGCGAGCTGCCCGACGCGGTCAAGCATTTGTTCGATGTGATGGAGATCAAGGGATTGGCGCGCCAGGCGGGGCTCGCTCACGTCGATGCCGGGCCCAAGGGGGCCGTCATATCATTCCACAAGAACCAGTTCGCCAACCCCGAGGGGCTCGTGCTCTTCATTCAGAACTCGCGCGGCGGCGTCAGAATGCAGCCCGACCACAAGCTGGTGTTCAAGGCCCAGTGGCCGGAGGCCGCCGATCGCTTGCGCGGCGTGCGTGCCCTGGTGCGACAGCTGGCCGACATTGCCAGGGCGGCTCGCAAGGCTGCCTAGTCGCAGGCACTAGCGCCTCAGCGCCTGGGTGAGGGCGGCTCGCAACGGCGGTCGCAGGGAGCAGCGCAGCGCATCGCGCCCAGCGCAGCTCCTCCTGCCGATCATAACAGGCTACAAGAGATGGTCATCAGTCGTCATGTGGATGAGGAAGGCGCGCCCATGGATGATGTTGCTGCCGTCCGCGCCTGGTATGCGCAAGAGCTGCGCTATGCCGCGGCGGTGAAATCGCCGGCGATCGTGCGGGCGTTCGCCACCGTGCCGCGCGAGCGGTTCCTGGGGCCCGGACCCTGGCAGATTTGTAGCGGCGATGCACCCAACAAGTATTGGTCGACGGAGAACGACGATCCCCGTTGCGTCTACCACAACGTCGTCATCGGCATGCTGACGGAGAAGGGGCTCAACAACGGGCAACCCGGGCTTTGGGCGTATCTATTCGATCGACTCAATCTGACGCCGGGCAAGCGCGTGTTGCACCTGGGGTGCGGCGCGGGCTACTACAGCGCCGTGTTGGCCGAGATTGTGGGATCGCGCGGGGCTGTGGTCGGCATGGATCTGGAGGAGCCGCTGATTGCCCGAGCCCGTTCGGCACTGACATCGTGGCCCCATGTGCGGGTCAGTCAGGGCGATGCTGCCACCTACGTGCCGACGGAGGTCGACATCATCATCGCCAGCGCCGGGGCAACACATCCGATGCCCCAGTGGATCGACGCCCTCCAGCCAGGAGGACAGCTGCTGTTGCCGCTTACTGGCGAGCGTGGGTGGGGCCAGACGCTGTTGGTTACGCGCCCAACCGACGGGCGGGGATTTGCGGCGCAATTTGCAGGCTATGTGGGCATCTATGCGTTTGCTGGCGCGCGCGAGGTGGGCAACGCCAAGCGGATCGATGCCGCGGTGCGTCGGGGCGACATGGGCGCCGTCAAGTCGCTGCGGCGTGAAGCGCACAATGAGGACGCGACGTGCTGGCTGCATGCCGACGGTTGGTGCCTCTCGCGGCAAGACGTATAGGGCCGGCACGCGAATGCGAATTCCATCACTGCGCATGGTGCGCCGTACCGTTGAGTGCGAGATTGCCTACACGGTCTCGCGCATGCGCGTGCTGGAACAGCTGCCCGGCAACCCTGTCGGCATCACTATCCGGCCGCTGGAGGGTGGCGCTGTCGCTCTGATGGCGCGCCACCTACCAGTCGCCAATTTCAATAGCGTCGTAGGATTACGGGCAGGACACGAGCAGGAAATCGAGGCGCTGACCGGCTGGTATCGCGGCGAGGGCGTCAAGGCGCGGTTCGAGATCGTACCAGGCTACTATGATATGGCGCTCGGCCGCGAGCTAGCGCGGCTGGGCTACTACCAGTCGGGATTTCACGCCTCCCTCGTGTGCCAGCCGCAACTTGACACAGCTGCCGCACCCCCCGGCATTGCCATCGAACGCATTGCCGATGCGGTCGGGTTGGACCTGTTCCTCAGCACGCACGCCGCGGGCTGGCAGATTGCGGACGAGGCCGGCTTCAAGGCCAATGTGCAAGGCTGGCTACGGCAGCCTGGCTGGTCGCTCTATCTTGCGCGTTTCGACGGCACGCCGGCAGCTAGCGCCATCCTCTACGTCGCAGAAAACGTGGGCTATTGCGCTGACGCGACAACCCATCCGGCATTCCGCGGGCGCGGGCTGCAAACGGCGCTCTTGCATCGCCGCATCGCCGATGCTAGCGCCGCCGGGGTCGATTTTGTCTGCAGCGGGGCCGACTTCCTCTCCCAGAGCCACCGCAACATGGAGCGCGCGGGTATGCGCGTGCTCTTCGTGCGCAGCTTGTGGACGGTGCTTTGAACCCCGAGCGAGGCGCCTGAGCCGGGCCGACAGAGAGCGTGAAGCTGCGGGCGGAGCACGCCCGAGGGGCCTCCCGGTGATAGCCTTGGCGCGCGCGGCGAAGTTGTGGCCCTCGGACGCGCGCCATTCCAGCCTCCAAACTCAAAACCACACGCCCGGAAACCGATAGCGCGGCTGCATGGATCCGGGGCTGACGCCGACCATGGACACCATTGGCTCCTCGACGACCTCAATGGGTGGTGAAAGCGCGCGGTGCTCGAGCGCCAGCAGGCGTCGAATGCGCTCCTCGGTCGGCGGGTGGGAGCGCAAGAGCGAGGGCTGGGGGATGCGCCGCGTGGGCACCGGAAACATCAAGTCCTCCCAGAAGCTGCCCTGATAGCGCTCGAGCTTATCTAGAGCCGAGGCGAGACCGCGTGGATCGCCGGTAAGCTCGGCGCCTTCCATGTCGGCGTCGAATTCGCGCGAGCGCGACAGGGCCAGCTGCAGCAGGCTGCCGATGCTGGGCGCCAGATAGAGCAGCAGCAACGCAAGGAATGGCATATCGACGTCGCCCAGCAGCCAGGCCGGGAGATTAAAGATCGCCAGGAAGACCGCGAGATAGAAGAGGACCTGGGTGAAACGGGTCATTATGTCGGCCAACGCCATCACAGAAAGATCGCCATTGCGCACATGGCTCAGCTCGTGGGCCAGCACGCCGGCGAGCTCGCGCAAGGAAAGGCGGCGCAACAACCCCTCCGTGATCCCGACAACGGCCTTTGCGGGCGTGCCCGTGGCGAATGCGTTGAGGGTCATGCTGGGGATGATATAGACCGCTGGTACTGCCGGTAGTCTGGCGCGATGGGCGAGCTCGCCCACGATGTAGAGGATCTGCTCGCCCTGCTTCGCATCAATGGGTCGGGCGCGATACATCCGCATGATGATCTCGGGCGGCAGGCGTGGCGCAAAAATGTGCAGCAGGGCGATCGCCAGGAGCGCGACAAGCACGCCTGTCCAGGACCACAAGAGCCACGCCGAGAGTGCAGTAACAAAGCCGAGGCCGCCCACCAGGAGAGCGGAATGCAATTCGTTGCGCGACTTGTGTGCGCGGCGCTGGTCGTCGTTGGGATGCGGCGTCAAAGCGGTGTCATGTCCCCCGGAACTCGGCGAACCACGCAGGCCATCGTCATTGTTGGGCAGCATATGCGTCAGATCCGATAGGCACCCCACGGGGCATTGAGCTTACTCGCACCTGCGTCCGCCCGGGGTCTGCCGGCAGGTGCGCCCGGCGCTGTCCGTGCATGAAGTGTTGTAGAACATCCAGCCTCCGCACGGTTCCCCCGCTACCCGCCCGGGTGCCGCCCGCGGCCTGGCCCTGTGGCTTGGCATCTGGCGCGCGCCCGCGATACTCGCTCGTTCTCCGCATCGCGCCGCGCCGGCGCCTTGATGGTGCCGGCTTGGCAGAGGCTGATGCCCGGGCGCAGACTTGTCCTTTGAGCTCACTGGCCTGGCGCAGCCAGGCCTCGAAGTCAGCGGCTGTCGCTTTGGTACTATCGCGGTCACCGAAATCGAGCGGATAGTATTCCTTAAGTGCCCCCGGCGTACCGAGGTGAATGTCCTCGGCCTCGTAGGTGATGGCGAACCCGCCGGCGCCGACGACCCGCACTATGCGATAGCTGCCGTCGAGAACGGTATTGACACGTAACGACTGCCGATTGTCCAAAATGTAACCCCGACGGCTTGCAGTGCGAGGCGTGGCGCGGCACCTCGCCTAGAGGAGCTAATGGCCCGCAGCATTGCGCGCAGACCTCGCCACAATAGGCGGTTTCCGCTCGGTCAACCAAGTGATCCTGCAGGACGGCGAACGGCGCCATGTCGTGCGGTTAGAATTTGTCGCTCACCGCCGTCGCAGCTGGCTCGCGCCGGGGTTGCGCGGCCGCGGTCAGGATAGCCGGAACGACTTCCTCGGCCCGCTCCACGGTCGAGAATCTGACCTGCATGTCAGGACGGATGAAAACCTCGTCACTCATGTGGCGCAGGAGCGCCAGGAATGGTTCCCAGAAGCCTTCGATGTTCAACAGCACGATTGGCTTGGTGTGGCGGCCGAGTTGTGCCCAGGTGAGCTGCTCCACCAACTCCTCAAGCGTGCCGATGCCGCCCGGCAAGGCTACGAACGCGTCCGATTTGTCGAACATCAGCTTCTTTCTTTGATGCATATCGTCGACGACGATCAGCTCGTCGGCGTCCCGCAGCATGCGCTCTTTCCTGGAGAGGAAGGATGGAATGATGCCCGTGACCCGACCCCCCTCTGCCAGCACGGCACGGGCCAGTTCCCCCATGAGACCGAGGCCTCCTCCACCATAAACGAGGCCTATTCGCCCCTTTGCCATGGTTGTGCCAAGTGTTCGCGCAGCAGTGGCGTAGGCCGGGTTAATGCCCACATTGGAGCCGCAGTAGACGCAGATGTTGCGGACGCGGCGCTTGCTGGCGGACGGGGACTTGTGTGTCTTCTGTTGCATGTGATCCTTACTTGACGGGATGTCGACGGTCTGCCTGGTCTTGTCCGTCTTGATGTACCGTCTTGATGTACCTTCTTGATGTAGTTGTCATGCCGCAGCCCGCCGAGATGTAAACCGTTGCGGTTGGCAGGCGGCCAAATTGGGGCATCGGCTGATCGCTCGAGCCCCCCGGGATTGGTTGTGCGGCGCAACGCGGCGGGCGTTTGCGGTGGCACGGGGACTTGGTTAAGTTGCGGGGCGTCCGGCTGTCGGGGGATCTGAGCACTTTCTGACAACACGAGGAAAAGGCGCGCCCTTTTGTGGGGGCTAGAGGAGGGAAGTCGGCCATGCAGGCGGCTCGCGCGTTCGCGCCGGTGGTTTTCACCGCGGCTGCGACCCTAATGATGTTTGCTAGTCCGCAAAGCGTTGAGGCTGCGCAGGCGGGCGAGGCCGTGCGCGAGCGCGCCGAGGACTTGGCTCGCGCAGCCTCGCAGCGCTTTAGCGAGGTTCTCAAGGGCGAACCGCCAGGCCAAGAGCGTCGGCGGCCGCACGGAGGGAGTGAGTTCTGGGGGAGCCAATGGTTCCAGCGCTCAACCCAAGATTACAACTCGGTGGTGCGCCGGCTCAGCCAGGCAACGGGATCGGTTCCAGCCCCGAGCACACCGACGCAGAACGCCCCCCCGGTCAAGGCCGATCCGCAGGCCGCGGGCGCGCCGGATTGGCTCACCTGGTCGAGTGAACGCTTCCAAGAAATCATGCGCAAGCTGGCGGAGGGCGCGGCACCGCCCCATGCGCAGCCGCCCAAGGCTGCCAACAAGGCATCGACCGAGGAGGCGACGGCGCAGTCCAAGGCGCAACCTGAGAAGGCGTTGGATGGGGCGGTGAAGCTCGGGCCGGCGGCTCCGGTCGGCTTGCCTGCCACGGCAAAGCCCCCGCCGCAATCGCTTCCCGGCGGCGAAGAGCGCAAGATCACGGAGACGCGCCGGGCCGAGGCCGCCAAGCGCGAAGCAGAAGTCAAGAGGACCGAGGAGGTGCTCAAGGCGGACCAGCAAAAGAAGGAGGCGAAGGCGGCGGTGGAGGCTGCCAAGAAGTCTGCCGCGGCGCGTCGCGCGGCCGAAGTCAAGGGTGATGAGGAGGTGCGCAAGGCCGAGGCGATGCGCAAGGCGGACGAAGCCAAGAAGGCACAGGAGGAGCGCACGGCGTCCGAGGCGGCCGCCAAGAAAGCCGAAGACGCCCGGCGCCATGCCGAGGCCAAGGCAGCGGAAGAGACGCGCAAAGCAGAGATGGCGCGCAAGGCGGCCGAAGCCAAGAAGGCACAGGAGGAGCGCAGGGCATCCGAGGCGGCCAAGACGGCCGAAGAGGCCCGGCGCCATGCCGAGGCCAAGGCAGCGGAGGCGGCACGGAAGGCCGCGGAAACGGCGGCCAAGCAGACGGCACAAGTAGACGCAGAGAAGATGGCCCAGGTGCGCAAGGCAGAACGGGCCAAGCGGTTGGCTGAGGCTAAGAAGGCCGCGGAGGAAGCGCGCCAGCGCGGTGCAGAAGCCAAGCGGCTCGCTGACCAGAAGGCAAAGGATGCTGCCGAGCGCCGATCGGCTGAGGAGGCGGCGAAGATGGCTACCAAGGACGTAGAACGACAGGGCCTAATCGCGCAGGCGCCGTCTCCCGAGCGCTCCAAGGGCGAGGTCGGCAAATCCCGGAAAACGGCCGAACGAAGCAACGACGCCGGTGCCCCAACGAGAGCAGCAGCCAGCAAGGCACCGGCGGCTGGCCGTAGAGCTCGAGCCGAGCCCAGGCGCACTCGGGTCGCAACGCGATCACGCAGCTGCGAAAGGGCCGGCACGGCAGCCGAATTGCCGGGCTGGTACGTGGTCAAGGAAGGCGACACCCTCTGGAGCATCGCGGAACGGCACTATGGCGCAGGCCGACGCTACAAACGCATCTATGCGGCCAATCGACGGCGCATCCGCAGCGCGCATTGGATAGAGCCGTGCCAACGGATCTATCTGCCACGGCCGCTGCGGCGCAAATAGCCGTCTGGCGTGACGCCCACAGCCGCCCGTGGAGTGGGCTTGTCCACAAGCTCATCGACAACCACGGCCGCCAAGGATAAAGGCACCGCCATGCAACGTATCCATGGCGTACCCGCACAAAACCTCCTTGCGCGGACCGCCGCGCGCCTCGGTCCCAAGGCGTCACACCTGCGCGTTGCTCGCGGACTAGCGCCCTATGTTTGGCCCTCCGACCGACCGGACTTGCAAGCCACCGTTGCCATTTCCCTTGTCCTGATGCTCGTGGCCAAACTCGTAACGGTCGCAATGCCGTTCACCTTCAAGTGGGCCACGGACGCGTTGGTGGCCGCAGCTGGTGGGACGATGCCTGCCGACCAAACCGTTAAGTGGCTCGTCGGCGCACCCGTGCTGGCGATCCTCCTCTATGGACTCTCGCGCGTCGCCATGAGCCTGCTCGTGCAGGCGCGCGAAGGTATGTTCGCAAAAGTTGCCCTCCACGCTGTGCGCAAGCTGGCGCTCACCACCTTCGAGCATATGCATCGCCTGTCGCTGCGCTTTCACTTGGAACGTAAGACCGGCGGCCTCACACGCGTATTGGAGCGCGGTCGTGCGGGCATCGAGAACATCACGCGTATGACGCTGATGACGTTTGTGCCAACGATCGTGGAGTTCACACTGGTGTTGGCGGTGCTGTTACTTGAATTCGACTGGCGCTACGCCCTAGCGGTGGCGGTGATGATCTCGCTCTACCTGTGGTTCACGGTGCGCGCGACGGATTGGCGGATCACAATCCGCCGCACCATGAACGAAAGCGACAGCGAAGCCAATACCAAGGCCATCGACAGCCTTCTCAACTACGAAACGGTAAAATATTTCGATGCGGAGGAGCGGGAAGCCCAGCGCTACGATCGCTCAATGGCTGTCTATCAGGAAGCCAGCGTCAAGAGTTACACCTCGCTCGCGCTGCTTAACGCTGGACAGGCCGTCATCTTCACGGCCGCACTCACCACCTGCATGGTGATGGCCGGACTGGACGTCGCTGCGGGGAGCAAGACAGTCGGTCATTTCGTGATGGTCAACGCGCTGATGCTGCAGCTCTTCATCCCCCTCAATTTCATGGGCATGGTCTACCGCGAGATCAAGCAGTCGCTGACCGACATCGAGCGCATGATGGACGTACTGGCCGAGAATCCGGAGGTCGCGGACCGCCCGGGCGCCGTGCCGCTCGTAGTATCCGCAGGCACGATCCGTTTCGAGGACGTGAAGTTCTGCTATGAGCCAGAGCGGCTGATCCTCGATGGCCTGTCACTCGAGGTACCGGCGGGCAAAATGGTGGCGATCGTCGGTCCATCCGGGGCCGGCAAGTCGACCGTCTCGCGTATCCTGCTGCGCTTTTACGATGTGGCCGGCGGGCGCGTCATGATCGACGGACAGGACATTCGCGATGTCACACAGCAATCGCTGCGGGCAGCGCTGGGCGTGGTGCCGCAGGATACCGTGCTCTTCAATGACACCATTCTCTACAACATTCGCTACGGTCGTCCCGACGCGACCGACGAGGAAGTACGCGAGGCTGCGCGACTGGCGCAGATCGACAGCTTCATCCGCGCGCTGCCGCAGGGCTACAGCACCATGGTGGGCGAGCGCGGGCTGAAGCTGTCGGGCGGCGAAAAGCAGCGGGTCGCAATCGCACGCACGATCCTCAAGGGACCGCCAATCCTGCTCCTTGATGAGGCGACCAGTGCACTCGACAGCCACACCGAGAAAGAAATCCAGGACGCACTCGATCGGATCGCACGCACGCGCACGACGGTCGTCATCGCTCACCGGCTGTCAACGATCGTCGGCGCCGATAATATCCTGGTGCTGGACGCGGGCCGGCTGGTGGAGCAAGGCACCCACAAGGAGTTGCTTGCCAAAGGTGGGCTCTACGCCAGCCTCTGGAACCGCCAGCGACAGGCCGAGAAGGCGCGCGAGGTGCTGGCCGAGGCGTTAGCTGACGAAGGCCAGCGTATCTTGGACGGACGGATCGCGCCTCAGAGCGACGAGCTTGACACCTCCCCTGCCCTGGCGGCCCATGCCCCGGCCGAGGGAGTGCCATCGGCAACCTGAGATCCAATTGCCAGGCGCGAGAAGCGCGAGCATTCTGGGGTCAGCCACCCGGTCTAACTCCGCACGTGAGGGCCTTTCTCATGTTCGCGGCCCGATTAGGGACAGTGATGCCATTGAGCAGCCTGTGGAGCGACGTGAAGCGGCGCGCGGGCGGCGGGCGACGACAATGACGCGACAGCAGATGTTGGAGCGGCTCAACCGGCTTGCGGGTCGCGCGGCCAGTCTCGCACGACACGGATGGCATTTCCTCTTGCCTCTACTCGTTGCCCTCTGGAGCGTGGTCCGGCCGCTGCTGCGCAGTGCGGTCGAGGTTTCCGTTGCCCTGATCATTGTCTTCGAGGAATGGGGCTGGCGACCGCTGGCGGACCTGCTCGGCCGCCTGGCACGGTGGCGTCCCTGGGCCGTCATTGAAGCCGCCATCACCCGGCTGCCGCCTTATGCAGCCTTCATCGTCTTTGTCCTGCCCACCGCGCTCCTCCTGCCGCTCAAGTTTCTAGCCCTCTTCCTCATCGCCCAGGGTCAGATTTTCTTAGCGACCCTCTTGTTCATTGCCGCCAAGGTCGTGGCCACGGCGCTCATCGCCCGACTCTATATCTTGACGGAGCCGGCGCTGATGCAGATCGGCTGGTTCGCCTGGGGCCATGATACCCTCATGCCTTGGAAGGAGGCGCTAACAGCCCGTGTGCGCTCCTCCTGGGTGTGGCGCGAGGGTCGCTTGCTGAAGCAGCGCGCCAAACGCACCATCGCCGCGGAAGCGCGGCGCTGGCAACCGACGATCGAGGCTTTGAAACCCAGGCTGGTAGCCGGCCTGGAAGGCGTGCGCGCCTATGCTCGTGCGTTCGTTGCCCTGATCAAGGAGCGCTGGACAACGCTGCGGTCGAACCTCTAGCAGCTGGCGATCAATTCATCACCGTTGGCGCGGACGGCCAATGAGGACAGGCCAGCAATGCTGGCCGCAGTGCTGAGGAAACCCAGCCCCAACCTCAGCCGGGCATCGACCGCCCCCATGGCGGGGAACCCCAAGCGCCCGAGACCGGCGCGGATCACCCTTCACGACGCGCCTATCAATCCAGCACGTGGCTTACCATGCCATCGGCGAGTTTGGGCTCAAACCAGGTGGATTTGGGTGGCATGATGCCGCCGGCATCGGACACGGCCATCAGGTCGTCGATCGCCGTTGGGCAGAGCGCGAAGGCTACTGCCATCTCCCCGGAGTTGACGCGCCGTTCAAGTTCGCCCAAGCCGCGGCCACCACCGATGAAATCGATACGCTTGTCGGTGCGAGGGTCGGTGATGCCAAGGATCGGTTCGATCAAATGTTTTGTGAGCAGTGTGATCGGCAGCCGCCCGATTGGATCGGATGCATGGCCGAGGTCGGGCATCAGCTTGAGCTGATACCAGCGTCCCGCGAGGAACATGCCAACTTCCGCGGCTGCAGCGGGCCGCACGGGTGACGGGGAGGGTGTCAGCGCGTAGCGGCCAGCGATCTCTGCGAGCAGCCGCTCGGGCGTTCGGCCGTTGAGATCGCGCACGACGCGGTTGTAATCGAGTATTGTCATTTCGTGGTGAGGAAAAACCACGCTCAGGAAATAACCATGCGATCCCTCGACTTGGCCATGCGCGGCCGCCACGCGCGCGGCCGCTGCCGAGCGGTGGTGGCCGTCGGCAATGTAGAGGGCGGGCAACGCGTCGAACTTCGCCGTCAAATCGTCGATGACCGCCGCGTCGTTGAGCACCCACAGTTCGTGGGTCACGGCGTCGTCGGCGGTAACCGCAACATCCGGGTCACGCTCAGTGGCGCGCTTGAGAGCGCGGTCGATCTCCGGAGCGTGTGGGTAGGCCAACATCACTGGGCCGGTTTGAGCGTTGAGAGCCTCGATCTGCTTGACGCGATCGGTCTCCTTAACCGGCGTTGTAAGCTCGTGTTTCTTGATGCGGTCAGCGCCATAGGCGGCGAGCGAGGCAACGCAGGCAATGCCGGTTTGGCGCCCGCTCGTCGAAGCAGCGCGATAGGCATAGTAGTAAGGGTTGGCGTCGCGCACCAAGATGGCCTCCCGACGCATACGCTGCAGGTTCTCGGCCGCGGTGGCGTAGACGACCTGCGCGTAGGGGTCGGTGCCATCAGGCAAGTCGATCTCGGCCTTGGAGACGTGCAGGAAGCTCCAGGGCTTGCCCTTGACGCGTTCACGCGCTTCTGCGCTCGAGAGCACGTCGTAGGGCGGAGCGATCACTTCGCGCGCACGGGTCGGCACGGGACGAAGCGCACGGAATGGGCGGATGAGCGTCATGTTGAGCTCCCGGTCTTGTTGTGCCGCCCCCTTTAGTGGCACAATGGGCTGCTGGCAACGTCCCAGCCAGACGGCGGCCCGTCAGCCAATCTGCGCGGCACGGGCAATCGCCTCGCGGAGCAATTGCCTGGCCTCCTCCGCGTCTCCCCAACCGCCCATCTTGACCCACTTTCCCGGCTCCAAATCTTTGTAGTGCTCGAAGAAGTGCTGCACCTGTTCCAGCGTGATGCGCGGCAAGTCGGTGTAGTTGGCGACGTGCTCGTAGCGCTTGGTCAGCTTCGGGCTTGGAACGGCGATGATCTTCTCGTCGCGACCGGCGTCGTCCACCATTTTGAGCACCCCGATGGGCCGGACGTTGATGACGGCGCCGGGTACGATTGGGCGCGTGTTGGCCACGAGTACGTCGATCGGGTCGCCGTCTGCCGATAGGGTGTGGGGCACGAATCCATAGTTGCCCGGATAGCGCATTGGCGTGTGCAGGAAGCGATCAACGACGAGAGTGCCAGCCGCCTTGTCGAGTTCATACTTAATCGGTTCGCCGCCGATGGGCACTTCCACGATGACGTTCACGTCCTTGGGTGGATCGGCGCCGACGGCGATGGCATCGATGCGCATGGCGTATCCTTTGACAGAGCGTCGCGAAGAGCCGCAGCATTTGATTTGCTGATGCCCACGGGCAAAACTGACAGCAATGAAGTGTCCTCAAAAGCAGCCAGCTATCGTTATCGCGGGGCCGACGGCCAGCGGCAAGTCTAGGCTCGCCCTGGCGTTGGCAGAGCGGTGCGCTGGCGTGGTGATTAACGCCGACAGCATGCAGGTTTATCGTGAGCTGAGCATTCTGACGGCGCGACCGACGGCGCAGGAGGAGGCACGGACCCCCCATGCGCTTTACGGTTTTGTCGGCGCAGGGGAGGGCTATTCGGCCGGGCGCTATGCCCTAGACGCGGCGCGGGCCATCGCTGAAGCCCACTCGGGCGGACGCCTGCCCATTGTCGTCGGTGGCACGGGGCTCTATTTCAAGGCACTGCTGGAAGGACTATCGCCCGTGCCGGCAATAGAACCCGACGTGCGGGCGCATTGGCGCGGGCAGGCTCTGCTCCTGCCGGCAGTTGAGCTCTACGCCATCTTGGCATGCCGCGACCCCGTCACGGCGGCGCGGTTGATGCCCACCGACCCACAGCGCATCGTGCGTGCGCTCGAGGTTTTGGACAGCACCGGCCGGTCGCTTGCTGAGTGGCAGCGCACGCCGGGCACGCCCGTGCTGGCCGAGCACACGGCGCTTCGACTGCTGGTGCTGCCGGATCGCACCACGCACGCAGCCATCATCGACGCGCGCTTTGATGCCATGTTGGCTGCAGGAGCGCTTGCGGAAGTGGGCCGCCTGCTGGCGCTGGGCCTCTCCGATGAGCTGCCAATCATGCGGGCTCTCGGGGTGGCGCCCCTGGCAGCCGCAATCGCCGGCAAGCTCGCACTGAGCGAGGCTGCGGCGCGGGCCAAGGCGGAGACACGGCAGTTCTCCAAGCGCCAGATCACTTGGTGCAAGCGCAATATGATTACGTGGAAGCAGCTATCTACGCAAGAAATGGAAAATCCAGGCGGCGTAGACTTATCATTTATTGGCCGTTAGCCATTGACCCCACAGCATCGCACCGATAGGGTCCCGCGGCCGAGTGGCGGGCGCAAGGGAGTGTATTTTTGCCATGGCATTGAACATGACGGGCGCCGAGATGGTCATCCGCGCCCTGGCCGATCAGGGGGTTGAACACCTCTTCGGCTACCCAGGGGGCGCCGTCCTGCCGATTTACGACGAGCTCTTCCAGCAGGAGAAGGTCAAGCACGTGCTCGTGCGTCAGGAAGGCGGCGCTGTGCACGCTGCGGAAGGTTACGCCCGCTCGACAGGCAAGGTCGGCGTGGTGCTCGTGACCTCAGGTCCTGGCGCCACCAACGCCGTCACCGGGCTCACCGATGCGCTGATGGATTCCATTCCGGTCGTGTGCATCACCGGACAAGTCCCGACGCACCTTATCGGCAACGACGCCTTCCAGGAGTGTGACACCGTAGGCATCACTCGCCCTTGCACCAAGCACAATTGGTTGGTGAAGAGCGTGGCAGATCTGGCGCGCGTACTGCATGAAGCGTTCTACGTCGCCCGTACCGGTCGCCCCGGTCCGGTTGTCGTCGATATCCCGAAGGATGTGCAGTTCGCCACGGGGACCTACACCGGCCCCAAGGACGTCCGCCACAAGACTTACCAGCCGCGGGTCAAGGGTGATGCCAATGCCATCGCCCGGGCCGTAGAGCTCATGAGCCATGCACGCAAACCGGTGCTCTACACCGGCGGCGGTGTCATCAACTCGGGCCGCAAGGCAAGTCAACTGCTGCGCGATCTTGTGCGACTGACGGGATTTCCCGTCACGTCGACGCTGATGGGCCTTGGCGCCTTTCCGGCATCGGGTAGGGAATGGCTCGGCATGCTGGGCATGCATGGCACCTACGAGGCCAACCTTGCTATGCATGACTGTGATGTGATGGTGTGCATTGGCGCGCGCTTCGACGACCGTATCACCGGGCGTACCGACCAGTTCTCACCGCGGTCTAAGAAAATCCACATCGACATCGACCCCTCCTCAATCAACAAGAATGTCAAAGTGGATGTGCCGATTGTCGGGGACGTCGCCTACATACTGGAGGAGTTGATCCGCACCTGGAAGGCCAATGCGGCCACGGTCGACAAGACGGCGCTCAAGTCCTGGTGGGGTCAGATCGACAAGTGGCGGGCTAAGAAATGCCTGAGCTACAAGAAACTCGACGATGTGATCATGCCTCAGTACGCCATCGAGCGCCTCTACGCCCTCACGCGCGATCGCGACGTCTACATCAGCACCGAGGTGGGACAGCATCAGATGTGGGCAGCGCAGTTCTTCCGCTTCGAGGAACCCAATCGTTGGGTGACCTCCGGAGGGTTGGGCACCATGGGCTACGGCTTGCCCGCAGCCATTGGTGCGCAAATAGCCCATCCAAAGGCGACCGTGATTGACATCGCTGGCGATGCCTCAATCCTCATGAATATCCAGGAGATGTCGACGGCGGTGCAGTTCCGACTGCCGGTAAAGGCGTTCATCCTCAACAATCAGTACATGGGCATGGTGCGGCAATGGCAGCAGCTGTTGCACGGCAACCGCATCTCGCACAGCTATACGGAATCGCTGCCCGACTTTGTCAAGCTGGCCGAGGCCTACGGCGGCATCGGCATGATGTGCAACAAGCCCGCCGATCTCGATGATGCGATCCTGGCCATGCTCAATGCCCCCCCCGACAAGCCGGTGCTCTTCGACTGCCGCGTTGCGGCCCTCGCTAACTGCTTCCCCATGATCCCCTCGGGCAAAGCGCACAATGAGATGCTGCTGGGCGAGGAGGTGAGCGAAGAGGAAATCAACAAGGCGATCGGTAAGGAAGGCAAGGTGTTGGTGTGACCGTCGATCCCGGGGAGGCAACACGGCGCACCGCATCAGATGCCCGCCTAGCGCCGCGGGTGGGCGCTTGGCCAGCGTGGCGAGCGCCCCCAGAGCCTATGGGAAAGAGCAAGTCCAATGCCCAATAGCCAACCCGGTTCTGCCTATTTTCTCGACGAGCGCCGGGAGAAGCCTGAGACGCATACTTTGTCAATTCTGGTCGACAACGAGCCGGGTGTATTGGCGCGCATCGCCGGATTGTTCTCGGGTCGCGGGTACAACATCGACAGTCTGACAGTCTCCGAAACGGAGCATCAGAAGCACCTCTCGCGCTTCACGATCGTCACCACCGGTACGCCGATGGTCTTGGGACAGATCAAGAGCCAACTAGAACGATTGGTCAATGTCCACCGCGTGGTCGATCTGACCGTGGCCGGTGAGCCGTTGGAGCGGGAGCTCGCGCTGATCAAGGTTGTGGGCACCGGCGAGAAGCGTATCGAGGCCTTGCGGCTCGCCGGAATCTTTCGTGCCAGCGTCATCGATGCCTCCACGGAGCATTTCGTGTTCGAGATCACCGGACGCAGCTCCAAGATCGAGCAGTTCATCTCGATCATGACGGAGCTTGGTCTGGCCGAGGTCTCGCGCACAGGCATCGCCGCCATCGCGCGCGGGTCCAAGGGCATGTGAGCAAGACGCACTCTGGAAAGCGGCCTCGCCCTCGCTCGTCTCGCCCTGGTATGAGCGATCTTCGACCGGACAAAACGTAGGCGTTGCCATAGCTCGCCCTATCGTCACATCCGGTCATACAATGTGACTGGCTCGGTCATGGCACGAGCGTTATCTCCTGCGCCTTCAGGAGGGGGACAGCCATGACCTACGAGATGCTTGCGCTTTTGCGCGCGCTCGTTGCGCGACCCAGTCGGGAAATTGCGCCTAGCATCCAGCCCCTGTTGGATGAGCTCTGGAGAGCTGGCTACGTCATCGAGGATGCCGTGTCCGGGTGGACTGCGACAGCTGCGGGGTGCCATGTCGTGGAAAGCTTGCGCCCGCGCGAGGCACGTATGGATTGGCGCAGCTGACGGCCAGCTTGCCAGCTGCCCCTGTGCATTCGGATGCTGCCTTGCATCCCCCCGGGCGGGCTGTAATCCGCCGATGGGACTGGGCCCTTCAACGATCTTGAGCCCTTAACCGCGCTGACCAAGGTCGCGGCAACATCGTCGCAGTTGCCTGTTGTCATGGGCACAGGCAGCCTTAACTGCGGCTCAGAGCCTGGTAACATGGACTGGCAAATTCCAAACGCGCACCCTTGGCGGGGCTGAGGCGTGGGTTACGGTCTTGGTGCAATGGCAGTCGCGCAGGGAGGAAGGGCATGGCCTGGCGTCTGATCGGCCACTACGATTCTCCCTTCGTACGTCGGGTCGGCGTCTCCCTTGAGGTGCTGGGAATGCCCTTTGAGCGCCACTTGCTCTCGGTTTTCAGCGACGCCGATCAAATGCGCGCTCTCAATCCCCTGGTCCGCGTACCCGCCTTGGTGCTCGACGACGGCGAAACTCTCATCGACAGCACGGCCATCCTCGACCATCTGGATGAAGTGGCCGGAGCGGAGCGCGCCCTCCTGCCCGCCCGCGGCAAGGGTCGCCGCGATGGGCTCAGGATCCTAGCGCTTGCAACCGGTCTCGGGGACAAGACGATTGCCATCGCCTACGAGCGGCGCAAGCCGGCCGCTAAGGTCGATGAAAGCTGGATCGCCCGCTGCCGGAACCAGCAGGATGGTGCGCTGGCCGCGCTGGAAGAGTGCTGTGCGTCTGGCGCGCTGTCCGGCGCTCGGTTGATGCAACCCGAGATCACCGTCGCCTGCATGTTGGGCTATGTTCGCTTGCGGCAGCCTGCTACGCTGCTCGCCGGCCGTTACCCGGCGCTCGAAGCCTTGTCGGTGCGGGCGGAGAGGCATCCCGCCTTCATTGCCTGTCGGCCGCGCGCAGAGGAGATCGGCGGGACACCCGAGGAGGCTTCGCTTGCGCTTTTGCGCTTGCTAGGTGACCAGCAAAGCCGCTAGGCCTGAGCCACGCCCATCTACAGCGGCTGCCAACCAGGAGTACCGGGGTCTTCACCATGCGCGTTTATTACGATCGAGATGCCGACATCAACCTGATCAAAGGCAAGAAGGTGGCTGTCATTGGCTATGGCAGTCAGGGGCACGCACACGTGCTCAACCTACGCGAGTCCGGTGTGAAGAACGTGGCTGTCGCCCTGCGCCGGACCTCAGCCGGTGTCGCCAAGGCGGAGAAGGAAAAACTCAAGGTCATGGAGGTGGGTGAGGCCGCCAAATGGGCGGACGTGATCATGGTTCTCACGCCCGACGAGCTGCAGGCCGACATCTACAAGGATCAACTTCGCGACAACCTCAAGGACGGTGCTGCGCTGATGTTTGCGCATGGCCTCAATGTGCACTTCAATTTGATTGAGCCACGCGCCGATCTCGACGTGGGCATGGTAGCGCCCAAGGGACCCGGTCACACCGTGCGCTCCGAGTACCTGCGCGGTGCCGGCGTCCCTTGCTTGCTCGCCATCCACCAGGACAGGAGCGGCAACGCGCACGATCTCTTCCTGTCTTACGCTGCAGCCATCGGTGGTGGCCGCGCTGGCATCATCGAGACCACCTTCAAGGAGGAATGCGAGACGGATCTGTTCGGCGAGCAAAGCGTGTTGTGCGGTGGGCTCGTGGAACTGATGAAGGCGGGATACGAGACCCTGGTGGAGGCGGGTTATGCGCCGGAGATGGCGTATTTCGAGTGTGTGCACGAGGTGAAGCTGATCGTTGACCTGATCTATGAGGGTGGCATCGCCAACATGAACTACTCGGTCTCGAACACGGCCGAGTACGGCGAATACGTGTCCGGGCCGCGGGTGATCAACGAGGCAACGCGTGCAGAGATGAAGCGCATCCTGCGCGACATCCAGAACGGCACGTTCACGTCCGACTGGATCCGCGAATGCAAGGCCGGTCAGCCGCGCTTCAAGGCCACTCGGCGTCTCAATGACGCTCACCAGATCGAGGAGATCGGCGCCAAGCTGCGCGCGATGATGCCCTGGATCAAGGAGCGCGCGCTGGTGGACAAGAGTCGCAACTAAGCGCGTTGAAGCAAGGGCGCGCTTGGCTTGCCCGAGGCACCGTTGTCTGAGCCAGCGCCGCCCGGCGACCCGTACGCCGTGTTCGGCTGGCCGTCAGCGGTTGATTGCGGGATGGTCGAGGCTACCACCGCCCAGGAGTGCGAGCGCCCCCACACCCCAGCCCAATTATGGGTGGCGCCGGTCCGGTTCACGGGCTGAGCGCCCCTGATCGACGGGTGGCGGGCTGCGCGCCGCGGCTCAGCCCGTGGCAAGCGCTCCTTGTGCCGAGCGTGAACCAGAAGGTGCCGATCGCGGGCGCGGGAGGGTGGGAGAAGCCCGTCCCTTCTGCTCTCCGATCGGCATCCAAACCAACGGCGCACCTTCGAGTTAGGGGCGGTTGCGCGCAGCTCGGCGCCCCCGTGGGTCCGTGGCCCCTGCACTTTCCCCTGCCGCATGGGCCCCGTTGAGAAGCCGGCATGGGCAACGACCCAGTTCTACCCTATAGATCGGCTGTTTCGTTGGCGGTTGCGCATTGAAGCGGGCTTGCGCGACGCGGCTTGATGAGACGAACGGCCCGAACGCCACACCGGGCGGGTGCGAGCGTCGGCTGCAGCATGGGGCAACGCGCGAGGTCAGTCATGCTTCGGCCCGGACTGCTGCTTGATCGCGATGGCATCATCAACGAAGACATCGGCTATCTCCATCGGATAGAGGATTGCCGCTTCATCGATGGGATTTTCGAGATGACGCGGGCCTTCGCCACTCGCGGCTTTGCGCTGGCGATCGTCACCAACCAAGCGGGGATCGGGCGCGGTCTCTACGGGCCCGATGCGTTCGAGACCCTGATGCGCTGGCTGCGCGCGACATTCGCGGACCATGGCGTCACCATCGATGCCGTCTACCACTGCCCCGATCACCCGAGCCATGGCATCGGCGCTTACCGGCGCGAGAATTCCTGGCGCAAACCGGGACCTGGAATGCTGTTGCAAGCTGCTGCCGATCTCGGTCTCAACCTCGCGCAAAGCTGGTGTGTCGGCGATCGGGCCTCCGACCTGGAGGCAGGCCGTGCCGCCGGCGTAGGCACGCTGGTGCTGCTCGACCGCAACGTGCGCGGCCTCGCCCGCGGCGGCGGCCACTGGGTGGCTGGCTCGCATCAGGCGATCGTGGAGTTATTGGAGCTTGAGGTCGATGGGCGAACGGCGGCGGGCGCATGATGGTTTGCATCGCGCCCGACCAATGCGCCGGCAAGGCACGGGTCAAGTGTGCGCGCCGGATGGACCGGCGCAGCCGCGATGGGCTGCCCCCTTGTCGCGAGCGCACCGGGCAGCGCGTGGAAGCGGCGTTTTTTTGTTGCGGGGGCAGGCTGGCTTGTAAGTTCCTATCCGGCGCTGTCGCACAACCTGGGAGATCCTGGCCATGACCAGAAGCGTGCTCGGCATCGTGGGCGGCAGTGGGCTCTACGACATTCCAGCGCTTGGGAACGTCCACTGGGAGGATGTACGATCGCCCTGGGGAATGCCCTCCGACCAGATCCTGTTCGCAGAGCTCGACGGGCTTGCGATCCGCTTCCTGCCCCGCCATGGGCGTGGACACAAAGTACCGCCATCGGCCATCAACTTTCGCGCCAACATCGACGCGCTCAAGCGGACGGGCGTCACCGATTTGCTATCGGTGTCGGCCTGTGGATCGCTGAAAGAGGAGCTTCCACCCGGACATTTCGTGCTGGTCGACCAATTCATCGATCGCACGTTTGCACGCGAAAAGAGCTTCTTCGGACCGGGATGCGTCGCGCATGTGTCGATGGCCGATCCAGTGAGCCCGACGCTGGCCGATCTCGTCGAGGCCGCGGCCAAGGCACAGAAGATCCCCTACACCCGCGGTGGCACCTACCTCGTCATGGAGGGGCCGCAGTTTTCCACGCGCGCGGAGAGCAACCTCTACCGCAGCTGGGGCTGCGATGTCATCGGTATGACCAACATGCCCGAGGCCAAACTCGCTCGCGAGGCAGAAATCTGCTACGCTACCGTAGCGATGGTCACGGACTACGACTGCTGGCACGACGCGCACGCCCATGTCGACGTTGCGGCGGTGATCAAGGTTCTCAATCAGAACATCGACAAGGCGCATGGCCTGATCGAGCGGCTGGCTCGGGAGTTCCCGCGTGCGCACCCGCCCTGTGCGATCGGTTCCGACCGGGCGTTGGATGTCGCGATCATCACACCCCCTGCGGCGCGCGATCCCACGCTCTTGGCCAAGCTCGATGCAGTGGCGGGACGCGTGCTGCAAAGACCGCCCGAAAAGCAAAGCTAGCGCACTTCGGACAGGAACGACAGTTGCCCATCGTGTGCCCGACCGTTCTGATCAACAAGGGCGGTCGGATAGTCGCCGGTGAAGCAATGGTCGGTGTATTGCGGTGCGAGCGGATCACGCCGCTCGTGCCCCAGTGCCTTGTAGATTCCGTCTACCGACAGGAACGCCAGGCTGCTCGCCCCGACGAAGGCACGCATTTCCTCCACGCTCATGTTGGCGGCCAACAGTTCGGAGGTGCGCGGTGTGTCGATGCCGTAGAAATCGGGATGGGTAATAGGCGGGCTTGATACGCGCAGGTGCACCTCGCGCGCACCGGCCTCGAACATCATCTGCACGATCTTGCGCGAAGTGGTGCCACGCACCACGCTGTCATCGATGAGCACGATGCGATTGCCGCGCACCGCAGAAGCGTTGGCTGAGTGCTTGAGTTTGACCCCCAGCTGACGAATGCGCTGCTCGGGTTCGATGAAGGTGCGTCCGACGTAGTGGTTGCGAATGATGCCAAGCTCGAAGGGAATGCCGCTGGCTTGGGCGTAGCCGATGGCTGCCGGCACCCCTGAGTCGGGAATTGGAACGATGGCATCGGCATCGGCCGGCGCTTCGCGGGCGAGTTGCCCGCCCATTTGCTTGCGCAAGTCGTAAACGTTGCGCCCGCCGACGATGGAATCGGGCCTCGCAAAGTAGATGTACTCAAAGATACACGGGCGCGCCGGGCGCCGCGGAAACGGGCGATGGCTCTCCAGGCCATCGACAGTGATGGTGACGATTTCGCCGTTTTCGATCTCGCGAACGAACTCGGCGCCGACCATATCGAGCGCGCAGGTTTCCGAGGCCAGCACATAGGAGGAGCCCAGACGCCCCAGCATTAGAGGACGAATGCCGATTGGATCGCGCGCGCCAATGATCATATCATTGGTGATACACACGAGGGCGTAGGCGCCCTGGATCTGTCGCAGCGCCTCGACGAACCGTTCGATGATGCGGCGGCGCTGCGAGCGGGCCATGAGATGCAAGATGACCTCGGTATCTGAGGTCGATTGGCAAATAGCGCCTGACGAGATGAGCTCGCGCCGCAGTGTGCGTGCGTTGGTGAGATTGCCGTTGTGGGCGAGCGCGAAGCCGCCGGTGTCGAGATCGGCAAACAGCGGCTGCACGTTGCGCAGGATGGTGTCGCCGGTCGTGGAGTAGCGGTTGTGGCCAAGGGCGATATGGCCCTTGAGTCTGCCAATCACGTCGGCCTTGTTGAAATTGTCGCCGACGAGCCCGAGCCGGCGCTCGGAATGGAAATGTGCCCCGTCGTAGGTGACGATGCCGGCCGACTCCTGGCCGCGGTGCTGGAGGGCGTGCAGGCCGAGCGCGGTGAGCGCGGCTGCATCCTCGTTGCCGAAAACGCCGAACACGCCGCACTCTTCTCTGAGACGATCGTCTTCCGGCAACGCATTTGGCTCAGCCCGCGCTTCACCCGCATCGCGTGCAAAGTCCATCGCAGCCTCCAGCTCCGGCTCCGGCCGCCAGGGCTACGCCGGCGCGGCCGCAACACTCAGGAATCCTTTGCCTTAGAGCCTCCCCCATATAAGACAACTTGCACCCGCTCGCCACCGGCTGCGGCGCTGCGGCTGTCATCCATGTGGACATTATCGCCCTGCTGTTGTTCCGGCCCCATCAGGGAGGGCGGAACGAGGCGCTGCAGGATGATGCGCAACGAATCACCCGCCGACTTGATGTAGGGCCGCGACACCGCATCGCGCACCCACGGGTACTGCTGTTCCGGTTTGTCGACGAAGGCCTCGTAAAACATGAAGGGGATCACCACCAGCACGAAGCCTCGCGCCACACCAAAGGCCAGCCCTAGGATGCGATCGATGGCGCCAACGCGGCTGTCGAGGACGGTATCGGAGATACGCGACGTGATGAGATGAACGATGATCAGCACAACCAGGAAGATGAGCCCGCCAATGCCGACCTGGGCCACCAGCAGCGGCGCATGGAATTGGTCGGCGACCTGCTGCGCCTCAGCCTTGAATTTGAATACAAAATAGACACAGGCTGCGGCGGCGGCGATCCAGGAGAGAATGGACAGGATTTCGCGCGTGAGGCCACGATACATCGCAACAACACCCGAAATGGCGACGATGGCGATGAGGGCGGCATCGAGATAGGAAAACCCACCGATCATGACTTGGTCATCCCCTGCTGGTCTTTATCCCTCGCAACGCCCTCTACAACCCCAGCACCTCGGCAAGCTCCTGCACATGGGCGACGCGCGCCAGACCAAGCTTGAGCCCGGAGGCATCGAGATCCCCGCCGGCCGGCAAAACGACGTCCCTGAACCCAAGCTTATGGGCTTCCTTGAGGCGCGCGAGCATGTGACCGGCCGGTCTGACCGCACCCGAGAGGCTGATTTCTCCGAAGTAAACCCGCTCCGCGGGGAGCGCAACATTGGATATTGACGACAGCAGGGCGGCGGCTGCGGCCAGATCGGCGGCGGGCTCGCTGATCTTTAGGCCGCCGGCGACGTTGAGATAGACGTCGTGCTGGGCGAAACTGATGCTGCAGCGGGCGTCGATGACGGCCAGCAGCATGGAGAGCCGGTTGGCATCCCAGCCGACCACCGCTCGCCTGGGGGTGCCAAGGCCTGAGGGAACCACCAGCGCCTGGATTTCAACCAGGATTGGGCGTGTGCCCTCCACGCCCGCCAACACCGCCGAACCGGGCGTGGCGGCCAGGCGGTCGCCAAGGAAAAGCTCGGACGGGTTGGCAACCTCACGCAGGCCTTCCGCAGCCATCTCGAAGACGCCGATCTCCTCGGTGGCGCCGAAGCGGTTCTTGGCTGCGCGCAGGATGCGGAAGGCATGCCCGCGGTCGCCTTCGAAGGAGAGCACCGTGTCCACCATGTGCTCAATGACCTTGGGCCCTGCAATCTGTCCGTCCTTGGTCACGTGACCGACGAGCACCAGGGCGGCGCCTTGGGCCTTGGCATAGCGAATGAGGGACTGGGTGGTGGCGCGCACCTGGCTCACCGTGCCTGGTGCGGCTTCGAGGCCATCGGCCCATAGCGTCTGGATCGAATCGACGACGACGAGATCGGGGCGCTTGCCCTCGGCCAAGGTCGCCAGAATGTTGCCAAGGTTGGTTTCGCACGCAAGCGCCAGTGGGGCATCGGAAAGGCCGAGGCGCTCGGCCCTCAGGCGCACCTGCGCCGCGGCTTCTTCGCCGGAGAAGTAAATGGCGCGGCGACCGGCTTTGGCGAAGGCGGCGCCGAGCTGGAGCAGCAGCGTCGATTTGCCGATGCCGGGCTCCCCCCCGATGAGCAGCGCCGATCCCGGCACGACGCCGCCGCCGGTGACACGATCAAGCTCGGCGAGCCCGGTGGGAATGCGCGCGATGTTGGGTGCGCCATTGGCGAGCGTTTCGAGGGCAACCGCGCGCCCCTTGCTGGCGCGCGCCATGCCCGAGCCAGGCGGCACCGTCACATCGGCCTCTTCGCTCAGCGTGTTCCACGCGCCGCACGCGGCGCACTTGCCGGCCCAGCGGGAAGCGGCGGCACCGCAATTTTGGCACACGAAGAGGCTTTTGGCGGCCTTCACCATTTGGCCTGGCTCCTGATCCAGCATTTCACCGACACACGTGGGCCAAAATCGATTTCGCACAGGGGGTCTGCCGCCGGCAGCGCTTTTGAATCCCCGGGCAGCGTGGCTGCGGCTTGCGCGCGCCAGCCGGTGCGGCGCTGCTCGCAGCCTTGCGAGCTCTAGACCCCCGTCCCCTCATAGACGCGATAAACCCGCTGACCCAGACGCGAGAGCAGCTCATAGCCGATCGTGCCAGCTCGGTCGGTGAGATCATCGACCGTGACGCGGTGGCCCATCACCTCAACCCAAGCGCCGCGGCGGGCAAGCTCGGGCGGTACGTCGGTGACGTCGGCGGTGATGAAGTCCATGGAGACACGACCGACGATGGGCACCGGATAGTTTCCGATGTAGCCGACGGGACCCGCCTCGCCGGTCGCCACGCTCAAAGCCCGCAAAAAGCCGTCCGCATAACCCACCGCGATGGTGGCGATGCGCGAGGGCTTTGCGACCTTGTAGGTGGCGCCATAGCCGATCGATTGACCCGGGCTCACCTCGCGCACCTGCAGGATCTTGGCCGCGAGCCGCACCACCGTCTGCATGGGATTGGCCTTATTCTCGTGCGCTCGGCCGCCGTAGAGCGCAATGCCGGGCCGCACGAGATCGAAATGATAGGGCTGGCCCAGGAACAGGCCACCCGAGTTGGCAAGGCTCGCCGGTGCGGGCGGAAGCTTGGCGCGCAAGGCTTCAAAGCGCTGACGCTGGCGCTCGTTCATGGGGTCTTCGGCGTGGTCCGCACAGGCCAGATGGCTCATGACGAGGGTGGTCTCGAACGCCGACAGTAGCTCGGGAGATGCTGCCACCTCTTCGAGCTCGCTCTCGGGCATGCCGAGGCGGTTGAGACCGGTGTCGATGTGGATGGCCGCGGCCATGCGCCGCCCGCGTGCCCGGCAATAGGCAGCCCAATCGCGCACCTCGGGAAGGCTCGCCAGCACTGGGCGCAGGTCGAAGCCGGCATAGTGTGGCTCGGCCCCCGGCAGCAAGCCATCCAGCACGTAGATGGTGGCGCCGGGCTGCACTTCGCGCGCCGCGCGGCCCTCGTCGACGCTGGCGACGAAGAACGTCTTGCAGCCCTCGCTGGTGAGGGCTTTGGCGATCGGTGCCAGTCCCAGGCCGTAGGCGTCGGCCTTGATGACGCCGGCGCATTCGGCGCGGCCGGAGGCCTGGTTGAGCCGCGCCCAGTTGGCGCGCAGCGCATTGAGGTCGACGGTGAGGACGGCGCGCGCGGAGGAGGGAACCGGGACCCGCGGATAGGTCGGTAGACAGATGGGCCCTGCATCGTTGGACATCACCCGCGCCGCTCCGGGACATAGGGCTCCCGGGCCAGATCGGAGAAGCGAGTGACATTGCCGTCGAACTGCAATGGCACGGTACCAATCGGACCGTGGCGCTGCTTGCCGATGATAACTTCGGCCCTGCCGCTCACAAGCTGCATCTTGGCCATCCAATCTTGGAACTCGATCGTGCCCTCCGCCGGCTTCAGCCGCTCCAGATAATACTCCTCCCGAAACACGAACAGGACAATGTCGGCGTCCTGTTCAATGGAGCCGGATTCGCGCAGGTCCGCGAGCTGTGGGCGCTTGTCCTCCCGCGCCTCGACCGCGCGCGAGAGCTGCGATAGCGCCACGATGGGAATGTTGAGCTCCTTGGCCAGCGCCTTGAGCCCGGTCGTGATCTCCGACACCTCCTGCACGCGATTATCGCCCTTCTTGGATGTGCCGCTCATCAGCTGCAGGTAGTCGACCACGAGCAGACCCAGGCCGTGCTGGCGCTTGAGCTTGCGCGCACGGGCGGCGAGCTGCGCGATCGAAAGACCGCCGGTCTGGTCGATGAAGAGGGGGATGGTGGCCATCTCCTGGCTCACCTCCACGAGCCGCTTAAACTCGCTCTCGTCGATCATGCCCCGGCGGATCTTTTCGGAGGGAATCCCGGCCTGCTCGGACAGGATGCGGGTGGCAAGCTGCTCGGCCGACATTTCAAGCGAGAAGAAGCCGACGACGGCACCATCGTGCCCGGGATCATCGAGCGCGACATCGCCAGCGGGGAGGCCGGCGATGGACTGCGCGCGCGCCCGGGCGACATTGAAGGCGATATTGGTCGCAAGCGCGGTCTTGCCCATCGAGGGTCGACCGGCCAACACGATGAGGTCGGAGGGCTGGAGGCCTCCCATCTTGGCATCGAGCCCAGCGAAGCGGCTGGCGATGCCGGAGAGGTGGCCATCGCGCTTGTAGGCGCTCCCCGCCATCTCGATGGCGGTCGTGAGGGCATGATTGAAGGCGAGGAAGCCCTGGCCGTACTTGTCCGTCTCGGCCAACGAGAAGAGCCGTGTCTCGGCCTCCTCGATCTGCTCCTTGGGCGGAAAATCGACCGGCGCATCATAGGCGGCATTGACCATATCCTCGCCGATTAAGATCAATTGCCGGCGGGTTGCAAGATCATAGATGGTGCGGCCATAATCGCGCGCGTTGATGATGGTTGCGGCGTTGGCGGCGAGCCGGCCCAGGTATTGTGGCACGCTGAGGGACTGATCAATCGGTTCCGCGGTCTCGAAGAACGTCTTGAGCGTGATGGGCGTTGCCTGTTTACCCGAGGCGATCAGCTTGGACAGCGTTTCATAGATCTGCTGGTGCAGCGGATCGTAGAAATGCTGAGCCTCAAGAAAGCTCGAGACGCGATCGTGCGCCTCGTTGTTGACGAGGATGGCGCCGAGTAGGGCCTGCTCGGCCTCGAGATTGTGCGGCGCGACCCGAAACGGCAAAGCCTCGGCCGCGCCAGCCTTGGTTGCGGCCTCAGGGGACCGGCGGCGTGCGGGTTCGATCATGACCGCGAAGTAGGCGGATTCGCGTGCCCTCGGCAGCGAGATTTGCCTTGAGACACGCGGGGGCGCTGGCGTTTTCCTAGTTCTCCACAGAGCCGGTTGCGACCGGCGGTGAACGCCATGTGCCTTGCCAACCGCTCCCGTCGGGGGGTCTCTGCCGGCCAGCCCCGGCCGCCAAGCTATTCGCCCGCCATGCGCGGGCGCTCCGCGCTCTCGTGCTCGATGAGGCCGCGCTCGGCCTTGAACATGTAGTCGCGGGTTATTGGCAGGGCTTTCACGCGCTTGGCGAGCTGCACCTGAAACACCACGAGGTTTTGATGGCGGAAGGCCGCCTCGGAGGCGGCAAGGTAGAACTCCCACATCCGGCAGAACGTCTCGTCGCGGATGGCAGCGGCCTTGTCCCAGTTGGCAAGGAAGCGCTTGCGCCAGGCGCGCAGGGTTTCGGCGTAGTGCAAGCGCAAGACCTCTAGGTCGGTGATGATGAGCCCCGTGCGCTCGATCGCCGCCACCATCTCAGACAGCGCCGGGATGTAGCCGCCTGGGAAGATGTATTTGGCAATGAACGCGTTGGTGGCGGCAGGCGGTTCGGAGCGCCCGATGGAGTGGATCAAGGCGACCCCATCGTCGCTGAGCAGGTCGCGCACCTTGCGGAAGTAGGTCCCGTAGTGGTTCACGCCCACGTGCTCAAACATGCCCACCGACACGATGCGGTCGAAGCGACCCACGACCTTGCGGTAGTCCTTGAACTCGAACCGGACGGCGCGACCCAAGCCTTCCCTGGCGGCCCGTTCGCGCGAAATCTTGAACTGCTCGTTGCTCAAAGTAACGCCCGTGACGTCGCAGTGGGCCACCTTGGCAAGATAGAGGGCAAGGCCACCCCAGCCCGAGCCCACGTCGAGCACGCACTGTCCGGGCTCGATGGCGAGCTTGGCGGCGAGATGGCGTTTCTTGGCCAGCTGCGCTTCCTCCAGGTCGGCACCTTCTGTGAAGTAGCCGCAGGAGTACTGCCGGTCCGAATCAAGGAAGAGGTCATAGATGGCGCCGTCGATGTCATAGTGGTGCGCCACGTTGCGCCGCGCGCGGCCGGATGGATTGAATTGCTCCAGCCGTCGCAGAGCGTAACGGGCGGCACTGAAACTCTTCGTCCAACCCGGCAACGGCCCGCCCTGGAGGTTGACGAGCATGAGCTCGAGGAAGTCGTAGATGCCGCCCTCGACCATGCGGAGGCGGCCGTGCATGTAGGCTTCCCCCAGGGCCAACTGAGGATCGCGCACAAGCTGTCGCTCCAATCGTCGATCGGAGAGTCGGACCGAGATGGCCGGCGGAGTGCCGTCGCCGTAACGGTGGGCCGTGCCGGCCGCATCGATCAGAGTTAACGCACCGCGCCGGACGATTCGACGCAAGAGGATGTCGAGGAACGTGAACATGACGCAACACCACTGCGATTGCGGCTGGCGACCCCCTCAGTGCTCCGTGTTCGAAGTCTTTGGCCCATTATACGAAAGTGGCGAATTCGCGCTACTGGCAACGCTCAAGATTGCTTGTTGACGCAACACGAAGACCAAAGTGGGATCTCAGTGCAGAACGCGCTGCAGGCAAGAAGGGTCCGGCAGCTCGCATGGGGCAAGCGTGTGGGGCCCTGACCGAGGCCCGCAAGGGCGCCTCGGGCCGACGAGTTCACAGCACGAAAGTGGGCACTGCGTGCAGGCACCGCGGAGCAGAATGACCCGCGTTCTTGAGCGGTTGCGTCAGGGCTGGGGATCTGACCCGACCTCCTCGCTCTCGCCGCGCTGACGGGCCAAGGCCTCCTCTTCAAACAACGCATCGGGATTGAAGGTCTCGAGTTGGAGCCCCTCCTCCTTCACCACCGTCACGTCTTCCCCGCGCGCTTGCCGTTCGGCCTCGTCTTCGGAGCGCGCGACGTTGAGGGTGACTTGCACGATCACCTCCGGGTGCAAAGCCACGCGCGTCGGGTGGAGGCCAAGCGTCTTCATCGGCCGGTCGAGGACGACCTGGCGGCGATCGATGTTGAAGCCCCCGGCGGTCACCAGGTCGGCGATATCGCGCGTGGTGACGGAGCCGTAGAGCTGGCCGGTATCTCCCGCCTGCCGGATGGCAAGGAAGGTCTTACCCGACAGCTTGGCAGCGACGGCTTCGGCATCCTTCTTGAGCTCCAGGTCACGCGCCTCAAGCTGTGCGCGATCCTTCTCAAAGCGCGCCTTGTTCTCGGGAGTGGCGCGCAGGGCCTTCTTCTGCGGCAGCAGGAAGTTGCGTGCGTAGCCGTTCTTGACGGTTACCACATCGCCCATTTGGCCTAGGCGGCCGATGCGCTCCAGAAGGATGACCTGCATGTCGTTGCTCCGCTGTCCAAGAGGGATAATTCAGGTTGTGTTCGGCGGTGTGCCGAGCCGGCGGGAGAGCTTTAAAGCCGGCTCGAGCAAGCCAGCGATGGTGAGCGCGAGGCCCATGTAGGGGCCAAAGATCAGGAGCCCCACGTAGACGATCCACAGGAGCCATTGGCCGCGACCTCTGGCAATCGCGTGCATGAGAGCGAGGCCGGCGATCAGATAGGCAAAGAGCAGGGCACCCGTGAAGCTGGTGCCGGCGACGCCCAGGATGCCAGGCGCAAAGGATGCCGCGACCGCCAGCGCGGCAACAAGCAGCAACCACGGTGGATAGGCGAGCGCCGCCAGGTCGGGCCAATCGCGTGCGAGCCGCCCGGAGGCGCGGATGATGCGGCCGGCGAGATAGAGGTTGAGGGCGACTATGGCGGTCCAATAGGCCGCCAAGGCGCCGGGCAGGGCCGCGACGACGAAGTCCGACAGAGCCTCAATCTGCCGCTCGTCGAGAGGCTTGATGCCGAGTTCGGGGGCGCGGGCGGAAAAGACGCGAAAGAATTCGCCCATCGGCGCGCGCAAAGGCTCGTAGCTGCCGCCGATGAGAGGCAACACGACGACGGGTAGGGCGCCCCCATAAAGGGTCACCGCCGCAAGCAGGTGACCCGGCAGATACCATTGCCGCGTTCCAGGATTTTGCGGCTGCGGACGGCTCAGGTAGACGAGGTAGGGAATGAAAGCGACGGGCAAGCCGAGTGCCAGGAAATAGCCGGCTGCAAACGTGGGGCTTGCGAGGAGGCCCATCAGCAGGGCTCCCGCAACGGCTCCGGCTGTGGCGGGCAACCATCCCCAGCCCAGGCCCGCCAGCAGCGAAGGGAGCGGCGTCAGCACAAGCAGCAGGGTGCCCATGAGGGGCGCCCCGTGCGCCGCCGAATAAAACAGCAGCGCTGAGGCCAATCCGCCGCCGAGACCGATGAGGAGACTGAGGGGCATGGGTTGCGCTGTCCCGCCGCAGCGGTTAGGGGCGAAGCCGTTGGCTGCGTTCGCCCCAACTGTGGGCCACCTGCGCCTACTTGATCACGTAGGGCAGCAGACCAATGAAGCGAGCCCGCTTGATGGCCTTGGCGAGTTCGCGTTGCTTTTTGGCGGAGACGGCCGTGATGCGGCTCGGCACAATCTTGCCCCGCTCGGAGACGTAGCGGCTCAGCAGCCGCATGTCCTTGTAGTCGATCTTGGGGGCCTTATCCCCCGAGAAGGGGCACGTCTTGCGCCGGCGATGAAACGGCCGACGAGCAGGGATGGTCGCAATCTCGGCCATGGCTCAGCTCTCCTCGGAGGGGTTTGCCGGCGCCTCGCCATCTCGCTCGCGCGGCGGCCGTGGTCCGCGTGGGCGATCGCCGCCGTCGCGATCGCGCCGGAAACCTCCGGGCCCGCCACGATCGCCGCGGAAGCCGCCGCGCTCACCGCGGAAGCCACCGCGATCGCCGCGAAAGCCGCCGCGATCGCCATCGCGCCGATCGTCGCGGTCGCTCTTGCGCATTTGCACGGAGGGTTCGGTCTCGTGCTGCTCGACGCGAACCGTCAGAAAGCGGATGACGTCGGGGGACAGGCTCATGCGCCGCTCCATCTCGGCAATCGCGGCCGGGGGGGCGTCGATGTTCATGAGCGAGTAGTGGGCCTTGCGGTTCTTCTTAATCTTGAAGGCGAGGCTCTTGAGGCCCCAGTACTCGGTCTTGCCGATGCGCCCGCCACCTTCGGTGATGACCTCGCCGTATTCCTTCGTCAAAGCTTCGACTTGCGTCTGGCTGATATCCTGGCGCGCCAGAAACACGTGTTCGTAGATCGGCATAGATTGGCCTTTCCTTCCGTTGCGCTGTTCGCTCCGGCGCAAAGCCCCTTTTGGGCCCGAGGCAGCATCGCTGCACGGAAAGGCCCAAAGGACCCGAAAGAGCGAAGACACCGGGAGCCGGGCATTGCCCTGCCGTCCCGCGAGGGTGCGAGCCGGCCTCCCGTTCAGCCTTCAACCGGAGCGGGTGGTGGTGGTTGTTATACGCAATTGCAGCGAGCGGGCAAGCGCAAAGGCGGCAGGCGGACGAGATCGGGCAACCCTTGCCCGCCTACGCCTGGGCGCCGCAGGGATTGGGCCCTTGTTATGGGGGCGCTTGGTGCGGTTCCCTTGGGAACTGCCGGATGGATCGGAGAACGATAGACGAGGCCTTGCGCGCTTAGCTTGACCTTGGCGTCCAGCTTGACAGCCAAGGCGGCGCTCGTGTCTAAGCGCACACGCAAGTGGTGCAACCCGGTTTGGCCAATGAGTGTTGCGTTCGTGTTCCCGGGACAGGGCAGCCAGGCGGTGGGCATGGGGGCCGAGTTGGCCAGGGCCTACGCAGCCGCCCGAACGCTGTTTGACGAGGTCGATGCCGCGCTCGGCCAGAAGCTCTCCGAGGTCATGTTCAACGGCCCGCTGGAGACGCTGACGCTGACCGAGAACGCCCAACCCGCCCTGATGGCGGTATCGCTTGCGGTCATACGGGTGCTGGAGCGGGAAAAGGGCTTCCGCCTCCAGGACAAGGTCAAATATGTGGCCGGCCATTCGCTGGGCGAATATTCCGCGCTCGCCGCGGCGGGGGCGCTCAAGGTGGCCGACGCGGCGCGCCTTTTGCGGCTGCGCGGGCAGGCCATGCAGGCGGCAGTGCCCGTCGGGCAGGGGGCGATGGCCGCCCTGCTGGGCGTCGGCAAGGAGGCGGGCGAGAAGCTTGCCGCCCAAGCCGCACAGGGCGAGGTGTGCCAGCTTGCCAACGACAATGAGCCCACCCAGGCGGTGATCTCCGGTGCCAAGAGTGCGCTGGAGCGGGCCGCCCAGCTCGCCAAAGCGCATGGCGTGCGCCGCTTTATCCCGCTCAACGTCAGCGCTCCCTTCCATTGCGCCCTGATGCAGCCCGCCGCCGATGCCATGGCGCAGGCGCTTGCTGAGGTCGACATCGCGACGCCCATGGTGCCGCTGATTGCCAACGTGGTGGCGGCACCGATCAGCGATCCGCGGGAAATTCGCCAGCGCTTGGTGGAGCAAGTGACGGGGACCGTGCGCTGGCGCGAATGCGTGGCGCGGATGGCCGCCGACGGCGTCAGCCACATCTATGAGATTGGCTCGGGCAAGGTGTTGGCTGGTTTGGCCAAGCGCATCGTGCCGTCCCTCAACGCCAGCGCGGTCGGCACACCGCAAGACATCGATGCGGTGCTGCCGGCGCTTACACAATAGGGGTTAGTGCAATGGGGCTCAGGCGATAGAGGACGGCATGTTCGAGCTCACAGACAAAACGGCGCTCGTCACCGGCGCGACCGGGGGCATCGGCGGCGGCATTGCGCGCGCGCTGCACAGGCAGGGCGCAACTGTCGCCATCTCTGGACGGCAGGCCGATCGGCTGGAAAAGCTGGCCGCGGAGCTGGGCTCGCGCGTGCACATCTGCCCCTGCGATCTCGCCAACAAGGCACAGGTCGTCAAGCTCATCGACGAGGCAATCGGCAAGCTCGGCCGGCTTGATATTCTGGTCAACAACGCCGGGCTCACCAAGGACAACCTGTTCATGGTGATGAAGGATGATCAGTGGGACGACGTGATCGCCGTCAACCTAACCTCGACGTTCGTGCTCATGCGGGCGGCGACGCGCGCCATGATGCGCAGCCGCACGGGTTACGGTCGCATCATCAATATCTCCTCGATCAGCGGCGTCATCGGCAATCCGGGCCAGGGCAACTATTCAGCCTCCAAGGCCGGCATGATCGGCATGTCCAAATCCCTGGCGCGCGAGGTGGCCTCACGCGGCATTACCGTCAATTGCATCGCCCCGGGCTTCATCTCTACGCCCATGACGGACGCCCTCAACGAGAAGCAGACGGCGGCGATCCGCGATGCCATACCGGCACAGAAGTTCGGTAGCCCTGATGATATTGCGGCTGCGGTTGTCTATCTGGCGTCGGTGGAGGCCGCCTATATGACCGGCCAAACGCTGCATGTGAACGGCGGATTGGTAATGGTTTGAGGCCGCTAGCGGCAAAGGTTAATGCCGGGGGCGGCAGCGTTTTTGGAGTGCTGGTCAAGCCAAATGAAGTGTGTTAACGAGCCCCTGATTTGGGCGTGCAGCCTGGGGACGGAGCGTCGGCGGGCTTGCTGCGGCGTGCGAGTCGTGCGCAGCTGCGCTGTTCGGGCACGGCCCTTAGGGTCCACCCGGGATGATCACGCATGAACACGGCATCAGCCAGCATCAGCCAAAGAGCCGAGGGATAAACCGATGAGCGACGTCGCACAGCGCGTGAAGAAGATCGTGGTCGAGCACCTGGGCGTGGAGGCCGATAAGGTCACCGATAACGCGAGCTTCATCGACGATCTGGGCGCCGACAGCCTTGATACGGTCGAGCTCGTGATGGCGTTTGAGGAGGAGTTCGGCTGCGAAATCCCCGACGATGCGGCCGAGCAAATCCAGACCGTGGGCGATGCGGTTAAATTCCTGGAAAAGCATGCGAGCGCCGCCTGACGCTCAAGCTCGCGCACCGCTGCCCACGCCCGCAAGAGCGCGCGCAGAGGGGCCAGCTTGCGGCGAGCCCTAGGGGAGTTCAGGATCCCACATGTTGCGACGCGTCGTCATCACGGGTCTGGGACTGGTTACGCCGCTCGGCTGCGGAGTGGAGGCGAGCTGGTCGCGGCTGATCGCCGGCACCAGCGGAGCGCGCCGCATTGAAGAGTTCCCGGTTGAGGACCTCGCCTGCCAGATTGGCTGTTTCGTGCCGCGCGGCGCGCTAAGCGAGGGCAAGTTCAATCCCGACGATTGGATGGAACCCAAGGAGCAGCGCAAGGTCGACGACTTTATTATCTACGCCATGGCCGCCGCCCAGCAGGCGCTCCAGGACGCAGGCTGGAAGGCCGACACGCCACAAAAGCAAGAATCCACCGGGGCCATGATCGGCTCGGGCATCGGCGGGCTCACCGGCATCGCCGAAACGGCGCTGCTGCTCAAGGAAAAAGGCCCGCGTCGCGTCAGCCCCTTCTTCATCCCCGGACGACTTATCAACTTGGCCTCTGGTTACGTTTCGATCCGACATGGCCTTAAGGGCCCCAACCACGCGGTTGTGACTGCCTGCTCAAGCGGTGCGCATGCCATCGGCGATGCTGCGCGGCTCATCGGGCTCGGCGATGCCGACGTGATGGTGGCGGGAGGCACCGAAAGTCCCATCAGCCGCATTGGCGTCGCCGGGTTTGCGGCCTGTCGCGCCCTTGCCACCGCCTTCAACGACCGCCCGACCAAGGCGTCGCGCCCCTGGGACCGGGACCGCGACGGCTTCGTTATCGGCGAGGGGTCGGGCATCGTCGTGCTGGAGGCGTTGGAACATGCCAAAGCGCGCGGGGCGCGCATTTATGCCGAGGTATTGGGCTACGGCCTCTCCGGTGATGCATTCCACATCACCGCTCCGTCGGAGGACGGCGATGGCGCTTACCGCAGCATGCGGATGGCGCTCAAGCGCGCCGGCATCGGGCCAGGCGACGTGCAGTACGTCAATGCACACGGCACCTCAACCATGGGCGACGAGATCGAGCTTGCGGCGGTCGAACGACTGTTTGGCAATACGGCGGCCAAGCTTGCCATGTCATCGACCAAGTCGGCCGTAGGCCACCTGTTGGGAGCGGCGGGCGCCGTGGAGGCGATCTATTCGGTGCTCGCCATCCGCGATAACGTCGCCCCGCCAACGCTCAACCTCGACAACCCGTCGGTCGAGACCGCCATCGATCTAGTCGCGCACAAGGCGCAGGAGCGGCGAATCGACACCGTCCTCTCCAACTCGTTTGGCTTCGGCGGCACCAACGCTTCGCTGGTGCTGCAGCGTCTGGCGGCTTGAGCGGCGGGAGCGGGCGAGGGATTTTCGGCCCAATCAGCGTTTGCCAATGCATCGTCCTTTCGCCACATTTCCCTTCAAGCTTCGGTCTAACCGGCAGCTGGTGTGAGAACCGTGCGCGGCAGAAGTCGAAGGCGCGGGGTGCGCTTCGCAGGAGCGGATCATGAGAAACCGCCACCCGGCGGGCCGTATGGATCCCTACCTCGCCCGAACGGGCGGTGCGCTGGCGCGCAGTCCCTCCGAGCGCCTGGAGCCCACCCGCCCACCGGCGCCGCGGCGGCGCCGTCACGGCACTCGGGAGGCGCGGCGAGCGCGCCCGCTGTTTCGGCTTGTGAACGGGCTCTTGACCTTCACCTTGGTCCTGATGCTCCTCGCAGGGGCTGCTGCCTACGTGTTTGACGGCCAGCTCGATGCACCGGGTCCCCTGCAGCAGGGAAAGACCATCGCCATCCCCAAAAATGAAGGCACGTTGGAGATCGCCGCACGCCTGGAGCGTGAGGGCATCGTTACCGACCGACGGCTGTTCGTCGTCGCCTATCGATGGACGCAACTGGCGGCGATGATTGAGGGTACCAAACCGGCTCCCCTGAAGGCCGGCGACTATGCCGTGAGGCAGAATGCCAGCGTGCGCCAGCTCATCGAACTGCTGAGCGAAGGCAAGACCTTGACGTATCGGGTGACGGTCCCGGAAGGCCTCACGAGCTATCAGATCGTCGAACGTTTGAAGGCGGATCCCAACCTGTCCGGCGACATCGAAGCGGTGCCACCGGAGGGTTCGCTGCTGCCTGAAACCTTCATCGTCGAACGCGGAATGTCGCGGCAGGGCGTCGTCGAGCGCATGCAGGCAGAAGCGCACAAGCTCATCGAAAAGGCGTGGGCGCATCGCAAGAGAGACTTGCCGATCAAATCGGCAGAAGAAGCCGTCATCCTGGCCTCGATTGTTGAAAAGGAAACGGGAAGGAGCGATGAGCGCGAACGCGTGGCGGCCGTGTTTCTCAATCGGCTGCGCCAGAACATGCGCCTGCAATCGGACCCGACCATCCTCTATGGACTGAGCGGCGGCAAGACGGTGTGGAGCAGGCCGATCCAGAAGCCCGAGATAGCGCAGAGGACCACGCACAACACCTACCAGATCGAGGGACTGCCGCCGACGCCGATCTGCAACCCGGGTCGAGCTGCGCTGGAGGCCGTGCTCAATCCCGCCGAGACAAAGGATCTCTATTTCGTCGCCGATGGCGCTGGCGGCCACGTGTTTGCCGAGACGCTCAGGGATCACAATGCCAACGTCCAGAAATGGCGTGCGACCGAGAAGGAGCTGAGGGGCAAGACCGTTTCGCCCACCACCAATGCGGGATCATCCGCGCCGTCCGCAAAGGCGCGTGCGGTCGTGCGCACCCTGCCTGCGGCCAAGACGCCAGCTGCCGACACATCGCCAGAGGGCGCCGCCTCCGACGCCAAGCAAAAGCGCTAGAAGGGCTTCGACCGGGGTCCCCCGTTCCTTGTTCGCAAGCCGGTCTGCGACTAGAGTCCCAGAACGCTTTGTTCCAGATCGGAGTGCTGGCGCAAGGAGCTCCTTTACGTTCAACGACGCCGACATGACGATCAAGAGCATGACCGGTTTTGCGCGTTCCGACGGCGCTCTGGGCCCCATCAGCTGGCACTGGGAGATCCGTTCGGTCAATGGGCGCGGCCTTGATTTGCGGCTGCGGCTACCCCCCGGCCATGAGGGGCTGGAGGCGCGAATCCGTGAAGCCGTGAACAGGCGTATCGCCCGCGGCAGTCTCAGCATCAACCTGAACGTGAAGCGCGGCGAAGGCGATACGGTTCTCAAGCTCAACGAGGCCGCGCTTGCCCAGGTGCTTGCCGCACTCGACGGTCTTGCGGCGCGCCTGGCGACGACGCCGCCACGGCCCGAGGCGCTGCTGGCGATTAAGGGCGTGCTTGAGGTGGTCGAACCCGAGGAGAGCGAGGACGAGCTCAAGGTGCGCAACGCCCACATGCTGACAGGGCTGTCCGAAGCGCTCGAGGGCATGGTTAGGGCACGTGAGGCGGAGGGACGCCATCTGAGCGCTATTGTGCTGGAGCAGGTCGCCGCCATCGAGCGCCTGGTGGCACGCGTGGCCGCCTCGCCGTCCCGGTCGCCGGAGGCGATCCGCCAACGCCTGAAGGAGCAGGTGGAGCGGCTGATCGAGGCCGGCGCTGCCCTCGATGAGGGACGCCTTTATCAAGAAGCCGCCATGCTGGCGACGCGGGTTGATGTGGAGGAGGAGTTAAAGCGCCTCGATGCCCACATCGCCAGCGCACGCGAGCTCATCGCCTCGGACGCGCCGGCCGGCAGGCGCCTCGACTTCTTGGCCCAGGAGTTCAACCGCGAGGCCAACACGTTGTGTGCCAAGTCGAACGACCCGGAGACGACGCGGGCCGGGCTGGAGCTCAAGGCGGTCATCGACCAGATGCGCGAGCAGGTGCAAAACATCGAGTGAGCGGAACGGTGGCCAAGGCGAGCGATCAACAGGGGAGCCCAGCAAGCCAACAGGCGCGCGCTGCGCGGCGTGGGCTGTTGCTGGTGCTGTCCTCACCCTCGGGCGCCGGCAAGACGACCTTGGCGCGGCGGCTGCTCGCAGCCGATCCCTGTTTGCGCATGTCGATCTCCGTGACAACGCGTGCACCCCGGCCCGGGGAGGTCGACGGGCGCGACTATCACTTCATCGATGCTGCCAAGTTTGCCCGCCTACAGTCAGCCGGCGCGCTCCTTGAATGGGCCGAGGTGCATGGCAACCTCTATGCCACGCCCGAGGCGGCCGTGTTGGACGCGCTCAAGGCGGGCGCCGACGTGCTCTTCGACATCGATTGGCAAGGTGCGCGGCAGATACGGGAGCGCATGGCCGAAGACGTGGTGAGCATTTTCATCCTGCCGCCCGACGGACAGACACTGGAGCGGCGCTTGCGCGAGCGCGCCCAGGATAGCGAGGAAGTCGTGAACCGGCGCATGGCGGCCGCGGCCGCTGAAATCGGGCACTGGGGCGAGTACGACTACGTCATCGTCAACGCGGATTTGCAGACGAGCTTCTTGGGTCTTACGGCCATTCTGACGGCGGAGCGGCTCAAGCGCATGCGCCAGCCGGACCTCCCCGATTTCGTGCAGGCTGTGCTGGCGGGACTTTGATGCGGCCCCTCGCCCACGCCCTAGCCGATCAAACTCTATCGTCTTGGCAGCCGCTCGAACACGTAGGCCAGACGCGCGAAATCAGGCACGCTAAGCGCCTCGGCGCGCAGCGTCGGTGCGATGGCGGCGGCAGCGAGCAGGGCCTCGGGTTGGGGGCTCAGCGCGCGTAAGCTCTGGCGCAGCATCTTGCGACGTTGCCCAAAGGCAGCGGCGGTTACGGCCCCGAGCGTTGTGACACGGCACGAGGGCGATGGAAGATCGCTCGGCGTGAGCTCGACGAGGGCAGAAGCCACAGACGGTGTCGGCGTGAAGGCCTCAGGCTTGACGTTGAAGAGCAGCCGCGGGCGCGTGCGCCACTGGGCGATTACGGCGAGCCTGCCGTAGGCCTTGGAGCCCGGCACAGCGACGATGCGTTGGGCTACCTCGCGCTGGAACATCAGCACCAGACGCTGGTACCAAGGCGGCCAAGGATCGCTTTCGAGCCAGCCTATGAGCAAAAGGGTGGCGATATTGTAGGGCAGATTGGCGGCCACGACGGGCTTGCCTGCAGCCTTGGGCACCAGCGCCGGCCAGCGGACCGTCAGGGCATCGCCGTAGTGGACATCGAGGCGGCCGGGATAGCGTTGGGCGATGGCCTCCAGGGCCGGGCGACAGCGTTCGTCACGCTCCACTGCTACCACCCGCTCCGCGCCCTCCAGGAACAGCGCCCGCGTCAGTCCGCCTGGCCCGGGGCCGACCTCGAGGACTGTGCGACCCTCCAGGGGCCCGGCAGCGCGTGCAATGCGCCGCGTCAGGTTGAGATCGAGGATGAAGTTCTGGCCAAGGCTCTTGCGTGCGGTGTGCCCGAGGTTGCGGACGACTTCGCCGAGCGGCGGCAAGCCGTCGGGGCTTGCTGCCGCCCGGGCGGTCATGTGCGCAAGGACGTGCGTGCCGCAGCGCGCCGTTGGCCGATTGCATCGGCCAGGTGGAGTGCAGCGATGAAGCTTCCGGGTCGAGCCTTGCCAGTGCCGGCGAGCGCGAAGGCGGTGCCGTGATCGGGAGATGTGCGCACGAACGGCAACCCCAACGTGACATTGACGCCGCGGTCGAAGGCAAGCGTCTTGATGGGGACCAGCGCCTGGTCGTGATACATCGCCACGGCCGCGTCATAGGCGGTGCGCGCCTCGGCGTGGAAGAGCGTATCGGCCGAGTAGGGGCCCGTCACGGCAATGCCCTCGGCGGCCACGGCGTCGATCGCGGGCTTGATGAGCTCGATCTCTTCGCGGCCGATCCGCCCGCCTTCGCCGGCGTGCGGGTTGAGGCCGGCGACGGCGATGCGCGGCCTGGCGATGCCAAAGTCGCCGATGAGTGCCGCCGCGGTGATCCGCAGCGTATCGGCAAGCCGCTGGGGCGTCAGAGCGCCCGGCACGGCGGCGAGCGGAATGTGTACGGTGGCCGGCACAACCTTCAATTCCTCAGCCACCAGCATCATGACGGGGAGGGGCCGCGAGGATGCTGTGCCGTGCCGCAGGGCCAGTTCGGCCAGGAACTCGGTGTGACCCGGATACGCTAGTTCAGCGCGATCGAGCGTGCGCTTGACAATGGGGTTGGTGACGATGGCGAGCGCCTCGCCAGCGGATACGGCCGCTACGGCTGCTTCGATGGATGCGACGATTGCCCGGTCTTCGTCCCCCATTGCGGACACCTGGACGGGGCAGACCGGGAGCGCATGCGCAAAGACGCCCCCCACCTCGGTGAGGCTGGTGAGCGTCTTGATCGGAACCTCAAGACCGAGGGCGCGCGCGCGCTTCGCCAGCACGTCGGGGTCGCCGAAAATTATGAAGTTTGGCAGCGCGTGCCGCTGCCGCTCACGCCAACTCATCAGCGCGATGTCGGGGCCGATCCCCTCGGGGTCGCCCATCGACACGGCGATCGCCAGCGGGCGCCCGGGCTCGCCTGTAGATCGGCGCTGGCGGGGCGAAGGGCTCATCGCATGCTTCAGCGGTACTCGATGTGCGCATCCTGGCGCAGGTCGCGCAGCTGGCGCTTAGCCATGATCTCAAATTCCTTCTGCGCCAACTCTTCTTGCGCCTTCTCCCGCTCCTTCTCGTCAGCCTTGATCGAGCGGCGACCGCAAACGGCGAAGATTTCGATGCCGCCGGCCGCCGTCGTCGGCGGCAACACGTCGCCGTCTCGGGCGTTGAGCAGCATCGAGCGCGTGGGTTCGGAGATGGCGCTGGGCCTGATGTACTTCAAGTCGTCGAACTTGCCGTTCACCTCTTTTGCGAGGCCACCCATAGCGTTGCAGCCACCGATCCTCTGGCGCAAGCCATCGGCCTCCGCATAACGTTTGGCCAGAGCGACCTGATCCATCTTGCCGGACGTAGGCAGGGTGATCTTTTGGATCTGCAGCTCCACTGTGTCCGCACCCGTCTCGTTGGCAGTCGCCGATATCATCCGATCGACGTCGCGGCTGGTTATGGAGATCTGCGCGGAGAACTTGCGACGCACGACTTCGCGCCAGGCGGCCTGAGCGCGGGTGCGCTCGTTCATCGTCGCAATGTCGACGCCCATGCCCTTCAGATGTTGTGCGAACTGCTCCTCCGTCATTTTGTTGCGGTCGGCAAGCGTCTTCATCATGCGTCGGACGTCTGCGTCGGTGATCTCGATGCCACCGCGCTTGGCCTCCTGCAGCTTGAGCCGTTCCTCGATCAGCTCCTCCTGCGCCTCCTTCTTGAGCTTGGGCATCATCGCAGCGCGAACCTCCCGCTGCAGCTGGTCAAGCATGTCGTGCTGCAGCTTCATGACGAATTCCTTCTGCACTGCCTGCGCCTGCTCCTGGGAAGCCACCTTTCGTTCCCGCATCATCGCGTTGAGACGTTCGTTGATCTTGGGGTCCTTGATGATCTGTGCCCAGCGCGCTTCGGCCTTGGTCTTGAGCTCAGGGCTCACGCCTCCGCTCCCTTGCAGCGCCAGAAAATTGGCCCGTTGCTGGATTTCATAGGCCGTAATCGGCTCGTCGTTGACGAGCAGGACGATGGCTTGTTCGGACTTGCCGGATTGGCTCCCGGCCTTGGCAGGGGGTGGCTCAGCCGCGGCCTGGCGCGGCGGCGCCTGAGCAGCGAGCCGATCGGGACCAGCCGTGGACGCCACGCCGGCGGTGAGCAGGAGGGCCAGGAACCAAGCCAGACGACGGAGGGCTGAGTGATGCATGGGAAGAGCCGTATCCGGGGCGCCGAGTCGGCACGATCAATCTTACCGCCGACCCCCGCCGACGGCACCGGATTTCCACAGACAACCGTGGCGCCGGCATGGCGAAGGGGAGAGTGGCGACGCGGGTCCGTGGGGATGGACGGGTCGGGTCGAGGTGTCCTTCGCCTGACAGGGCGCGATTTTTACAGCTTGGGTCCGAGGTTCTGGTCTCCAAAGATGTGGGCGGCCCCGTTGTAGCTATAGGAGCCGATATTCTTGAGCTCGAAGCGCAACATGACCGTGCGATCGGGTTTGAGATCGAGCGCCGCGTTCTCCACGAACGTCTCGATGTAGGTGGCGCTCAACACAAAGCATTCGTCGGCGTACTTGAGCCCAACTGAGTCTTGAATGCGCTGGTGCAGATCGATGTCGTAGCGTATCGCGCCCAGCACGCTCCAATTGGTCGTCAGCTTCAGACCGAGCGTCGTCATGATCTCTTCTTGGCGGTCGATCAGGCCGGTGACGGGATCAAAACCAGTGAAGGTGTAGGCGGCGGTGCCGGTGAGCGGCCCATAGTTGGCGGTGATGCCCGTATCCTGACGGCGCAGGGTCCAGTCCCTCTGGTCGAAGCGCGCCTGGCTGATGAGGCCAAGACCGGCGAATGGCGATAGGTAGACGCCGGCGACGTAATCGGATTGAGTGGTTCCCAACCCGTTCACGGGGGAGAAGTTATATTTTAAGGTCGGGTCGAGACCGGGGTCGGCATAGGGGTTCACGCCCGCCACCTGGATGCTCTGGCCGAACACGGCGCGCGCGTATGTGCCGTTGTTGCCCTGGAAGGTGTACTGCACGCCGACGTTGGCGCGCGTGCCGGTCTCCATACGGTCATAGCCCGAGAACTTATCGATTTCGAACAGCAGCGTGTCGTCGAACACCAGGCTCTTGGCATCCTCGTTGGGCAAGTGCGACTGGTCGACGGTGTTCTGGCGCGCGATGATTTGCGCCGTTGGTGCGATGACGTGGGAGCCGAAGCTGGTGTTGGCAACGAAAGGATAGGAATAGAGCACACCCGCCGCGCCGATCCCCAGTGCGATCGTATTATCCGACAGCGGCGCAAGGGTGATTGGATCGATGCCATTGTTGTAATTGTAAATTTCACCGCGCGCGTTGAGGAATGGCGTCCACACCTGCCCGATCGGATCGATCATCTGACGCCGCCAGTTGGCTTCGACCACGGCGACGTTGGTGTCGATGCCGTCCGAGCGCGTCATGCTGCGGGCGTGGGCGGTGAAGCTCAGTTCTCCGCCGACCACGGGGGAGCCAACGATGTAGTTGTAGTCGATGACCGGGTGGACCCACGAATTGGAGTAGGGGGTGTCGGTGAGCAGCAGGCCGCCGAACTGATAGAGCTTGGCGCTAAAGTAATTGCGGTCGCTCATACCCTGTAGGTAGACGGTATTGACGCGATCGGTCTGCAGGATGGAGTCGAGCTGGTAGAAACGACGGAAGCTGTCGTCGCTGTCCAAGGTCACGTCCCATCCAAAACGCCACCACGAGGCGAGCGAGAACTGCCCCTTGGTTTGCACTGATCCGCGCCAGCCGGCATCGCTCGCGCCCGAAACCCCCGTGGCGTCGCGACCTTGATCGATCGCCCAGACGTTGATGCTGTACTGGCCGTTGTCCAGCCGATGCCGCCACTCGCCTTGGAGCAGGGCGCCGTAATTGGACCAGTACTTGGGTGTGAAGGTGAAATCGTAGTTGGGCGCCAGGGCGAAATAGTAAGGCAATTCGAAGCCAAACCCGAGCGTGGAAGAGCTCGAGAAGTTCGGCATCAGCAGGCCGGAGCGGTGCTTCACTGAGGGGTCTGGATGCTCGAAGTAGGGCAAATAGACCACCGGAACGCCAAAGAACTCGAATTGCGCATCCTGATAGATGAGGGTGGCTGAGCGCTGGTCGTGGATGATGCGCGCCGCACTGATGCACCACAGCGGCGGCATGCCAGGATCGTTTTTGCAGGGCGTAAACTTACCCTGCTCGTATTCGGTGGTGTTGCCTTCGCGCCGGCTCGCGCGCTCGGCGGCGATGCGCGTGTTGTCGGCGGTGACGACGCTCAGCGACTGGATGAAGGCATCGCGGAAATCGTCAAGGGCCTCGAAGCGGTCGGCCCTTGTGATGCTGCCGTTGGGATCCTTGAGCTGTGCGTTGCCCTCAGCGATCAGCTTGTTGGTGTTCTGGTCGTAGACCACTTGGTCGGCGGTCAGAACGAAGTTGTTGTAGTAGATCTCGACGTTGCCCTGGGCAATCACCCGGCTGCTCTTGGAGTCGTAGAGCAGCTGATCGGCCTGCAGGTAGAGCGGCTGCGCCTGATCGATCTTGGGGGCGGGACCGAACATGCCGCCGGGCTGCTTGGGGAAAGAGGACTGCTGACGGGGCGGTCCGTTGCCGATGTAAAGGCTCGGGTCTTGGGCAAGCGTTGGCAGCGAGGCCAGGATCAGGACAGCAAGCGTGGCCAACGAGCCGAGCGCAAAGGTAGGCCGCCGTCGGCGCATGTGACGGCTGCAAACCCGCGTACTGCCGCACTCAGCGTGCAGTTTCCGCGCCCGACGCATCACTCAGCCGTCCTCCTGGTGCAACAACACCGTCAGCGCAACGAGCAGAGCGAGGCCAATCGGCACCCACACTGCTGTCGTCGGCGCCACCAGACCGGCAATTCCGATTTGGCGCGAAACCTCAGTCAGCAGGAAGAATCCGATCCCCCCGACCATCCCCATGATGACCATAGTCTGGATCCCACCAGACCGGAATGACCGCAGGGACACAGTGGCGGCCAAAATCACCATCGCCATCAGCAGCGCGGGACGCGACAGCAACTGGGCGTATTGCATGCGGTATCGGGCCGCCGAAAGTCCAGCTCTTTCAGCGACTTCGATTAGCGACGGCAGCTGCCAGACAGACACCGCAATCTCTGAGCCCAACGCCTCACCGACGCGCTCGCGCGTGAGGTAGGTGCTTACCGTGTAGGTGTCGAACGTTTCAGGCTCCCGACCCGGACGCGAGACGACAGCTTTTTGCAATTCCCAGTAGCCATCGCTAAGGGTGGCCTTGGCCGCATCAATACGCTCCAGGAAGCGCCCCTGGGGATCAAACTGGTAGACGAAGACGCCCGTCAGGGACAGCCCCTGGTTGGCCACGGCGCGGGCGCTCATCACCGATTGCCCATCCGTGCCGTCTTGCCGCAGCCAGGATTCCTCCCCCGTAGAGGCCAGCAAGCTCGCTTCCCGACCGAACGCTTCCGCCACCAGCCGCTCGGCCTCAGAGCGGGCGGCAGCGGCCAAGGGGTTGTAGACCGTGACCGCAAATACGCCGAGGAACAGCGTGACCAGGATACCAGGCCGCAGAAACTGCCACACCGACATGCCGCCCGCTCGCATGACGATGAGCTCAGATTTGCGGTTAAGGCTCAAGAGCGCGCCGATGCCCCCGACCAGCACCGCAAACGCCAACAGGATCTCGGTGAACGCTGGAAGGCGGAGCGCCCCCATCCACAGCAACGAGAACATGGAGAGGTTGGTGGCTCGCCGCGACATGCGCAACAGCTCCACCATGTCGATCATGAAGATGAGCACCGCGCAAACCGCGAACGCTCCCAAGATCGCCGTCACGAAACGCTTGGCGACATAGCGGCGAAGTGTGCGCGGCCCCAGCACCTCACCCTCCCGTTCCGAAGGGCACCGGCCCGGCGGTTCGGCGCGGCCACAAGATCAGCACGGGGCGGGCCAGGCCCTTTGATATTGCGATGAGGTTGTGCGCGATGCGCGAGCGGCGCCGCGGATAGAGCCGCCATTGCGTCATGATGACGCCAAACAAAGCGGCACAGGCAGGCGCAGCGTAGAGCAAGGGGATCGCGCCTGGACGCACGACCGCCTGGTTGCTGAGCATGATGCCGATGACGCGGAAGAGGACGGCCACCGCAAAGGCGCAGATGACCGCGAACGTGCGGCTCGTGCGCGTGGTCTGTGCCTGGCCCATAAAGGCCAGCACCACCAGCACGAATGCCCAGGTGTAGAGCGGGCTTGCCAGGCGCTCGTGCAACTCGGAAGCGTAGCTGCCGGGGCTCGTCTTGTAGACGGGATCATCGGGGTTGGGGTTCAGAAGTTCGCCGGTATAACGCTCCCGCGGTCGCAGGACGACGACCTGATCGGTTCGCTGTTCGAGCTGGTTGATGTCCACCGCGTAGCGGTCGAAGGCGATGATCTGTGGTGCCGCATCGTTTTCCAACCGGCGGACGATATGGCCCTTGTCCATGCGCAGATAGGCGGTCCCATTCTGCTTGATGATGAGGCCGGTCTCAGCCAGGTACGTGACGATCTGCTTGGGATCTCGCGCATCGTGCATCATGAGCCCGAGCAACTGACCACCCGGCGCACGGTCGCGGATGTGCACCGTGAGTTTGGCCTCGGGGGACGTGAAGCGCCAGGGCTGGATCACCTGGGCCATAAGGTCGGTGCGCACCTGTATCGCCAATTCGCGCAGCTTCTGCTGCGCCCACGGGCCCACCACGTGGTTGACGAGGGCGATGCCAATGGCAACGAAGAGGGCCAGCATGCCCAGCGGCTTGATCAGCGACCAGGTGGGCGTGCCCCCAGCCGCCATGACGATGAGCTCGCTATCGCTGTTGAGGCGGTTGAGGACGTGGATGGAGGCGATGAGAAGGGCAATCGGCGCGATCAGCGCCATCATGCTCGGGATTGCGAGCGTGGTCATGAGAAGGAAGCGGAAGACGTCCTGACCCTGCGAGGTCATCAACTCGATTTGGCGCAGCGCGACGGCGATCCAAACTACGCCCGTCAGGGAGAGGAGGATGAGCACGAGCGCACCCGCCGCTTGCCGAAAAATGTACCGGCTGAGGATGCGCATCCATGTCCCCCGGCCTATCCCCTGGCCTAATTTCCCTTGACCTGCCCTTGGCCCGTCCCGTCCCTATCTGTTGGCCGTCCCCGGGACCTCTCTGCCGGGGCCTCTCGGCCGCGACCTGTCTCCCGGTCACCCGGGACCTATCTCCCGGGCCCAATCACCGGATGTGCCATCCTTCCTTCGCCCGCACCCCTGTTGCCCAAACCTTGTCGCTAAACCCCTCAGACCTCTGAAGTCCTGCCGCTCGCCCGCAGCCTCGGTTTGTCGCCTGACCCCTCCTCGCAGCGCGGGCGCCGCTCAGCACCCGAGAGCCGCCTCACAACGGCGCCGGAGCGTTGGCGCGCGAGCCCGAACCCCTCCCAATCGAGGGGGGACCATGGGGTTTCACAGTATGGTGGCGGAAAGGTGGCTCGGCGCGGGTCGTGGTCGCTTACGGCGCCATCGGTGCAGCCGGCCGGCCACTGGCACCTCCCAGCCGGGCCGCCGTGGGCGCCGGGCCGACCAGCAAGGCACGGCGCCTCACTTGACGGTGGCGCAGCAAATGGCTAATTCGAAATTGTCGCGAAAATGCCACAGTGAGCAAGGATCAGTGTGGTCACTTTGCTGCAAAGAGCCGCGATCTCGTGCACACACAACGCATAGTCCACGCCGCCCATGCCGCATCCGGCCGTCTTCTTGCCGCGGTGCGAGACGCCATGAGGCGAACTGCCGGCGCCGGCCGCCAGGCCGCCCTGCGCGTGCACCAGCTGGCGGCTGCGCGGCAGGCGCCGCCCGATCCATTGCTCGATGGCAATGCTCCACCGCTGCCCGGCACCAGCCCCCGGGCGTTCTGGGTTGGCCTCATCGTCGTCAGCTTGTCCGTCGTGTGGGCGCTCGCGACCTTTCTCATTCTGACCAATCTCACCCCCATCGCGCCGCGCGAACAGGTCGTCTACGTCGTCCTCCTCGTCAACCTGCTGCTCGTGATCGCGATGGTGGCGGTCATCACCGTGCACGCCGTGGGTCTTTGGCGCGCCTGGGAAAAAAAGATCGCCGGGGCGCGACTGCACGCGCGCATCGTCGTCCTCTTTAGTGCCATCGCCGCACTGCCCGCCCTGCTGCTCGCGGTTGCTGCAACGACGACCTTCTCTCGCGCCCTCGACAACTGGTTCAACCAGCAGACCACGTCGATCGTGCTCAACTCTCTCAACGTGGCTCATGCCTATCTCGACGAGCATGGACAGGTGATCCGCACCGACATCGTCAACATGGCCAAGGATCTTGACGATGCGGCGCCCCAGGTGGCAGGCGACGCGAACAAGTTCCGAGAACTGATGTTTGCGCAAGCCGGGCTGCGGGATTTGCCGGTTGCCTACGTGGTCGACGCCAAGGGTGCGGTGAAGGAGGCCGTGCTCGAGGATGAGAAGATCCCCTACATTCCCCCGCCCGAACACCTGATCCGCGCCGCGGCGGGCGGACAGATACCGCTGCTGATGCCCAATGGCAGCTTCCGCGTGGCGGCCTTGGCCAAGCTGCGCAACTACCCCGATTCCTTCCTCTACGTTGCCCGTGGCGTCGATCCGGAAGTGGTTAAGCATCTGCAGCGCACGGAGGCCGGGGTACGGCGCTACGAAAGCTTGCGCCAGGTGCGTGGCGGCTTGAAGTTTGCGCACGGGCTCATGTACGGAATGATCTCGCTTACGGCCCTTCTCGCGGCCATCTGGCTCGGACTGTGGTTTGCCGGCCAGTTCGTGGCACCGATCCGGCGCTTGATCAGCGCGGCCCAACAGGTGACGCGTGGCAACCTCAAGGTGGAACTACCGATTCGCCGGGGTGAGGGCGACCTGCGCCGGCTGTCGATGAACTTCAATGCCATGACCAAGGAACTTGAGCGTCAGCGCACCGACCTGGTAACTGCCAACACGCAATTGACCGAGCGCCGACGCTTCATGGAGGCGGTGCTGACGGGCGTATCGGCAGGTGTGATCGGCCTCGACCGTCACGATCGCATCACGCTTGCGAACCGCTCGGCGCAGAAACTCCTTGGACGGGACGGCGCCGAGCTTGTTGATCGCCAACTTGCCGATGCCGTTCCCCAGTTTGCTGCCATCGTGCGGGAAGCGGAGGAGCACAAGAACCGCCCGCAGCGGCAGGTGACGCTGATCGTCGGCGGGGAGGAGCGCAACTTCGTCGTGCGCGTCACGCACGAGGAGCAGGGTGAGGAGGACTACGGCTCGGTCATCACCTTTGACGACGTGACCGAGCTCGTGTCGGCACAGCGCACGTCTGCCTGGGCCGACGTTGCACGCCGCATTGCCCACGAGATCAAGAACCCACTCACGCCGATACAACTCTCCGCTGAGCGCATCAAACGCAAGTACGGGCGCGTCATCACCGAGGATCGGGACGTGTTCGAGCAATGTACGGACACGATCATTCGACAGGTGGGTGATGTGACGCGCATGGTCGACGAGTTCTCCGCCTTCGCGCGCATGCCCAAGCCGCAGATGGAAGAGCACGACATCCGCGATGTTGTGCGGGCATCGGTGCTCGACCGGCAGATGGGCAACAGCGACGTCGCCTTCGACAAGCGCCTGGGCGATGAGCCGGTCTTCGTGTCCTGTGACCGCAGGCTGATGGCACAGGCGATCCACAATGTCGTGAAGAATGCCGAGGAAGCGATCCAGCAGTATGCGGAAAGCCCGGACAAGGATGAGGACTGGCGCGGTCGCATCGAAACGGTAGTGCGCCGCAACGGCAACCGGGTCGACATCGAGGTGATCGACAATGGCCCTGGCCTGCCCAAGCAGAACCGCATGCGTCTGCTAGAGCCCTATGTGACAACCAAGGGCGCCAAGAAAGGCACGGGGCTTGGCCTTGCCATCGTGCAAAAGAGCGTCGAACAACACGGGGGATCGTTGGCATTGGAGGATGCTCCGCCGGGACCTGATCGGCCCCACGGCGCATTGATCCGCATAACGCTGCCCGTGAGCAGGACACCGGCCGAACCGGCATCGCACGAGGAACCTGAGCCCGCCGCCGCCAGCGGTAGGGCATGAAAAAAGCCAACGAGCTAAGGAGCGACAGATGGCAGCTGACATCCTGATCGTCGACGACGAGGCCGACATCCGCGAGATGGTCGCCGGCTTCCTGCAGGATGATGGGCATCGCACGCGATTGGCGCGCGATTCGGACGAGGCGCTTAAAGCGGTGGAAGAGCGCCGCCCCCAGCTCGTCATCCTCGACATCTGGCTGCAGGGGAGCCGTCTCGACGGCCTTGAGGTGTTAAACATCATCAAGAAGACGCATCCCGAGCTGCCGGTAGTTATCATCTCCGGTCACGGCAACATCGAGACTGCGGTCACCGCCATCAAACGCGGCGCCTACGACTACATTGAGAAGCCCTTCAAGGCCGACCGGCTACTGCTCGTAACCTTGCGCGCGCTCGAAGCCTCCAAGCTGCAGCGCGAAGTGCGCGAGCTGCGCGAGCGCTCTGTCGTCAGCTTCGACATGATCGGCAAGTCACCGGCCATGAATCAATTGCGCGCCGCCCTCGACCGCGTCGCCCCCACCAACAGTCGCGTGCTGATCCGCGGTGGTGCAGGGTCCGGCAAGGAGCTCGTAGCGCGGGTCATGCACGAACATTCCCACCGCAAGGACGGGCCGTTCGTCGTGCTCAACGCCGCCGCCATGGCCCCCGACCGGGTTGAAGAAGAGCTGTTTGGGACCGAAGGCCATGCCGGCCCCCGCAAGGTGGGCGCACTGGAAGAGGCGCACGGCGGCACCCTCTATATCGACGAGGTCGCCGATATGCCGCTTGAAACGCAAGGTAAAGTGCTGCGCGTGCTGGTGGAACAGAAGTTCCAGCGCGTCGGCGGCAACCAAAAGGTATCGGTGGACGTGCGCATCATTTCATCCACCAGCCGCGATCTGGAGCGGGAAATGCAAGAGGGGCGCTTCCGCGAGGACCTTTATCATCGTCTCAATGTGGTGCCGCTGCGCGTGCCGAGCCTGGCCGAGCGGCGCGATGATATCCCGATGCTGGTGCAATACTTCGTAGGTCAGGTGGCGCAATCCTCCGGCCTGGCCCCACGCAAGATCGGCGAGGATGCGGTGGCCGTGCTGCAGGCGCACGACTGGCCCGGCAACGTACGCGAGCTCAGGAACAATATTGAGCGTTTGATGATCCTGTCGGGTGGCGAGCCGGATGCCATCATCACGGCCAACATGCTGCCCGAGGAGATTGGCTCCAACGTGCCGCTACCCGTCAACGGCGGAGCGGAGCACCTGATGTCGCTGCCCTTGCGCGAGGCGCGCGAGATCTTCGAACGCGAGTACCTGTTGGCGCAAATCAATCGCTTTGGTGGCAATATTTCGCGGACAGCGGAATTTGTCGGCATGGAGCGCTCCGCGCTGCACCGCAAGCTGCGCGCACTCGGTGTGAGCTCGCAGGAGCGCACCGGCGACTTGCCGAGGACGGGCACATGACGCGCTTCGTCTACGTCAATGGACGGTATCGTTCCTATGCCGATGCCCTAGTGCACGCCGAGGATCGCGGGTTCCAGTTCGGCGATGCCGTCTATGAGGTGTGCGAAGTGCGCGGCGGGCGCCTCGTCGACGAAACGCGGCACATGCAACGTTTGGCCCGCTCGCTCAGCGAGCTGGCCATCCCAGCTGCCATGTCAGCCGGCGCCTGGTCGCGGGTGATGCGCGAGACCATCCGCCGCAATCGGGTGCGTGAGGGCCTCGTCTATCTGCAGGTGTCACGCGGTGCCCGACCGCGCGACTTTTTGTTCCCACCCGACAGCGTGAAACCCACCGTCGTGTGTCTGGCACGGCCCGTGTCGCACGCACGGCTCGAGGCCGCGGCGGCGGTCGGCATTGCTGTCAAGACGGTGCCTGATTCGCGCTGGGCGCGTTGCGATATCAAAACCGTCATGCTGCTGCCGGCCTCCCTTGCCAAGGAGGCGGCGCGCGAGGAAGGAGCCAAGGAGGCCTGGTTTGTCGATCCCAGCGGGCACGTCACGGAGGGTGCCTCGTCGAATGCATGGATCGTCGACCGTCAGGGGCGGTTGGTAACGCGCCAGATCGACAATGCCATCCTGCGCGGCGTGACCCGAACGACGCTCATCGATCTTCTGAAGCGAGAGGGAATGGAATTCGTCGAGCGTCCCTTTAGCGTCGAGGAAGCCAAGGGCGCGCGCGAGGCCTTTATCACATCAGCGACCAACTTCGTCATGCCGGTGGTAAAGATCGACGGCAAGCCGATCGGCAACGGAGCCCCAGGCCTGCTTGCGCTCAAGCTGCGGGCGGAATTTCATTCGGCGGCTGAAATTGCCGACCGGTAAGCGGGGGCTGCTGGCGTGTAACGCGGCAGCATGCTCGCGGCACAGGCTCCGAATCTGCTTGTACAGTTTGGAATGATTCTGCATTTTAGCGGGCGCGGGGTGGGGGTCGGTGCCGCGGCCTTCCACAGAACAGGCAATGGACTAACAACAATGGCCGAACGAGCCCAAAGCCTTCAGGACACGTTCCTGAACCATGTGCGTAGGAACAAGACACCCCTGACAATATTCCTGATCAACGGAGTGAAACTGCAAGGCATCGTGACGTGGTTCGATAATTTTTGCGTCTTGTTGCGCCGCGACGGCCATTCGCAACTCGTCTATAAGCACGCCATATCAACCATCATGCCCGGCGCGCCGGTGCATCTCATGGATTCTGATCAGGCCGAAGGCCAACAGGGTTAGCCATCTCGACGACGCTATCGCACAGCAAGCCTGAGCGACGCCGCCGGCGCGGTGCGGTCGAGCGCCGCCGGGCGCCCGTGCGTGCCATCATACTGGTACCACTGCGGCGTGATCAGCGCATGGCGAGCGGCGGCCCGGCTCGGTTTTCAGGCAACGGCGCCGCAGCACCTCCCCATTCGGCCGCGGACCGCCTCCAGGAGGCTGTCGGGCTTGCCCGCGCTATCGCCCTGGATGTGCGCGCCGCCGAGCTCGTGCCGTTGGCGCGGCCGCGACCGGCCACCCTTCTGGGCTCGGGCAAGGTTGCGGAGATTGCCGAGCAGGTGGCCGAGCACGAGGCGGGGCTCGTCATCCTCGATCATGTTGTCAGCCCGATCCAGCAGCGCAATCTCGAACGGGCGTGGGACTGTAAGGTGCTCGATCGAACCGGGCTCATCTTGGAGATCTTCGGCGAAAGGGCGCTCACCCGCGAGGGCCGACTGCAGGTGGAACTTGCCCACCTCAACTACCAGAAGAGCCGGCTCGTGCGTTCCTGGACGCATCTTGAGCGTCAGCGCGGCGGGTTCGGGTTCCTAGGGGGCCCAGGCGAGGCCCAGATCGAGACCGACCGGCGCTTGATCGAGGAGCGCATCGAGGGCATCCGCAGGGATCTCGCGCACGCTGTGGGGACGCGAACGCTGCATCGCGCCGGGCGCCAGCGCGTGCCCTATCCCACGGTTGCCGTCGTGGGCTACACCAATGCGGGTAAATCGACCCTCTTCAACCGCTTGACGGGCGCTTGCGTAGCCGCACGCGACCAGGTGTTCGAGACCCTCGATCCCACCATGCGCGAGGTGAGGTTGGGGAGCGGGCGGCGCATTATTCTCTCCGATACCGTAGGCTTCATCTCCAATCTGCCGACCACGTTGGTGGCAGCCTTCCGCGCCACCCTGGAGGAGGTGGTGGAAGCCGACCTCATCCTCCATGTGCGCGATATTTCCCATCCCGAGACACAGGCACAGCTCCATGACGTGGAGGCTGTGCTAGCCGAGCTCGGTATTGACGCGGCGGCGGCCGACGCACCTCTTCTGGAGGTATGGAACAAGGCCGATCGGCTCGATCGATGCGAGCGCACCGAAGCACAGCGCGCTCTGGTGCGCTCTGAGCGAGCGCCGGTGCTGATCTCGGCGCTGACAGGAGAGGGAATTGAGGCATTGCTCGCCGCCATCGATGCACGCTTTGCCGCCAAGGACGAGATCTTGACCCTTGAGATCCCGCCCGCCGCGGGTCGGCTCATGAGCTGGCTGTTCGACCACGCCGAGGTGCTCAAGCACGAGAGCACCGAAGAGGGTGCGATGCGTGCCCGCTTCCGCATCGACCCTATCCTCAAGGGCAAGCTCGATGCCCAACTCAAGCGCTCCGGTTTGACCCTTCAAGGCGGCCAGGGCCGCCTGCGCCACAGTGGATAATCAGCCACCAGTGCCCGCATTTGCCGGCATTGAGACCATGCGCTCCTCGGCCTTGGCCTGGTCCCACAGGCAGTCCATCTCGGCCAACGTCGATTGCGCGGGCGTGCGGCCGTCGGCCGCCAGCAGCGCTTCGATGCGCCCGAAGCGGCGAGTGAATTTCTGATTGGCCGCCCGCAGCGCCCCTTCAGGGTCGATGTCTAGGTGGCGGGCGACGTTGGCCATGACGAACAGCAGGTCGCCCAGCTCCTCCTCGACCTTGCTGCGGTCCATGAGTTTTCCACCGCGGGTCGCGTCGGCGTCGAGACTGGCTGCCTCTTCCAGTTCGCCGAGTTCCTCCTTGAGCTTGGCGAACACGGGTGCCAGCGACGGCCAGTCAAAGCCAACGCGGGCGGCTTTGTGCTGCAACTTGAGCGCACGTGTGAGTGCCGGCAAGGCGATTGGGACATCCTTCAAGATGCTGCGTGGAGACCCCTCCACCTGTTGCGGCGAGGGGGAGGCCTCTTGCTTGGGTTCCTCGGCCTTGATCCGCTCCCAGAAGCCGGGCCGCGCGCCGGCCGCGCGCTCGGCCGCGCTGCCAAACACGTGCGGGTGGCGTCGGATCATCTTGGCGGTGATGGCCTCGGTCACCGCGGCGAAGTCAAATGCCCCCTCTTCCTCAGCCATACGCGCGTGATAGACGACCTGCAGCAAGAGATCGCCCAACTCGTCCTTGAGGGCTGTCCGGTCATCCTTCTCGATGGCGTCCGCAACCTCATAGGCCTCTTCGATGGTGTAGGGCACGATCGTCCTGAAGGTCTGCTGCAGGTCCCAGGGACACCCGCTACCGGGCGTGCGCAGCGCGGCCATGACGGCGAGGAGGTCATCGATGGTCTTGGGGGCGCTCAAGGTCATTGCGGCCTTCCTCAATTCCGTGTTGATGGACGGCAGCCTGATAGCACGAAATCGGCCATGCCCCGCCAGCGCCATGCTCCCAGCCCCATGCTCAATGTCACCGCCACGATTGCCATCGATCCGGCCGAGCTTGAGGAGGTCTTCGTGACTGCCTCGGGACCGGGCGGGCAGAATGTCAACAAAGTGTCGACGGCGGTGCAATTGCGCTTCGACGTGCGCCGTTCGCGGTCACTGCCGGAAGCGGTACGTGAGCGGCTCTACAAGCTTGCCGGGCGCCGCATAACGGTTGACGGGGTGATCATCATCAGCGCAGCGCGCTTCCGCAGCCAGCACAGGAACCGCACCGATGCGCGCGCGCGGCTGGTGGCCCTCATCCGCGCGGCCGCCGAGCCGCCAGCACCACGCAAGCCGACCAGGCCACCCCGCGCCGCCAAGCTGCAGCGTCGGGAGGAAAAGCGACGCCGCTCGGCCGTGAAGTCGCTGCGGCGGGTGAGGATCGCCGATGAGTGAGCTCGTCAGCGCCCCGACTTATCGGTCCTCGCGCCCGCCTCGAACAAGAACCAGGTGCGCTTTTCGGTTGCATCGATAAAGGTCTCGAGCAACCCGGCGGTGGCCGCATCCGCGTGCTTTTCGGCAACCCCGTGCCCTCTGCGCATGGCGGCCGCCATCGCCTTGTTGTCTTCCATCAACTCGTGCAGCATGTCGTTGGGCGCCACGAATTGGGCATCGTTGTCTTTGATCGACTGGTGCCGGGCGACGTCACCCACCGAGCGCAGCGTGGTAGCCCCGATCTTGCGCACCCGCTCGGCCAGCACGTCGGTGGTGGCAAAGATCTGCTCGGACTGTTCGTCAAGCAACAGGTGATAGTCGCGAAAATGCGGTCCGCTGATGTGCCAGTGGAAATTCTTGGTCTTGAGGTAAAGCGCGAAGGCATCAGCCAGGAGGCCGTTGAGCGCCGCTGAGATTTCTCGCACGGCGGCCGCAGATAGGTCCGTGGGCGTGTCCAGACGCGCTGCCGGTTGCCGCTCGAGAGTGCGCACCTTGGTCATCTGTTTGGCTCCTGTGCCTCGGCAGCGACCCAACTGGGATATCGGCCTGGGATCTGAGCCGCTTTGGGAGGCCAACGCCGGCGTTGGCCCGAGCGTTCCCGCGGTGCTGGTAGGGCCTTTTGAAGCCGGCGCTGCACAGTGGCGCCGCGAACGGGAGGCCGAAAGCGACCGGCGGGCAGCAGGTCAAATTCCGCCAAACGTCATTCGCATAAGATATATTATGGAAAATTCTCCAAAAATCCCCAGTAAATACAGAGCGCTAAGGTAGACCATCCTGCCTTCCGGTAATCATTTGTCGCCTTTTTCGTAGTGATCGCAGATCAGGCGGTCGAGCAACCGCACACCCCAGCCCGAGGCCCAGCTGGGATTGATCTCGTTGCGGGCTGAGTCCATCGCCGTGCCGGCCACGTCCAGATGCGCCCAGGCCGTGTCCTTGATGAAGCGCTGCACGAACTGGGCGGCCGTGATGGCCCCGGCATGGCGCCCGCCGATGTTTTTCATATCGGCATTCTTGCTGTCGATCAGCTTGTCGTAGGCCTTGCCGAGTGGCATGCGCCAGACTTTTTCACCGGTTGCTTCACCGGCGGCGATGAGCTCACTGGCGAGGCGATCGTCATTGCAAAAAAGGCCCGCGTGCTCCTTGCCAAGGGCGACGATGATGGCCCCGGTTAGCGTGGCGAGATCGATCACAAAGCGCGGCTTGAAGCGCTGCTGGGCATACCACAGCACATCGGCCAGCACGAGCCGACCTTCCGCATCGGTGTTGAGCACCTCGATCGTCTGGCCCGACATGGAGGTGACGATATCGCCGGGACGCTGTGCCTTGCCCGATGGCATGTTCTCGACGAGGCCGACGAGGCCGACCGCATTGACGGCAGCCTTACGCCCGGCAAGCGCCAACATGAGCCCGACAACGCAGGCCGCCCCGCCCATGTCGCCTTTCATGTCCTCCATGCCGCCCGCGGGCTTCATGGAGATACCGCCGGTGTCGAAGCACACGCCCTTGCCGACGAAGGCGAGCGTCTTGGCGCGCTTCGACTTGGCACCGTGCCACTGCATGACGACGACACGCGAGGGTCGGTCGCTGCCTTGCCCCACGGCCAACAGGGCGCCCATCTTCAGGGCGCGGAGCTGGTCCACGTCCAGCACTTCCACCTCAACGCCGGCGCTGGCCAGATCGCGTACCCGTTCGGCAAACTCGACGGGGCCCAGCATGTTGGCGGGCTCGTTGACGAGGTCACGGGCAAGGAAGATGCCCTGAGCCACCGCTTTGCGGCCGGCAAAGGCCTTGGCGGCTGCATCGGGCTTGGCACAGTGCACGGTAAGCCGGCGCACGCCATTGCGTGTCTCATCCTCGGCGCCGTCCTCGGTTTTGCGGACGGTGCGATATTTCTTGAAGGCATAGCTGCGCAGCAGCGCACCAAAGGCCAGGTCGGCGGCCAATGTTTCTACGCTGATCTCGCCCGTGTCGGGCAGATCTGCGATCAGGCTGGCCGCCTCGCCCTTGCGCGCGTTGATTTGGGAGAGCGCGTAGCCACCAAGCAGTAGCCGATCGAGCTCTTTGCTTGGATGGCCTGCTCCGATCACCAGGAGGCGAGGTGCATCGATGCCGGCGGGCGCGAGAATCTCCATCGACGTCTTGGCTTTACCCGTAAAATCCGCGGCGCGCGCGGCCTTGCTCACCGCACCTTTGGTGCGCTCATCGAAGCCGCGCGCAGTCGAAGCGAGCGCAAGCTCGGCGCCGGCGAGCAGCGCCAACGTCCCGGTCGGCGCCACGGACAGCGATGCAAACTGGATCTCAAGGGCTTCAGACATAACTGGTTCCAGCGTCAAGTTGAGCGCGCCGGAGGCAACTGCGGTTCCGCCTTGGCGATCGAGGAAGGCGCCGCGAGGCCAGCGCTGCGGTTGGGAAAGATGCACAATACGCCCTCGCAGGCCAAGCGCAAGCAAAGGACTGCGGCCTGTCGCGAGGCGGTGTTGCCCGGTGCGGTGCTCGCCGGCAGCTTCAACTTCGGCGTTGTCCTTCGCGTCAAATGACTTTGGCCTCACTCAGGGCGGCAATCTCGGCAGCCGTGAAGCCGAACTCGGACAAGACCTCGAGGGTGTGCTCACCACGCTCGGGCGGGGGCGCCGCCAGCCGGGTCGGCGTGCGGCCGAGGGAAACCGGCTGCCCAACCACTTTCAAGGTAGCGCGTGCGTCGCCCGTCTCGATCTGCTGCACGATGCCCAGGTGGGCAACTTGTGGGTCGGCGAACACTTGTTCGATTGAGTTGATAGCGCCGGTCGGCACGCCCTCGGCATTGAGACGTTCAATCCAGTCCTCGCTTGTGCGATGCGCCAGGTGGGCCTCGATGGCCGCGTTGAGGCCATCCCGGTTTTCAAGGCGCGCTCGAGAGGTGGCAAAGCGCGGATTGGCGAGAAGGTTGGGCGCCTCGAGCGCCTTGCAAAGGCGCTCCCACATCTGACCACCGGCCGTGGCAATGTTGATATAGCCGTCGCGCGTCTTGAACACGCCGGTCGGGACACTGGTTGGATGGTTGTTGCCTGCCTGTCCTGGAACTTCGCCGGCATTGAGCCAGCGCGAGGCCTGGAAATCGAGCATGAAGATCTGGGCCTGCAACAGCGAGGTGGCGACCTCCTGGCCCTTGCCGGATTGCTCCCGCTCCAACAACGCCACCAGGATGCCAAGTGCGCAGAATAAGCCGGCGGAAAGATCGGCAACGGGAATGCCGACCCGCATTGGTCCTCGCCCCGGCTCGCCGGTGATGGACATCAGCCCGCCGAGACCCTGTGCGATTTGATCGAAACCCGGTCGGTCGCGGTAGGGGCCATCCTGGCCGAAGCCAGAAATGCTGGCGTAGACGAGGCGTGGATTGATCCTGCTGAGGGTCGCATAATCGATCCCCAGGCGGGTCTTCACGTCGGGGCGGAAATTTTCGACCAGCACATCGGCCTTGGCGGCCAGGCGGCGAAAAGTTGCAGCTCCCACCGGCGACTTGAGGTCGAGCGTGATGCTGCGTTTGTTGCGATGCAGATTTTGAAAATCCGGGCCGTGGCGCGCACCGCCCAGGCCCTCCGCCGCGTCCAAGTGTTCCGGAAGCTCGACCTTGATGACATTGGCGCCCCAATCGGCGAGCTGACGCACGGCGGTCGGGCCGGCGCGCACGCGGGTCAAATCCAGAACGATGAAGCGCTGGAGCGCGCTCGAAGCATTGGCAATGGGCATGGGCTCACCTCAGGCGCAAGCATGCTGCGCCAGCCTCGGCCCGATTGCAAAGGATTGTCGCCCCCAATGCGTCGGGCGTGGGCGAGGAATGGGGCCTCGGCTCGGCGCTGGCTCCACACCGCACTGGACCGATTGCGTTGGGGCGCAGCCGTGGGACGCGCCGCCCACCGTCGCGCGGGCTAGATGCCCGGATCCAGGGATGGGTCCGGCGCCCGCGTCGGGTCGAAACCATGCATGTAGAGCGCCCATTGCAGGGCGACGAGAGCGCCCTTGACGCGTGGCAGCAGAAAGAGACAGCCAAGCAGCGTCAGAGGCAGCCAGATCGCCAGCTGTACCCAGATGGGTGGTGAAAGTCCGCGCTCGAGCGCCAGTGCACCCCCCACGACAAAATGGCCGCCGATGAGAATGGTGAAGTAGGCCGGGGCATCGTCGGCGCGATGGTGGTGCAGCGCCTCGCCACAGGCCGGACAATGATTGCGCACCTTGAGGTATCTGCCAAAGAGCGGCCCCGTTCCGCAACTGGGACAACGCTGTGCCACGCCGCGCCATAGGGCCCGCACGAAGTGGCGGGGCGGCTTTGCCGGGTTAGACGCGTCGGTCATGGGCTCGACATAGACAGCCCAACCACGGTGCGCGTTGTGACATATCGACCGGGTCGACCGGACCGACCGGGAGGGGCGCCAGAGAGGGTGGCAGCGGACGCCCGGATGTGGTCTCCTACGCCCTGCCGAACCCCAACCAAGCTTAGATGGGGCGCCCCTGATCATCCTTCCCCGGTCTTTCTCCCCGGTCTTTCTCCCTGGTCTTTCCTCGGGCATCCCGTGCGCTTTCCCTGGCCTATCTTGTGCAAATCTTCTGTGGATAACCGCGCTTTTGCCATTGACTGCCGCGCGGGTCGATTCACTCGCTAAAAGCCGCTTGCTCGCTCGTGCCGCAGCGGGCCGCAGCAGCTGCGTCAGGGGGTTGGCGATGAGCGTTGCCAGGGAAAGTGAGTTGGAGCTCAAGCTCGAGCTCACGCGCGAAGAATTGCAGCGGGTGCGTGCCCATCCAGCCCTCGGCAACCTTGCCGTCGGCGAGCCCGTGCACCGGACGCTGCGGTCGATCTACTTCGACACGCCGGATTATCGCCTGCACGCCCTTGGCATCGCCTTCAGGCTGCGCTCCGAGGGCGAGCGCTGGCTGCAGACGGTCGAAGCCGGCAGGTCCAACAGCGGCGGCAGCGCGGACGGCGTTGCGGGGGACGGCAGCCTAGAGCCACCGGAGCCCAATTTGGACCTCATTCCCAGTCGGCGCCTGCGCCGCCGGATCGAGAAGGCCGTCGCACGCTCCGTGCTTGAGCCCGTGTTTGAGACCGTCGTTGAGCGCACCACGCGGCAGCTGCATGCGGCCGAAGGCGATCTTGAGCTTGCCCTCGATGAGGGTGTGGTGCGCGCCGGCAGCGTCGAGCGGAGCCTATGCGAGGCGGAGCTGGAGTTGAAATCGGGGAGCCCGGAATGCCTGCTGCACACTGCCGCGCAACTCTTCGCCACGGCGCCTGTGCGCCTTGCCAATGGCAATCCGGCGGATCGGGGCTATAGCCTGGCGCTCGGCCACAAGGCCAACGGCCAAGCCATACCGCACCGCTCCGAGCTGCCACACCTTGCGCCCGACCACACCTGCTCGCACGCAATGGCCCTCCTCGTGCAATCGGCTGCCGCTCAGATCGCGGCCAATCGGACGGCTGTTCTGGAGACGGAAGATCCCGACGCCGCACATCAGCTGCGCATCGGCCTGCGGCGGCTGCGCAGCGCCCTTCTTGCCTTCCGCCCCCTGAGCGACACGACGGCTGCCCGCGAGCTGGAACGCCATGCGCGCGCCCTTGCGCGCAGCGTCGGCGAGTTGCGCGACGCCGACGTGCTGATCGAGGAAATCTATGCACCGGTCGCAGGCACCATGCGCCACGACCCGGGGCTGGCGGGGCTGCGCGAAGCGCTGCTGGGGCACCGCAAGCGCATGCGCGATCGCGTGCGGTCTGAGCTGCGCGGGCCGCAGTGGTCGGTGCTCCAACTCTATCTGGCGCTGTGGCCACGCACGATCGAAGGCGGCGGGGAGCTGTCAGCGCCGGTCGCGAAATTTGCGCGCCTGGCGCTCAAGAAGCGCTGGCGCAAGGTCGCCGACAGCGGCGAACGGCTTGACGATCTCGACGTGGTCGAACGCCACGCCATGCGCAAAGCGCTGAAGACCTTGCGCTACACGGCAGAGTTCTTCGCCAGCCTCTATCCCGCGCAGGCGACGCGCCGCTTCATCAAGGAGATCCGCAGCTTGCAAGAGGAGTTTGGCTACCTCAACGACGTCGTCGCCGCCGAGGGGCTCACCAGCATCTGTCGGGAGCGGTGCCCCGACAACTGCGAGGCGCAGCGCGCTGCGGGTTTTGTGCTGGGTTGGCATAACGCGCACGCCGTGCACGCCTGGAAAGACGCCCACAAGGGCTGGCGCAAACTAAACGCCTTGCCTCGGTTCTGGACGTGAGACGGCCAGCATAGACCCGTCCCGAACCCCGCCCGGCGACAAACCGCCTCGGCGCACCGCTGCTGTCACCGCGCTGTTATGGGACTCTGGCAGAGCCTTCAGCCGCGCTGATAGCTGCGCGAGGGGGCCCATGACGCCGCTCGACTGGGTGCTGTTTGCCTTTTGCCTTACCGCCACATTCCTCCACATCGTCACGAGCCTGCTCGCCATGCGTCGCTGCCGGCGGCGCACGGCGTCGTTGCCCGCGCCGGAGTGCGCGCCGTTGGTAAGCATCTTGCGACCCGTGCGAGGTCTCGATTGCTACGAGGAGGTCACGCTGGGCTCCAGTTTCGCGCTTGATTATCCGAATTTCGAGCTGATCTTCTGCTGCGCTGACGCCGACGACCCCGCGGTCGCGCTCGTCCGTACGTTGCTCGCCCGAAACCCCGGCGTTGCGGCGCGCTTGCTCATCGGCAATCACACAATCTGCCTCAATCCCAAGCTCAACAATCTCGTCAAAGGCTGGCGCGCGGCTGCCGGAGATTGGATCGTGTTTGCCGACAGCAATGTGCTGATGCCACGCGACTACGTGCAAAGGCTGTTTGCGAGCTGGCGACCCGAGACGGGCGTCCTGTGCGCACCGCCAATCGCTTGCTGTGTCGATGGGTTCTGGGCCGAACTGGAATGCGCGTTTCTCAATGGCTACCAGGCGCGTTGGCAGTACGCCGCCGATAGCATCGGCATGGGCTTCGCCCAGGGTAAGACCATGTTGATGCGCCGAGGCGATCTGGCGCAAGCCGGCGGCATTCAAGTGCTGGCACAGGAGATCGCCGAGGATGCCGCCGCCACCAAGCTCGTGCGCCGCATGGGTCGGCGTGCCGCGCTTGTCGATGCGCCTTTCGGCCAGCCGCTCGGTCTGCGCACGGCACGACAGGTGTGGGATCGCCAGACCCGATGGGCGCGCCTGCGACGCATAAGCTTCCCCAGCTTCTTCGCCGTCGAGATCCTCACGGGCTGTCTGTTTCCGTTGGCTGCAGCGGCTTGGGTTGCAGATGCATTTGACGTGCCGCCGGCGGCCCTGCTGGTGCCACTGTCTACGCTCTGGTTTGGCAGCGAGGCATTGTTGGCGTGGGTCGCGGGCTGGCATTTGCGCCTGTGGTCGCCGGTCACCTGGGCGCTACGCGACGCGCTCTTGCCGCTGGTGTGGATGCATGCGTGGCTGAGCGAAGGCTACGCTTGGCGCGGCAATGAAATCAGCACGGCGCAACAGAGCGCGCCGACGCACTGAGACAAGGGGAGGGGCCTGCGTGGCGCGGGCCCCGGAGCCGGTTCAACTCGCCTCGATAAGATCGGCACGGCGCTTGAGGATGGCTTGCGCCTTGTAAGCCGGCACTTTGTACTCCCAGCCCTGGGTGCGCTTGACAATGTCGTCAGCTGATTTTTTGGCGTCGGCCTCCGCTCCGGCGGCTTCGAGCGAAACCCACGTGTCGTCACCCTCCTTGCGCAGTCGAACCGTTATGGCGAGCCCGCCGTCAGCTTCGATTTTGGCGACGCTGACGTCGTTGGCGGGTGGGGCCGCAGCCGCCTTGCGCACGTCGTCGAGCTCGATGTTACCGACGGCGCGGACGATTGCATCGATCCCGGCGCCCTCCTTGAGTTTCTTGCCGTCGGGTAAGCCCAAGAGCGTGTGCTTGGCAGTGTCAGTTCCATCCCGCGCGATCACGAGGGGTTCTTCACCGGGGATTTCAACGGTCAGCTTGGCGATCTTGGTCGAAGGCACGTCGAGCACCCCAGCCTGCACCCAGTCGCGCACATTGAGCGAGACGTCGAGGTCGCCGTTGCTGAGCCAGGTCTGCGGGTCCCCAGGTTTGCGCACGTAAGTACCGCTCTTGCTGCCGCCAAACGCATCCCATCGCTTTTTGCCGACGATGGTCTCAGCGATGACGGCACCTTGGTCGTCCTTCAGTCGTAGCAAGCGCGACTTGCTGTCCTTGCCCACCGGATCTTCAAGTTCGAGAAGGGCGAAGCGATCTTTGTTGCGTGTCTTGCCCTCGACGAGCTCGGCTTCAGCCAGCTTCACCAGCAGGGCTCGTACGGCGCCGGGCTTGACGGGGTAGCCGCCCCGGTCGGCGAGTGTCCAGCCCGCATCAGACTTTGCCAGCGCCAGCGTCTTGTCGCCCTGTTGCAGCTCGACGCGACTGATGCGGCTTGCCTGCGCCGCCAGGCCGGGGAGCAGGGCAGCACCGGTGACCTTGGCCTGTGACCAGCGGTTCTGGGAGGCGTACGTTGCAATGGCGATCGCCACCGCCACGAGCGTAATGACCGCGAGAGCGGCGAAGGCGCGTGGCCTCATGGTGTTCCTCCTTGCGCGCCCGGCGCTGGCGGCGAGTGCGGCCCGGTACGCCGCCGCTGCCTCACCGCCCAGCCGATGCCACCGAACCCGACCAAGAGCGGCACGAGCGCGATGTTGGCGAACTTCAACCAGCCGTCGAGACGGTCGATATCCTCCCGCAAAGCGCGTTTAACCTCGCGCAGCTCGCGCCGGATTGCCAACATGTCGCCGCGGAACTTTTCGATGGCTTGGCGGTCGCTTTCGCTGACGATGACATTACCGCCCTCCCCAGCGTTCTCGAGCTTGGTCAGCTGGTCTTGTACCTCTTTGAGCTTCGCGGTGAGCGCTTGCTCCTTTTCGCGATAGCGCCGCTCGGAGTCCCGGCGCAGATCATTGACAAGCTGGAACGGGCGGTCTTCGGCGCCGCGACCGCGCAGCGCGATGAGAGCGTCCGAGCCCGACAGATTGTCGAGCGCGTTGACGATGAAGGCCGCGTTGCTGGCGTTCGGGATCGCTACCTGCTGCCCCAAAAAGTCGCGTACGTCGACCCAGAATTGGTCCGAGAGCAGGTCGGTGTCGGCGATGACGATGGCGTTGATCTGGCCGGAGGCCTTATGCGGTTTGGCGGCCGCGCCTTCCGGCTTCTGCTCTTTGGGCTTCGCGTCCTTGCCGGCGTCGGCTTTGGCCGCTTCCGGCTTGTCGCCGTCTGGCTTGGCCGCATCTGCTTTGGCTTTGTCCTCCCCCTCCGCCTTAGCTGGCTTCGGCACACCGTCGGGATAGGCGCTGTTGGCCGTGCCGGAGACCCGTGCAGCCAGCATCAGCGACTTACCCTCCGGCTTATAGGAGCGGAGCAAGGCGACGGGGTCGGGCATGCCTGTGAACTTGTCGGCACCGATCTGCATCGCCTGCGGGCTCGTGAGCAGGATGGGCGTCACGTTTGTCGTGGCGCCCTCAGCTTTTGACAAAAAGCCAGGCGAAGCCAAGTTGATCCGCTCGACGCCGCCCGAGAGTACGTCCTTCTCGTCGATGCTGCGACGGTCGAGGCCGAGCCAGCCCACGTACTCCGTTACCGTGGGGCGGGCTCCGCCGCCGAATTGGACGCGCCGTGCCGTGGCGATGTCGCCTGCGACCTTGGTCGGGTCGAAATCGACGCCCCAGGCCTTGAGCAGCTTCACGAACTCCGGGCTTGGCCCGCTGGGTGGCATGCCCATGCCCATGGGCCCGGCGCGTCCGCCCATTTCAGCGACCGGATCGACGAGCGCCAAGATTTTGCCGCCGCCCATTACGAACTGGTCGATGGCATAGGCGGCCTCAGGGGTGAGCTTGTCGGGCTGGGCCACCATCAGCACGTCAACGTCGCTCGGGATCTCCTTCACGTCCTGGGCGAGCGTTTTGACTTCGAAGAAGTCGCGGATCTGTTCCATGATCATCTGCGGCGGCAGCTGCTGTCGGCCTCCTCCCATCATGGCCATCGGGTTCATGCCGCCATCGAGGGGCAGGCTGGTCATGAGGCCAACCACGCGCTTTTTCGGATTGGCCAGCGTGTAGATGAGTTTGGTGAGGTCGTATTCGAGAAAGGCCTCGCGATCGGTCGTGAAGAAGGGGATGGTGGAATCGCTGTCGGTTGAATTGTTCCCCACCAGTCCGAAGTAGCCCACCTCGCCCTCTTGGTTGAGCCGCACGCCGCGCAGCCCGGCCGCCACGGCCTTGTCCTCCGAATCCGAGAACGGCTCGGGGTCGAAGACAGCAACGTCGAGCCCTCCGCCGGCGATATCGGCGTACTGCTGCAGCAGGGCGCGCACGCGCTCGAAGTAGCGGGCATAAACGGGGGCGGCCTCGCCGAGCCGCTTGGAAAAGTAGAGTTTGAGGCTGATAGGCTCATCGATGGAGCGCAGCATGCCGCGCGTGCCGCTCGAAATTGTGAACAGCCGTTGTTGCGTAAGGTCAGCCTTGGCGTTGCGCAACGCGCTGCTGGCGAACAGATTGATGCTCAAGAGCAGGATGAAAGCGAGCCCGACGCTGGTCCAGGCCAGCGTGTGGCGCGGCAGCCTTGCGCAGTGTGCGACCAGCCAATCCGTGGCCGGCCGGAACAGATGGCGTAGCCTGTCGAGGATACTCTGCACGGATTGTCCTCCCTCAGTCGGCTTTCTTCAGCTCGACGAAGATGCGGTTGGCGAACAGGGCAAAGGCGATGAGCGAAACGTAGAAGACGACCGATGACAGATCGAGCACACCCTTGGCGATGCGGTCAAAATGGGACAGGAAGCTCATCGACGATACGGCGGTGACGAGGAAGCCCGGCGTCCAGGCGCGCAACACATTGAGCACCAGTTCAAGCCCGCTCATGACCAGCAGGAAGCAAAGCGTTGCCGAGACAATGAACGCGATCACCTGGTTCTTGGTCAGCGCCGAGATGCACGAGCCGACCGCCAGGAACGCCCCTGCCATAAGGAAGCTGCCGACGTAGCCGGCTAGGATCACGCCGTTATCAGGGCTGCCCAGGACGTTGACGGTGATCCACATCGGCAGCGTCAGCAGCAAAGCGACACCAATGAACGCCCAGGCCGCCAGGAACTTACCCAGGATTGCCTCCCAGGGAGAGATGGGCAGCGTCATCAACAGTTCGATGGTGCCCGACTTGCGCTCCTCGGCCCATAGCCGCATGGCCACCGCAGGCACCAGCAGCAGGTAGAGCCAGGGGTGGTATTGGAAGAACGGCGCAAGGTCGGCCTGGCCGCGCTCGAAGAAGCCTCCGACGTAGAACGCGAAGGCTCCCGTCAACGCGATGAAGATGATGAGGAAGACGGTTGCCAGCGGCGTGGAGAAGTAGGCGACAAACTCGCGCCGGGCGATGATCGAGGTGTTGCGAACAAACTCATGCATGGCTGGTTCCCGCGTCCGAGGTAGTGATCTGCCGGAAGACCTCGTCAAGGTTGCCGCGCTCCACGTGCACCTCCTCCGCCTCGATCAAACGTGCACGGATGAGCGAAGCGAGATCGGAGGGGATGGGTGCGCCGGCGTGAGGGGAAGCGCGCAACCGCACCCGGCCGTTGGCCGTGCCGACCGTCTCAACCTTGGCGATAGCGGCAAATTCGGAGAGCGCCTTGGCGACGGCTTCGGCGCGGCCCGCAGGCACGTGCATGGCGATGGTATTGTGGTACGGCAACCGCCGCATCAGATCCTCGGCGGTGCCGTCGGCGACGATGCGGCCGCGATTGATGATGACGGCGCGCGAGCATACCGCCTCCACCTCTTCGAGGATGTGCGTGGAGACGATGATGGCCTTGTCGGCGGCCATGTCGGCGATCAACCGGCGCACCTGGTGCTTCTGGTTGGGATCGAGGCCGTCGGTGGGCTCGTCCATGATCAGCACCTGCGGGTCATGTAGGATGGCTTGGGCGATGGCCACGCGGCGCTTGAAGCCCTTCGACAGCGTCTCGATCGTCTGCTCGAGCACCGAGGAAAGTTGTGTCTTCTCGACGGCTCCGGCGACACGGCGCTTGGCCTCATCGCGATCAAAACCGCGAATCTCCGCGATGAAGGTCAGGAACCCGCGGGCAGTCATGTCGCCATAGCAGGGCGCACCTTCCGGTAGGTAGCCCAGCTGCCGCTTGGCCTGCTTGGGTTCGTCCAACACGTCGATACCCGCTATGCGGGCGCTGCCGGCATCGGGTTCCAAAAAGCCCGTCAGCATCTTCATGGTCGTCGATTTGCCGGCACCATTGGGACCAAGGAACCCCAACACCTCTCCGCGCTTTACCTCAAGTGAGATGCCATCGACGGCGAGAATCTCGCCGAACCGCTTCTCGAGATCGGAAGCTTCGATTAGGACCGCCATTGAGCGCTCCTCCATGCGTCTTCGTTTGCCGGTGCGCCCGCCACGGGTCGCGGAAAGGTGCTGATCGGCGCGCAATTGTGGCGATTTGTTTGCGGTCGGGTGCGACAGCAGCGCGCCCCCGCGAGTGCACCTGCCTCGCGGTGCGCCTAATGCGGCGGCCGACTGGCACTGTCAAGAGGCGAGTGCCGTGCACGACAGCGCAGGGAGCGCCGCGGCACGGCGGCGCGCCGAGGGGTAGGCGGCGAACGACTGCCCCAGGAAGCCGCATTGGACCCGCATCCTCGAGGGCTTTAATTCCCTTGCGCGTGAGGCCATTTGGGCCTTGAGCGACTTGAACTTCGGGGCGCTTGGGCTCGAGCGATTTTGGCTTCAATCCCTTTGGGCTTGGTGCTGGCGGGATGCCCTTCTGGTGGCGCAACCGCGATGGCAGTCGGGCGCACTCCTCGAGCTTGCCTGGAACATTTGGCCGCGCAGGCGGGGCCCCCACCTGGCCCTCGCGATCCCCGTGCTCGCAGCCCCTAGATAAAGCGGCGGCGCGCCAATTCGTCGCGAGCGCTTCAAACGGCTCAAGCTTTCATCCGCCGTGCGGTTTGGCCGCGGCGAATTGGGCCTTCTGCTCGGCGCTCGCCTCCCCCTGGTGCTTGGCCTGCCATTCCTTGTAAGGCATGCCGTAAATGATCTCGCGCGCACCGTCCTTGCTCAATTCCACACCCTTAGCGTGGGCCGCTTCCTGATACCAATTGGCCAGGCAGTTGCGGCAGAAACCTGCCATGTTCATCAGGTCGATGTTCTGCACATCGCTGCGCGCGCGCAGGTGTGCCACGAGCCGCCTGAAGGCGGCCGCCTCGAGCTCCGTCACCAGCGCATTGTCGATCTTTGTCATGGCCCCACCTCCGTTGATGGCCGCGCGATGTCTACGCCGCTCGGTTTGAGTGCGATCCGGCGCCCATCGGCCGCCGGCGCATCGACAGGGAATGTAGCTCTAACGATCCTGCCGACAAGGCGTGCGAGCCGCTGCGCCCAGGCCTCCTGGCCCGTCGCATCCCGAATCAGGTCTTGGCGGATCTCGATCAGAGCGTTGATGAGCCCCCGGCACGTGGCGTGTTGCCACAGGCAGTCCCCCACGAGCTGGCCTGAGTAGGGCTCATTGTCGCCGACGATGAGATCACCTTCCGCGTAAAAGCCATCGAGGAGCGGTTTGGCGAGCCGCCGATCCCGATCCCACAACACGCCCACGTGCCAAGGCCGCGGCTTCTCCTTCCAGCTCTCGGTGAAGGAATGGATCGACAGTAGCATGGGCGACGTCGCGCTGGCGAGGCAGTGGTCGATTATACCGTCGATGGCGCGATGGTAGGGGTCGTAGTAAAGACGCCGACGCCGCTCCCGTTCGCGATCATCCAGACGCTTATTCCCTGGGATCACGGCGCCGTCCGAGAGGCGCATAATGAGGGTGGGGTCGTCTGCACCGCGGTTGGGATCGATGAGCAGCCGCGAGTAACGCGTCATGACAGCTGGCACGCCGAGCGCGCCAGCGAGGCGGCGCGTAACTTCCGCGGCTCCGATGTCGTAGGCGATGTGGCGTGCAAGCTGCTCAGGCGGGAGCCCCAAGCTGCCGTACGCGGGCGGAACAGCATTGCCGGCATGGTCGCAAAGCAAGATGAGGCCTGCATCGGCCCGCCCCGCCAGGACGCGATAGCTGTCGTGTTCCTCTGCGCGGATGGTTGGCGCCAGCGAAGTGTCGTGAGGCATGGCTGCAACTATAGTTCTAGCGGGCGCACGCCGCAAAGGGACGGCAACTCAACTGCGCCCTGGGGCCCGATGACGCGAAGGTACTGGCCAGGATCTTCCCGGGATCTTCCGACGGCCTCCCCACGGCCTCCCCACGCGCCTTCCATGCGCGTTGCCCGCGCAGTTTCCAAGATGCGTGAACGCGCCGCCCATCGGGTGGCGCCGCGCTGAGGATGCTGTTGACGCTGGCCGAGGCGGCGACGACAAATGGTCGCCACCATCGTTAAATTCTCTGGAGCCATGACCACCGGCACAAGCGGCGAAGCACAATCGGGGGTGCGCGGGACGCTGTTGGCGCTCTACGAAGCGGCGGTTGCAGCCGCGCACCCGGATGTGTGCCTGCCCTCTCATCTGCCCGCACCCCCGCCGAACGGCCGACTTTATGTTGTAGGGGCCGGCAAGGCCGCAGCGGCCATGGCGCACGCAGCGCAGACCCATTACCGCAAGCTCGACTTGCTCGATCGCGTCGGTGGGTTCGTGACGGCCCCGCACGGCAGCACCGCCGCGTTTGACGCGTTTGAAAGGTCGGTGCAGAGCGTCATCGAGATTGGCTCGGCGCGGCATCCAACGCCTGATGCAGCCAGCCAGCAAGCGGCCGAACGTGCACTGGCGCTCGCGGCGAACGCAACGGAGCACGATCGCGTCCTTGTGCTCTTGTCCGGCGGGGCTTCGGCGCTCTGGGCGGCGCCGGCGGCTGGGCTCTCCCTCACCGACAAAACGGAGCTGTCGCGCGGCCTGCTCAAGTGCGGCGCCGACATCCATGAGATGAACACCGTGCGCCGTCACGTGTCGCGCATCAAAGGTGGACGGTTGGCCAAGGCCACATCGGCGCCGCTGCTCACGCTCGCCATTTCTGATGTGCCGGGCGATGATCCCGCCACCATTGGCTCGGGTCCAACCGTGCCCGATGCCACGACGCTCGCCGATGCGCGTGCCATCCTGGAGCGTCGGCGCGCGAGCATGCAGGCGCTGGGTCTGACCTTGCCGCTTGGCGTCGAGGTGGCGCTGACTGACCCCGCCAATGAGACGCCCAAGCCAGGCGATTTCGCATTCAACTCTAGCGAATACCGGATCATTGCCACGCCGGCCGCGGCGCTCGCTGCGGCGGGCGCGGTGGCGAGGCGAAACGGCTACGCAGTGGTGAACCTCGGTGATGCGCTCACCGGCGAGGCACGTGAGGTGGCCCGCGCCCACGCTCGACTTGCTCGCGAGGCCAAGTCTGCCGCACGGCGCGTTGCCATCATCAGCGGCGGCGAGCTCTCTGTCACCGTGCGCAACCGGTGGGGGCGCGGCGGGCGCAACCAGGAGTACGCGTTGGCGTTGGCGCTCGCGCTCGACGGGCTGCCCGGAGTGTGTGCGCTGGCGGCAGATACGGATGGGATCGACGGCGGCACGGGCCAGGTGACGGATCCGGCGGGTGCCATCATCGATGCCCAGACCCTCGCTGCCATCGGCGGTCTGGACGCGCAGAAGTTCCTCGACGAAAACGATGCCACCAGTTACTTCGAGGCCACCGGTGGACTGATCGTGCGCGGGCCCACGCAAACCAACGTCAACGATTTCCGCGTCATTCTGGTCGACGCCTGAGCGAGAAGCTTTAGTCGATGCCTGTCGGTCCCGTCCTTCCGAGCACGCTGATGTTGACCGGCGCCGCGGTGCTCCTTGGCAGCCTTGTGTTGGCGCCGCCAGCGCTCGCCGACCTCAAGCTGTGCAACACGACCTCAAGCCGCATCGGCGTTGCCATCGGCTACCAGGATCCCACCGGTTGGACCACGGAAGGCTGGTGGAACATCTCGGCGCAAACGTGCGAGACGCTCTACAAGGGAACGCTTTCCAGCCGTTTTTATTACATCCACGCCATCGACTACGACCGTGGCGGGGAGTGGGCGGGCAAGTCCTTCATGTGTACCGCCGACAAATCCTTCACGATCAGGGGGGTTCAGGAATGCGGCCGACGTGGCTATAAGAGCACCGGCTTCTTCGAGGTGGATACGCAAGAAGCCAAGGACTGGACGATCCGCCTGACCGATCCCAACGAAAGGGGACGCTAGCCACATGAGACGCACGAGGCGCGTCAAAATCGTCGCCACCCTCGGACCTGCGTCGTACGCCCCTGAGATGATCGAGCGCCTCTTTGAGGCCGGCGTCGACGTTTTCCGCATCAACATGAGCCACTCGCCCTTCGACCTGGTGAAGAAGGTACACGCGGCGGTGCGCACGGCAGAGGCCCATTTCAGCCGCCCCATCGGCATCCTGTGCGATCTGCAGGGCCCCAAGTTTCGCGTCGGCAATATCGCCGGTGAACGCGTCGCGCTGAGCGAAGGTGCGACGTTTCGCTTCGACAGCAGTGAGGCTGAGGGCGGTCCTGAGCGCGTAGGCCTACCGCATCCGCAAATCTTCGAGGCCGTGGAGCTCGGCCATACCATGCTGCTCGACGACGGCAAGATTCGGATGACCGTCGTCGACAAGAACCGCGCCGGCATCGACGCCAAGGTCGTCGTGGGCGGAGTGTTGGCAAGCCGCAAGGGCATCAGTCTGCCGGACACGGTGCTCCCGATCGGACCGCTCACGGAGAAGGACAAGCGGGACCTCGATTTCGCCCTACGCCTGGGCGTCGATTGGGTGGCACTGTCGTTCGTGCAGCGCGGTGATGACGTGAAGCTTGCGCGCCAACTGATCGGCCAGGGCGCCTGGATCATGTCGAAGATTGAGAAACCCGCCGCCATCGCCGACTTGGAAAGCATCATCGCCCATTCGGATGGGCTGATGGTTGCGCGCGGGGACCTGGGCGTCGAGCTGCCTGTGGAGCGCGTGCCAGGGCTGCAGAAGCAGATCGTGAGCAAGGCGCGCAGCGCCGGCAAGCCGGTCGTGGTGGCAACGCAGATGCTCGAGAGCATGATCACTTCGCCGGTACCCACGCGGGCCGAGGTCTCGGATGTGGCCACCGCCGTGTTCGACGGTGCGGATGCAGTAATGCTCTCGGCGGAGTCTGCGGTCGGCAAGTACCCGATCGAGGCAATCCGCACCATGGATCGCATCGTCATCGAAGGTGAAAACGACCCGAGCTACAGCGCCCTTTTGCACGCGACGCGCACGCCGCCGCAGGCGACGGCCGCCGATGCGATTGCCGCCGCCGCCCATACGATCGCCGACACGCTGAAGCTGGCGGCGATCATCTGTTACACCGCGACGGGTTCCACTGCGCTGCGCGTCGCGCGCGAGCGCCCTGGGCTTTCCGTCATCGCGCTATCCCCGGTGCTGACCACCGCGCGCAAGCTCGCGGCGGTCTGGGGGATGCATTGCGTGTTGACCAGTGACCCCGAGAACCAGGCGGCAATGGTGAGAAAGGCCTGCCGCATCGCCTTCGACGAGGGCTTCGCCAGGGCAGGCGAGGGCGTAATCATTGTCGCGGGCGTGCCACTGGGGTCGCCTGGCACCACCAATATGGTGCGCATTGCTCATCTCGACGATCAAGGCAATCCGGTGGCGGAAGGGGTGTGAGGCCACGAAGGCGCACCGCCCCCGGGGATTTGCGCCAGGAATTCGCCACAGGAATTGCGTTTCTCAAGGTCCGGCGCTTGGCCCCGTAGGTCGCAAGCGCCTCGCGGTGTCGAGAAGGCGCATGCAGCTTGGGTTGCATGGCTTGCTGCTCTGCGGTTTTCTGTGCAACCACGCGGCGCGGAATGGAAGCCGTGCCGATGACCTGATAACCAGCCCGAGGGATGCCGGACATGGGGGGATGGCCGATTGCGCTCCTGCGCAGAGCTCTGAGCGTGTTGCTCTGTCTCTTTTTGTTCGCGGCCGGTGCCAACGCCCAGTCGCCTGCGGGAGGCACCCCGCTCAAAGAAGTGCAAATCCCACAGGCTTCCTTCACGCTGGGTGAACCAGTTCCGGCCTGGGTTGAACAGGCATCCGTTGCGGAGACTTCGCAGACTGGCGCCTTGGTACTGCCGTTGGTCGATACGCAATACATGCTGGGCGAGGAACCGGTCGTTTACGTTCACCGCAGCGTGCGGGTCAACGATGCGGCATCGCTCACGCAGGCGGGGCATGTCGCGGTGGTGTTTGTCCCGCAGTATCAGCGCTTGAGGCTGCACGCTATTCGCCTTTTGCGCGGAGCCGAAACCTTCGACCGGACGAACTCATCGCCGGTGCGATTCCTGCAACGCGAGACCGGGCTTGAGCAGGGAGTGTACAGCGGGGAGGTCACCGCTTCTGTTCTCGTGAGTGATCTGCGCGTGGGCGATACGCTTGAATACGAGTACTCGACGGTGGGGCAGAACCCCGTGTTCGGCGGCAAGTTCGTCCAGTCCGCCGGCTGGGATCAGGGATACCCGACCGCGCGGCGGCGGATCGTGTTGAACTATCCCGTCGGCAGGCATATCGCTTGGCGCCTTGTTGGTGATGCACCCAACAAGCCTTTGGTGCCGCAGGAAAGCGTCGTGGGCGGCATGCGCCGGCTCGTCTTCGAGGAGCAGTCCTTGGCCAGCGTCATTCCCGAACCGATGACGCCGCCGGATTATGCGGCCTATCGCTGGATGCAGTTCTCAGAGTTTGAGAGCTGGGCCGAGGTTGTCGCCTGGGCCGACGAGCTCTTCCAATGGCGCGGTGAACTCAAAGGGGAGCTACGCGAACTCGTCGAGACCCTCAAGGCGAAAGCAACTCCCGAGGAGAAGGTGGTGGGAGCGCTGGAGTTCGTACAGTCCCAGATCCGATACTTCTCGGTGTCGATGGGGGAGAGCTCTCATCGGCCGACACAGCCAGATCTCGTGCTGGAGCACCGCTACGGCGACTGCAAGGACAAGTCGTTACTGTTGCTGACCGTCTTGCGCGCACTTGGCATCGAAGGCAAGCCAGTGCTGCTGGAGATCGGGCGTCGCAACAGGATCGACAAGGCCTTGCCGAGCCCACTGCTCTTTAACCATGCGATCGTGCAGGTCGAGGTCGGCGGCCGCGTTTTTTATCTAGACCCAACGCGGCTTGGACAGCACGGTCGGCTCAGCCAGATGGGACAAGTGCACGAAGGTGCGCGCGTCCTCATCGTCGCGCCGCAGGGTCAGCAGCTCGCCACCATTGTCAGCGACAATGGCAAGGAGCTGACGCATTCCGAGACGAGCGAGACCGTGACGCTTCCCAAGCTTGATGGCGAGGCGCGGATGGAGGTGCGGCACGTCTGGCGGGGGGCGGTCGCCGAAGGTCTGCGCGTGATGCACGAGAGGCTGTCGCGTGAGCAGATCATCAAGTCGATCGGCCAGGCACTCGAAGCGCGCTATCCAGGCGCAACGCTGCTCGGAACACCGGACATCAACGACGATCGCGAGCGTAACGTGCTGACGATCACGGCCGAGTACTCGGTGCCGAAGTTTGCGACCGAGCGCGAGGGCAACTGGTTTGTGCGGTACTCCCCGGACAACATGAAGGGCCTCCTGGCGCGGCCGGCCCAAACGCGCAAAGTGCCGCTGAAGCTTCCCGTATTTCCCTATGAGGCGAGCTATGCATTCGAGGTGCGTTTTCCAGATGAGGTCACCTCGGTCACCGACCCGCGCACCGACGCCGTCAACAGCAAATATTTCTCCTATTCCGTCACTTCGTCTTTCCGCGGCAGTCTTGCCAGAACCAACATCCGCCTAACGACGCTCGCAGATCAAGTTCCCGTGGCCGACCTGCAGAAATACTCCGACGATCTGCAGTCGATGAGCAAGATCCTGGCCGGCGTGCTGATAATACCCAAGGGCGCGATCAAGTCCGCGAAGGCGGGGCGGGGCGGCAAGATGGATCTCAGCCAGATGCTGCGTGAGCGCCTGGCCGAGACCGTGGACAAGACCAGCCAAGCGATCAAATCGGGCAAGCTCATCGGCGCCGACCTCGCCAACTCCCACTGCCTGCGCAGCAACGCCTACAGCGACCTTGGCAGGTTCGCAGAGGCGCGCGCGGACGCCGACGAAGCCGTGAAGCTCGTCCCGAACTCCGCCAGCGTCCTCATGTGCCGAGCCGCCGCTCATTTTAGCGCGGGCGAATTCGAAAAGAGCGTCGAGGATTATTCGAAGGCGATTACGCTCGGTGCGACCGACGCGAAGGTGTTGCATCTGCGCGGCATGGCCAAGTTCTATGCAGGAAGGTTCGAAGACGCGGCCGACGACTTCCTCAGAGCAGCCGATACGGACGACCGCGAGGCGCAAGTGATGAATGATTTGTGGTTGGCATGGAGCCATCAACGGTTGGGTCGGCCGCTGCCGCAGGCTGTGCGACAACGCGCAGCCAATGAGCCGAGGGGCGCTTGGCCGCGTCCGGCGCTGGCGCTTTTGGCGGGCGATGTTACGGCCGAGGAAGTGCTCAAATTGATCGAACGCAAATCTGGCGACGAGCGCACCATGGCGCTGTGCGAGGGCTATTTTTATCTCGCCCAGTACTACTTGGGCCGTGGCGAGACGGCCAAGGCGCGCAAACTATTCGAGGACGCACGTCGTCTCAACGTCATCATCTATGTGGAGCACACCGCGGCCGGATTCGAATTGCGGCGGCTCGGAGCGTCGACCGAAACCGGGACGGTCGCGGCACCATCCGTTTCCGGCTCGCACCTGGGGCCAGCAACGGCAGGCGCGGTTGGGCCGCAATCGTCGCAGAAGAAGGCAGCCCCAAAGGGCACTGGCAAGGCGACCGATAGCTGGAACCAGGACTTATGGAGGCGGCAGTGAACGCAACGGGGCTTGCGATCGCGGCCGTTAAATCCCGCCCACGATCACCCCTGGGCTGAGCCAGCATGCGAGGCGTGCTTCGGGGTGCCATGTGCGCCCTTGCCGCGGCAACGGTACTGGCCAACTCCCCGGTGCGCGCCGATGCGATCCGCATCGAGACCAAGGACGGGCCGCGAAGCGCCATCCTGGTCCCGGCCGGGCCAGATCCGGCGCCGACCATCATCGTGCTGCACGGTGCCGCCATCGGCGCGGAGTGGACCATGCGCGGCTCTGGCTTCGCCGAGGCGGCCGCCGCACACGGCTTTGCTGCAGTGTTTCCGGACGGCATCTACCGGGTTTGGAACGATGGTCGCGAGGGGGGCCGCATTTCCGGCATCGACGATGTGGGCTTCCTGCGTCGGCTCGTGGCTTGGCTTATCGGCCATGGCGTCGCCGATCCCGCGCGCGTCTACCTTGCCGGCGTATCGAACGGTGGAATGATGACCTTCCGCATGCTCTGCGAGGCCGCCGAGCTCTTTGCGGGCGCAGGTACCATCATTGCCAATATGCCGGCCGGCATCGGCGATGGCTGCCGACCAAAAAAGCCGCTGCCGATCGTCATGTTGAATGGCACCGCCGATCCGCTCGTGCCCTATGGGGGTGGTGGCGTGGGGTTTGCCGGCAGGCGAGGCATCGTCTGGTCGGCCGAGCGCACGGCGGCGTTCCTGGCCGAAGGCAACGGTTGCAACGGCCCGGCCACGCGACCCCTGGCAACCAGCGCATCTGGGGAGGCGACGAAGGTCGTGCGGCTCGATTGGTCTTCGTGCAGCTCCGGGCGCCCGGTGACCCTTTATCGCATCGAGGGTGGTGGACATCAGCTGTTCGGCCGCGCGGACATTTTTCCCGCCATCCTCGGCCCTGGCACGCGGCTGATCTCCGCATCCGAGGTGATGCTGGAGCTCTTCGCTGGAACCGGCCGCTAGGGCAGACCACGCACATCGTGCGGCTTGACACCCCGCACCTGGGGCACGGGACCGCGAACCTCCTGGGCAAGCGATTGTGACAGACGTCTCCAAGGTTCGTCCGGAACCATCGGCCACTTCGATCAGTCCCGACGTGAGGCATCGCATTGGCTCAGCTATGATCGGCTGAGGTTGGTGCGACGAGTGGCGTGGGCGAGTGACAGCGCGCTAGTGCACGCGGAACTCATCACCGACGAGGCGCAGCTCTGCAGGGGTGATCAGGCGCTTGTGCGCCACGCGCACGCGGTAGAGCTTGCCATCGAGATTGCGCGACCAGAAGTCAAGGAAGGTGCGCAGCCGCGGGAAGCGCGGATGCTCGTCGTAGTCCTGCCAAATGTAGCTCTGCAGCAAGGAGGGATGGTCGGGCAGGCGATAGAGGATTTCTGCCGTCGTGAGGCTGAAGCCCGCGAGCTGTGCGCGGAAACTTTGGTCGATCCTGCGAGCCGTCATGGGTCGTCACCTCACCCCGCTGACGCGCACCCATTGCCAATCTAGTCGCGATTCGTGCGCGATGGGTTGCATTCCTCCCACAGCCTCCAGTCTGTCGTTGCCAGCGCCAGCCCGAAGCGGCCTGCGCTTGGATGCTCCGACTTGGCAACGAAGCAATTCCAAATCCAGTTCCGTCCGCTAGGCGTTCTTGCCGATCGCCTCCTCGGGGGGCAGCAGTTTCACGCCTTGGCACTCTCTGCTTGACACTGCTAACAGGGCTCTCCTATACGTCCGCCACGGTGCCGCTGCCCTCCCAATACGCTGGGGAAACGCGGCAACGTCCAAAGAAGCTGGACACCATCGAGTTCTGCAACAGTGAGGTTGAGGCCATGAAGTTTCGCCCGCTCCACGACCGCGTCGTCGTGCGCCGCATCGAAGAGGACATGAAGACTGCTGGTGGCATCATCATCCCCGACACGGCCAAGGAAAAGCCGATGCAGGGCGAGATCATTGCGGCCGGTCCCGGAGCCCGGGACGAAAGCGGCAAGCTCGTTCCGCTCGATGTCAAAAAGGGTGACCGCGTTTTGTTCGGTAAATGGTCTGGTACCGAGGTCAAGATCGACGGTCAGGAGTTGCTCATCATGAAGGAGAGCGACATCCTCGGCATCATCGAGGGAAAGGCATCCGTCCGCGCCGCGGCCTGACGCTCTTTTGTGCTCGTGACGGCGTCGTTCTCACAGGCGCCGGTAGACGGCGCCTGACCGCCTTCCCGAGCCACAGCGACCATCCAATCCAACTGTGATCAATAAAATGCCACAGGGGGTTTGGCCCCTTCCGGCGGAGTTTTCATAATGTCAGCCAAAGACGTCAAATTCTCGCAAGACGCACGCGACCGCATGCTGCGCGGCGTCGACATCCTAGCCAATGCCGTCAGGGTGACGTTGGGTCCCAAGGGCCGCAACGTTGTTCTGGAGAAAAGCTTCGGCGCCCCACGCGTCACAAAAGACGGCGTGACGGTGGCCAAGGAGATTGAGCTCGACGACAAGTTCGAAAACATGGGTGCACAGATGCTGCGCGAGGTCGCCTCCAAGACCTCCGATATCGCCGGCGACGGCACCACGACGGCGACGGTGTTAGCGCAGGCTATCATCAAAGAAGGCGCCAAGTCGGTGGCTGCAGGTTCCAATCCCATGGACCTCAAGCGCGGCGTCGACCTCGCGGTTAATGCCGTCATCGCGGAGCTCAAGACGAAGGCCAAGAAGATCACGTCCAACGACGAGATCGCCCAGGTCGGCACCATCTCCGCAAACGGGGACAACGAGATCGGAGCCAAGATTGCGGAGGCCATGAAGAAGGTCGGCAACGAGGGCGTCATCACGGTGGAGGAGTCCAAGGGGCTAGAGACCGAGCTCGATGTGGTCGAGGGTATGCAGTTCGACCGCGGTTACATTTCGCCCTACTTCATCACCAACGCCGAGAAAATGTTGGTCGAGCTCGAAAACCCCTACATTCTGATCCATGAGAAAAAGCTCTCCACCTTGCAACCCATGCTGCCCATGTTGGAAGCCGTGGTGCAGGCGGGTAGGCCGCTGCTGATCGTGGCGGAGGACGTGGAGGGCGAAGCGCTGGCCACCCTCGTCGTCAATAAGCTGCGAGGCGGCCTCAAGGTCGCGGCCGTGAAAGCGCCGGGATTTGGCGATCGCCGCAAAGCCATGCTGGAGGACATCGCCGTCCTGACCGGCGGATCCGTGATCAGCGAGGATCTCGGCATCAAGCTTGAGAGCGTCGCGCTCAATATGCTGGGTCGCGCAAAGCGCGTCTCGATCGACAAGGACAATACCACCATCGTCGACGGCACCGGCAAGAAGGCCGACATTGAGGCTCGCGTGAAGCAGATCAAGCAGCAAATCGAGGAGACGACCTCAGATTACGATCGCGAGAAGCTGCAGGAGCGGCTGGCCAAGCTGGCCGGTGGGGTGGCGATTATTCGCGTCGGCGGTGCCACCGAGACCGAGGTCAAGGAGCGCAAGGATCGGGTTGAGGACGCGCTGCATGCCACGCGCGCCGCGGTCGAGGAAGGTATCGTGCCCGGGGGTGGGGTCGCACTGTTGCGTGCGGTGAAGTCCCTCGAGCATCTCAAGACCGACAACGACGACCAGAAGGTTGGCATCAACATCGTGCGAAAGGCGCTGCAATCTCCCGCCAGGCAGATCGTGCAGAATGCCGGTGACGACGGCTCGATTGTAGTCGGCAAGATTCTTGAGAACGCCAAGTACACCTACGGCTACAACGCCCAATCCGGCGCCTACGGTGACCTTGTCGGCGAGGGCGTGATCGACCCAGCCAAGGTCGTGCGCTGCGCGCTGCAGGATGCCGCCTCCATTGCTGGCCTGCTCATTACGACCGAAGCCATGGTGGCCGAGCGTCCGAAGGAGGCGGCGCCGCCGATGCCTCCACCTGGCGGAGGCATGGGAGGTATGGGAGGCATGGACTTCTAGGCGGCCCAAACTTCCAAGGCTCTTCCGGCCGCCCGCGCCTTTAGGCGCGCGGCCGGGCTCCTACAAGCTCGGCAATGCAAGCCAGCACGGCCGGATGGAAGCGCGCGGCGCCAGCGATGGCGCTTGTTTGAGTGAGCGGGCCCTCGTAGGCTAAGCCATGCTCAAGAAGAGCGCTAAGAAAAACGTAAAACACGGAGCGATGCTGGGCGCCGCGGCGAAGAAGCGTCGCGCAGCGAAGGCCGAGGCACGCCATTGCACGTTCATGGGCATACCGGTTGCCGATCCGGCTGTGAGACCACGCGGCACGACGGTCAAGAAGATACGTGAAGCTGTCGCCGCGGTGCGCAAGAGCGCGTGAGGCAAAGCTCGCATGGCGCGCTCAAGACGCGACGCGCTCAACGTTTTCGTCAACGCACCCTTCGATCCTGCCTACGATTCCCTGCTTGAGGCGATGGTCTTCATGATCCATGCCGCCGGCTACCGAGCCCGCTGCGCCCTCGAAGAGAATGACAGCGGCGACATACGTCTCGACAAATTGGTACGCTTGATCGACGAGAGCCCGCGTTCGATCCATGATTTGTCGCGCACGAGACCCGTTAGTCCACAGGTCGGTGAACTGCCCCGTTTCAACATGCCTTTCGAGCTCGGCCTATGCATGGGAGCGAGACGGTTCAGCGCTTCGCATAGGTACGACAAGATTAAGATCATGGTGAGTGAACCCTACAAGCTGCCCGAGTATCTCTCTGACCTCGGCGGCAACGATCCGGACGCGCACCACGAGGATCCCCATCAGGTCCTCATGATCGTACGGGATTTTCTGCAGAGCGCTCGAAGGGGTAAGCCATTGCCTGGGCGGGCCGCGCTTGTTGCGACCTTCGATCGTTTCAAGCGCGCGATCCCGATAATCGCTGAGGGCATTGAACATGGTGCAGGCGAGATCGGCGTCCGGAAGAACTTCCCCACCTTCGTTTGGTGCCTTACCGAGTTCTTGAAGCGTGCCGAAGACTAGAGGATAAGCGGTGCCGGTCGGACCGTTACACATACGCATCTTGTGATGGGTATCTCCTGTCCTGGCATGGCGCCCTAAAGCGGTTGGCGAGGCCGACTGGGCCTCGCCGCCCGGTTGACATGGGCATGCTGGTGCCGGAGGAGCGTTCTTCGCCCAAAATATCAGCCCGGATGCCGACATCGTGATGGCGCGACTGCACTTGAAGCGGGATCGTACGGAACGTTTGAGCCTGCCGCACGCACCATGTAACTTTGCGTGTTGGTTTAGGGTTCGCATTCTATCGAGAGCCCGATGCTCGATCCTTGAAATAACGAGAAATCAGTCTCGCACATATCCCGGCGCGGGTATTCCAGGGGGAACCCGCGCTCCTGCCCGCTTCCATTCGCCTTCAGTTCTCATCATCTTCGCGGCGCGCCTTTGCTTGGTGCTGCCACCCAAATTCCATTTCGACAGATCCACATAGAAAAACCTAGTCCGAGCGGACATGCGCGTCCTCTCCCGGGCTTCACCGAGCACCATGTCGATGACCCGTCGGCATGCTTGGTCTTGTAGGCCTCACAGAACCCACCACTCGTCTGGCCGCTACGGGTTGTGGCCACCAACAGCACCGCGCAGCATGTGGCCGTCCTTAAAATGTTTCTTCGCATCTGAGATCCTGGCCGTTCAGGCGCAGCTCGCTCCCCTGTTTGCGGAAAGTCTGACACCACTTCGAAGGCCGCTGCACTTGCGCGGGTGCGGCCGGTTGCTCTGGGTAGCTGCAGCAGATACGGACGCCGAAACTTTCACAACGCAACCAGAAGGCACTGCTATGGGCGATGCCTATTGATGATAAGCCGCTGAGGGTGGTGACGGTCCCACCGACGCTGCCGCCGCGTTATGAGATCACGACAGCGGTAGGGGAGCAAACAGTGCCCACCGAAGTTGTAGCTCAGGCGGGCATTGATGCGGTTCCGATCGACATCGCGTTTGCCGGTGCAGCTGGGATCGCTAACGGCATCCCAAGGACAATGCCTTCGGCAGGGGGTTGAGATCTCATCAAATAGTCCCCCCAAAATAACGTCCCTAGCCACCACGATGGCTGCGAGATAGGCCTGGGAGATTACTCTGCCCGCCAAGACGCATCTTCGTGCAGATCTGGCTCGGCTTAGCTAGCGCTTTACTCGATCCGATGAAGTGGGGGTTGACGGTCGCCCCACGGAGAACAGAAAAAGACCTCGGAAATGAAAAGCGGGGTCATCGCCAGCGGGGTGCGACGATGACCCCACGGGCTCCCTGATTTTGCGGCGGATCGGGAGCCCGACCCTTCCCAGTACATGATCCCAAGCCGGAACCAATCCCCGTTTCGGGGGGGGTTATCGAACTGTCTTCCTGAGCAGTCTTCCCCCTCGTGCTGGTTCATTGCTTTGAGCCAGCACTTTCTTCGTTGACACCGCAGGCCTGGAACCCACCCCCGAAATCGGGGGTTGCATTTCGTCTGCCAACCACCCCTCGGGCCCTGGCGCTGGCACATGTCAATGCGGGCGCGCTTGTGTTGGCTCCAGTGTTTCTGGAGGGGCGGTTTGAGCTCAAAATCTACCCGCCACGCTCAACAGTTGTATCAGAAATGTTGCAGAAGTGTTTGGCCAGAGCGAGCGACCTGACTCGCCGCCCGCGGAGCTGCTCGGCGACCCATTCTTCGAGACGGGTACGCCCGCCGGGTGCGCAAGCGAGGAGCGTGACAGTAAGGGATCTCAGGGCAAGTCGCCCCCCTGGCCACCGGTATGATTGAGCGCGAGGTCCTCGCCGCAGGTGCCGATGAGGCTCGCACGTGGGCGGCGGAACTGGTCGCGCTTGCGCCCGAAGTCATTCTGATTGCTCGCACCGCGGTAGCCACCAGCGATTGGCCAATTCGCCGTCATCCTGGACGTGGCACGGCCAGTCAGCGAGGAGGTAAGCCCGCTAAACCTGCGTGGCGCCGGCGAGATTGAGCTTACCGGGGGTTTGCGCGCCAGGGACACCTGATCGTGACCGCGAGGGCGCTGTCGCTCGTTCATCGCAAACTGATGGTAACGCGGCCTGGCACAGCTGCCGGCGGTGTCTTCATCGCCACCCCTGCGACCGCATTCGGCGGCTATGTAATTGGAGTTAGCGACATACCAGCACCGGCACGGAACTGAGCGTCACTACTTTTGTCGCCTGGCTGCCGAGCAACAGGCGCGCGAACCCGCGTCTCCCATGCGATCCCATTACAATGAGATCGCAGGCATTTTCTTTTGCCGTCTCGATGATCGCCTCTGCCGGCAAATTGATGACGTGCAACATTTCGCACTCAACGCCTATCGTGAGTGCTTCCCCACGAACCTCACCCAGAATCTTTACGGCCGCCTCTTTGGTCGCTTTTTCATATGCGGCGGGGAAATTGGCGGCGATGGTTTCTGCACTGGCCGTTACCCGCAAAGGTTCGCTGGCTGTCATCACGACAACTCGCGCTGCAAGTTTCTTAGCCAATTTCAGGCCAGCACTGACAGCCTTGGTCGCGACCTCCGATCCATCCGTGGCAATGAGAATATGCTTGAACATTGGTGGACTCCAACTGCGACCACTGCAGCTTCGTTCATTGCTCGCGAGGCGAAGGTAGGATTTATCGGTGGTTGTGGTCTTCGAACATCGGGTGGAATGCCGATAGTCAGACGGGGCCGTCGGTTGTCGGCAACCGCTGAGAAAGCTATCTCGCAGCGCAGCTTCACTTTTGCGCAATGCAGCGATCATCCTGCAATCGCTTGGGTCGAACGGCTCGCGACCCACGCCATTGCCCTCGCCGCTATCGCGCTTGCTGTCCGCTCGCGGAGCGAGAGGGGCTCTTTGAGCCCCTTGTCAATACTTGCTGCATTTTTTGCGAAACAGTCAGCCTACAGGTATTCCGGTCGTCATTTCAGGTGAAACACCGCTTACCAGCTCCGGCAGATTCGCCGAGGATTTCGCCCCCTGGAAGAGAGGTACAAGCGATGACTGATCGGCGTCAGCTAATCCGCAATGCCTCGTGCTGGGCAGTGGCGCTCAGCCTGGCCATGGCGCTGTCGACAACAGAGAGCGAAGCGCAGCCGTCTGGGCGCCCGCCCTCCGGCCCGCGTCCGCCATCCGGCCGGCCCCCCGGCCCGCCGCGTCGGCGAAGAGGCCGGCGATGGGGCTTCGGTCCGCGAAAGCATTGCTGGTGGGGCTCACACGGCCGCCACTGCAAGTGGTGGTAAATGGTCGCGCGAGAGGTCCCACTTGCGCACGTGCATCGATGGCCTTTTGACCGCCTACTTGAGCAACCACGGTGGAAACGGAGTACGCTTGCCGACAGCCCGTAAGCCGTCGCCGCATCGCCGTCCCCGATGTGGTTCATGACGTCGGGCTGCTGCAGCATGCTGCGGTGGATTTGCCGGCGCTCGGCGGCGAGCTGCCTGTCGTATCCTTTGACAGGTGCGCCAGCGGTGCGCACGTCGCCTTTGATATGGCCTGGGCCATAGCCGTGGCTTGCTTCTCGCCGTCGATTTGCCCCTGCTGACCTCGCGGCCGAGCTCCGCGAACGAGAGGGCGCGCGCGCATCGCCCGCCCCAGGGCCTACCGATGATCAGAGATTGAGTCATTCCCGACGGGTCGACGCCGCGAAGTCGAAACGTGCGGGCGGAGACGCGATTTTCGGATGGATCGCGCTCTTTTTCGCTTCTGCCCCGGAATAGCCACATGGTCGGCCTGTTGTGGCGTTGACCTGCTCTCTCCATGAAATTCGGGTGGGTCAGAAAGGGCGTCTCACCCCGCGAGACGCCCTTTCGATTGCCTGCGTGGCCCGGCCGGCGAGGGTGGACGGCCCTTAACCTCCCGGCTCTCTGCCGAGCGGCCAGCGCTTCGCTTCGCAGGCTTCGACTACGTCAACGAACGCCTTGAGCTCAGCTTCCCCCTCAGACCCTTCCGTGCATCCCTCTAGGGCAACCCAGCGCTGCAGCAGTAGGAGATGCACGGCCTCGGCATCTGCGGTCATGAGCGAGCGCGGACCGGCAGCTGCAGGCGGTGCCGATGTTGGCGCCACTCTCCCCCGAAAGCTACGCTGGCAAAAATGGCGATGGCAGCACTGCCGGTCGAGTTACTCAAAGTCCAATTCGGAGTTTGAGTGCGCTACAAAATTTGGCGTAGCAACAAAAACAAGCGCCGGCATTTCCTGTGCGCAGAAGGTGCCGAAGCCTTCTAACCGCTTCCATTGTGCTGGGGGGACGTGGCCTCATGAGCTGGAGGCCCAGAAGGCGCCAATGATCTGTTTCCCTTTCGTGTCATGCCAACCAGTAGCGCTTCACGATAGTTCGCGCGCCCGTAGCGCTCGCGATGGCCGAGCTCGTGACCAACAAGATCACCGTGGTGGGAACCACACTCTGATCAAGAGGGCAGCACCAGCAACGAGGAGCCCGCCTATGGCGGCCCTAAGGCTGCCAAAGATCAGACTTGTACCCATGCTAGCGAGTGCCAAGATGCACAGTGCCTTAAGGGGTGTACCAATGAGTGTTGGCGATTCCAGTCGGCTCGTCGCGGAAGAGGAGGCAGTCTGCTGCGGTGGCTGGGACCCTGAGGCAAAGACGCTGTGAGCAGCTACCCAGTCGGACCAACCACCTCGCCACAGGAGGTCGGAAGGCCGAACGCGGCCTGACTTCTGGAGCTCCCAAAGCTCTTGCTCGGATACGGGGCCGTGCTGCTTTCCTTCGCGAAGCAAAAACCACTCCGCCGATCCCGCATCTCGGTTCCCGCCGTTCCCCATTTCAAGCGCCCCCGACGCGAGCTCTCACTTCCAGATAAAGGCTGCTGGTCCGTATGAGAGGCTGTGGCCGTGGCGCTTCTTTGGCGTGACGTGGATGAAGGCGCCGACTCGAGCCGGTTTTGATTGATCATGCTAGTGCATGCGTTGCGGGGTGACACAGAGCGACGTGCAAACGTCGGCAACCTGAGCAACGGTGGCCAACTCTATTGCCTACAAGGTAGAACTGAGCCTGCCCATGCTGGCAACAGTGGCGAAGTAACTGTCGTAAGGCTAAGAGCGCCATTCAATGATAGCGCGGCTGGGCTAAGTTGTATGATCACGACGCCACAGAACTGAACGCGCGACTCTGCCTCTGCCCCGGCTGGTTCGTCAGAGGTAAGTGGCGACGGTCTAGGTTCACTTGCATCCAACGCATACCAACGATTGCCCCCGGTCGCTGCCGAATTCCGATGATGAACCGGCGCAAGTGGCGCAGCCGGGGATCAACATCAGGCGAGCGCGCCATCGTCGAGAACTGCGGTCGTCATATGACCCTCAAATACCTGAGCTTCAGCGGTACTTGTTGTAGCTGGCGAGCACCGTCGCGAAGTTGCCGTCCTCCCTGGCCATGACATCAAGAATCTTTTGGCCAGCCTGCTTGACGCTCGCGAGCACAGCTTGGGGATAGGGCAGCACCGTTACGCCGCGATTGCGCAATTCAGCCAAGGTTTGTCTATCCAAGTCCGGTATCATTGCCAGCGAGCGGCGCAGATTCTGTTTGCAGACCGACTCGAAGCCCCGCTGGCCATCGCTGCCTAGCTTGCTCCAGGTCGCCTCGCTGACGACCACTTCGAACAGATGCGTCGGCCGTGACCAGCCAGGATAATAGAGGAACCTCGCGACCTGGGGCAGACCCAGACTGATCGCGCTCTGTGGGGTTGACCAATCCGATCCATCGAGCAGGCCTCCGTCCAACGCCGAAACGATCTCGCCGCCTGGCAAGTAATTTATGATCAAACCGATCTCTTTTCCGACCTCGGCGGCCAAGCCGACGGAGCGGAACTTCAAGCCTCTGAGGTCGTCAATCCTGGCGACGGGCTTCTTGAACCAATCGCCGCCAGGTCCAAGCAAACCGCACGGCAGTGATCGAACCGTTCCCCCGGAGACCTTGCTGACCAGCCTGTTAAGCTCGATTGCCCCCTCGCCCTCCATCCATCGCAGGAATGCCGCAGCGTCCAGCCCGCCAGGCACCGTTCCCGCAAATATGCTGAACGCTTTGCTGCGCCCGTACCAATACGATGGGACCGTCCAGCCAGCATCGAGCGCTCCTTTGGCGACCGCTTCGAGGACTTGAAAACCTGGCACTACGGTCCCGGCGGGAAGGAGGTCCACTTTCAACGTGCCGCCCGATAAGGCGGTGAGATCGCGCAGTACAGCGGTCAAGGGATCGCGCGAAGAAGGGTCATTGGCGGGGAAGGTATCTTGCAACTTCAGCGTGATCGGGCTCGCCAACGTGAAGGGTTGGGCAGCCCCCAGTGGCGGCAGGCGTGCAGCCGGTGGCGTCGCGAGTGCGGGTTCTGTGGCGTTTCGCGATGCGGGAACCTTGGGCGGAGCCGCGGCGGCCACCTGTTGGCGCTTCAGATCGTCCATGCGCGCCCGCGCCAGGTCGGCATAGAACGTGTCCTTGTAGCGGGCGATGAAAGCCTCTAGCACTCCGAGGCTCGTGGTGTCTTTGGCGAGTGCCCAAGCGCGTTCGGCATCAGAGTAGCCTGAAGCTAAGGGACCAGATTTTGCCGTCTCTGTCTGAAGGCCTGCGAAATGCACCTCACCCAACGCGCTGAAACCCAGCCACGGCTCCTGCCCTATGGAGGAGCGTACCCGCACCTGCACACGCCGGAACACGGTGACCGCCTCGACGCCTGGCTTGACGATCTCGTCGGCCAGCACCCTCGCGTAGGGTCCCGCGCCTTGGCCCACATCGGACGCCAGCTCACCTTCTGCCGTGGCATAGGCGATCAGCATTCCGTTCTCCTGCACGATCGGCACAAAGCCTTTCGACTGCAACAGCGCACGCGTGCCTGATTTCCTCAACTTCAGGGTGTTCCGGCAAGCGTCGAAAACCACGAAATGCGTGGCGCTGCCGGCCTCCGACCTGAGTTTGCGCGTAATCTCGATTAGACGCAGCGACTGGTCCCACAACTCCCCCGTCTCCGTCGTCTTTACGTCAATTGGGATGAGGTAGTTGGTGTCGCCGTCGGCCGCACCGTGCCCGGAATAATAGAAGAACCCCACTGCATTTTGCCCGCCGTCAGCCAGTCTGCGGGTGTACGCGTTGACGGCCCGCGTAAGGGTCGCAAGGTCCGCGTCACGCACTGCCGTCACTTGGAACCCCAAAGTCTTGAGCGTCCTCTCCAACAACGCGACGTCATTGTGAGGGTTCAAAAGTGCTCCAATCTCCGGGGTGTAGGCTTGACTGCCAATCAGGAGCGCAATGCGCTTCTCGGCCTGCGCCACCGCCGCGCCTGCATACGAAAGCAGCGCTAGTGCCAATGCGACGGTGGCACGCGCCATTGCAGCGTTTCCTCAGTCGACCCGGAACCCCCGGAACAACGTATATATCTTTCAGGACCACTGCGCCAAAGCCTGATGCGTTCGCCACGGTTCCGGTTTAGGGCAACGCAATCGTGATGAGGTCCCATCGTTACGGCATACTCGGGACCGTCTCGGCACGAGAGGGAGCCCTCCATGAGGGATGAAGGGAGCATTCGGCACGTGCTTCAGACTACTGAAACGCCCCACATAAGTTGAGGGCAGTCGGGATTTACCGATTGCCTGACGAAACTTTGGTCAGTGAAGATTTCAGAGCGTCCGGAGGCGAAGGCTCGCGATCCGTACCGAATTGACAAAGCTTGTAGCCATCGCCGCATGGCAAACGACAAAGTCCAGACCGCCGCCAGTCTCTTGATCAGGTTTGGGTTCTTTCGGGTCGTCAATGGGCGCCATTGCGAGGATCCTCGTGCGGATTCGGCCAACACAGTTGGCACTCTGGTCCTTCGCCGTGGCAATCGCCACGTTAGGTCTCAAGTTCGTGTCGCGGAGTTGTTTCAATCTAGATGCGATCTGGACCATTAAGCTCATTTTTGTAGGTGCCCAATCGCTTGCGCTCATCCTCACCAGCCGGCTTTGGCGCTTCGCCAGACCTTGTAGCGCACACGAGCTCCAATCGACTGCGCCACTGTGCATCCCCGCAATCCCAGCGTTATGATTGGAGCGAAGAATGGTGGGAGAAACCAACCATGATGAGCGCTCAAGAAAACGACCTGATGACCCGGATTGGTCCCGGGACGCCATGCGGCAATCTCATGCGCCGGTATTGGCAGCCCGCGGCGTTGATAGACGAGTTGGCGGACCAGCGACCCCTAAAACCAGTACGGCTACTGGGTGAAAATTTGGTGCTGTTCAGAGACGAGCAGAACCGCTACGGCCTGCTGCACCGACACTGTCCGCACCGCGGCGCTGACCTCGCGTTTGGGCGGCGCGAGAACGGCGGCTTGCGCTGCTCCTTCCACGGCTGGTTGTTCGACGTGAGCGGCCAATGCCTGGAGACGCCGGCAGAGCCAGTGAACAGCCCGCTTTGCCGCAACATCAAGCAGCCAGCCTATCCGGTGGTGGAGAAGAGTGGCGTGCTATGGGCCTATATGGGTCCTGGCGAGGCGCCGGCATTTCCGGCGTTCGACTGCTTCTTGGCGCCGGATGCATACACGTTTGCTTTCAAAGGCCTCTGGGAGTGCAACTGGTTGCAGGCACTCGAGGTCGGCATCGATCCCGCGCACGCTTCCTACCTGCACCAATTCTTCGAGGATGATGATCGCTCCAAGGCTTACGGTAAGCAGTTCCGCGATGCGTCGATGGACAGCGACATGCCGATGACGCAGGTGATGCGCGAGCATGGCCGCCCGACTATTGAAGTCGAACCGGTCACCCACGGTCTCAGGATCCTCACGACCCGTGATCTCGGCAACGGTAAGACGCACGTCCGGGTCACCAATCAAATCTTCCCGCATGCGATCACCATCCCCCTGAGCCAGGAGATGATGCTCACGCAGTGGCACGTGCCAATCGATGATGAGAACTGCTACTGGTACACGGTCTTCACCAGCTTTGGTAAGCCGGTGGACAAGGCTCAAATGCGATCGCAACGGCTCGAGGTTTACGAGCTACCCGACTATCGCTCGAAGAAGAACCGGAGCAACGACTACGGCTTCGATCCACATGAGCAGGTGCACAAGACATACACGGGGATGGGCGAGGACATCAACGTGCACGACCAGTGGGCGGTCGAAGGCCAGGGGCGCATCCAGGACCGTACGCTTGAGCACCTGGGCTCCTCCGACAAGGCCATATCTGCCTATCGCCGCCTGCTGAAGAAATCGATCGAGCAAGTGAGGACGGGCGAGCAGCCTCTCTTAGCAGGTGGGCCCGAGGAAGCAGCACTCTTGCGCGGGCCACTCACGATTGATGGCATAAGCGCCAATGACAAGTTGGCGACCTATGCCGCTGACACCGATCGCCGTCGACGCGAGGGGGCGCAGTGGCTGGTCCAGGTAGTGGAGTAGACGAGTTGCTCGCATGACTTTCGTTGAGCGTTACGCCCCCTGGTCGGCTGAGCAAACGGACGCCGCGGGCCGTGCCCTCCGGTTGATCGAGGAACAGGGCCTCGAAGTCATTCGCATCGCTTTTCCCGACCAGCATGGGTTGTTGCGCGGCAAGACGCTGATGGCCGCAGAGTTGACGAGTGCACTCCACAACGGATGCAGCATCACGAGCTCACTATTCGCGAAAGATACCGCTAATCGGACGGTTTTTCCGGTATGGGCTTCCGGCGGCGGCTTCGGTCTTAAAGCATTCGAGGGCGCCGGCGACGTACTGATGCTCCCAGATCCGTCTACCTTTCGTATCTTGCCGTGGGCACGGAATACAGGGTGGTTTCTGGCCGATGTCTATCTCCCGGACGGTCGCCCCGTACCCTATGCTACGCGCAACATCTACCGCAGCGGGCTCTCTCGCCTCACCGCTGCAGGCTACGAATACGTGGTTGGCCTCGAGGTCGAGTTTCACGTCTTCAAGCTGGAAGCCGACCGCATGGCGCCCGAGGACTCCGGCCAGCCCGGCACGCCGCCGCCAGTCTCGATCCTCACCCACGGCTACCAGTATCTGTCTGAGCTACGCTTCGATCAGATCGAGCCGGTGATCGAAATCATCCGACGCGACATTGTCGCCCTCGGCCTGCCATTGCGTTCGGTCGAATGCGAGTACGGACCCAGCCAATGTGAGTTCACATTTCAGGCGCTGCGGGGCCTGGAGCCGGCCGACACCATGGTGCTGTTTCGCAGCGCCGTGAAACAGATTTGCCGCCGACGGGGTTTGCACGCCACCTTCATGTGTCGACCGCGCATCCCCAATGTCATGTCATCGGGTTGGCACCTTCACCAGTCACTCGTCGACCGAAATAGCGGTGCTAACGTTTTCATGCCCAATCGCCATGGAGATCTACTATCCGATACAGGTCGTCATTTCTTGGGTGGTCTGCTAGCGCATGCGCGCGCCGCCTCAGTTTTCACGACGCCCACGCTCAATGGCTATAAGCGCTTTCGCTCACACTCGCTCGCCCCCGACCGAGCAGTCTGGGGCCACGACAATCGCGGTGTCATGGTCCGCGTACTTGGCGGGGCCGGCGACACCGCCACACGATTGGAGAACCGCGTGGGCGAACCTGCCGCGAACCCCTACCTCTACATGGCCTCGCAGGTGCTGGCCGGCCTCGATGGCATGGAGCGCCGCCTCGATCCAGGCCCATCGGCTGACGCACCCTACGATATGAAGGCTGAGTTCCTGCCAAAAAGTCTCGGCGAGGCCATCGCCGCGTTACGCCCTGACACCTTCTTCCGCGAGAAGCTCGGTACTGGGTTCGTTGAATACCTCTTGACGATAAAGGAAGCTGAGATCGCCCGGTTCCAGGCCGAAGTGACGGATTGGGAACACCGCGAGTATTTCGAAGCGTTCTGAGATTCGGCCGAAAGCGAGCGAGCTAAAGCCGCTTCGCGGGGAGCCAACGCCGATCCATGCTCGCCCTCACACCGTTATTGAGCCCCTGGGGAAATTCGGAACCTTTTGATGCGCCCACGAAACACGTCCATTTCGGCGGTGGCGGGCCGACACCGGTTTGCAAGTAAGTCAGACTAGGCGACCCGGTGTGACCCACAACACTTCCGCAATCCGATCATCCGTCGTATGTTGCTCGGGGATATTGAGGGAGAGGGGTCATGTGGGGCGCGCATCTCTCACGGGCATGTTGTGCGTTCGTTTTGGTTTTTCTCGTCGTTGCGCCAGCTTGGGCGACAAAGAGAGTAGCGTTGGTGGTGGGAAATTCCGACTACCAGAACACCTCACGGTTGGCCAATCCAGTAAACGATGCACAGGACATTGCAAAAGCTTTGCGCGGCTTGGATTTTCAAGTGCTCTTAGGACTCGATTTGGACAAACATAATCTTGAGTTGAAGATCCATCAGTTCGCGGAAGCGCTTTCTGGCGCAGACGTTGGGCTCTTCTTTTATGCGGGCCACGGGATGCAAGTTTCGGGAATTAATTATCTAGTGCCGATTGATGCCAAATTGAATGCAGAGCGCGACATCGATTTTGAGACTATTAAGGTGGATTTCGTTCTGTCGCACCTCGAAAGGGAAGTCACCACCTCAATCGTTTTCCTCGATGCTTGCCGCAACAATCCGCTGACCCGCAATCTAGCGAGGACCATGGGCACCCGAGGGGTAAGCGAAGACCGTGGTTTGGCACCAATCAAATCTGGTCTGGGGACGTTCATTGCGTTTGCGACCCAGCCCGGGAACGTGGCTAGCGATGGTGGCAGCGTTAACTCACCCTTTTCTGGTGCTCTCAAGAAGTACATTGGCATACCGGATTGGAGCATCAACGATGTCATGATCGAAGTCCGAAAGGACGTAGTGAGCGCAACGGGCGGGTCACAGGTCCCATGGGATCATTCCGCGTTACACGGACGCTTCTATTTTCGTCAGACCACTGCAGCAGGATCAGGCAGGATCTTGACGCTTGCTGTTCGCGCGGGTCGATCACAACAAAGCGAGTCACCGCGAGGCTGGCTTGGTGTTAAGTCGAGCCCAATTGACCAGCGGATGGCCGAAAGCCTCGGGATGTCGGGAAGAAGCGGCGCCTGGGTAACAAACGTAACAAAAGGTGGTCCGGCGGACCTTGCTAAACTATTGCCGGGCGACGTGATAATTGCCGTGAATGGCAGGGATATTCCAGACGCTCGCACACTGTCTCAAACAGTCGCTGAAAGCCCCCCAGACGCCACGTTGACGCTTGGAGTTTGGAGGGTTGGCGAAGGCCCAAAAGACCTTCTGAACTTGCTTCATCAGAAAGCGGAAGCTGGAGATGTCGGGGCAGCTCTCGGTCTTGCGCGTTCATACTCTACCGACTTGTTCGGGCGCATAGACGACGTAGAGGCCGTTACCTGGTATCGCAAGGCAGCACAGGCTGGAAATGCAACTGCAATGACCAGTCTCGCGGCGATGTACGCGACTGGCCGCGGAATTGCAAAAGATGAGGTAGAAGCTATCCGGTGGCTGCGACCTGCGGCAGACGCTGGGGACACGGATGGCATGGTCAACCTCGGCTTCGCCTATGAAACCGGGCGTGGCATCGCGAAGGACGAAAGCGAGGCTGCGCGGTGGTATCGCAAGGCCGCCGATGCCGGGAACAGCCGTGGCATGGCTAATTTGGGCAACATGCTGATGGCCGGCCGGGGACTTACCAAAGATGAGGCCGAAGCGGTGCGCTGGCTCCGCAAGGCGGCCGACGCCGGTGACGTCAATGGTATGGTCAGTCTCGGCTTCGCCTACGAGACCGGTCGAGGCATTGCGAAGGACGAGAGTGAGGCCGCGCGGTGGTTCCGCAAGGCGGCTGATGCCAGGAATATCCGTGGCATGGCTGGTTTGGGCGACATGCTGATGGCCGGCCGGGGCCTTGCCAAAGATGAGGCCGAAGCCGTCCGCTGGCTCCGCAAGGCGGCGGACGCCGGTGACACGAATGGCATGGCAAGTCTTGGCTTCGCCTACGAAACCGGGCGTGGCATCGCAAAGGACGAAAGCGAGGCTGCGCGGTGGTATCGCAAGGCCGCCGATGCCGGGAACAGCCGTGGCATGGCTAATTTGGGCAACATGCTGATGGCCGGCCGAGGCCTTGCCAAAGATGAGGCCGAAGCGGTTCGATGGCTCCGCAAGGCGGCCGACGCTGGCAACACACATGGCATGGCTAACCTGGGCTTCGCCTATGAAACCGGGCGTGGCATCGCGAAGGATGAACGCGAGGCCGCGCGGTGGTATCGCAAGGCCGCCGATGCCCGGAATAGCCGTGGCATGGCTAATTTGGGCAACATGCTAATGGCCGGCCGAGGCCTTGCCAAAGATGAGGCCGAAGCCGTCCACTGGCTCCGCAAGGCGGCCGACGCCGGTGACGCCAATGGCATGGCAAGTCTTGGCTTCGCCTACGAGAACGGCCGAGGCATTGCGAAGGACGAAAGCGAGGCCGCGCGGTGGCTCCGCAAGGCGGCCGACGCGAGCGACACAAATGGCATGGTTAACCTCGGCTTCGCCTACGAAACCGGGCGTGGCGTCGCGAAGGACGAAAGCGAGGCCGCGCGGTGGTATCGCAAGGCGGCTGATGCCGGGAACAGCCGTGGCATGGCTAATTTGGGCAACATGCTGATGGCTGGCCGAGGCCTTGCCAAAGATGAGGTCGAAGCGGTCCGCTGGCTCCGCAAGGCGGCCGACGCCGGTGACGTCAATGGCATGGCAAACCTCGGCTTCGCCTACGAAACCGGGCGTGGCGTCGCGAAGGACGAAAGCGAGGCCGCGCGGTGGTATCGCAAGGCGGCTGATGCCGGGAACGTCCGTGGCATGGCTGGTTTGGGCAACATGCTGATGGCCGGCCGGGGCCTTGCCAAAGATGAGGCTGAAGCGGTCCGGTGGCTCCGCAAGGCGGCCGACGCCAGCGATACGAGCGGCATGGTTAACCTTGGCTTCGCCTACGAAACCGGGCGTGGCATCGCGAAGGACGAAAGCGAGGCCGCGCGGTGGTATCGCAAAGCGGCCGATGCCGGGAACATCCGTGGCATGGCTAATTTGGGCCACATGCTGATGGCCGGTCGGGGCCTTGCCAAAGATGAGGTCGAAGCCGTCCGGTGGCTCCGCAAGGCGGCCGACGCCGGTGACACGAATGGCATGGCAAGTCTTGGCTTCGCCTACGAGAACGGTCGAGGCATTGCGAAGGACGAAGGCGAGGCCGCGCGGTGGTATCGCAAGGCCGCCGATGCCGGGAACATCCGTGGCATGGCTGGTTTGGGCAACATGCTGATGGCCGGCCGAGGTCTTGCCAAAGATGAGGCCGAAGCGGTCCGGTGGCTCCGCAAGGCGGCCGACGCCGGTGACGTCAATGGCATGGCTAACCTCGGCTTTGCCTACGAAACTGGGCGTGGCATTGGGAAGAACGAGAGTGAGGCCATTCGCTGGTATCGCAAAGCGGCTGATGCAGGTCACACCTGGGCTACGAAGCGGCTCCAGGAGAGAGGACGATAATGGACACGTGGTTCCTTCCTAGCTTCTGCGCAGCTCCATGATCTCAGTAGAGACGTCGCATACCAATCCCGCATTCAATCTCTGACGATCGCGACTTTCGCCTTTCCCACACCTTGACGCTGCGTTCCGGTCGTTGTAGTGCGCGCTACAGCTCGGACCAATCGCGCGGCCTTGTTGTGCGAGAAATCAACGTTTACCGATCTTCTTTGATTTCCGCGCCGGGCAGCGCTTCGCACCTAGTTTTCGGGGCGGAGCGCTCTGCTCAGCACCTGTGGTTCGCCTAAGGTAGCAGGCGCCCACCGCGCAGTGTTGGTAAGCCGGTGACAGGATTTCCTGTGGCAGGCAGGTAAGGGTGCCCACATGGGATTGCCGTGTCGCGCATATCCATTTCACATTCCTCGACCGACAATGCACCAGCCATAGCGCTAAGCGATTGGCTCGTTGAACCATGCCTTTTGGCATGCTTGTGAAGATGGCGAGATGAAGGTGATTGGCGATGAGCCTGAAATACCGACTACGATCCGGGTCCGCCAGTGGAAGCTCGCATCGCAAGGCGAAGATACGTCGCGAGCCGGGGCGCCGTCGCGCGACGCCAGCATCGAGCGGCTGTCCATCGCAGGCCCTGCGGTGAAGCCAATCGGAAAGCGAGTACCGGAAATCCGCACGCTCGGTTTAATGAGTGGGGATGGGAAACTTGGCGCTGGCCATGGGCCCAACGAAGAAGTAGTCCTTCACTTCGAGAGATGCCCTCTTTTTGCGACTTGCTGCTTTCCTTTCCCAATGATTGGCAAGTTAAAGAGTAGGCCGAACGCCAAGCCGATCGCCAAACCAATGCCATAACCCCAATACTCTTCTGTGATTTCAGTGAGCTCATGACCACGAAGAACACTGATCATGCCTACGACAACCGCTCCTGTAATTGCACCATCGGCGCTGTGACGAACCCGATGAGACATGTCCTCCTGCGCTTCATTAACGTAGAACCCTGTAAGGGCTCCGACGACGAAACCTAACCCCACAGCACCGGAAGCTACTATCCAATTCATGTGTTCCATCTTCATCACTTAATTCAGGAGCCTGCGCCAATGGTATGGATGCATGTTCGGTCTTTCTGCGCAACAGTCAGTCATACTGAACGGAGAATGCTGGTGAAAATTGTCGTCGAGATAGGTCCGCCTCGATAGTGCATTGTGCTGGGGTTGGGGTCTTCCATCGAACTGGCGCCAACCCAATAGTCCGATAGCAGTGCTCGTGTTTGCCAGGGCTTATGCGCTTCCAATAACGGTTGGGATGATGACAAGCACTCGCTTTGGTCCGGGCGTGCTCGGCAATTGCGCAAACAAATTTCTGGGCAGGTGAGGACGACGATGATGCCCCGGGAGCTCTTAGCTCCGACCGCGGGGGTGATCGGGGTCGAACTGAACCTGGCACGTTCGTCGCTGCTGTCCGTATCCTTCATGAAGAAGTGGCCAAGAGTTCATGTTCCGGGTTGTCGGAGCAGGCCCCGGTGAAAGTCAAAAGGAGCAAGACGGAGGAAGGGTGACCAATTGACCAAAACTAGCAGGACCGGCGCTCAAGGATGTGGGAGTGAGCACCGGTCTCGAGAGGGCTCGTGGGTGGGGTGCCTGGAACGCTCCTTGCCCCGGTACGTATGATCCCCAATGGTCGGGTTGGGGGCTTAGCACCAGAGAGAGGGATGCAGGCATCCCCAGTTTGGGGGAACGGTCCCTATGCGATAAGCGTTAATCGAAAGTCTTAAACTCCCTGAGACCGGTGTTTAGGATCTGGAGCTGGCGCACGTCTTGGCGGGCTTGCGTCGGCTCCCAGCGTTCGGGGGCGGCTATGCAGGAGACATCCCCGTCCCCGACACCAATCTCCCTGCGGGAGCCCGACGTGCGTCGGCACGCCCCATTTCCTCTTTGATCGGATGATTGGTTAATCGTCAGACCGTCTCCCCGCGAGTTCGGTGTGCGACGGAACGAAGAACAAGACAAGAGCAAATTGATGAGGGGCCAACGCTCAAATTGGGCCACGAGCACTGGCCCCCCGGGCTCCTATTGCGGGGTTAGTGCATTCAAGGAGCCCGGCGCTGGTTACATCAGGCCTGTGGGTAGGTGCATCCCCGGAATTGGGGAGTGCGGATCGTAAACGGATTGCCGACACCATTCTAAGGTTCCCGGACAACGTCCTAATGATTTTTGCCGGCCGGCCTTTATGGCATCTGCACGCGATGCCTGCAGATCCGCGGTCGGGGCGGGGCTTGGTGATCGCGACGGATTTGGGCGTAGTGGGTGTTTTCGAAGTCGAGCGCGAGCTGCATTAGTCGCCGGCGATGTAGGCGGCGGCTTCGTCTGAGACGGCGAGCTGCTGCTCCTGTTCTATCCGGCGTTTGCTGACATTGGCTTACTCGGCGATCTCTCGGATCTGGTGCGGAAGCTCTTGCCTTCGATGATGACGGTATCGACGTGGTGGAGGACGCGTGATGGGATACTGATTTGAACAAAGGATCGACCCCGTCCGTAGGCGTCATACTTCCAGCGATATCACTAAAGCAAGGCCAGCGAGGACCAGCGTGAAGCTCCACGTTATTTCAAGATTGGTTAGGAAGGCTTTGATGGTTGTTGGTCTTTTTGTAAGAAGCCACGCCGAAAGTAGGGCTAGCAAGAAGGGCGCAAATGCATACGCCAATCCGAAGACCACTCGGAAAGCTAAGGCCACCGCGGTATTGGCATAGATGAACCCACCCCAAGCCAGGAACACATTGAGTGCGAATAAGACATATAGCAGCATGTAGCTAACGAAGTCCCCGCAGGATAGCAGCTTGATCTCTATACGATACCGTTCTTACATGTTGACCAAATGTTCTGGGATCGGGAAGCGTATCGGTATTTAGCCGTAGCTATGCACGACATTGACGGATCTTGCACGCGTCTCGATGCCCGCGCTCGGCCGATCCGTCCGGTGGATCGGTGTGAGTGAATTTGGATGCGCGCGACATGCTCTATGACGCGTGCGCCAATTTTGATGAGCCCCTCCCCCTCCTCACGGTTGGTCTCGAACTCCGCCTTGGTGAGCGCAGAAGGACCGCTTCAAATATGCAATGCAACCGACGCAATCCAAGTGAGTGAGCTCTTTGCGGCCTTGAAGTCCATTGTAGCTCGGGAAACCAAAGGCGAGCAGAACCCTTGGCTCGTGCGCCAGGAGCTTGTTGGTGATTTTGAGTACGGCTCCTGAACGACACTGCTTGCGCTAAGGCAGTGCGGATCATCGCTCCAAACTCCACTCTCATGAGCGAAGTCACCCATCGGCAGTTCGCTTCTGGAAATACTCGATTTCCGACGAGATCTGGGGGCATTGAGTTGAGGGGTTTTTGTACGGGGGGTCTCCGCCTTTGCTGATGTGCTGATCCGCTCTGCAAGTGGGAGGTCGGCGCCATCGAGCAGCGACACCGCGATCCTGATAATTCCCTAATTCGCTTTGTAGGCAATTTGTCAGTTTTCCTCCGACTGTTGCTCAGTCGCTACATTGTTTCGCGGTACGCGGAGCTAAAGTGGGACCCGTGGACGGCTTCGCCGCCGCCACGCAATTAGATGAAATCGTTGATCAGCAATATTTCGACGACTGGGTTCTATCAATGCGTTTTACGGGCGAACAGACGATCAGGGCAGCCTGGCAAATTGTTTCGTTGGGGCAAGAGCAGTGGGAGCAGACCCACTCGATCGAGCCCAAGCACCTGGCAAAGGTACGCAAGGTGCAAATCGAAATGGCTCAGCACCTCGCTCACTTCGAGGATGGCCCGGCCGTCCTCTTTACGGCGCGGAGTACGCGCCGCCAGCTACGCCACATCGAGCAGATGGCGAGCGAGCTGATCTGCTTGAGCCACCAACACGCAAAGCTTCGCGCATCTGGTCCGGCGGCACGATCGCTCCGGCGGCCGTGCTGCTGATGCTCTGCGGCCGAAGTGAAGAGCGCCGCGCTGCCCGGCGGCGGCTGCATCTGCTACGTGCCGGATGAGGAGGCAACATGACCACCGCAATGACCGCCACGCTGTACGCTCTCGGCGCCCTAGGCTGCGCCGCGGTCGTCGTGCTCAGCCTCTGGCTCGTTTGGCAGATCGCCAAGATGTTTGGCATGTGGGCGGTCCTGTTGTTCACGCTCTGATGCGCAGGGTTGCTGCTGGCGTGACTGTCGCAAACTCGGCAACATTTAGTTTTTGTAGCGTAAGCGTAATGGGGCGGGATCAATGTATAAGTTGGTGACTGCGCTCGCAGGCATGCTTGTCTGCGCAGGAGTGGCTTTTGCGGATGACGGTTACAAGACGAGATCGGACGGATATTTTGATTCCGACGGTTACTGGCGTCAAATGGCTCCCCACGGATTGTCAGTCTATTTCGGCGGCCACACCGGTGTGACTATCGCCAACACGGAAGTTGGCCTCGTCGGTGTTGGATCGTTCGACGGCATTGGTTCGCATGGCGCGATCGGCGGCCTGCATACCGGCCTCGACTACATCCTAATAGAGAAGGTCTTCTTTGGCGCCTACGGCCTTTACGACTGGCAATCCACCAAGTCGAGCCTGAGCGGCTCCACCATCACTCTCGCCAGCGCAAACCTTTCCGACTCCTACGGGTTCGGCGGCCGGCTCGGCTACGACTGGGGTAGAGCGAAGGCCTATGGGCTCGTTGGTTGGCGCCACACCGACCTCGAATGGTCCTCGCCGGTGTTGTCGGCCAAAGGCTCGACCGGCCTAACAGGCGTCGATTTTGGAGCTGGCATAGCCATCCTGCTCCCTCCATGCCTTGAGCTGGGGATCGAGGGCGTCTGGACCAAGTACGACAGCAAGTCCTTCGACGCGGGCCTGATCACGCTCGACCCACAACAGGTCGCTGTGATTGGCCGTCTGTCAATCCGGTTCGACCACTAGCTTTTTTGTTGTTCCACAGTCCGGAAGGCGGACAGCGCGGGCGCCGTGCGACGAGGGTCGCATCGCCAGGACGCTTTGGGAGCACAGGCCATGCGAGAACTTCAACGGCGTGAAAAGCTAGCCCCACCATCGAAGTCTGATGCTTATGTGGCTTTGCATAAAGCCTTGCCGTCGGGAAGCTTCGATAGCCAAACCGTGCGCACCCCCACTCCAAAACGAAACGGCCACCCAGGATCGCCCCAATTGAAGGCCAGCGGCCCACCCTCCTCGCTAACCCTACACATTCCCCTGGAATATAAGCCTCTTCATGGCGCCGAGCCCGAGCAGAAACGCAATTGCGAGAAAAGCGACCATTACGGATGCGAGAATTGCAGCGATCTTTCGGCCAACAAGAGCGGACAAACCGTGATAAAAGGCAAGGGGTATGCATGCATACGCAAGAGAGAGCTTTGTCATATAAACCGGATCAGAAAATCGCATTGTTGCTGCCAAAGAGTTGGAAGTAAGACATCAATGCAAAAAAGGCCAGTATGGAGGCAGCGCTAGCAAGTAGGTGCAGCCATATCGATTTCATGGCGATTGTCGTGCTGACCAGCAAGCTCTAGGAGCATCGAGCGTCATTTACATGCAGTCCATCGTCAGATAGCACATCAAAATCAAATTTCCGAACATCACAGGCCAAAATAAAGCCAATGGTGTCCCAATGAGGAGCCAAAGACCCCGCCTGCCATGAAAGATCAAGGCTATGAGCAAAACGCTGATCCATAGGAGAACAAAGATCATAACAACAGTGAGGCCAAGCGAATGATCCCGCCACGGAAAGAGCGCAGGTTGGACGAAGCCGAATGCAGGTTGGACGAAGCCGACTATAGCAATGGCTAGTGAAATGACCATCATGGGGACTAAACGAAGCATGAGCGTCCGCCCTCCAACCCCTAGCGCCCATCCTGCCCCGGCCCAAACCTGTCGAGCATATGCCTAGATGGTCATAGGAGCGCCAGGAAGCTCAAGGAAGCCCCACCAGCGGCTAACCATTCCCGTTTCGGTATCCCCCCGACCCTGCTCCCGCTGTAAGCCGCTCCCTGGTCCGCCCCAATGTCTGTGGCTTTGGGGTCAACAGGGTTTGGGGGAAGCAATAGGCGAATGAAAGAGACCTTACCGTCCATGGCGCCATTATCAAATACCCAAGTGCCGAACGAGAGTGCCGAGATTATTATGACACTTATTTTCCATTGGTCCTCTTGGCGAGATCAGAGGCAGGCCTGAATAGCAAACTTCTCGATCATACCAAGGATCAAGTTGGTGAGAAGGGAGTTGCAGAACTCACCGAAGGAAAAAGACCCCCGGCGAATACATCCTCAAGTTCGATTTCTAAAAATGAAGAAGTGAAAGTTGAACGTTTCGCAGAAGACGTTTGAGACGAGTTTTCACACATTCCGGCACCGGCCCGGCTACCATCCCCGTCCCAAAAACGAAAACGAGGCCCAGGAAGCCCCAGACACCCCACAACGCTTGCCCTTGTGTCTCAGCTACCAGGACGACGGGTTGTGCGTTTGCCGCCATTGTTGGTCAAGAGGCCCAAGACCACAAAAGCCACGACGGGGGCAAGCAGCTGGAGCACCGTCAGACTGAATGCAAGCTCTCCGTTCATGCGCTTAGAGTTGGCGAACCCCATGTAGATCACGCAACACACTGGAACGAACAAAAAGAGCAGCACCTTAATACCTGAGGGCGTGTGTGGACTATCGAGGATCGAGCTTGTTGCCATGATGAAGATGAAAGAGCAGGCGAATCCGACCCAAGGCGCCCAAGTCGTTTCCATTTTCCAAAAACTAAGGTCTATCGAGTGCAAAGCTTTGATTGTGTTTTTAATCCAATAAATGATCGTAATCGGAACAGGCACTAACGGCAGCAAAGCAAATGCCGCGTTTCCTGATCGCTCAAGTCCAGTAACAAGCAGACCCGCCACAACCGGGAGTAAGAGTGTGGCGGCACAACACGTCGCTGCGATTCTCGATTGGCGTTCAAATTCAGTCTCCGTTTCTCGTTGTTGTGATTGCTTGTAGAAGTTATCAAGCCGTGCCTTGGCCATTGAACCTTCGCTCCCTCAATACCCCCTGCATACAGTTGCCGGCCCGGTTGCAGATGCGCCCCGTTTCAGCACTCAATGCAACCTGGAAATCGTTGACTTGTGTACCCCGAACGGGTCCGCCACTTCTTGCACCCGTTGCCCCTTTGCCACCATCCCCATAGCCGTAATGCGCTGGTGGCTGGTCTTTTTGGCCGAACTTCACACCCCGCTTTTTGGCTTCCGTCTGTGGATCTCTATCTTTCCCCAATGCAGGCCGTGCTCATGCTAACCTTTCCTTCCAGCTCCTTGGCCTCTGGCCAGCGCCCGGCTGAATTAAGGCAAGGGCGAACCGATAGTTGCTAGCGTCTCTTGCGCGGTCCTCTGATTATATTCGACGGGGGACGGGCCGTGCCTACACGGATCCCGCCGGCCAATTCGCCGACGCCGCCAGGTCAGCTTTCTGAGGTGGCTCGCAACCCTCTTCCAAGGGTATGGCGACCACTCAGTTTCCACCAGCAACTGTCGATAATGCACGTGCTCGAGATCGTGCCAGGCGACCGGCGCTTGGGTGCCTCTCGTCTAGCCAGGCCAGAAGCTGCGCGGCGTGGTCGTAGGCGCTTGGTTGTGGGCTCTGGCCGGGGGCGCATAGGACAAGGTTTCCCGTCATCATTCACACACGGCCGCCCGTGTTGGCACCCGTATCCAAAAAGCTGTTTGAGGGCTGGGGAGCGCCATGGCTGCCGGCGGGCTTGAGGAGGAAAATACGCCGACGCAACCGAAATACGCGCGCACCCTTTTGCACTAGCAGAAGGGCTGGGGCAAGCGATGACTTTTTTTGTGTGCATCGTGTGTGCACACGTCTTTTTCGGGTCTCGGCGTATGACTGATAAGCTATTGATTTCCTTGGCGATCCCGGCAGGATTCGAACCTGCGACCCTCTGCTTAGAAGGTAGGTCCACCCGCATTCGCGCGGCTTCAAGTTGTATCAGCTTGCTTCGGCAAGCCTATATAACAATCTGATTGCACTACTGTTTTCCCCTTCTCATTGCTTCGCCTCATTTCACCTCCTATCGTTGCGGTTTGCTTACCCCGTGCTTACCCGGCGAGGAGGGCCCATGCCGCGCGAGGCGCTGACGCAGACCTTTATTGACGAGACGAGGGAGAAACCGCCGACTAGCCGCACGATCTTTTGGGATCTCGGGATGCGCGGCTTCGGCTGGCAGATCCACCCCGCTGGTCATGCCTCCTACTGCCTGCAGTACCGGCACGCCGGTATCTCCCGCCGGTTCACCATCGACGGCACCCTCTCGCTCAAGGACGCCCGCAAGTGCGCCAAGGCCCTGCAGGGGGAAGTGGCAATGGGGCAAGACGTGGTTATCGAGGA